>NZ_JCADBK010000003.1:0-563735 GCF_059358955.1 Nonomuraea sp. CX421 | reverse complement strand
GGATTCCGCCAGAAACTCACGCCGGCCCGGCACCACGTCGTCCCAGCTCACACAGCAAATGGCGGCTGCCGTACTAGCCGATCAGCTGCACCATCAACCCTTCCTCCTCGGCCGCCACTGGCTCTTCGTGCCCGAGTTGCGTCCCGCCGAGGTGACCAGGTGGCTGAGCGACCGGATAGCAGTGCTGGAGGCTCCGACGTGGAGCGAACTCGCAGAGAAGATCGGCCGGATCGGAGGGTGGGAGTTCGAGGACTACGACGGTTGAAGCCATTCCTTGGGACGGTCTTTCGCCTGGCATCGAAAGGTCGAGTGGCGAGGCCGGCGTGGGCCATAATGGGCCCGTGCCTCCCGCCGACCATCCCACTCTTGATGAGATCAGGAAGCGAAAAGAGTGGATCTTGGGCTTGGTTGATGCCGGCGGACCTCGCGCCCTGTTCTCTCTGCCGCAAGGCGAGCACACGTGCCCATGCTGCTTTCTCCCGACGTTGCTTATGCGTGGCTACTTTGGGTTCTGTAAAGAGTGCGACTGGGAAGATGACGGCCAAGACGACCATGATGCGGACGTAGTGCGCGGCGGTCCCAATGGCTCTCAAAGCTTGACCGAAGCCAGACGCATCTATCGTGAGCTTCATCGTTTGCCGCCGTTGGAGCCATGACAGCAACGTTGGCTGCTGATAAGAAAGAGGCCTGCGTCCTTTGCTGCCGCAGGGCTCAAAGGTCTTTCATCAGGTCCCAGAAGGACCTTCGACGTTGGGCGCCGGCCATCCAGGCCGCGAGAAGCCAGGCCTCCCACTCGCCATCAGCCGTCACGACGTGGGGGTTGAGAAGAAGTCTTCCATCCCAGAGCCCGACCAGAAGGGTGTCAGGCAGATATTCCACTCTGATGGCGTGGCGGTTCTGCTCCTTTCCGTAGACGAAGTAAAGGTCGTCGGGTACGTGCCGACGCTTTTCGTCGCCGGGCGATGACCAGGCTTCGACCGTTGAGGGCTCGGCGTCGCGGAGCCAGCCGACTTCCGCGACCGGCAGTAGGGAGCACTCCTCGACGCCCCAGCCGTTGGAGTACAGCAGGAACTGCCGATAGCTCGGCGGCAGGCTCACACCCAACCGCTCTTCGAGCTGACCGACCTCTGCCTCGCTGGCCGGGGGTGAACACCATGGTCCGGCCCCAACGGCGGATGGTCAGGACCTTCGGCCACTGGCTCCTCCGCCGGGAAGACATCAGACCATGCGTACGCCGTATTCATAGTGGGTGACGGTATCCGCCGCGACTGACTTTTTCGTCAGGCAGAGGTCAATGCTCGAGGCGTTGCACGGTCAGGCAATCCCTGAGTTCTGCCGAGAAGCCAGAAGGTCATCGAGCTCGGCTTGTTGCTCGCTGCTGAAGGCGCGCCTGGGAAGGAAGCCCATGAACTGCCTACCTGCGAAGAACAGCCAAAACTCGGTGCCGGTCACGATCCGTCCGAACAGCGACCATTTCACCGTGGTGGTGGACTGGTCGGTTCGGCACTCGTACCCATCGTCGGTCACTCGAAGCGTGGTCGACACGCAGAGGTGGATGAGCTGCCGCTTGCCGGTGCGTCGGATCGACCAGTTCAACGCGAGCGGAAAGACGCCTGCTCCGACGAGCATGCCGACGCCCATGTAGGTGGCGCCGACCAGGATGCAGGCAAGCCCTGACACGATCAGGATCGAGGGCAATGCCAGATAGGCGACCTTGAGTTGCAGCCTCACGCCCTGTCCGAGCGCTCGCGCCACTTCGTCAGGAGTGGGCTCGTATCTGACCGTGAAGTCCACCATGCCGCCTTCGTCCGTGTGGTGACACATCATTCTGGGCTCCGCGCAGACGCGCAACGCCGTACCGCATGAAGCCGATCTGGTGATCTCGTGAAGGGAGCCAGGGCGATCGGCGGGCCATCAAGGGGGCGACAGCGGTCAGTCAGCCGAGGGCGGCCCGGGAGCGGGCGATCTGCTCGCGGGCGCGAGCGGACCAGACGTGTTCGTTGAGCGGATCGAGCCGGTCGAGGCAGGTGGTGAAGTGGGCCAGCGCCGCCCGTTCGTCCCCCCGCCACCGGCTGATCTCGCCCAGCGTGTAGGCGATCAGCGCCTGCCCTCGCGTGTCTCCGGCGTTCACGAACATCTCCGCGCAGTGGGCGAGCATGCCGGTGGCGGTGTCGTGGCGACCCAGCGCGGCCTCGGCCTGGGCCTGCCGGTGCAGCGCCAGTCGTTCGCCGCTGCTCCATCGCAACTCGCGGCAGAGGTCGAGGCTGGCCCGGTAGTGGCCGATCGCCTCCTCGACGCGCCCCGTCTCGTAGCAGGCGATGCCGAGGGCGCGCAGGAAACGGGCCCGGTGGATGGCGCTGGAGCCGGCGCTGTCGTCCTCGAGGTGGGCGAGGGCTCGGCGGCAGGTCGTCCCGGCGGCGTTGTAGCGGCCCAGGTAGAACTGGACCCCGGCGATCTCGGTCCATGCGCTCAGCAGGCCGTGCCCGTCGCCCAGCGCGTGGAACCGCTCAGCGGCCAGGGTGGCGGCGGCGAGCGCGGAGACCAGGTCGGCCTCCAGGGTGGCGGCGACCCCGAGCAGCGCGTACGCCGCGGCGTGCCGGTCCCCAGCCTGTGAGCAGCGGCTGAGCAGGTGGCGGAACTCGTCCGCGACCGCGCTGGCGCGTCTGCGATCCACTTCGGCGTCGGCGCGTACCAACCGCAACCGCGTCTCGGCGACGGTGTCGCCCGCCGCGGCGGCGGCGCCGGCGGCCGTCCCCAGCATGCGGACGGCGTCGTCGTGGAAGCCGCGCACGACCAGGAACGGCGCCAGCGCGTAAGCGAGCTCGGTCGCCTCCCGGACCAGCCCGCAGTGGGCGGCGGTCTCGGCCACGGCGACGAGCACGCCGCGCTCCGCCGCCAGCCAGGCGCCGCCCTCCGGGCAGGGCGGCGTCCGGGCCGTGACGCCGGGCGGCGGCGGGGCGAAGGCGAGGGGCAGCTCGCGTGCGGCGTCGGCGGCACGGGCGCGGGCCTCGGTGGCGACCCGGCGCAGCGCCGCCGTCCGGCATTCTCTGCTCTCCTCGGCGATGAACAGCTCGGCGGCGAAGCCGCGCAGCAGGTCGTGCATGCGGTAGCGGGGCCGGGCCGCGGCGTCGGCCTCGCCGGCGGTGATCAGCCCGGCGACGGCCAGCTCCTCCAGGGAGCCGTCCACGTCGTACGCGGTCGCACCCGCCAGCGCGGCCACCATCCAGGCCGCCACGCCGTCGGCGGCCACCGACCCGAGCAGCCGGAACGCGCGCCGCGCGGGTGCCGACAGCGTCGCGTAGCTCGCCTCGAAGGTGGCGCGGACATCCAGGTGGCCCGCGTGCAGCTCGTTCAGCGCCGAGGCGTCGGCGAGCCGGCGCGCCAGCTCGGCCAGCGGCCAGGCCGGGCGGGCGACCAGCCGCGCCCCGGCGATGCGCAGGGCGAGCGGCAGCCGCCCGCAGGCACGCAGGATCGCCTCCGCCGACTCCGGGTCACTCGCCACGCGGCTCGCCCCGGCCACGCCCGCGAGCAGGTCGTGGGCATCGGCGGGCGGTGGCACGTCCAAGGCGTACGTGATCGCGCCGGGCATCGCGGACAGCGGGCCACGGGAGGTGAGGAGGACCGCCGATCTGGGCGTGCCCGGGATCAGCGGCTGTACCTGGGCCTCGCCGGCCGCGTCGTCCAGCAGCACGAGCACCGCGCGGTCGGCGATCCTGGCCCGGTACATCGCCGCCCGCTCCTCTGTGGAGGAGGGCACGCCGGCGGAGTCGACGCCGAGCGCCCGCAACAGCTCCGCGAGCAGGTCGGACGGGTCGCGGGGCGACGCCGACGCGTCGTGCAGCCGGACGAACAGCTGACCGTCGGGATACCGCTCCCGTACCAGGTGCGCGACATGCACCGCCAGCGTGCTCTTGCCGACGCCGGGCGGCCCCGACACCGTCACGATGGCCGGCGCCGCCCTGCCGCCGTCCAGCGCGGCGACCAGGTCGCGGGTCTCGGTCTCGCGGCCGACGAAGTCGGCGATGTCGGCGGGGAGCAGGCAGATCCCCGTCCACGCGGGCTCCCGGGCCGCCTCCAGCGCGGGGGCGGGGACGGGAGCGTCGTCGAGGACCGCCGCGTGCAGGTCACGTAACTCCTGGCTGGGTTCCACGGCCAGCTCGGCGACGAGAACCGAGCGGGCCCGCTGGTACGCCTCCAGCGCCTCGGCGCGCCTGCCCGCCCGGTGCAGCGCCAGCATGAGCCGGTGCCACAGGCGTTCGTTGAGCGGCGTGGCCTCCACCAACGAGGTCAGCTCGCCGACGAGCTCGTCGTACAGGCCGAGCCGCAGCCGCACGTCGATCCAGCCGAGCCGGGCGCTCTCCCGGCGTTCCTCCAGCTCGGCGATGCGCGCCTGCACCGTCGCGGCCAGGGTCACGTCCTCAGCGGGCCGGCCGCGCTACAGCGCCAGCGCCTGCGCGAACAGCCGGTTCGCCGTGGCGGGCTCTCCGCGCGCCGCCTCCAGCCGGGCCTCCCGTACGGCCTCCTCGAAGGCGAGCACGTCGAGCCGGTCGGGGCCGAGGCTCAGGCGGTAGCCGTGTGGCACGGTCTCGACGTCGATCGCGGCGCGGCGCAGCGCGGTCAGGTACGTCTGCAGGTTCGGCAGGGCGGATCGCGGCGGGTCGTCCCACACCGAGGCGATCAGCCGGTCTCTGGTCAGGACGGTGTTCGGGTGGAGCAGGAAGACGCCGAGCAGCGCGCGCGCCTTGGCGGCCAGCCGGATGGGCCGCCCCGCGTCGGCGACCTGGACCGGTCCGAGGATCGCGAAGTCCACCCTCGTCTCCCCGGCACGGTCAGCGGTCGGTCCTTGTATGGCGACCATATGCGGTTTCTGTGGGCCAAGAGAGGAAGTTGATCGAAACATCGAAGCATCGGAAGGAGGTGGACGAGGTGAAGATCGAGGTTCGCAAGGTCGAGGCCGTCAAAGCGACCCAGTTCGTGACCTGAGGCACCGCCTCTCAGCTGGTCGGGAGGCGGTGCGGCCGCCTCCCGACCGACTCCGTCCCGACGAGCGATGCGGATGAGCGATGCAGGTGATGTTGAAGGAGTGCGCGTGGGAATCCCTCGGCGACGAACTGGTGGTGGTCCACGACCCGCGCGAGGCGTACACGCTGGCTGATCCGGACGGCCGGATCGCGGCGCTCCTCGACGAACTGGCCCGCGGGCCGGCCACCGCGGAGGAGTTGAGTGCGGCGCTGACCGCGCGGGGCGTCGCCGTCACGGGGGACGACGTCCGCGCCGGGCTCGCCGGGCTCGACTCCCTCGGCCTGGTCGAGGACGCCGCCGAGCGCCTGCTGGGCGACCCGGACGCCGATGAGCGGCACTTCTCCAATCTGACGTTCTTCGGGGCCTTCGCCCGGCTGGACAGGTCGCGAGCGGAGTTCGTCCGGCGGCTGCGCGACTCGCACGTTCTCGTGCTCGGCGCGGGCGGCGGCGGCTCGTCCCTGGTGCAGTGCCTGGCCGGGCTCGGCGTCGGCGCGCTGACGCTGGTGGATCGCGACGACATCGCTCCGCGCAACTTCGCCCGCCAGTTCCTCTACCGGCACGCCGACATCGGCCGGTCGAAGGTGGAACGCGCCGCCGAATGGGTGCGCGAGTACGACCCGGGCATCGAGGTCCGCTCCGTGGACCGGTGGATCTCGGGCCCGGACGACCTCAAGGACCTGACCGGGGACGTTCACGTGATCGCCGGCGGCCTCGACGGCGCGCCCGACGCGAACCTGTGGGTGAACGAGGCGGCGCTGCGCGCGGGCGTCCCGCTGGTCGCCGGCGGGATGACTCGCACCCAGCTCATCTACTTCTCCGTCGACCCGGGCAGTAGCGCCTGCCTGCGCTGTGACGAGTCAGACCTGCCCCGCCCGGACGGACGCACGACCGCGGCGGTCGCGCAGCGGCTCACTCGCGGGCTGCGGCTCGCCAACGGCCTCACCGGGCCGATGGCGATGCAGGTCGGATCGCTGGTCGCCTACGAGGTCATGCGTTATCTGACCGGCGTCGAGCCGCCGCGCGCGGCCGGGGCCCGCGTCGTCCTCGACCTGCTGAACGGGCTCGTCCCTGTGTGGCAACCGTTCCCCCGCGACCCGGGCTGCCCGGCGTGCGCGCTGGCCAGGCGGTGACCCCCATGACCGGCAGGGTCCGGCTGCGCCCGCTCACCGTGGTCGAGGAGGGCGACGAGGCCCTGGTCGGCGATCCGGCCACCGGCGCCTTCGTGGCCATGCCCGCCGTGGGCGGAGTGGTGATCTCGGCGCTGCTGCGCGGCGCGACCGAGGAGGAGGCCGCCGCCGAGGCTGAGGCGTTCGCCGGTGAGCCCGTCGATGTGCCGTCGTTCATGGCGACCCTCGCCGAGCTGGGCTTCGTCGACGATCGGCCGGACGTGCAACTCCGGGTCGTGCGCACCGCGCCGATCCAGATGCGGCGCTGGATGGGGGGCGTGAGCCGGCGCGTGGCCCGCCCGTTCTTCGGCCGGGTGGCCTGGGCCTGCTACACCGCCCTCGCCCTGTTCTGTCTGGCCGTGTTCGCCGCCTCGCCGTCGCTGTTCCCGAGCCCGGCCCAGGACGCGTTCCTGCTCGACGACGTCGGGCTGAGCGCGTTGCTGCTCATGCCGTTCGTTCTGGCGTCGACGGCTCTGCACGAGTGCGGGCACTGGCTGGCCGCCCGCGCGATCGGCATCGAGTCCCGGTTCGGGGTGGACCGGCGGATGATGCTGCTCGTCCTGGAGACCGACCTCTCGCAGATGTGGACGGTGCCGCGCCGCCGCCGCTACGGGCCGCTGCTCGGCGGGATGGCGGTGGACGTGGTCCTGCTCAGCCTGCTGCTGGGCGCGCGTCTGCTGATCCGGCAAGGGGTGTGGTCGCCGGCTCCCGTGGTCGACGCGACGCTCGCGGTGTGGGTGTTCGTGAAGCTGGCGGGCCTGCTGTGGCAGTGCATGGTCTTCCTGCGTACCGACCTGTACGCGGTGCTGGTCAACGCGCTCGGCTGCCGCGACCTGTGGCGGGTCAAGAGCCTGCTGCTGCGGCGGGCGTTCGGCAGGCTCACCTCGGCGCAGGCGGCGGAGCTGCTCGCGGCTTCGCCCGCCGACCTACGGGCCGGGCGGTGGTTCCGGTGGGTGTGGCTGGCCGGGTTCGCCGGGGTGCTGGCCTGGTTCGCCTTCTTCGTGGTCCCGGTCGCGGTCGCCGTGCTGACGTGGGCGGCCGACGGGCTCCTGCTCGGGCCGTTCAGGCCACAGTTCTGGTACGCGCTGCTGTGTGCCGCGCTGCTGCTCGGCCCGTACGTGCTGGCCCTCTCCCTGGCCGTCCGGGAGTATGCGCGGCGCTAGGCCCGCCAGGGCTCGACTCGCGCCTCAACGCCGCCCGTCGCGATGGAGGGCGTCACCGCGGCCGAGCGGCTGGAGACCAGGCCTCCGGTTTGATCACTCCGCCGGCGAAGGTGCTGTGGGCAGCCAACCGCTCCCGCAAGAGCCGCTCTTCTCGCGCGGGCGGCGTTGTGGCGGACTCGTCACCATCAGGCAAGCTCATTGCGGGCGGGAGCGGATGCGTCGGCGCACCAGGATGATCAGCCCTATCTGGAGGACGAGCATCACCAGTGCGATCAGGCCCGATGCGACGGACAGCTCTTCAGGCAAAGGGATTTCCAAACATGATCCGATGGAGAACCCTCGCGCGGAGGGATGCGTCGTGAGGGGCATGAGACATCGACTACTCGTCGTGCTGCTTCTGCTGGCAGGGGCCATTATGGTCGCTCCCGGTACGGCATGCGCCTGCTCCTGCGTTCCTCTCCAACCGGCCGAGCAGGTGAAGATGGCGGCGGCCGTCTTCACCGGGACGGTGATGGCCGCTCGCCGGGTCGAAGGAGACCCGCTCGATCCCCCGCCACCGGTCGTCTACACCTTCCGGGCCGACCACATTTACAAGGGGAAGTCGAGCGCCGAGTTCGAGGTGGCCACCAACGCCGTCAGCGCCGCGTGCGGATACGACTTCGTCATCGGCTCCCGGTACCTGGTGTTCGCCACCATCAGCGAGTCGGGCCTACTCGCGGTCGACCCGGGCGTGGCACTGAACACCTCGCTCTGCGCGGGGAATCTGCTGATCAGCCCGGGGGACGCCCCATTGGGTACCGGAGGCGGCCTGCCGAGCGGGGAGCCGCTCACCGTGGAACTCATCACCGCTCTCGGTACGGCGCACCGGGCAGACGCGAAGATCGGAACGTGAAGGACGAGCTACGGAGCTTGTCCCACCAGCCTGGCCCCCCACAGCCGATCGCTGACGTGACTGGGGCCCGCGTGTCACCCGATCGGGTGCCGTTGTTGCCGGCCGAGGCGAGCGGCCTGATCACCGTCTCACGGCGTCCGGCGGTCTGTCGCCGACAGCGTGAGACGGACAGGTGAACGAGCCGGCCTGGGGCTTCGCCGCCAGGCCGGCATGACCCGAGTTTCAACACGAAGCAACGTCGAACGACTCTTCCGTCGTCGAGATCGACCTCTCCACGCCCTGACAACCGGACGGGAACCCCGGAGATCCGGACAGGGCACGCCCGGGCGCGTTCCGGCCAAGGCCTCGAACTGCTTCGATCCTGATCAGAACCAAGAGAGGCCGTACGGGGTGACCGCCCGGTGCGTGCGATGAACCGGGCCAGGATCAGCAGCGGACATTGACCGGCAATTTCCCAGGGCGGCCCAAAAATGTCCGGCGGCGGTCCTGGTGACGTCCGGTCTGTTCGTCGCGAGATGAACTCATCCAACGGGGCGGCTGGGGGCAGGCGGCTTTGCCGGGCCCTTGGCCTGCAGGAAATCGGAGAGGGCCGTGGCATGAATGTCACAGAGCAACGCTGGCATGTCCTGATGGCGCACCGGCCGAGGCTGCTGGCCTTGGCGTCGCGTATGGGGGCGGGGGCGGAAGCGGAGGACGTCGTCCAGGACGCGCTGCTGCGCACCGCCACCTTCGCCGGCCTGGTGGAGGAGCGGGCGTGGCCCTTCCTGGCCACCGTCGCGGCGCGACTGGTGGTCGACCACCACCGTCGAACGGCCCGCGACCAGGTGTTACGCCACCACGCGGCGCTGATGCCGCGCCCCCACGGCTTCGAGGACGTCGTGGCCGACTGGGACGAGGCCCGGCGTGCGGCAACCCTGATCGCGCGGCTCGACCCCGAGATCCGCCACCTGGTCCGCCTGCGGATGGAGGGCGCGACCTGGGTGCAGATCGGGGTCGTGCGCGGTGAATCGGCCGCCGCCGTCGAGATGCGGTATCGCCGTGCGACGGCCCCCGTACGGCGGGCCATGAACCGCCCATCCGGAAATCGGAGATGAATTTTGTCGAGCTCCCCGTCCAGGACCGTACTACTAGTGAAAGGTCCATTCGCTCAGGCCGATATGCGATTCTTTGTGAATCGCGGAGAAGGACAGCCATGAAAAGCCTGCGAAGGCGTATTCCGCTCGTACGACATGCGTTTGTTCTGCTGCTTGCGGTCGCGCTCGCCTGCTTGACGCTCGCGCCCGCGGCGGGCGCGGAGAGCACGACGTCCCAGAAGGTCTCGTCGTCCCCGGCGGACCCGGACACCGAACTGGCCACCACGGAGAACGGCGAGGAGCCGCTGGACACCATCGCCCCCGAGGAGTATCTCGCGAGGCTCGCCCAGAACGGCGTCATCGTCTCCGCGGAGGAACGGTCCCAGATCATGGCGAGCTCCTGCTGGATCTGGACCGCTTACCGGGGAGGCAAGAACCGCGTAGGCCAATGGCTCTGGAAGTATTTCCAGAGGATGGACTGGTGCCGCGACGGCTCCCGGATCACCAGTGCCCACTGGTACACCAGGTGGGCCGAGGTCTATATGGTGGGCTGGTCGTTCAAGGGCCACGAGTCGCTGACGAGCAACGGCGGCCGCGGATCGACCCAGTGGCGCAAGCGGACCCAAGGCGTCTTCTGCCTTGTCCCCTACGTCTCCTGCATCCAGGAGTCCCACCCCTGGGTGGACATGACCGTCTACGGTAACGGCGGATCGTCCTTCAGCGCCGGCGGCTGACGCCGGACACGCGAGAGCGCCGGCCCGGGTTCCCCCGGGCCGGCGCCGACCGCGGCACCGAGCCTTATGACCTTCCCCGGAACCGCGACGGCGAGACCCCGGCCCATGCCACGAACGCCTGCCGTAAGGACTCGGCGGAGGCGAACCCGCACCGCCGGGCGATGGCCGCGACCGGCTCACGGGTCGCGGTGAGCAGCTGGGAGGCCGCTTCGAGGCGCGTGTCGCGAACCAGCCGCGAGGGGGTCCGGCCGACGCACTCGACGAACAGCCTGCTCAGATGCCGCTCGCTCACCCCGGCGAGCGCGGCCAGGCGGGCGACGCTGAGATCCTCGTCGACGTGGCTGGTCACGTGGTCGATGACCCGCCGGACCAGGGCCTGGTCAGCGTGCGGAATCTGGTTGAACAGGCTCACCTGCGCCTGATCCGCGGGACGTCTCAGGTAGGTGACCGTGCCCATGGCCACGCGACGGGCGAGCTCGGCCCCGTGGTCCTCCTCGATGAAGGACAGCGTGAGATCCAGAGAAGCCGTGACCCCGCCTGATGTCGCGACCGCGCCGTCCCGGACGAAGACCGGCGTGGGGTCGACCCGCACCTTCGGGAAACGGGTGGCGAGCCGTCCGGCCTCGTACCAGTGCGTGGTGGCGCGGCGGTTGTCGAGCAACCCGGCGGCGGCCAGCACGGTCGCCCCGGTGCACACCGACGCGACCCGCCGCGACAGCCTGGCCAGCCGCACGACCTGGCTGACGAGCCGAGGGTTGGCGGCGGCGGTCTCGTGCCCCTGGCCACCCGAGACGATCAGGGTGTCGATCGGACCGCCCATCGTGTCGATGCGGCCCTGCCCGGGCAGCTCGAGCCCGGAGTCGCACCGCACGGGCCGGCCCATCGGAGTCGCGAACACCACTTGGTAGGCCGGGTCGGCGCCCTGCCGGTTGGCGTAGTCGAATCCGGTCGTCACACACGCGACATCGACGAGCTCGATGCCGTCGAAACCTATGACGACGACCATTCGCCCCACCATGGCAACACCATACGGGTGGGCAATGGGAATATGCGACAGGTATTTCAGCGAGTGGAGATCTCGTGATCACATCGGCGGTCGCGCGCAACCACGCGCCGGAGTGCTGAGCACCGTCACGTACTCGTCGTGCACATAGGCCATGTCCCGCACGAACTCATAGCGCAGGCCCGGCTTGTACGTCCTGTCGCCCGAATTTCGGTCGGTACGGCAGGCTGAGCCGGTGACCCGCCATGGCTGATCGCCGTTGAGGAGGGTCTGCGTGTATTTCCGGTCGTCGTTCTGGAACGTGTAGTCGAACGCTATGGCGAAATCATAGGAGGCGTTGTCGGCGTTGAAGACGATGTCCAGCGGAGTGGAGCGGTCGTTCGCCGCGACAGCCACTCCATGGGCGCGGAAGAAGGGCATGTCGGTGGGCGGGCGGCGCTCGTCGCCGAAGTCCGTCGTCGAGGAGAATACGCGCGTACGGGGTCGGGCCAATCGAGGTCGAAGAACATGTGATGACCGTCTCCGGCTCCCGACGGCAGATAGAAGACCGCGCCGGTGGCGATTCGCGACTTCCGGAGCCGGGTGACCCGGATGGCTGAGATCGACAGGGACCGCGAGCTGGTGTTCTCGATGTGTATGGCTATGGCCATGCCGGAGAGCGCGTATCCCCCGTAGCGCATCTCCGTCATCATGCCGGCGGGAAACGCCTCCTGCGGAACAGGTGTCCCCGAGGGGCCGAGCAGCGCGTTGAACCTTTCGATCCGGTCCTTCTCGGAGGCCGGGAAAGCCACGTCCCTCGGACCTTCCATGGCGCCCACGTACTGAATTTTGAATTTCAGTGCCGAGCCGTAGACAGGTGCCGATTCAGGGGGCGGGGTATTCGTGCCGTCAGTGTCGACGACCGGCGGAGTGCTCGCAGGCGGAATCGGCGCGAGTGAGTCGCCGGCCCGCGAGTCGGACCACCAGACGGCGCGACCGATGAGAACGCCGGCGACGAGAAGGATCACCAGCAGGGCTGCCATGGCCACGCGATACATGGGCCGATTACCACTCCGTGAGCCCTCGGCGCTGATTGGCCCATGATTCACCCCGTAGACGACCACCGAACCGTGGTCGGGTCTGTTCGGTCCAGCGTGGAAGGTCATCGAGGCGGTCGCCTGGTCCGCACGCGGTTCCGGGACGGGCGTGGCCTCTTGATCGGCGTCCGTGGCCGAGTGCGCGGAGCGGCCGGCCCGGCGCGTCAGCCCGCCCGCCACGACGAAGGCCACCACTGCCAGGGCGAACCATGCCAGCTGCGCCTCCCAGGGGCCTTCCACCTGGTTGGTGGCCACCCCGCCCACCACCAGCGCGACCGCACTGCCCCAGGCGAACCTGGCCCCACGCCTTCCAGAAGCCATAGAAGGAGAAAACACCAACCGGTGCCCCCGTGCTACCGAAATCCGCACATCGAAGTCATTCAGCCACCTAAGGGAAGAGGCGCGTATTCCATGGCTTTGCCCCGCCAGGGGAGCCGACGTAACGACGTCGGGCGTGCGGCGCCATGAAAAGGCGATCGCAAATCTTGGTCAACTGTTCAGAACAGAGCTGCGCCCCGAGGATTTACCGCGCTCAGCCATGTTTCCCTATTTTCGGCGATGCCGGCAGGTCTTCGTTTCCAATAGGACAAATGTCCATTTCTGTATAGGGGCGGCGCGATGGGCTTTCTCTCTAGAATCGCCGGCGGCGTCGGGGCCGCTGTGTTCGCGGGAATCACGCTGGTCGCGGTGCCCTCGTCAGCGCAGGCGATGACCGGCCCGGTGAGGGTCCTGGTCGTCCCGTGCGACGCGGCCGCGCTCGTCGCGGCGATCCGGGCGGCGAACGGATTCGGAGTCGCCAGGCTCCTTCTCGCGCCGCACTGCCTTTACAACTACGCCACCGCGAACGCCCCCGGCGTCGCGCTACCGGTCGTCACGGGCGACACCACTCTGGTGGGCGGGTCGAACACGAGGATCAGGCGTGACCCGAGCGCCTCCGAGGCCTTCCGCGTCCTGGAGGTGGCATCCGGAGCGACGCTCCGTGTCCAAAGGGTCGCCATTCTTGGCGGAAGCACGGCGGGCCTCGGTGGTGGAATTCTCAACGCGGGCACCGTGGTTCTGGAGCAGACCACCCTTTCCGGCAACAGCGGATCGAACGGTGGCGCGTTCGCCAACAATGCGGGCGCCAAGGCGACGATCTCCCGCAGCCGGCTCAACGCGAACTCGGCGACGAGCGTCGGAGGCGGCGCGATCATCAACTTCGGGACGCTGACCGTATACCGGAGTGCCCTGACCGGCAACAGCGCGCCGATCAACGGCGGTGCGCTGAACACCCAGCCGGGCGGCGTGTCGCACCTCATCTCGAGCACCGTGACCACCAACACCTCCGGCGGCCTGGGAGGAGGCATCTCCAACTTGGGCACCACCAAGCTCGACCGTGTCGTGGTCGAGGGGAACAAGGGATCCGGAGGCGGTGGAATCGCCACCGGAAACGCCAATGTCGAGATCCGGAACTCGATTGTCCGTAACAACACCCCCGATAACTGCAGTCCGCTGAACACCATTCCGGGCTGCGTCGGCTGACCGCCGATCGTTCCTGCCGCTCCGGCCCGAGTTTGGTTCCTCGTGATTCGCGCCGTTCGGGCTGATTAGTATCGGGCCATGCCGTTGAGCGCGAGCGACGTCGACCGGTTCGAGGCCTCCAGGCCGCGCCTGGAGGCCATCGCCTACCGCCTCCTCGGCTCCGCCGGGGAGGCCGAGGACGCCGTGCAGGAGACGTTCCTGCGCTGGCACGCCGCCGACGTCGACCGCATCGAGGTCCCCGAGGCCTGGCTGACGAAGGTCCTCACCAACCTGTGCCTCAACCAGCTCAGCTCCGCGCGGGCGCGCCGCGAGACCTATGTGGGCCAGTGGCTTCCCGAGCCGCTGCTCGCCGGGGACCCGATGCTCGGCCCGGCCGACACCGCCGAGCGGCGCGAGTCGGTCTCGTACGCGGTCCTCACCCTCATGGAGCGCCTGTCCGCCAACGAGCGGGCGGTGTACGTGCTGCGGGCGGCCTTCGACTACCCGCACCGGGAGATCGCCGAGATCCTCGACATCACCGAGGCCGCCAGCCAGCAGATCTTCCACCGAGCCAAGAAGCACGTCGCGGACGGCAAGGCCCGTTCCGCGATCGACGAGGCCGCGGCCCGGCGGATCGTCGAGGAGTTCCTGGCGGCCGCCACCAGCGGCCAGATCGAGCCGCTCGTGCGCCTGCTCGCCAAGGACGCCATCTCGATCGGCGACGGCGGCGGCAAGGTCCCGGCACGCGCCAAGGCGTTCGAGGGCGCCGTCGCGGTCGCGAAGTTCTTGCGGGGCCTGTTCGCGCCCGGCGAGGCCAAGCGCGCCCTGATCGGTGGCGCGCCCGAGGTCTACGCCTGGACCGCCAACGGCGACCCCGCCGTCCTGGTCGTCGTGGACGGCCGAGTCGTCGGCGTCATGTCCCTGGAGGTCACCGCCGAGGGCATCGCTGCAATCCGCAACCAGGTCAACCCGGACAAGCTCGAACGTGCGACCGCGCACTGGGCGACCGCCGACCACGGGGCGCCCCTGTTCAACGCCTTCTGAGCGCCATGTGAGGTGCTTCACATCGCGTTCCTGTCAGGAAACGGCGGGCCGGCCGGTTCAAGTGGCAAACCCGCGCAAGACAGGAGCAAGAAAATGCAACACCGCATCGTCGTCCTCGGAGCCGGGTACGCCGGAGCCATCGCCGCCGGCCGCCTCGCCAAGCGGCTCCACCGCGAGGACGTCGCCATCACCGTCGTCAACGCCGAGCCCGACTTCGTGGAGCGCGTCCGCATGCACCAGCTGGCGGCCGGCCAGCGCCTCAGACCCCGGCCGCTAAGCGAGATGTTCGCGGGCACCGGCGTGGAAGTGAGGCTCGCGAAGGTCACGGGCGTTGACGTCGACCGCCGGACCGTGGCCGTCATCGACGCGAACGGCGCCGGCGAACTCGCCTACGACACGCTCGTCTACGCCCTCGGCAGCGGGTGGAACGCCCGGAACGTCCCCGGAACCGCCGAGCACGCCTATGAGATCGCCGGCCGTCCCGGAGCGCTCCGGGTGCGCGAGCGCCTGGCCCGCCTCGACGCCGGGCAGACCGTGGTCGTCGTCGGCGGCGGTCTCACCGGCCTGGAGACCGCGACCGAGATCGCTGAAGCCCGCCCGGACCTCGACGTCGCCCTCACCTCCCGCGGCGGCCTCGGCGACTGGCTCTCGCCCAAGGGGCGCGAGCACCTGCGGAAGGTCTTCGGCAAGCTCGGGATCACCGTGCACGAGCACGCCGACGTCACCGGCGTCGAAGCCGACCGCGTCGCCACCGCCGACGGCAGGGCCATCCCGGCCGCGGTCACCGTGTGGACCGCCGGCTTCGCGGTCCACCCGATCGCGAAGGCGACCGCCCTGGAGGTCACCGGCGCCGGCCAGATCGTGGTCGACGGGACCATGCGCTCGGTCTCGCACCCGGACGTGTACGCCGTCGGCGACGCCGCCCTGGCGATGGGCCCCGGCGACAAGCCGCTGCGGATGTCGTGCGCCTCGGGAAGTCCGACCGCGTGGCAGGCCGCCGACGCGATCGCGGCCCGCCTGACCGGCGGAAAGCTCCCGAACACGCCGATCCGCTACTTCAACCAGTGCGTCTCACTGGGCCGCAAGGAGGGCTTGATCCAGTACGTCACCGCCGACGACCGCGCCGTGCGGGCCGCCCTGACCGGACGGCTCGCCGCCGTCTACAAGGAACTGGTCTGCAAGGGCGCCGCCTGGGCCGTCGCCAACCCGACGCTCGGGCTGCCGACCCGGCGCCGCCGCGTCACGCCGGACCGGGCCGCGACGGGCTCGGCCGTCAAGGCGCCGGCGTAGAGCACGAGGCGAATCGGGCGCCCTCCATGCGAGGGCGCCCGGGTGGACGGTGGGGATCCTGACCGAGCCGGTCGGCCTCTCCGGCTCCCTGAAACCGGTCGTCTTGCCACCCCGGCCGGTGAAAAGCGCGAATCATGGCGAAGCTGGATTCGTAGATCCTAGAATTCGATCATGGCATCACGTGTTCTGATGAATTACGAGCAGGTTGGCGCGCTGGCCAACTCGGTGGCTCAGGCGAACGGCGCGCTGACACAAGCGGGGGATGCCTTGACCAAGGCATCCGACAACCCCATCATGTCCAGGTCGCAATATTTTCCCGGCTTCAACGCGTTCGGCAACACACCCGCCGCCAAGGAGATGTCCGGCTTGTTCAGCAGCGTCAAAGAGGTCGGCAGCACCGCTGCGGATCAGCTGGGCACGGTGTTGGACGAGGACGTCATCCGCCTGCGGGACGTGATCCGCTCCTTCAAGGAAAATGATCATGAGGTGGCCGACCGGATCAACGCGACGCTCGGTCGTGAGACGCTGAGCGTATACAGCACCCATGTTCATTCCACCGGCAGTGAAGAGGTGCGCCCCCCGGTCCTGCCCGGCGAGGACAATCCCACGGACAACACCGCGGCCAACGACTACGTTCGAGCGGGACAGATCGACAAATTCCGCCAGTTGTTCAACCAGAACCCCGGGCTTGTCGGGGGCGATTTCAACGTGGAATCCACTGCGGGAGACCGGTCCGCAGAGGCGATGAAGGGCTTCGAGGAGGACGGTCATCGGATCGACGCGGGCCGTCTGAACGACGGGGGGACTTCCGGGGGCGGCAGGCACATCGATTATGTGATCACCGCTCCCGGGATCGTGGCGCAGAATCCGGAACGCGTCGACGGAGGATCCTCCGATCATGACGGCCAGCGGGTCGACATCACCGTCCCGCGTTGGTGAGGCTCATCCGAAGGATCAACTGCCGCCGAACGTGACCTCGATCTCCACCGCCTTCCGGGCGGTGCCGTCGGTCACGTATCCGTCAGGGGTTCGGATGAAGTCACCCTCCGCGGTCAGATCGTGATTGTCGACGTACTGCGATGAGTCGATGGCGCCTCCGTGACGCACCGCGACGGCATTGCCGAACGGCTCGTACACGCCGTTCGGCAGCACGCCGTCCCCCCAGTACGGGGATTTCTTCGTCTCGCCGAAATGGACCGTCCAGTCTTGTCCGGTGCGCTTTTTCAATTCCTGCTCAAGGTTCTTCGCCTCTGTGCCGGCTATCTCTTGAATGGTGACGACATCAACATTCTTGTCGGCAATGGTCTGGGCGATGTCCGGGATATCGTCCTGGTCGGTGCCGTCGGAATTCATGGGCGAGTTCTTGTAGCCCATGCCGATGTTCATGTTTAGCATGCCGATGGTCCGCGGTTTCCAGGCCTTGACGATGTCGGCCAAGCTGTTCTGTGCGGCCTCGAGTTGTCCATGCTTTTCCGCCAGTTTTTCGTCCACCCGCGATCGTATTTGTTTCGCGGCGTTGACGGCGTTGTGCACCAGTTGCGCCTGGTCGGCGTCCGCGGGGTAGTAGGTCAGGGGCGTGCCCTGCTTCGACGGCACGCCGGAGACCCTCTCGGCTTCACTTGTCAGCCGTCCCTGGTTGGTCCGGAGCATCTCGGCTGTCTGCTCCAGCAGATCCGCGATCCGGCCCGCGCACTGGGCGAGGTCGTCCAGCCCGCCGCCCACCTTTCTCCGGTGATTGTCATACGCGCTCGCGGTCTTTCCCAGCCACCCGGTGCCGATGACCCGTTTGGCCGCGCCACTGATCTGGCTGTCCGTCGACCCCGCGGCTTTCTTCAGACCTCGCCACGAGCGTGCTTGCTCGTCCAGCGCGTCCGGAGCCGCCCCAAGGACCCACAGAGAGGGGTCCACGGCGATCGAGATCACTGCGTTCTCCGCGCCATCGAGCGGACGGCTCAAAACGGAACCTCCTCAGTTGTTTGCTGCTGTAGCGGTAAAAGGTGTACGCGTAAGTTAACTCTGTATCAGCAAGCACGTCAGGGTTAAGGCAGATGGGCAGCCTAGTAGAGGCGTGTGCGTTCTTGCAGACATATTGGTGCTAATGTGCGGCCGTGTCGCCGGAGCGCGGCCGTCCGGCGAGCCGCCGATGAGGTGGCGGCCCGCGTACCGGTCGTTCATGCACCACCCCTACCGGCCTTGAGCGCGGCGGCGGTGTCGACGGCGCGCCGGGCCTGGTAGCGGGCCGCCTCCAAGGACACGTCGTTGGGCGGACCATCGCCGACCACATGGGAGGAGCCGTACGGATTGCCCGACTTGAACTGGACGGGGTCGGTGTAGCCGGGCGGCACGATGATGCCGCCCCAGTGGTAGAACGTGTTCCCCAGCGCCAGGAGGGTGGACTCCTGTCCGCCGTGGGTGGTGTTGCTGGCGGTGAACGCCGAATAGACCTTGTCGGCGAGCTTGCCCTGTGCCCACAGGCCGCCGGTGGTTTCGATGAACGCCCTGAGCTGGCTGGCTGGGTTGCCGAAGCGGGCGGGGGTGCCGAACAGGACCACGTCCGCCCAGTCCAGGTCGTCGAGGCCGGCCTCGGTGACGCCGGCGGTGTCCTGGAGGTGCTGGGCCCAGGCGGGCTTGGCGTTGATCGCCGCCGGTGGGGCCAGTTCGGCGACCTTGCGCAGCCGCACATGTGCGCCGGCCTTCTCCGCGCCCTCGGCGGCGGCTCGCGCCAGCGCGTGCACGGTGCCGGTGGAGCTGTAGTAGATGATTGCCACGTTCACGGGTTCCATGGTCGGCTTTCTTCCTTCGCGGGTTCTATCCGCCGGCTATCCGTCGGCGGCGCATGAGCATCAGTCAGTACGACGAGGCACCTCCTCCGAATGTGAGGCGATGCGCCGACCTCACATTCCGAGGAGTTGCCTCGTCGTACTCATGAGGGCAGATGCGACAAAGGAAAGTCGGCGGCACCATGACCACCCCACCCCAGCCAGGAGAAGGTCGGCTCGATCCGAGCCTGAGCGCGATCATGAGCGAGCGGCGTCAGCTGATCAATCTCGCGTACCGGCTCCTCGGCTCCCTGGCCGACGCCGAGGACGTCGTACAGGAGACGTACGCCCGCTGGTACACCATGTCCCGGCGACAGCAGGAGGCCATCGAATCGCCCGGCGGCTGGCTGACGAAGGTCGCCAGTCGCATCTGCCTCGACCTGCTCGGCTCGGCACGGGCCCGGCGTGAGAGCTACGTGGGCGAATGGATCCCGGAGCCGCTGCCCGATCGTACGGAGTGGATCAGCGGACGGCCGGGCGGCACCACCGTCGACCCGGCCGACCGGGTCACTCTCGACGAGTCCATCAACATGGCCTTCCTCGTCGTGCTCGAATCGATGACCCCTGCCGAGCGGGTCGCGTTCATCCTGCACGACGTCTTCCGCTACTCCTTCGCCGAAGTGGCCGAGATCGTCGGCCGTACGCCGGCGGCATGCCGCCAGCTGGCCTCCTCGGCCCGGCGCCGCATCCGCGCGTCGCGGGCCGGTGCGGTTCCGTCGACCCCGCGCGCCGACATCGTCAGGGACTTCAAGCAGGCGTGGGAGGCCAAGGACATCGACGCCCTCATCGGCCTGCTCGATCCCGACGCCGCGGCGATCGCCGACGGCGGCGGCCTGGTCAGCGCCGTGCTCCACCCCATCGAAGGCGGCGAGCGGATCGCGCGCGCCCTCGTCGACATCGTCGGCGAGGTGCCCGACCTGACGATGCTGGAGCGCACGGTCAACGGCCAGCCCGGTCTGGTGACTCAGCAGGACGGCGTCACCGTGGTGGTGATGGCGTTCGACGTCGCAGGCGACCGGATCAAGCAGATCTGGGCGGTACGCAACCCGGAGAAGCTCCGGACGTGGACGACGGGCTGACGCGCGTCTCGTACCGCCGGACCGGCTACGGGCAGCTTCGCGGGTCGTCAGCGCGTGCGGCCGGCGGTCAGGGGGTGCGGCGCAGAGGTGGACGGCTGACCCAGGTGGCCCAGCGCCAGAGCCATTCCAGCGGACCTTGGCGATAGCGACGCAGCCAGAGCGTGGACACCAGCCACTGAGGGATGAGGATGGCTCCGGCGATCAGGAGCACCGTCGCCGAGGACCAGCCGTCCGGGACGCTGCCGATGAGGCGGGCGGCCAGCAGGACGAGGACCGTGGCGGACAGGTAGTTGGTCAGCGCCATCCGGCCCAGCGGGGCGAAAACCGTCTGAAGCACCGGCCGGAGCGGCGTCCTGAGCAGGAGCAGCAGGGCGCACACGTAGACGCCCGCCATCAGCGCCCCGGCGAGGCCGAACCAGGTGTTGAGGTGCGCGTCGTCGATCGGTGTCCGGACCTGTAGCCACACCGCGGGCAACGCTCCCGCCGCGAAGACCAGGCCCAGCGCGGCCGGAACCCGAACAGAGCCCTCGATCCGGTCGATCACCCCGTAACGGGTCAACGCCGAGCCCAGGAGGAACAGTCCGGGCACCAGGGGCACGCCGTTGCCGCCGAGGATCAGCGGCGTCACGATGAGAACGGCCGCGAGTCCCGCGACGGCCCAGCGCGGCAGCCAGGTCGAGGGCAGCAGCACCAGCAGGCCGACGATGGCATAGATGGTCAGGATGTCGCCCCGCCACAGCAGGAACATGTGAGCCAGGCCGATGGCGAGCAGGGCCAGGAGCCGGCGCAGCAGGAGCACGCGCGGACGCGGCACCCGTCGTCCCGCGGATCTCACCAGTAGCGAGAAACCGATGCCGAACAGCAGCGAGAAGATCGGGAAGAAGCGCTGGTCGACGAAGAGCCCCAGCCCCAGCCAGGAGCCGTCCTGGCTCGTCGCCACCACGGGCTGCGTGGTCGACACGGTGTGGACCATGTGGGCGATCGGCTTGACGTTGGCCACCAGGATTCCGCATAAGGCGAACCCTCGCAGCACGTCGAGCGCGGCGATCCGCGGCTGGTCGGAGGGCGTCGTGGCGGGGTGCGCCGATCCGGCGGCCTGCGGTGTCGGGGGGTGTTTTTCCTGCGGCATGGGGCTTGATTCTGTGGTCCCCGGGCCGATGCCGGATCGGTCGAAAGGAGGTTGTTCGGCGGTCCGGACCGTACTTCCAGCCGATTCTGTGCCGGGCTGACCCATCAGCCGAGGCGGTCGGCCCGGCCGAGCAGGTATCGCCGCTCGACCTGGTTGTCCGTCAAGGTGGCCGCCTCGCGGTACAGCGTCGCCGCCCCGGCCGTGTCGCCGGTCAGCTGGAACAGGTGGGCGCGCACCGCGCGTTCCCGTTGCCGGGTGAGTGGTTCCTGATCCAGCCGGTGGCGCCGGTTGAGGTCGTCGAGCAGGGCCAGCCCTCTGGCCGGCCCGTACGCCTGGGCCACCGCGACCACCCGGCTGAGCCGCACCGGCGCGGTCGGGGTGAGCCGTTCGAGCCACAGGTACAGCGCCGCGATCTGCGGCCAGTCCGTCTCCGCCGGGCCGGCGGCCGCGGCGTGCACGGACGCGATCGCCCCCTGCAACTGGTACGGGCCCACCACCCGCCGGCTCCAGGCGCTGTCGATCAGCTCGGTGCCTTCGCGGATCAGCCGGGAATCCCACCGGGTCCGATCCTGCTCCTCCAGCGGCACCAGCTCGTCGTCGTCGGTACGGGCGGTGCGCCGCGACTCGGTGAGCAGCATCAGCGCGAGCAGCCCGGTCACCTCGGCGTCGTCCGGCAGGGAGTCACGGAGCATGCGGGTCAGCCGGATCGCTTCGCGGGTCAGGTCGACGCGGGCGAGCTCGACGCCGGTGGAGGCCGTGTAGCCCTCGTTGAAGATCAGATAGAGCACCTGCGTCACGGCGGCCATCCGACTGTCGCGGTCCGTTTCCTCCGGCGGAGTGAAGCGGGCGCCGGCCCGGGCCAGTCGCTGTTTGGCGCGGCTGATCCGCGTACCCATGGTGTTCTCGGTGGTCCCGTAGGCGTGTGCGATCTCAGCGGTCGTCAGACCGCCCACCGCGCGCAGCGTGAGCGCTACCTGGGACGTGGTGCTCAGCGCGGGGTGGCAGCAGAGCAGCAGCAGGGTGAGGCTGTCGTCGCTCTCCTGAGGAGGACCCGCCCGGCGGGCCGGTTCCCGCATGGCCAGTTCGGTCAGTCCGGCTTCCCGCTCGCGCCGGCGCCGGGCCTGGTCGGAGCGGAGCAGGTCGACCATCCGCCGGTAGCCGATCCGGATCAGCCAGCTGCGCGGGTCGTCCGGCACGCCGTCGGCCGGCCACGTCCGGCTCGCGGTGAGCAGCGCCTCCTGCAGCGCGTCCTCGGCGATGTCGAAGTGGCCGAAGCGCCGTACCAACGCGCCGAGCACCTGCGGCGCCTCCGCGCGCAGCAGTCGCTCGACGTCCGTGGTCATGCTGAGCCCGCCCCTCGCGTGCCCTCCCGCCGCTCCGCTCCGGCCAGGCGTCGCTCGGTACGGTCGGTCATGCCGTGAAGTCCTCGCCCATGATCGGCCGGATCTCGATCGGCTCACCCAGCACCTCGGCGATCCGCGAGCCGATCTCGACGGCTCGTTCATGGCCGGCCACGTCGATCACCGCGAAGCTGGCCAGGACCTCCTTGAGCTCGGCGAACGGTCCGTCGGTCGCCACCACGCCGTCCGCGGTTCTGCGCACCGTGGTGCTGACCGCCGGGTGGCCGAGGCCCTCGCTGCCGACGAACTCGCCGGTCTCGATCAGCTCCTTCTCGAACAGCTGGTACGCGGCGAACGCGGCCATCGCCTCATCGGACGGTGTGTCGGCGGTCGCGGCGTCCCACGCGGCGGCGGGAGTGTAGCTGAGCAGCAGATACTTCATGAGGACATCCTTCCTCCTCGGCGGGTTCTTGCCGGTACCTCGTGACCGGACCTGGGATCTCGACCTGGCCGCGATGTGATTCACATCACACACGCCGGGTGTCGAGGCACGGGAGCCGGCTTCGAGGTAGCGGCAAGAACTCACCGAGGAGGACGAGATGTCTGAGAACAACCAGCCGAGCGCCGAACTGAAGGCTCTGGAGCGCCTGGTCGGCACCTGGGCGGTTGCCGGCGGCGCCGAGGGAACCGTGCGGTACGAGTGGATGCCCGGCCGGTTCTTCCTGCTCCAGCACGTCGAGCTCAGCCAGTTCGGCCAGCCGGTCACCGGGCTGGAGGTGATCGGAAACCTGCGCCCGTTCGGCGAGCCGGTCGGCGCGGACGTGGTGTCGCGGTTCTACGACTCGGTCGGCAACACCTTCGACTACGTCTACGAGCTGAACGGCGACAAGCTGACCATCTGGGCCGGTGCCAAGGGCAGCCCGGCGTACTACGAGGGCACGTTCAGCGCCGACGACGCCACGGTCACCGGCGAATGGGTCTACCCCGGCGGGGGCGGATACGAGTCGAGCATGACCCGGATCTGAAGCTGTCCCCGGCATGCCGGAAGCGGTGGGCTCACCTGAACAGGGGGACCACCGTTCCCGGCCGTTCACCCAGACGGTTCAGCGCCCACCAGCAGCAGTGACTTGCCCACCGTGGTGCGCGCGGCCAGTGCGCGGTGGGCATCGGCGGCACGCTCCAGTGGGTAGGTGGCGCCGATCGTCGGCCGCAGCCGTCCCTCCGCGGCCCGTTCCAGTGCCAGGCTCAGCAACTCGCGCACGGTCTCCTGGTCCGGTGGACCGTCGAGGAGCGGGGTGTGCACCCGTACGCCGCGGCTCGTGGCCGACTCTGGGTCCGGAGCGGCGAAGCCGTCGGCCGTGCCGTAGGTGACGAATCGGCCGCCATCGGACACCGCATGGACAGTGTCCGTGCCCAGCGGGCCGCCCGCGCCGTCGTATACCAGGGCGGCACCGCCCTCGGTGGCCTCGCGCACCCGCTCGATCCAGTCTGGCCGCGTGTAGTCGACGACGACCTCGGCGCCCAGCTCGCGGGCGAGTGCCAGTTTGGCGTCGCTGGACGCGGCGGCCACCACCCGGGCTCCAGCGTCGACGGCCAGTTGCACCAGCAGTGACCCGGCTCCACCGGCCGCCGCCGACACCAGCACCCATTCTCCCTTCTCCGGCCTGCCCAGCCGGTCCAGGTTGAGCGCGGTCACGCCGTCGTGCACCAGTGCCGCCGCCGTCTCGGCGGCCAGACCGTCGGGTATCGGCATGATCTCCTGCTCACCCGCGACGATCCGTTCGGCGTAACCGGTGCTGGTCCGTACGACCACGCGCCGACCGATCCATGCCGGATCCACGCCTTGGCCGGTCGCCACCACCTCGCCCGCTCCGCCGCCGCCTGGCACGTACGGCAGGGTCCGTGGGAAGAAGTCCTGACCCCAGCCGCCGCGCAGGAGAGTGTCCAGAAAGATGACATCCGCCGCGGCCATACCGACGACGACCTGGCCGGATCCGGGCACGGGATCGGGCAGGTCCACAGCGGACAGTGCTTCCGGACCGCCGAACGAGGCCACCTGGATTGCGCGCATGGTGAACACCTTTCACGTGAGACGTCGTGATGGCTCAGTGTTCAACCTGAAGGACGGTTGAGGTCAAGGGCCGGTCGGCCCGTCGGCCGACCTCCCATGCCGTCCTGCCCGAAGCCTGTCGGCTCAGGTGTCGAGTGCGTGCCCGGTCGTCGCGTCCACGTGGTCCGGGATCTCATCGTGGCGATCGCCCACGGACGGTGTCCCGGTGGGCTCGAACATCAGGATGGCGGTGCCGGACGGAGCGTAAGGCTTGTGCTCCGTGCCTCGGGGGACGGTGAAGACCGCACCCTGGGGGAGCAGGACCGTGCGCTCCCCGGCGGGCTCGCGCAAGGAGATGCGCAGCTCGCCGTCGAGTACGAGGAAGAACTCGTCGGTGTCGTCGTGGACGTGCCAGAGGTGTTCGCCCTCGACCTTGGCGACGCGGACGTCATAGTCGTTGACGCGCGTGACGATACGCGGGCTCCACAGGGCGTCGAAGGAGGCCAAAGCCTTGCTGAGGGGGATCGGTTCGTTGCTCATGAGCTGATCCTTCGCCGTTTCGCGTGGCCGGCGTGAGTGCTAGGAATAGCACATGGCGAAAGAATCCTCGCACGCAGTGCGCGCGACGGGCGTGCACCGGGTCGTCGTGATCGTGGACGAGAACTCGAACCCCTTCGAGCTCGGCTGCGCGACCGAGGTCTTCGGTCTGCGCAGACCGGAGATCGGTCGTGATCTCTACGACTTCAGGCTCTGTTCGCCCGAGCCCCGCACCCTGATGCGGGACGGATTCTTCACGCTTACCGGAGTCGGCGACCTGGAGGTGGCCGACACGGCGGACACCTTGATCGTCCCCAACCGCCCCGACGTCGAGGTGCCCCGCCGCAGGTCCGTGCTCGCCGCCGTCCGACGGGCGCACGCGCGTGGTGCGCGCTTGGTCGGCTTCTGCAGCGGCGCTTTCACGCTGGCCGAGGCCGGAGTGCTCGACGGGCGCCGGGCCACCGCGCACTGGCAGTGGGCGGATTCCTTCCAGGCCCGCTTCCCTTCGGTCCAGTTCGAGTCAGACGTGCTGTTCGTGGATGACGGGGACATTCTCACCGCAGCGGGGAGCGCGGCCGCCCTCGACCTTGGGCTGCATGTGGTCCGACGCGACCACGGCGCGGAGATCGCCAACTCTGTGAGCCGGCGCCTGGTCTTCGCGGCGCACCGGGACGGTGGGCAGCGGCAGTTCGTGGAGCGTCCCATACCCGACCTGCCGGACGAGTCCTTGGCTCCTGTCCTGGCCTGGGCCCAGGAACGCCTCGACTCGCCGCTCACGGTGTCCGACCTCGCGGCGCGTGCGGCGGTCAGTCCGGCGACGCTGCATCGCCGCTTCCAGGCGCAACTGGGCACGACGCCGTTGACGTGGCTCACGGGAGAACGACTTGCCTTGGCATGCCGGTTGATCGAGCGGGGTGAGTCTCGCTTCGAGATGGTCGCGCGGAGCAGCGGGCTCGGCACCGCCGCCAATTTGCGCACGCTGATGCGTCGCGCGACCGGCATCACTCCTTCGGCCTACAGGCGCAGGTTCGGGCCTGAGATGAGTTGACGGCGGGGGCGTCCATGGCCGGAGGGCTGACGCGGGCCGGCCACGTCAGCCGTCCAGGTCGACGTTGTCGACGAGTTGGAGGAGGCGGGAGAGCACCCGGATGCAGGTGGCGACCTCGGCCTCGGTCAGGTCGCCACCGATCTGGCTCAGCACCGCGCGCTCGCGGGCCATGACGGCGGTGATGGCGGCGCGCCCCTCCTCGGTCAGCCGGATGAGCGACGACCGCTGGTGCGCCGGGTTGGGGACTGACTCGACGAGGTGGCGCGCGGCCGCGTCGTTGATCATGCGTTGGACGAACTGGCGGCTCAACGCCTGAGCCCGGCCCATCTGGGGGACGGTCATGGGCCCGTGCTCACGCAGCATGTTGAGCACGGCCCGCACCCCGACCGACAGGCCCTCGATGGGCGCGTCCTGCTCGACCTTGCGCTGGGCGCGCCGGTACAGCGGCCCTACCAGGTCGAACACCTCCATGAGCCGGTCGGTCAGCTCTTCGGACGCCTGGGCACGCTCTGTGTCGCTCACTCCACCATGATGACACCTGAGTTGTCATTGTGCGCCAATGATGACACCTTGGTTGTCATGAATGACTTGTTCTGGCTCGACACCGGCTCCGGCCGACCCCTCGTCCTGCTGCACGGCGGCTTCGTGGACCACGGCATGTGGGACGACCAGATCCCGGCCCTCGCCTCGGGACACCGCGTCATCGCGCCCGACGCCCGCGGCCATGGCCGCTCGGCCAACGCCACCGAGCCGTTCCGGCTCACCGACGACCTCGCCGCGCTGCTGCGCCACCTGGACACCGGCCCCGCCATCCTGGTCGGAGTCTCCATGGGGGCGGGCATCGCGGTCGACACCGCGCTGGAGCACCCCGACTTGGTCAGCGCCGTGGTCGTCAGCGGCGCCGGCACCAGCGAGCCGTACTTCACCGACCCCTGGACCACCCAAGCGCTGACCACGTGGCACGCGGCGATGGCCGCCGGCGACCTGGACGCCTCGATCGAGGGATTCATACGGTTCGCCGCGGGGCCGCACCGCACCCTCGACGATCTCGATCCCGGCGTCGTGAGCCACCTGCGGCGGCTGGCCCGGGACACCATGTCCAAGCACACCGCCGGCGAACCCGACCGGCTCGTACCGGTGCGCGACACCTGGGAGCGCGCCGCCGGAATCGACGTTCCGGTGCTCGCCGTCAACGGCGCCGTCGACTCGCCCGACCACATCGGCATGGCCGAACGCCTCGCCGGCACGGTCGTCAACGGCCGCGTCATCTCGATCGACGGGACCGCCCACTACCCGAACATGGAACGCCCGGACCTCTTCAACAAGATCCTCGAAGACTTCCTGCGCACCGTGTGACCGTCATGTCGTACCTCTCGAGGGGGTACGGCCGGGCGCGGAGCCGGGGGCTCACGGCGCGCCGGCGATGGCGCACGCGCGGCACGGGGGCCGTCCGCAGGTGCACTGCATGATCGCCTCAAGGACGTCGTGGTCGTGGTAGAGGCACCGGTCATTGCAGGTGTGACGCGGGACGAACCCTGCCTGGATCTCGTCGGGCCAGGGGTCCTCGCCTTCGCGGCAGCGTACGAACTGCTCGGGGTCCGTCGCGTGCAGCCCCTCCATGCGCGACCGCGCCTGGGTCTCCAGCGCCCGCGTCTCGGCCACCATGGCCTTGAGCTGGGTGGCGAGGTCGGAGTACCGGTCGTCGCCGGTTCGTACGTGTGCCGCCCGCAGCGCCATCACGGCGTTGCCCAGGAAACGGCCGGCGTCCTGGAGGTCGGTGGTGTGGTGCAGCTGGATGCCTGTCACGCCCCGGACCCACACGGCGTCGTTGTTCATCGTTCAGACCTTTCAAAGGGGGGCGCTCGTGTTCCGGAGTTATTTATGGCTATACGCGAGGATAACCGGAACTTGAGCGTGATTTATCGTACGTGTGGTCCTGATGAAAGGGCTGGCAGGGGCTTGCACGGGGCGCTGAGCCGGCGCGGAAGGCGTACGGGACGACCGCCGGGCGTACCTGTATCGCAAAATAGAATTTGACCATGTTTTTAACGAAAAATGCCGCAAACCCTTGCCTGGTGATGATTCCAGGCAGGGGTTCACGTCACGGCGTGGCGGTCAGGTCGTCACGGCGCACTGTCCCCGGTCCATCTTCACCGGCCCTTCCGCGGTCGGACGGACGTCGAAGTCGAAGATGCCGGTGGGCAGGTAGAGCGAGCAGCACGCGTTGGGAATGTCGACGATCCCGCTGACCCGCCCCTCGATCGGAGCCGAGCCGAGGAGCAGGTACGCCTGCTCGCCGGTGTAGCCCCACTTCTTCAGATACTCGACGGCGTTGAGGCAGGCCCTGCGGTAGGCCACCGTCGCGTCGAGGTAGTAGTTGGTGTCGGTGTCGTGGTCGACCGAGATCCCGATGAACGAGAGGAACTCGGAGTATCGGGGCTCGACGTTCCCCGGCATGAAGACCGGGTTGGTGGTGACACCGTACTTCTCCATGCCGCCCTTGATGAGGTCGACGTGGAAGTCGATGTAACCGCCCATCTCGATCGCGCCGCAGAAGGTGATCTCGCCGTCGCCCTGGCTGAAGTGCAGGTCACCTCCGGACAGTTTGGCGTCCTTCACGTGCACCGGGTAGAAGACCCTCGCTCCACGGGTGAAGTTCTTGATGTCGTGGTTGCCGCCGTTCTCGCGTGCCGGGACGGTGCGGGCGCCCTCGTTGGCGATCCGCTCCATCACGTCGCCCATCGCCGTGCCGGTGATGGCGTTCTCGGGCAACGGCGGCAGGCCCAGCGGCGGGACCCGGTGCGGATCGGTGTCGATGAGCGCCTGCTCCCGGCGGTTCCAGGACTCGAGCAGTGCCGCCGACGGCGCGGTGCCGAACAGCCCGGGATGGGTGATGCCGGTGAACCGCACACCCGGCAGGTGACGGGATGTGGCGGACATTCCGTGGAAGTCCCAGATCGCCTTGTAGGCGTCCGGGAAGTAGTCGGTCAGGAAGCCGCCGCCGTTCGCCTTGGCGAAGATGCCGGTATAGCCCCACCCCTGTCCGGGCGCCTGTCCCATCTGCTGCGGAACCGGGCCGAGATCGAGGATGTCGACGATCAGCAGATCGCCCGGCTCGGCTCCGTCCACCCCGATGGGCCCGCTCAGCACGTGCGCGACGGTCAGATCGACGTCTCGTACGTCGTTCGCGGAGTCGTTGTTGCCTATCTGGGCGTCGGTCCATTCTCTGCATTCGATCCGGAATTCATCTCCTGGGTGCACCATGTCGGCCACCGGAACATCCGGGTGCCACCGGTTGTGGCCGGGTATTTTCTGATCACGCATGGATTTCGACTGGTCTATGCTGAATATGACCTTGGGCATGATGATCGGCCTTTCTTCGATAACGGTGTCCTGCGCCTGCCGTACCACCTCCTGTCGCGACCACGGGTTTCACGGTGTGCTAAGTCCAGTGCTGGCGATGCTTGTCGTCATGGGCGCCCATCGACTCCTCGCCTGAGCCCGGTGTCGTGGCGGTGAGTTGCCGCTGCCGGGCGAGCAGCCACAGCCCGATGAAGACCACCAGGCCGAAGACGGCGAGGATGAGGGCGTAGAGCCCCAGGTTCACCCAGTAGCCAGTGAGGATCATGAACGCGGGGATCGCCGCCGTGACCCACCCCTGGATCGCCGCGACCCAGCCGGTGTATCTGGTGATCTCCTCGCGCTTCAGTCCCAGCAGCACGAAGAACAGGGTCCACAGGAAGGCCCAGTAGAGCCAGATGACCCCGAACGCCGGGTCGGCCAGGAGTTGGAAGTTCGCGTACGAGTAGCCGAGCGCCATGATGGCCACGAACAAGGAGAAGTAGCCGACTCCCGTGGAGTCGAATCCGCCCAGCAGGGTGATCCCGACATAGAGATAGGTGAAACCGAAGAGATAGAGCCCCGACGCGTTCAGGAGTGCGGCCGGCACGTCGGGATTGGCGATGATCAGCACGGTGGGCGTGACCACCTGCAGGGCCCCGACAAAGAGATTGAAGATCGCGGCCGCACGTGGCTCCACCTTCTTCAGGAGCATCAGTCCGTTCAGGAAGAGCACCGCGCCGACGTAAAGTAGCCCGACGGCTCCCATCAGCAACGCACCTCCTTGTGCTCGTGATGGATGGTTTCCGGCCGACCGTGCCGACCGTGCCGACCGTGCCGACCGTGCCGAGCGATCCGGCCCGTGGCGCGCGACCCCGTCGGCCCGTCAGGGCCGGGGAAGGCGTCGCAGCGCGGGGTGCTGCGGCGGCGGGCGGCGCCCCCTAGAAGGCAGGCCGGTGACGACCTCGGGTGCTTCCCGTCCCTGCTCCTCGCGGGCGAGCGCGGTGGACACGGCCGTGGGCACCTGGTTGAGGTACGGCGCGGAGAAGACGCGAGGCGCCGGGAGGTGGCACACGGGGCAGTCGCACACCGCCGTGGCAGTGCCTATGGGCAGCCGTATCTCGAATGACCCACAATCAAGGCAGCGATACTCGTAGGTTGCCATAGGCGCTCCCGCCGGAGGTCGACCCCACTGTTTCCGGCCCTTGGTAAACGAATTTCGTCAATTCAATCACCGGTTGTGGTGATTGAGGCCGCACTTTCAGACAACCTCCGGCGGAAACCCGTGTCAAGGTCGGCGGCGGGGGTCGTGGAACAGCGGAAAAATTCCGGCCCGAAGCTGAAACCTGTTCGCCGCGCCATTTTGCATGGCCATTCTTTGCGGGGGTGCGGCGAATGATTTCCCGAGGGCGTGGGCGAATTTCCCGATATTTGACTCGGGCGGGTGTGCGACGTCACCGAAGCTTTCCGGACCGTTCTGGACGGCTCTGGACCGTTCTGGGCCGCGCCGTTCGAGAGGCGCAGGCGGTAGCGTCGGGGCATGCGTCTTCATGTGGGATGCGCGATGTGGGCGCACGCGTCGTGGCAGGGGCGTTTCCTGCCTCATCCGCTGCCTCCCGCCGAACGCCTGCGGGCCTATGCGACCTGGTGCAACGCGGTCGAGGGCAACACGACGTTCTACGCGACACCGGCGAAGAGCACGGTGGAGTCGTGGGCCCGGCAGTGCGGGCAGGACTTCCGGTTCGTGGTCAAGCTGCCCAAGCCCATCACGCACGAGCGCCGTCTCGTCGGCGTGGACGACGAGCTCCGGTCGTTCGTGGACACGATGGAGCCGCTCGGCCCGCGTGTCCACAGCCTGTGGATCCAGCTGCCCGGCTCGTTCGCGCCGAACGATCTCGGCGCCTTGGCGGCCTTCCTGCACCGGCTTCCCCGTTCGCACAGATACGCGGTCGAGGTCCGCCACCGGGCCTTCTTCGAGGACGGGCGTGCCGCGCGACTGCTCGAAGAGGTGCTCGCCCGAGCCGATGCCGAGTGGATCCCGTTCGACACCACCGCGTTCTTCCAGAGCCCTCCGACCAGCGACGCCGAACGGGACGCGTGGACGAAGAAGCCCCGCGTGCCGCGCCGGTCGTCGGCTCTGACAGACCGGCCGATCGTTCGCTATCTGGGCAGGGACGCCACGGAACGGACGGTCGAGGGCTGGCAGCCGTGGATCGGCACGGTCGTCGAATGGCTGCGCGAAGGCCGCTCGCCGACCGTGTTCGTCCACACCCCCGACAACGCCGACGCGCTGACGCTCGCCCGCCGTTTCCACGACGACGTGCGGAGCCGCCTGCCCGAGCTGGAGCCGCTGCCCGACCCGATGCCGGCCGAGCCGCTGTCCCTGTTCTGACCGCGCTCGGGCCCAACCTCCTGAGTTGGATCAGTCGTGACGGGTTGCGAACTGAGAGGCCCCTTCGCGCGTCGAACATCCCAAAGACTTCGTGGTGGGAGAAATCCGTGATGCACAAGACCCTGGCCGTAGTGACACTCGGCGCCTCCGTGCTGCTGGCCGCCACCCCGGCCGCGGCTGCCGTCTCCGTCGCGCCGGTCGGCACGGCCGATGACGCGACGGCGGCGCGGGCGATCTCCGGCGCCGCCGTGTACGCCGGCTACCAGCGGGGCTACACCGTCTCCCGGCACCGGCCGGGCGCCGCGCCGAGCACGCTGGCCAAGCCGGGCGACAGCCCGCAGTTCGCGGCCTCGCCCGACGGCCGCAAGGTCGCCTGGATCACGGCCGGCGGGCTGCTGCGGGTGCGCGAGGGCGCCAAGGTCACCACCGCGGCCAGGGGGCTGCAGGGTGGCACGCCCTGCCTGTCTCCCGTCTGGTCGCCCGACTCGCGGCGGGTGGCGTACGTGCACGTGGGGCGCAACCCCGCGGGGTCGGTGAGCGTGGTCAACGCCGACGGCACGGGTGAGCGGGTGCTCGGCAGCACCCGCGGCGTGTGTCATCTGGCCTGGTCGCCCGACGGGCGCTACCTGGCGGGCTACGCCGGCACCACCGCCGGCGTCTACCGGCTGGACGTGAAGAGCGGGAAGGCGGCCAAGGTCAAGGGGGTCGCCCTGGCCAACCACGTGCAGAGCCTGTCGCCGGGCGGCAGGTACGTGGTCGTACGGACGCTGCGGGCCGGTGACGACGCCGGCGACGGGTCGTGGCCGGAGTGGTTCACGCCGACGCTGGTCGACACGGTCACCGGGCGCAAGCTGCCGATCGCGGTGAAGGGACGGCAGATCGGGGCGTTCCACCTGGCCGACGGGCGGCTGGTGGTCAGGGTGGCCGGAAGCGGCGGCAACGCCCTGGTGGTTCTGGACCAGCGGGGCCGCGTGGTGCAGCGCCTGTCCGAGCCGGTCGCGGCCAAGGATCAGGCGCTGCTGCAAATCATCCGCTGACGGTCAGCGGATCAGCGGTGTGAGCGGAATCGGCCGAGGAACCTCTTGGCCTTCTGCTGGTTCCGCGGGTCGTTGGCCATCCGTTTGGCCTTCTCGACTGCCTCCCTGCCTTTTGGGCTGCCCAGGTAAGCGCGTACTCGATCAATGATTGTCGCCATACGCGCCCCCTACCCAGGACGGCAGGTCGAATGCGTCAGGTGGCCCCTTGCCGGATGTGATTTCGGAATGACATTCTGGAATTGCTGCGCAGCGGACGCCGCCCGGCATCCGGCACTCGTGGACCCGACCTCCGGAGCACGCATGCCCGCCATCGACAAAGACACCCTCCGCCGTAGATACCTTGAGGAACGCGACAAACGCCTCCGTCCCGACGGCAACGACCAGTACCTCCAGATCACCGGTCGGCTCGCGCACTACCTGGACGATCCGTACACCCCGCGGGTCGAGCGCGAGCCCAAGACCGACCACGTAACGGTCGCGTTCATCGGGGGCGGCTTCGCCGGCCTGGTCACCGGCGCGCGCCTGCGGGAGGCGGGTGTCGACGACGTACGCCTCATCGAGAAGGGCGGCGACTTCGGCGGCACCTGGTACTGGAACCGCTACCCAGGCGCGCAGTGCGACACGGCGTCGTTCGTGTACCTGCCGCTGCTCGAAGAGACCGGCCACATGCCGACCGAGAAGTACGCGCACGCGCCCGAGATCCTGGAGCACTGCCGGCGCATCGGCAAGCACTTCGGCCTGTACGACAACGCGCTGTTCCACACCGAGGTCCAGGATCTCGAATGGGACGAGAGCCGATCCCGCTGGATCATCCGCACGAACCGGGGCGACGAGTTCACCGCCCAGTTCGTCGCCATGGGCACCGGCCCGTTGCACGTGCCGAAGCTGCCGGGGATCCCGGGCATCGAGTCGTTCAGGGGGCACTCGTTCCACACGAGCAGGTGGGACTACGACTACACGGGCGGCGACCCGTCCGGCGCGCCGATGGACCGGCTGGCCGAGCGGCGGGTGGCCATCATCGGGACGGGCGCGACCGCCGTCCAGTGCGTGCCGCATCTGGCGCGGGCCTGCGCGGAGCTGTACGTCTTCCAACGCACGCCCTCCTCCGTCGACGTACGCGACAACCGGCCGACCGATCCCGAGTGGTTCGCCGAGATCTCCACGCCCGGCTGGCAGCAGCGCTGGCTGGAGAACTTCACGGCCAACCAGGCGGGCGGCATGCCCGAGGACGATCTGGTGATGGACGGCTGGACCGACATCGCCCGCCGGGTCCGCTCCAGGATCATGACGCTCCCGCCCGAGGACCGGAGCGTGGCCAGGATGCTGGAGGCTTTCGAGGACTACGACTTCGAGAAGATGGAGGAGATCCGGGCCCGCGTCGACTCCATCGTCGAGGATTCCGAGACCGCCCAGAAGCTGAAGGCCTGGTATCGCCAGCTGTGCAAGCGGCCCTGCTTCCACGACGAGTACCTCCAGGCGTTCAACGTCCCCGGCACCCACCTGGTCGACACCGACGGCAAGGGCGTGGAGCGCATCACCGAGACCGGGGTGGTCGTCGCCGGCAGGGAGTACGAGGTCGACTGCGTCATCTACGCCTCCGGCTTCGAGGTCGGCACCGAGCACACGCGGCGGGCCGGTTTCGACCTGACCGGCCGCGGCGGCGTCAGGCTCTCCGAGCACTGGGCCGAGGGCATGCGCACGCTGCACGGCATCCACGTACACGGTTTCCCGAACGCCTTCATCGTGCAGCCGACGCAGGGCGCCAACCTCATCTCCAACATCCCGCACAACCTCACGGAGGCGGGCCGGACGATCGCCATGCTGGTCAGGCACGCGCTCGACCACGGGTTCGACGAGATCGAGGTGTCGGAGGAGGCGGAGAACGCCTGGGTCGAGCTGCTGCTGTCGGGAGCCGGGATGCTGCTGGGATCGCCGGACTGCACACCGGGCTACTACAACAACGAGGGCCGCGACCCAGGGGCGCGAGGGCGGCTCATGGTCGGTTACCCGCACGGGGCGATGGCCTACTTCAGCTACCTCGACGGATGGCGCGCATCCGGCGTGTTCGAGGGTCTGGAGTTCCGCTGATCAGCGGTTCGGCCGGTCCACCCGGTAAAGGTAGTGGACGGGATCGTCGATCGGGTTGTCAGGCTCCAGGTCGCCCACGGCGACGCGGCGCAGTCCGGCCTTCTCCAGGGCCCGCCAGGAGGCGCGGTTGGCGGCCGACACGGGCACCAGCAGGCAGGTGGCCTCCGGCAGCTCGGCCCAGGTGCGCTCGGCGATCGAGCGGATCATGGCCGTGCCGAGGCCACGGCCGACCTGGCCGGGATCGCCGATCAGATAGTCGATGGTCACCGCGCCCTCGGGCACGTCGACGATGGGCGCGAGCTCGGTCAGGTAGTCGGGGTAGTCGGCCAGCCGTGAGCGCTGGACGAGGCCGAGCGGCCGGCCGTCGAGCAGGGCGAGCAGGTCCTCGGACGGCTCCTCGCCCCTGGCCGCGGGGCCGAAGTCACGCTCCACGGCCTCCATCGAGGTCTCGTGGTTCCACCAGCGGGCCACGTGCGGCTGCCGCAGCCATTCGCGCAGCATGGGGAAGTCCCGCTCGTTCAGCCGCCGCCAGGTGATCACCCGGCCTCTTCTCCCTGGAAGGGGCGCACCTCGACCGGGAGGTGTGCCACCGCGCGGGCCAGCTTGCGTCCCCATGCGAGCGCGGCGTCCAGGTCGGGGGCCCGGATGACGGTGAATCCGCCGATGTGCTCCTTGCCCTCGGTGTAGGGGCCGTCGGTCATGAGCACCTCGCCGTCGCGCAGCCGGAGCACGGTGGCCGTGCTGGGGGAGTGCAGCCCGCCGGAGAAGACCCACACCCCGGCGGCCCTCATCTCCTCGCCCACGGCGTCGAGCTCCCGCATGATCGGCTCCAGGACCTCGGCTGGGGGCGGATCCCCATCAGGCTGGTACATGCTGAGCAGGTAGTGCTTCATGTCGAATCCTCCTCGTCGCTGATCTGATATCACACCGTGGGCTCTCCCTCCTCCCTTCTTGATCGTTGGGTGCTACCTTTACTGGGGCAATTGTTGTTTATGGGGCGCGAAGGATGGGGCTCGGTGGCAGGCTTCGAGATCTACTTTGATGCCCTGGAAAACTGCGCTGACAGGGCGTTGGCCATCTCCAAGCAGTTCAAGGGCATCGCCGACGAGACTCCCCCGGCCGTCAGCACCGCCATTTTCGGGTCACTCAGCGGCAGGTCAGGCAAGCTCGCCACTGCCGTCAACAATCTGGAGAACAAGATCCAGAGCGAGGCGAAGTCCGCACAGGAGAACCTGGGCAAGGTAGAGGCAGCTCTGGATCAAGTGATCACGAACATCAGAAGGTCCGACAACGCGGTAGTCGCCCCGGACACGCAGGTGAGGGTGTAATGGCAGGCTTGGACGGCTACCTCGCCCCCATCCGGCGCATCCTCAAGGACCTGACCGGTGACGCGGGTGAGATCCAGAAGATCTCGGAGCGCTGGAAGAAGCTGGCGCCTACCGTGGCAAGTCACACCGGAGCCCTCAACCGTGCGGTCAAGACGGTGGACGACGCCTGGAACGGCCAAGCCGCTGAGAGCTTCAGTACCTACATGGCGAAATATCCTGAAGGCGGGGCGAAGCTGGCGACGGCGCTGGCCCGCAGCGCCGGCAGGATCGACGCGGTGGGAAGCGCGTTGACCGAAGCGAAGGGGCAGGTCCAGGACCTCCACGACACATTGAGCGCGTGGCTGAAGCAGCAGGAGCAGAAGAAGGGCAATCTCGTCGCGTCGACCCTGCAGAGGGAGGCGAACAAATTCACGACGCAGGCCAAGCAGCACGAGCAGACGGTCATGGACGCCATCGACCAGGCCCTCACCGAGATCAACGAGCACCTCGGCGCCAAGTTCTTCTCCGGCATCCCCGCCCCCGGTGATGAGAACTTCCTTCCGAAGAACGCCAAGCTGGGCTGGACCATGGATCCCAAGTTCAAGGATGCGGCCACCACCCAGCCGGCTGCCGACAACAGCGGCAAGCCGCAGGACGGCGGCAGCGGTGAAAAGCCGCAGGACAGCGGCAGCGGTGACAAGCCGCAAGAGAGCGGGAACGGCTCGAACACACCTGCGGCCAACCCGGCGCTGGCCAAGGACGCGCCGAAGGCGGAGGAGCTCACCGACAACCCCGAAGCGCAGAAGGTCCTTGACTACGCGTTGAAGCAGCTCGGCGACCCTTACGTGTACGGCGCGAACAGCGAGGAGGCGTTTGACTGTTCCAGCCTGGCGAAACAGGCGTACGGCGCGGCCGGGATCGATCTTCCCCGGGTTGCCGACGATCAATGGAATGCCGGACCACGCGTCGCTGGTGCCCCTCAGGCTGGAGACCTGGTCTTTTTCGACTGGGAAGGTGACGGCGTAGTCGACCACGTCGGCATCGTGACCGATCCGGAGGCGCAGAAGATGATCCACGCCCCCAGAACGGGGGAGCACGTCAAGATCGAAGAATATGGCAGCAGAGGTGGCATCGTGGGTTACACCCGGCCGGGAAGCACTCCCGTCGCTCAGGCCTGAGCGGCCTGCCGTCTCCGTGACGGGGCCGCCTGATCGGTCGGAGGTCGTGAATGGTGCGGGATATCGGACAGCAAGTGAAGCCTCCGTACTGACCGATGCAGGTCAATCGGACGTCGCTGATCCGGGCCGCCCAGGGGCTGGAGGAGTCGGCCGACCTGTTCGGCCGGAACACCGAGAAACTGCTCGCGGCCACCATCGGTGGAGTCCGGTCGCCATGGGGCGTCGGCGTCATCGGGATGGTCATGGACCGGGTGAACGAGCTGCTCGGCGATGCCTGCCGCCACCTGCGCGCCAACCTCGACGCGAGTGGTGCGGGCTTCCTGGCGATGGCCGAACGCCACGCCGTCGCCGAGCGTGCCGCGCTGGCCGCCGTCCCCGGCGCGGTGGTGCCCTCCTCAGCCGAGATGCCGCCCGGTTTCACGCAGAGCAGGGTCGAGCGTGGTATGGCGGACGTGGCGCGTCCGGCGACGAGTGGCGGTGAGGAGCGCGGGCTGATGCTCCCGCTCGCGTTGGAGACCGCCTTTGCGATGCTGGGGGTCCCGTGGCCCACCGAGGACGAGGTTCGATTACGGGAGTGCGCCGCGACCTACGAGGCGTGCGGCCGTACCCTCACCGCGGAGGTCATTCCGCTCGCCCAAGGCGCCGTCAGGCACGCCACCGCGAACAACGCCGGGGACGATATCGACGCGGCCACCGTGTTCTGGAACGGTTATCACCGGCAGGGCGACGACTCCGAGCATCTGTCCAGCCTCGCGACCACCCTGCACACCCTGGCCGGTCTGCATGACATGTCCGCGACCGTCGTCCAAGTCATCAAATGGACTTTTATCGCGCTGGCGGGCATCGTGGCCGCAGCCCTGGTGTGGGCGGCGGTGGCCGCCGCCTTCACCACGGGAGGCGCCACACTGTACGCGCGGACGGTCATCGCTGGCCTGCGGTCCATCGCTCAGCGCGTAACGACGGTCTTCCGGGGCGGATTCGAACGGTTTCTCGGCCAGACCCTGGTTCGCGGCGTCGAAACCCGTCTCCAACGCATTCTCGGCGCCCGCGGGCCCGCCGTCGCGAAACCGGAGCGACCGGCCGCGGCGCCGGTCAAGTCGGTGGCCCCGGTTCGACCCGCGGCGCCTGCCCCAGCGGGACGGACGCCGCCGAGTACCCAGAAGGCTTCGCCCTACGCATTCGAGCCGACCGATCCACCAGTGGGTGAGAACAGTCGGCTGAGGATCGAGACCATCCGGGGGAACATGCACAGGGACGGGTACGTGGGCAGGCCCGTCGCCGTCGTCTCGCATGAGGGGAGGATGTTCGTGGTGGACGGCAATCATCGCCTGCGAGCCTCCGAGGGGGTGCTGGATGAGATCCCTTACCGGGAGGTCGAGCTTCCCTTTCTCGGCTTCAGAACCATGGAAGACGTACTGGAGGAGTGGGAAGCGAGCAAGCGCCTGCTGCCGGAATGGATGGCGGAGAGAGCCGCGCGGCGACCCGGACACGGCTGAGCCGCCGGCAGGTCGTATGTGACCGCCGCAGGACCGGCACCGGCCCGGGACCCTCCGTACGACCGCGTCGGTGCGGACCATGCCGGGGTCTCCGTCACAGGTGGATCAGAGGAAGCGCGCGAGCCGGAACCTGCGTACGGTCAGGGGGACGGTGCACTGGCTGATCAGCCGGATCTTCCGGAGGCGGGTCTTCTTGTTGATGGTGACCTTCACGCACTTCAGCCGCACGTCGTGATCGCCGAGCAGCGTGTAGTAGGAGATGATGACCGCGCGCCGGCCGAGACCCCGGTCGGAGAGCCCCAGCCCCACCTCCCGGTAGAGCCGCCGCGACCCCTTGAGGGCGAACGCGGTGGAGCCGATGAGCGCGTGGTTGGCCGTCGTGGGGCAGTGCACGAAGATCCGCAAAACGTCGTTCTGGCGGGGCAGTTCGGGCAGGACCCGCAGTGACGTGATCTTCTTCCAGTCCTTCGGCGGCGAATCGTCGGAGGATGCCGACGACGAATCTTCAGATGATGACGAATCATCAGAAGACGGCGAATCGTCAGAAGACGGCGAATCGTCGGAGGTCGGCGGCGCCGTGCGCGCGTCGGCCGCCGGACCCATGGCGAGAGCGGCGACCAGGGCCATTCCCATGAGGACACGCATCTCTTCCCCCTGCCGGACGGACGCCCAGGTGTCGGCGGCGCCCTCGCGTGGAGCAGCGCAACGCCGGTAACAGATGGCGGCCCTGGACGAGGAAACCCGTGCTGAACAGGCCGTTCGTCTGATTATGTCGATCAGGTGGCGATGGCGGGCGCGCCACGCCGAGGCGCACCGAGGGCGCAAATCGCTGGTTTCTCTCGTGTCAATTCTGTCCTACTTTCCACCGATATTTGATTCTTTGTCGCGGTTAGGGGGCAGGCCCGGAAGAAGCCGGCACAGCGGTGAACGCGGCTGTCCGAACAGGTCGGTCGGTCAAGGAGGTGAGGCAGATGGCGGACGGAACAGCCGGAGCCGGTCGGCTCAAGGACGCGGCGGAGCGGACAGGACAGGAAGCGGCGGGGAAGGCCGCCGAGACGGCCAAGGGAACCGCAGGGGCGGTCCAGGACCTCGGCCAGGGGCTTGCCGGCTTGCCGACGGACCGGCTCAAGCAGGAGGTCCAAAACCTGTTGCGGGCGGCGGGCGAGCGGATGCTCAACTCCGCCGGGGACCGGATCGCGGGTCTCACCGGCCGGTTGACCGACTATGCCGAGAGCGGCGGAAAGGGACTGCTCGGCACGGTGGTCGATTCGGTGGCCGATGCGGCGGGCGGCGGAGTGGCGGGCGGAGCCCTGAAGGGCGGACTCAAAGGCGGGCTCGCGGGCGGGCTCAAGGGCGCGCTGAAGGGGCTGTTCAGCAAGGGCGGCAAGGGCGGCAAAGGCGGTAAGGGCGGCTTCGAAAAGGTCACCAACATCGTGGAGACGATCGACGTCGGCGCCCCCCGTCGCCTCGTCTACAACCAGTGGACCATGTTCCAGGACTTCCCGAGCTTCATGAAGAAGGTCGAGAACGTCAGCCAGGACTCCGACGAGGAGCTCACCTGGAAGGCACAGGTCTTCTGGTCACACCGGAACTGGAAGGCGCACATCCTCGAGCAGATCCCCGATCAGCGCATCATCTGGCGGTCCGAAGGGGCCAAGGGGTACGTCGACGGAGCGGTGACGTTCCACGAGGCCACCCCCGATCTCACCCGGATCCTGCTGGTGCTGGAGTACCACCCGCAGGGCCTGTTCGAGAAGACCGGCAACCTGTGGCGCGCGCAGGGGCGGCGGGCCCGCCTTGAGCTCAAGCACTTCAGGCGGCACGTGATGTCGCACCTCCTGTTGCATCCGGACCAGGTGGGCGACGGCTGGCGCGGCGAGATCCGCGACGGCGAGGTCGTCAAGGACCACGAGACCGCGCTGCGGGAGGAGCAAGAGGCCGAGGGCCCGCAGGAGGAGCCCGAAGAGGGCCAGGAGCCCGAGGAAGCCGCTTCGGAGGGCGCCGGTGAAGAGGCCGCCGAGGAGGAGCACGAACAAGAAGAGCCGGAACGGCCAGAGCCGGAAGAGGAAGAAGCCGAGGAGAAAGAGCCCCAAGAGGAAGAAGGCGAGAGGGCCAAGAACACACAGGCCAGGAACACACAGGCCAGGAACACACGGGCCAAGAGAACACGGACCCAGGAGGGAGAGCCCGAAAGGACAGAGGGCGGGGAAGAGGGCCCCGAGGAAGGGGAGCCCGCGCGGCGGCGCGCAGGCGCACGCCGCTCCGAGAGAGGAAGCACCGGCCAGCGGGAACGCCCGGTCCGGCGACGCAACCCCCGCACCGAGTAGGACCCGGCCGGAGGAAGAGCCGGGCGACCGATCAGCAGGGATACGACATGACCATGCAACCCGCCAATCGCGGATCGGCGGCCGGCGGTGGCTCCGCGACGGGCCTGGCGGACGTCATCGACACCATTCTCGACAAGGGCCTGGTCATCGACGCCTTCGTCCGCGTCTCGCTGGTCGGCATCGAGGTGCTGACGATCGACGCGCGGATCGTCGTGGCGAGCGTCGACACCTACCTGCGCTTCGCGGAGGCGGTCAACCGGCTGGACCTGTCTGAGACGGGCGAGAAGGGGCTGCCGGAGCTCGTCAAGGACGTCAAGCAGGGGCGAGCCGTGGAGCAGGGCAAGGAGAAGACGTTGGAGGCGGGCGGCGAGAGTCTGGAGGACCTCGTGGCCGATACCTCCACCGAGCGTGAAGACAGGCCGCGCCGTGCGCACCGGCGAGAGGAGGAGTGAGGTGTCCCGACGCATGCGGTCCACCGAAACCCAGGAGGCCGAAAACCAGGAGGCCGACGCCGGCGGCAACGGCGTCGGGTCCTACGTGTACGGGATCGTGCCCGGCGATGTGGAGGTGACCCCCGGCACCAAGGGGGTGGGAGACCCGCCCGGCCAGGTCGAGCTGCTGACCTACGGCGAGATCGGCGCCCTGGTGAGCGACGTGCCGGTGGACCGCCCGCTGGGCAGGCCGAAGGATCTCCAGAGGCACGCGGAGCTGCTGGACGATACCGCGGCTGAGGTGCCCGTGCTGCCGCTGAGGTTCGGCGCGGTGCTCACCAGCCCTGAAGCGGTGGTCGAGGAACTGCTGACCCCCTACCACGACGAGTTCCGCGACGCCCTGGAGGAGCTGGAGGGACGGGCGGAGTACGTGATCAAGGCCAGGTACGTCGAGCGGGCGATCCTGCTGGAGGTCCTCGATGAGAACAAGGAGGCGGCCCGGCTCAGGAAGGACATCCAGGGCCGTCCCGAGGAGCTGACCCGGAACGCCCGGATGCGGCTCGGCGAGATCATCGAACAGACGATCGCGGCCAAGCGCGAGCTGGACACCGACACCCTGCTCGACGAGATCGAGAACCTGAGTGAGGCGGTGGTCATCCGCGAACCCACGCATGAGCGAGACGCCGCGCACGTCGCCCTCCTGATGGAGAGCGACCGCCGGGCCGAGCTCGAACAGGTTCTGGACGAGCTGCGCGACGAATGGGCGGGACGTGTCGAGATCCGCCTTCTCGGCCCGCTGGCCCCGTACGACTTCGTGGGCACCACCGCGGAGTGAAGGGTGACGAGCGGGAGGAGTGAGATCTGATGGGATTGGGGACGCTGCTCTTTGGCTGGCCGCTCGCGCCGGTCTACGGAGTCATCAAGCTGGGTGAGCTCCTACGTGACCAGGTCGAACGCGAGCTCCACGATCCGGCGGTGGTTCGGCGCCGCCTGGAGGAGGTGGAGGAGGCCAGGGCCGCCGGCCGGATCTCCGAGGAGGAGGAGAGCCGGGCGGTGGACGAGATTCTGCGGAGGATGCTCGGTCAGTGAGGCATCAAGCTGAGGCATCAGGCGGTGCCGCGCTCGGGGGAAGCGGGGGTGATTTCATGCCTGTCAGGCATGGAACCAAGCACGAGGACCACATCGAGGAAGAGGACGTCGAGGAAGAGGACGCCGAGGGGCCGCGAGGGCCGTCGGAGGAGCTGTCGGCCGCCGACGTCGGCGCGGTCGGGTTGCGGCAGATCAGCGAGCTGACCGGCAAGGACGCCGAGGGCGTCACCCGCGTCGAGCCGACCGACGACGGATGGCTGGTCGGCGTGGAGATCGTCGAAGACCGCCGGATCCCGTCGTCCGGCGACACCCTCGCCCTGTACGAGGCCGACTTCGACATGGAGGGCTACCTGCTCTCCTACCGCCGGGTGCGCCGCTACAAGCGGGGGAGCGCCGACGTCGGCGAGGGCGCCCAGTGAGCGCGCCGGCGAGGTCGAGCCCCTACCCGCGTCAGTCCTCCATTCCGGGCACTCCCGGCGGGCGCGAGTCGGCCAACCTCGGAGACATCCTGGAACGCGTGCTCGACCGGGGCGTGGTGATCGCGGGAGACATCCGGGTCAACCTGCTCGACATCGAGCTGCTGACGATCAAGCTGCGCCTCCTGATCGCCTCGGTCGACACGGCCCGCGAGATGGGCATCGACTGGTGGGAGCACGATCCGTGGCTCACCGGCGGCCACCGCGAGCTGGCCGACGAGAACCGCAGGCTGCGCCGGCGGCTCACGGCGCTGGAGGAGACGCTGGCCCTGCGCGGCGGAGAGGGCCGGGGCGGGCGGGTCCGCGAGCGCTCGCCCGAGGTGGCCGAGCATGCCGAGTGACGAGGGCGTCTACCTCTACGCGGTCACGCGCGCCGAGGAGCACGCCTGCCCGGAGGGCCTGACCGGCGTGTCCGGCCTGCCCGTGCGGTCGCTCGCGCACCGGGGTCTCGCCGCTCTCTACAGCCTGGTCTCGCTGGACGAGTTCGGCGAGGAGCGGCTGCGGCGCTCGATGGAGGATTTGTCCTGGCTGGAGGAGACGGCGCGCGGCCACCACCGGGTCGTGGAGGCCGTCGCGCGGGTGCTTCCCACGGCCCCGGTCCGGCTCGTGACGGTCTACCACCTCGAACAACAGCTCCGCGACCTGCTCGACGAGCGGCATGACGACTTCGTCGCGGTGCTCTCCCATGTCGCGGGCCGGTCCGAGTGGGCGGTGAAGGCGTACGCCGAGCCGTACGAGAGCGCGCCCGCCGACGAGAGCGGCCCGGAGGACGACCGGCCGGGGCTCGCCTACCTGAAGCGCCGCCGGGCGGGCCTGCACGGCCGGGAGGCGGCGTGGCGCCGGGCCGCGACACGGGCCGAGTTCGTGCACGAGGTCCTGATGTCCGTCGCCGTGGAGGGCCGGCTCCATCGTGCCCAGGATCCCCAGCTGTCCGGCAGGGAGGAGCTGATGGTGCTCAACGGCGCCTACCTGGTGGACGAGGATCGCGCCGACGAGTTCGCCCGCGTGCTCGGCGACCTCGACGGCGATGGAGTCACCGTGGAGCTGGTGGGCCCCTGGGCGCCCTACTCGTTCGCGGCACTGGAGGGTGAGGCGGCGCGCGGTGCCGCTCCCTGAGCCGCGCGGCGAGCGGCTCGCCGCCCAGGGCCGCCTGCCGGTCGAACGGGTGGCGCTCGTCGACCTGCTGGACCGCCTGCTGGCGTGCGGGGTGGTCGTCGCGGGCGATGTCGTCCTGTCCATTTCCGGCATCGACCTGGTACGGATCTCGCTGCGCGCGCTGCTCGTATCCGTACGGGAGACCGACGCGATCGACGGAGGTATGCGCCATGACGGCGTCAAGGAGTGACCCGCGCGGCTCGAAGCCGGGCGAGTGGCGGCTGGAGACCGACGCCGACTCCGTGCAGCGCGATCTCAGCCGCCTCGTGCTCACCCTCGTGGAGCTCGTCCGCCAGTTGGTGGAGCGCCAGTGCGTGCGCCGGATGGACCAGGGCGACCTGAGCTCCGAGCAGCTCGAAGCGGTCGGCTTGACCCTGATGCGGCTGGAGGAGGCCATGACGGAGTTGTGCGAGCGGTTCGAGCTGTCGCCGTCGGACCTCAACCTCGACCTCGGACCGCTCGGCACCCTCCTCCCGGCCGCCGATCAGCCGCCGGCCGCCTGGTAGGTCGCGATCAGCACGCCGGTGGTCGTGGGCTTGCAGTCGGTCAGCTCGAACGCGGCCGGAGCCAGGCCCGCGTCGAACAACCGGCGCCCCGAGCCGAGCACCAGCGGGTGGATCAGCAGCACGTACCGGTCGATCAGGTCGTGCCGCATCAGCGACCGGATCAGCTCGCCGCTGCCCAGGATGACGAGGTCGTCGCCCGGTTCCTCCTTGAGCCGGGCCACGGCCTCCTCCGCGTCGCCCTTGAGCAGCGTGGAGTTGACCCACGGCAGCGGCTCGCTCAGCGTCCGCGACGCCACGTACTTGCGCATCCGGTTGAGCACCGCGGTGAAGGGGTTGGGCTCTGGCTGGTGGGGCCAGACGGCGGCGAAGTCCTCGTACGTCCGCCGCCCGAACAGCAGGGCGCCCGATCGGGACATGCCCTCGCCCGCGGCCTGCCCCATGACCGGGTCGTTGTAGCGCTGAGCCCAGCCGCCGTGCCCGAACCCGCCGCGCCGGTCCTCGTCGGGCCGTCCCGGCGCCTGCATGACGCCGTCCAGGGTGACGCTGTTGAACACGGTGATCTCACGCATGATCGAAATCCTTGTCTCTCTCAGGGCCGCCCGCCGAGGGGCGCTCACCCTCTGTACGAACGGACCCCGTCCGAATCGACACGGGATGCGCGGATTCGTTTAGGGTTTCGTGCCATGAACGAGCAGTGGCAGGAGGTCGGTGACCGGGTCTACGTCCGCCGGCACGAGTCGTTCGACATGAACGTCGGCCTGGTCGTGGGCGACGGGCACTGCCTGGTGGTCGACACCCGCATGTCCCATCGCGAGGCCGCCGATCTGATCGAGGCCATCAGGCGGATCACCAGCAGCCCCTGGACGGTCGTCAACACCCATTCCCACTTCGACCACTTCTTCGGCAACGCGCTGTTCCGCCCTGCCGAGATCTGGGGCCACGTCAGGTGCGTCGAGGAGATCGAGCTGTACGGCGAGCGGCAGCGGGGCGACGTGCTCGGCTTCCTGCCGGCGGACCGGCATGCTGAGGTGCGGGAGGTCGAGATCGTGCCACCTGACCACACCTTCGCCACCGGGGCCACGCTCGACATCGGCGGCCGGGTCGTCCAGCTGCGCCATTTCGGCCTCGGCCACAGCAGCAACGACGTCGTTACGCACGTGCCCGACGCCGGCGTGGTGTTCGCCGGTGACCTGGTCGAGGAGGGGGCGCCGCCGGCATTCGGCGACTCCTACCCGCTCGACTGGCCGGGCACGACCGCCGCGATGCTGGCCGAGCTGCCCGACCGGGTGATCGTGCCAGGCCACGGCGCGGTGGTCGACCGGGCGTTCGTGGAGAGCCAGCACGCCGATCTCGTGGCGGCGGCCGAGCTGGCCAGGCGGGCCCACGTGGAGGGGCTGCGCGACCTGATCGGCCGCTTCCCCTACCCCGAGGGCGTCACCCGCAAGCTCATCGAGCGCGCCTTCCTGCAGCTCGACGCCCTCCCCGCCTGATCGAACGCCAAAGGCCTGATCGAACGCGAAAGGCCTGACTGAACGCGAAAGGCCTGACTGAACGCGAAAGTGCGCCCCCGCGACGCGGAGGCGCACTTTCACTCGCGGATCAAGGCATCTTGCGGGATGCCTCTTCCGCCTTGTCGGTCACCTTGGAGGTGGCCTGCTCCGCGGAGCCGGCGGTTCGGTCCGCCTTCTCGCTGACCCAGCGCGAAGCGTCCGAGGCGGATTCCTTCATGTGCTCCGTCCACTGCTGTGCATTGCGACGGTAGAACATGTAACCCATCGCGCCCAGCGCCACCCCGGTCATCAGGACCATGACCGGCCAGCGCCGCGACTTCGCGTAGCTGGGGTCGATCTTGTGCGCCGCCGTGGTCAGCAGGGAGCTGACCTTGGGAGCGAACTGGTCCTCTACCCGGTGCGCGGCATCTTCGAGCCTGGGCGCGGCCCAGTAGCGGGCTTCCTCGATGCGCTGGGCGGTGGCCATCTTGGCCTGGTCCGCCATAGGCGCCATGCGTTGGCCGGTCTGTACGGCCTGGGCCTTCATTCGGCCTACCCACGTGGCGGGAACCTCTATGACCACGTGGCGTTTTCTCAGTGTCAGGGACACAACAACCTCCCCTGTCGGTGGGGCCCCGCAGCCTGACCTGCCCTGTACGAAGCGGCTCAATCATGGCCGGCCGTGGGAGGATGACTCAGAAGGCCATCCGGTCATAGACATCCAAACACCACAAACCAACGCTATGCATAGAGGAGGGCAGCTGTCTCGTGGCTGAGAAGCTGATCGCAAACCTGCAGACAAATCGTGGCAACATCAAGGCCGAGCTCTTCCCTAATCAAGCTCCCAAGACAGTGCGAAACTTCGTCGAGCTTGCCGAGGGCAGCCGTGAGTGGACCCACCCGGGCACCGGCGAGAAGAGCTCCGACCGCTACTACGACGGCACCATCTTCCACCGGGTGATCCCCGGGTTCATGATCCAGGGCGGTGACCCGCTCGGTCAGGGCATCGGTGGCCCCGGATACGAGTTCGACGACGAGATCCATCCCGATCTCTACTTCAACCGGCCCTACCTGCTGGCCATGGCCAACGCGGGCATCCGCTTCGGCAAGGGCACCAACGGGTCACAGTTCTTCATCACGGTCGTGCCGACGCCGCATCTCAACGGCAAGCACAGCATCTTCGGTGAGGTCATCGAGGGCAAGGACGTCGTCGACGCGATCGCCAAGACCCGCACCGGCCGCAACGACCGGCCGCTCGAGGACGTCGTGATCGAGTCGGTCACCATCGACCGCGTCCAGGGCTGAGGGGAGCTGACTGGGCGGCCGGGCCGGGGGATTCGCCGCACACGCGGCACCCTCCGGCAGGCCATAGGCTGCGGTCATGACCAGCCAGCCGCCCAGTCCCCCTCCTCACCAAGAGCCCGCAGAGGCGGTGCCGACGTGTTACCGGCATCCCGACAGGGAGACGTGGGTCCGCTGCCAGCGGTGCGAGCGGCCCATCTGCCCCGACTGCATGCGTGACGCCGCCGTCGGCTTCCAGTGCCCCGAGTGCGTGGCCGACGGCAACAAGGGCATCCGGCAGGCGAAGACCGCCTTCGGCGGCGCGGTCGTCCACACCCCCTACGCGACGTGGACCATCCTGGCCCTCAACGTGCTGGTCTACGGCGCGTCACTGCTGCTCGGCGACTCGGTCAACCTGGCGCTCGGCATGTGGCCCAACGGCGTCGCCCACCTCGACCAGTATCACCGGTTGCTGACGGCGGCGGTGGCGCACGCCAGCCTGATCCATCTGTTGTTCAACTGCTGGGCGATCTACGTCATCGGCCCCTACCTGGAGCGGGCCTTCGGGCACGGCAGGTTCGTGGCCCTCTATCTGCTGAGCGCGCTGGGCGGCTCGGTGCTCAACCTGTGGCTCGACCCGCTCAACACCCTGACCGTGGGTGCTTCGGGCGCGGTCTTCGGTCTGTTCGGCGCGGTCTTCGTGGTGGGTCGCCGACTCAACCTCGACGTGCGCGGCATCGCCGTGGTCATCGTGCTCAACCTGGTGATCACGTTCGTGCTGCCGGCGTTCTCGGGGCTGCGCATCAGCTGGACCGGTCACGTCGGCGGGCTGATCGTGGGCACCCTGCTGGCCGCCGCGCTGGTCTACGCCCCCAAGACCAACAGGACCCGCTGGCAGGTGCTGACGATCGTGGGAGCGGCGGCCGTGCTCGGCGTGCTCGTGCTGGTCCGGACGGCGTCCATCGTGGCAGGCGCCGGCTGACATCCCCAGCCTGTGGAAAAACTGTGGAAAAAACTAACGCCAGCGGGTGGAGAGCACCACTCCGAAGATGATGAAGACAAACCCGATCAGCAGGTTCCACTGGTTGAGGTCGCCGATGAAGGGGGCACTGGGCGCCACATACCAGGTGGCGATCCACAGGACACCGATGATCCATGCCGCGACCATCGTGGGAGCCAGCCAGCGCGGGCTGACCTTGACCTGCTGGGACTTCTGCGGCGGGGTGTAGACCGCCTTCTTGCGAGCCTTGGACTTGGGCACTGGTAACTCCTGCTGAGGGCCTGGGCTTCCGGATCGTCCACAGGCTCTTCGGTAAGCGTAGTCGTAGCGGGGCCCAGGATAGTCGCCACGCGCATGACATGGCGATCCCGGCCCGATGGATCGACCGCGCATACGCTTGATCGAATGAGGGCCATGCTGCGGGCCGTGGGGGAGTCGAGCATCACCGCGGGCCTGATAATCCTGCTGTTCTGCGCCTACCTGCTCTGGGGCACCGGCGGCTACACCGAGGACCAGCAACTGCTGCTGCAGCGCCAGCTGACCGAGGAACGCCCCGCCGAGACACCGCGCCTGGGGAGGATCCAGCTCGGCACCGCCGTGGCCATGCTGCGCATCCCGCGCCTCGGCCGCGACTACCGCTACGCCGTCATCGAGGGCGTGAGCACCGAGGATCTGAAGAAGGGGCCCGGCCACTATCCCGGCAGCGCCCAGCCCGGACAGATCGGAAATTTCGTCATATCGGGTCACCGCACCACGTATGCCGCGCCGTTCAAGCGGATCGGCGAGCTGAGACGCGGCGACGAGATCATCGCCGACGCCCGCGACGCGCGCTACACCTACCGGGTGACCAAGCAGGAGATCGTACGGCCCGACGAGGTCGAGGTCATCGCGCCGGTTCCCGGCAAACCCGACGCGCGCCCATCCCGCGCCGTCATCACGCTGACCACCTGCCACCCCGAATACTCCGCCGCCCAGCGGCTCATCGTCCACGGCGTGCTCAAGCGGCTCGAACTCCGGAAGGACTGACATGTACGGCTGGCTCTGGCGCAGGCTGCCGGGCAACACGGGTGTCAAACTGCTGGTGGCCACCGTGCTGGTCGCCATCGCGGTGGCCGTACTCTGGTTCGCGGTGTTCCCGCTGCTGGAGCCCGCCGTGACACTCGACGAGGTGACCCTGTTCGGATGACCGGAGTGCTGGTCGTGGACAACCACGACAGTTTCGTCCACACCATCGTGCAGTATCTGCGCGAGCTGGGCGCCACGTGTGACGTGCGCGCCCGCGACGACGTGCAGGTCGGCGACGCCGACGGCTTCGACGGCGTCCTCATCAGCCCCGGCCCGGGCACTCCCGAGGCGGCGGGCGTCAGTGTCCCCCTCGTGCGCCACGCGGCCCGCCAGGGGCTGCCCCTGCTCGGCGTCTGCCTGGGCCACCAGGCCATCGCCGTCGCCTACGGAGCCGTCGTCTCGCGCGCCCCCGAGCTCGTTCACGGCCGCACCAGTGCCGTGTCCCACGACGGCCTGGGGGTGTTCGCCACGCTGCCCTCCCCGGTGCGCATGACCCGCTACCACTCGCTCGCCGTACAATCCGACACCGTGCCCGCCGAGCTCGACGTGACCGCCCGCACCACCGACGGCGTGATCATGGGCCTGCGTCACCGTGAGGCGCCCGTCGAGGGCATCCAGTTCCACCCCGAGTCCGTGCTGTCGGAGCATGGCCACCGGCTCCTCGCCAACTGGCTGCGCGCGATTCGTGTAACACCCCGCTTTCGCCGGACGACTCACCACTGAACGTCCCCGCCGTTGCCCCCGAGCGGCGGGGGCGTTCTGCTGTCCCGAGACTGGGGAAACGGCGAGGCCGCCCTCCCGAACGGGAAGGCGGCCCTCTCAACCGGTCTGTCTCGGCCGGCAACCGGTCTGTCTCAACCGGCCGCGTCGCCGGCCTGTGCTCGTCAGCCGCTGAAGTCGTCGCCGATCGGGTTGTCCTCGATCGGCGGGTCCTCCTCGGTGGGCTCGTCGGTCGGGGTCGACGGCTCGGGGTCGGCCGTCGGCTGCTCCGTGGGCGTGGTGTCGGGGCCCGTGGAGACCACGATCGTGATGGCCGTGCCGGGGTTGAGCTTGACGCCCTCCTGGGGGTTCTGCTGGATGACCGTGCCCTCGGGCTGGTCGCTCGCCTGCGTCACCACCCGGACCTTGAAGCCGGCGGCCTTGAGCATCTTGCTCGCGTCCTGCTCGGTCAGCCCGATCACGCTCGGGAGGGCCGTCATCTCCTTGGGCACGAACAGGGTGACAGTGCCGCCCTTCTCGATCTGCTCACCGGCCTTGGGATCGGTCTCGATGACCTTGCCCTGCGGCTTGCTGGAGACCTTGGCCTTGACCGTGGAGCTCAGTCCCAGCTCCTCGAGGATCCGGTTGGCGTCCTCGGTCGTCGCCCCGATCAGCCCGTCGGGGACCTTGACCTGCTCGGGCCCCTTGGACACGAACAGCTTGACCGTCGAGTCCTTGGCCACCTCGGTGCCCCCGGGCGGATCGGTCTTGATCACCGTGTCCTTGTCGTCCTCGGAGCTGAACTCCTTGACCACCTCGAACTTCAGCCCGAGCGCCGTCAGCTGCGACTGCGCGGATTTCTGGGTCAGCGTCGCCAGCTCCGGAACGGTGACCGGCTGGGTGGCCGGAGTCTCGGTGGTGGAGCTGAGGAACGCGTAGCCGATGCCGATGAACGCGCCGATCACCAGCAGCGGGACGATGATCCACGCCGCGGTCTTGAGCGCCCGGTTGTCGCCGCTGTTGGTGGCCCGGCGCCGGCCGCCGCGGCCGCCCCCCTCGCCGTCGGAGTATTCGTAGGGCGGGATCCCGCCGCGCTGCGTGGCCGGGTCGGCCGCCGACTGGGTCGCGGTCATCATGCGCGTGCCCTGGCCGTAGTTGCCGGTCATCGCCATCGTCTGCGCGTCGACCGGCATGCCGGACATGGCGCGCTGGATGTCGGCCCGCATCTCGCCGGCGCTCTGGTAGCGGTGGGCCGGGTCCTTGGCCATCGCCTTGAGCACGATCGCGTCGGCCCACGCGGGGATCTCACGGTCGATCTGCGACGGCGGGATCGGCTCCTCGCGTACGTGCTGGTAGGCGATCGCGACGGGCGAGTCACCGGTGAACGGCGGCTGGCCGGTCAGCAGCTCGTACAGCACGCAGCCGGTCGAGTAGATGTCGCTGCGGGCGTCGACCCGCTCACCGCGCGCCTGCTCGGGAGAGAGATACTGGGCGGTCCCTATCACCTGCGCGGTCTGCGTCATCGTCGCGGCCGAGTCGGCCATCGCGCGGGCGATGCCGAAGTCCATCACCTTGACGTCGCCGGCCCGGGTGATCATCACGTTGGCCGGCTTGATGTCGCGGTGCACGATGCCGCCGCGGTGGCTGTAGTCGAGTGCGCGCAGGATGCCGTCGACCAGCTCGACCGCGCGCTCCGGCAGCAACCGGCGGTCCGCGCGCAGCAGGTCGCGAAGCGTCCGGCCGTCGACGTACTCCATCACGATGTAGGGCACGGGGGCCCCCTCGGAGACGTCCTCGCCCGTGTCGTAGACCGCGACCACGGCCGGATGGTTCAGCGACGCGGCGGACTGCGCCTCACGGCGGAAACGGGCCTGGAATGTGTGGTCGCGCGCGAGGTCGGAGCGGAGGGTCTTGATCGCGACTATGCGGTCCAGCCGGATGTCTCGGGCGCGATACACCTCGGCCATGCCGCCGCGCCCGACGACACCGTCGAGCTCGTAGCGACCACCGAGTAGCCGAGGCTGAGTCATTTCCTGCACTGTCCCTTACCGTTCATCTGGGGTACCGGCCTGCTCGGGGGGCCGCCGGTGTCCATCATCGACCCCGTGGCGCGTCACGTCTCCTCCTTTGGCGGGTTTGTGTCACCCGGGTCGGGGGAGGCGCTAGGTGTCGGAGTTGTCGGTGTAGTGGTGGGTTTTGGGGTGGGCGTGGGAGTCGGGGTCGGTGTCGGAGTAGGTTTCGGCGTCGGCGGCTTGGTGGGCGTAGCCGACTTGCTTACCGTAGCCGACGGCGAGGGTACCGGCCGCGTTGACTTCACCGTAACCACCGGGGGTCGACGAGTCCGTGTCTTCGTTTTTGACGGCCGTTGGCTGGGCGTCGTCACCACCGTCGATGTGGGCTCGGCGACGTCGGGCGGTCTGACCGGCGTGTCGCGCTGCGTCAGCGTCATGGCGCTGAACCCCACCGCGGCCATGCACCCCGCCGTCGCGACCGCCGCCACGGCCCGGATGCGCCTGTGCCGCCTCGGGCGTCCCGGCCCAGTGGGCTGCTCCGGCCCGCGCAGGGTGGGGGTCGGCGGGGGCAGGCCGCCGGTCGGCTCGCCGTCGTGCGGCTCGCGCACCCGGAAACCGCCGGGGTCGGTCAGCATGCTGAGCTCGACACCCTGCCCTGCGCCCTGCTCGGCGTCGGCCAGCGACGCGCGCAGAGCGTAGGCCCGGTCGGCCACCTCCAGCGCCGGCTGCGGACGCTGCGCCGCCTCCTTCGCCAGCAACGCCATGACCAGCTCGCGCACCTGGCCCGGCACGTCGACGCCCAGCGGCGGCGGCTGCTCGTTCAAATGCTGGAGCGCGATCGCGACCTGGCTCTCGGCGCGGAAGGGCGTGCGCCCCGCCAGGCACTCGTAGGCCACGATGCCCAGGGAGTAGAGGTCGGTGGCGGGCGTGAGAGGCAGGCCCTGCGCCTGCTCGGGGCTGACGTACTGGGCGGTGCCGAGGACCGTGCCCGACTGGGTCACCGGCGCCGCCTCCAGGGCGCGGGCGATGCCGAAGTCGGTCACCTTGATGTCGCCCTCGGGCGTGACGAGCAGGTTGCCCGGCTTGATGTCGCGGTGGATGACCCCGGCGGCGTGGGCGACGTGCAGCGCCTTGGCCGTCTGGTGCAGGACGTCGAGCGCCACCTCGGGCCCCAGCGAGCCGTTGCGCGCCAGGATGGCCGACAGCGGCTCGCCGTGCACCAGCTCCATCACGAGGTAGGCGACGTCGTCCTGCTCGCCGTAGTCGAAGATCTGGGCGATGCCGGGGTCGGCGAGCGCCGCGGTGATGCGGGCCTCGTTGCGGAATCTCTCGCGGAACGTCGGGTCGGCGTGGATGTGGCTGCGCAGCACCTTGACGGCCACCTCACGGCCGAGGAGCTCGTCGCGGGCACGCCAGACCTCTCCCATACCGCCCATGGCGATGCGGGAGAGCAGATGGTAGCGGTTACCGAGCCGCATGATTCAGTACGTTACCGTCGATCACTTGTTCAGCACCGCCTCCAGCACGGCTCTGGCGATCGGCGCGGCGGTGCCGCCGCCCGTCGCCTCTGCGCCGACGTTGGCGGCTCCCGACTCGACCAGCACGGCGAGCGCGATCTGCGGGTCGTCGGCCGGCGCGAACGAGATGAACCACGCGTGCGGCGGCTGACCGTCGGCGGTCTCCGCGGTGCCGGTCTTGCCGGCCACCCGCACACCGGAGACCTGCGCCTGGTTGGCGGTGCCGTTGGCGACCACGCTCACCATCATCTCGCGCAGCTTGCCGGCGGTCTCGGAGCTGACCGCCTCGGTCAGCTCCTCGGGGTCGGCCTCCTCGACCGAGTCGCCCTTCGCGTCAGTGATCTTGTGCACGAGGTACGGCTTCATCACGGTGCCGTCGTTGGCGATGCCCGCGGCGATCATGGCCATCTGCAGCGGCGTCATCTGGTTGCTGCGCTGGCCGATGGAGGCCATGGCGACCGCCGCCTGGTCCTCCTTGGGACCGAAGTCGCTCTTGGCCACCGACATCGGGATGCCGAGCTGCTGGCCCATGCCGAACTTCTCGGTCTGCTCCCGCATCTTGTCGTAGCCGAGGTCCATGCCCATGCTGCCGAACGGCGTGTTGCAGGACTTCTCGAGAGCGAAGACCAGCGGCACCTGCCCGCCGCCGCAGGCCGCTCCGCCGTAGTTGGGCAGTCTGACGGAGGTGCCGGGCAGCGCCAGCGACTGCGGGGCGTCGACCACCGTGTCGGGGCCGCGGTCGGAGTCGTCCTCCAGGAACGCCGCGGCGGTGACCACCTTGAAGGTGGAGCCGGGCGGGTAGGTGCGGTCGATGTTGCGGTTGAGCAGCGGCTGGGACTTCTCCTTGGCCAGCTCGTCGTAGCGGCCGAACACCTTGCCCTTGTCGGTGCCCGACAGCTCGGCGGGGTCATAGGTGGGCAGCGAGACCATCGCCAGGATCGCGCCCGTCTTGGGGTTGAGCGCGACCACGGCGCCCCGCTTGCCGCTCTGCCGCAGCGCGTCGTAGGCGGTCTTCTGCGCCTTGGGGTTGATCGTGAGGTCGACGTTGGCGCCCCTGGTGGGCTCGCCGGTGAACAGGTCGATGCTGCGCCGCAGCAGCAGGTCGGGGCTGGACCCGTCGAGCAGGCTGTTGCGGGCCGCCTCGATGCCCGAGGCGCTCTCGGGCGAGAAGAAGCCGGTGATGTGGGCGTAGAGCTTGCCGTCGGGATATTCCCTGAGGAACTTGAAGTCGCCCGAGGCTTCCTTGGACTGGGCGAGGATCACCTTGCCGCCCGCCGTGATGCGCCCCCGCTGCACCGCGTAGCGCTCGAAGTAGTTGCGGGTGTTGCGGGCGTCCTCGGACAGGCCTTCGGCGCGAACCGCCTGGAGGTAGTTCACGTTGATCATCAACAGCGCGAACATCACCAGGCAGGCCACGGCCGCGCGCTTGATCGGGCTGTTCATCGCTGGAACACCTGCGTCATTCCTTCGTTCTGGATCGCCTGGGGCGGGGGCCGCCGCGCCGCGTCCGACATGCGTACCAGGAGCGCGATGAGGATCCAGTTGGACAGCAGTGCCGAACCACCCTGCGACATGAACGGGGTGACCAGGCCGGTCAGGGGGATGAGGTTGGTGACGCCGCCGACGATGATGAAGATCTGCCAGGCCAGCAGGAACGACAGGCCGGCCGCCAGCAGCTTGGAGAACGGGTCGCGAGCCGCGATCGAGGTGCGCAGGCCGCGTTCGACGAGCAGCGCGTAGAGCATGAGCAGTGCCATCAGCCCGGTGAGGCCCAGCTCCTCGCCGGTGGCGGCGAAGATGAAGTCGGAGAAGGCCAGCGGGATGATCTCGGGGTGGCCCTGGCCGAGCCCGGTCCCGAGGATCCCGCCGGAGCCCATGGCGAACAGGCCCTGCATGAGCTGCCCGCTGCCGCCGACCGCGTCGAAGAGCACTGGATCGCCGGGGTTGAGGAAGACCTCGAAGCGCTGCTGGACGTGGTTGAAGACCATGCCCGCCAGAATGGCGCCGCCCGCGAAGAGCAGGATGCCGATGATGACCCAGGAGCTGCGCTGGGTGGCGATGTAGAGCATCGCGACGAACGTGCCGAACAGCAGCAGCGAGGACCCCAGGTCCTTCTGCATGACCAGGACGCCCAGGCTGACGCCCCAGGTGATGAGCACGGGGCCGAGGTCGCGGGCCCGCGGCAGGTCGATGAACAGCAGCCGGCGCCCGGCGAGGGCGAGCACGTCGCGCTTGGCCACCAGATAGCCGGCGAAGAAGACGACCAGCGCGAGCTTGGCGAACTCAGCGGGCTGCAGCTGGCCGAGGCCGGGAATGCCGATCCAGATGCGGGCGCCGTTGATCTCCTGCCCGAGGAACGGAATCAGCGGCGAGACCAGCAGGAACAGGCCCAGCGCGCCGGCGGTGTAGGTGAGCCGCTGCAACGCGCGGTGATCGCGCAGGAAGATCAGGGTGAGGCTGAACAGCAGGACGCCGATGAACGTCCACAGCAGCTGGGAGCTGGGTGAGGCGAGCTTGGCCGAAGGCAGGGTCGAATCCGACTCGGAGAGCCGGAAGATCATCACCAGGCCCAGCCCGTTGATGAGCGTCACCAGCGGCAGGATCAGCGGATCGGCCCAGGGGGCGAACTTGGCGAGCACCAGGTAGGCGGCCAGCATCAGGCCGCCCAGGCTCAAGCCGTAGGTCAGCATGCCCGAAGGGATCTGGCCGTCGATGGCCAGCCCCACGTTGGCATAGGCGCCCATGACGATGGCCACCGCGAACGCGAGCATCGCCAACTGGGCCCCACGCCGCTTGGCGGGCATGGGGATGGGGGAGGCGGCTACTTCGCTCATCTACCGCTGCGTCTTCGTCGCGGTGGGGGACGGCGACGTGCTCGCGGGTGGCGTCGTCGCCTTCTGCTCTGTCGTGAACTTCAAACCGTTGATCCTCGTCATGCCTTCAGCGACGCTCGTGACCTCGATGCCGTCCTTGATCAGCGCCTGGTCGGGGGGAGAGAGCTTGGACAAGGGCTTGCCGGTGTGCTGCGCGACCGAGAAGAACTGGAACGGGCCCACCTCCTGCTGGATCCCCTGGAACACGACGACCTCGTCGCCTCTGGCTCCGACGAAGAACTGCTCCTGGGTCCACTGCCAGCCGAAGTAGCCCCCGACGCCCACCACGGCGGCCCCGAAGCCCAGCACGGAGACCAGCACGGGCCACACCCGACGACGCTTGACCGGCCGCCGGGACGCCTGGGCGCCCGGCTCGTAGTCGTCGTCAGTGATCACCGGCTGGGGCGCGGTCACCGTGCCGACGCGCCCCGGGGAGGTGTCCTGGGGGCTCGACCGCAGGCGGTTCATGCCCGCCGCGCCGACGACGGCCGCGTCGCTGGGTGGTTGCTGCCCGTCGCTGATCTCCAGGACGTCTGCCAGCACGCAGGTGATGTTGTCGGGCCCGCCACCCCGGTTGGCCAGGTCGATGAGCTGGCGTACCACCTCTTCGGGGTCGTCGATGTTGGTCAGCGTGGCGTGCAGCGTCTCCGCGCTCACCACACCCGACAGCCCGTCGGAGCAGAGGAGGTAGCGGTCGCCCACCTGCGCCTCGCGCAGCGTGAGGTCGGGATCGACCTCGCCGCTGCCGTCGAGCGCCCGCAGCAGGATCGAGCGCTGCGGATGCGTCGCGGCCTCCTCGGGCGTGATGCGCCCGTCGTCGACCAGCTGCTGCACCAGCGTGTGGTCATGGGTGATCTGGTAGAGCTCCCCGCGCCTGAGCAGGTAGGCGCGCGAGTCGCCGACGTGCACCAGGGCCACCTGGGTGCCGTTCCAGAGCATGGCGGTGAGCGTGGTGCCCATGCCCTTGAGGCTCGGGTCCCGACCCACCATCTCGTGCAGCTTGCGATTGGCGTCGCGTACGGCTGCCTCGATGGCGTTGAGCAGGTCACCGCCCTGCTGGGCCTCCTCCAGGGAGGCCATTGCGGAGATGGCGACAGAACTCGCCACCTCGCCGTGTGCGTGCCCGCCCATGCCGTCGGCGACGGCGAGCAGGCGGCCGCTAGCGTACGCCGAGTCCTCGTTTCCTTCGCGGAGGAGGCCGACGTCCGAGCGGGCGGCGTAGCGGAGTGCGATGGTCATTTGCGCAATTCAATGACTGTCTTGCCGACACGGATCGGAACACCGAGCGGCACCGGGGTCGGGCGGGTGACTTTCGAGCGGTCGAGATACGTGCCGTTGGTCGAACCGAGATCTTCCACGATCCACTGACCGTCCTGGGGAAAGAGCCGGGCATGTCGGCTGGAAGCGTAGTCATCGCTGACCACGAGCGTGGCGTCGTTCGCCCGGCCAATGGTGATGGGCGTCTCCGTGAGGTTAATGGTGGTGCCTTGGAGCGGGCCACCTGTCACGACAAGCTGGCGTGGCTCGCCTTTCTTGTTCTTCGGCTTTGCCACTGGTTTGGATGGTTTCGCACTCTTACGTGGACCGGCGGGGGCCGTGCGTGATCCGAACAAGTCAGTCCGGATCACGCCGACTGCGGCAATGACGAAGAACCACAGCACCGCCAGGAAGGCGAGCCGGATCAGCAGCAGCGTGAGCTCGGACATGGACCGTCTGTCTACCCTCAATCGCGCCGGAACACCAGTGTCGTACGCCCCAAAGTCACTCGCGTGCCGTTCTGGAGCTCGATCCTGCGTACCGGCTGGCCGTTGACGAATGTGCCGTTGGTCGACCCGAGATCGACCAGATGGACCTGCTGCCCCTCGACGCGCAGCTCCGCGTGATGACGTGAGACCCCAGGGTCTACCAGACGAAGATCGCAGTCGGTGCCCCGTCCGAGCAAGGTCACCGGAGTGGTGAGCTCGTAGGAGCGGTCGCCCTGAGGGTCGTCCTGGGTGGAGACGAGCAGCCGGGGCCGCCCGCCGAACGCGTTGGGCCTCGACGGGGGCAGATCGCTCGCCGGCTGGCGAATCTCGTCCTGCTCCACCGTCGCGCCGCGGATGACGCCTGACCTGATGCGGAACAGTCCCACAGCCAGGTCGGTGGCGGTCTCGAAACGGACCCGGACCGGTCCCACGAAGGAGTAGCCCTGCTCCTTGGCGTACTCCCTGGCAAGGTTGGCCAGCTCGTGGCTGATGCTGTCGGCGTAGACCTCAAGCCGTTCGCTGTCGGTCGTGGACAGCTCCACCACGAAGTCGTTGGGCACGAGCGTGCGACCCTGTGCGACGATCGCCGCACGCTCATCCATCTCCCGCTGAACCGCGCTGGCGACCTCGACCGGCTGAAGGTCAGATTTGAACGCCCGCGCAAAGGCCCCCTCAACCAAGCCTTCGAGCCTTCGCTCGAAGCGCTGAAGGACTCCCACCGGGTACCTCCCTTCCTCCGTGCATATGATCGCGGCCTACAGACGCTCTCACGCCTGGTGCCCGCTCGTCCCACCGTCGCGGTGATCCCGGCGCTCGTCGGCTGTCGCGCCCAGCTCCTCCGCTCCCGTGTCTTATGCGATCGTATCCGGGTTCAGTACCAGCGGCTGTTCCGTGCTACTGTTTCTCAGCACCCACTCAGGGCGGGTGGCGGAACGGCAGACGCGCACGGTTCAGGTCCGTGTGTCCGAAAGGACGTGAGGGTTCAAATCCCTCCTCGCCCACCTCGCGGTTCAGCCGAAGAATTCGGCAGACCCACACTGACGAAAGACAGCCCCGGTTCGCAAGAGCCGGGGCTTCTTCTTTTCCAAGAACCTGTGTACGGCTGACGCCCTCGTGCGGGAATGTAGGCCCGGCCGGTTGCAGTCCACTTTCGGATGGCTATCGGCCGGGCGGTGTGTTTTTGACCACATTCCTGGGGTTGAGACCGCTATTGCGCACCGACTTGCTCAGGCCGCCATCGCGCGTGTCGAGGGGTCCGGCGCCGAGAAAGGCGGGAACCCGGCGGAGGCAGCGGACAGGACATGGGGCGAAGGAGCGAAAGCCGCTCCCTGGCCGGAAATGAGCGCACCCCATGCGACGAGTCGCACTCCTGCTGACGGTTCCCCTGCTGGCGTTGACCACGGCCTGCGGCAGCGCCCAGCCCGCCGGCGGCGACGCCGTGGGGATCCCCACGACCTCGGCCGCGAACGACTCCTACCTCAAGTACGCCAAGTGTCTGCGCGAGCACGGCGTCAAGAGCTTCCCCGACGACCCCAAGCAGCTTCCCGCGGGCGGAACGCAGATTCCCGAGGAGGCGGGCAAGGCGTGCGAGAAGGAGATGCAGGGCGTGGCCAACACGATCGACGGAAAGGACCCGGCCTATCTCGACCGCATGACCCGGCTCGCGAAGTGCATGCGAGGACACGGCATCGACTTCCCCGATCCGGGCCCCGACGGCAAGATGCCCGGCCCCGATTTCAACGGCGGCGATCAGGCGACGTTCGACGCGGCGATGAAGGAATGCTCCGCCGAGGCCGGTGGCCAGTGAAGCGCTCCGTCGTGGCGACCGCCGTCGTGGCGGTTCTCGCCGCGGCAGCGGGGGCGGCGATGGCCTTCACCGGTGGGCGGGAGACGCCCGTGGCCCAGGCCGTGCCCGTGGCCACCGCCGAGGTCATACGAGGTGATCTCGTCGACACCGTGTCGGTGGAGGGCACCTTGACCTTCACCGGAGAACGCCGGATCAGGACCGGCGCCGCCGGCATGATCACCTGGGTGCCCCGGCCGGAGGCCACGATCAGGCAAGGCGGAGCCCTGTTCGCCGCCGACCGGCGCTGGACCGTGCTCATGCGCGGCGAGGTGCCGCTTTACCGCGCGCTCCGGCAGGGGGTCACCGATGGGCCGGACGTGTTGCAACTGGAAAGAGGCCTCAAGGCGCTCGGATACGGCGACGACATGACGGTCGACCGGCATTTCTCCTATGCGACGGCACAGGCCGTACGGGCCTGGCAGAAGGACCGGGGGTGGAAGAGGACCGGCGTGGTGGACGCCTCCCAGGTGGTGTTCCTGCCCGGCACGGTGCGGGTCACGAGGGTGACGGCCGCCGTCGGCGACCTCATGGGGCCGAACACGGAGGTGCTCACCGCGTCCAGTACGCGGCAGGTCGTGCGTCTCGACCTCGACGTCGACAGACAGGACCTCGTCCGCCAGGGTGCCCAGGTCTCGGCCGAGTTGCCGGGCGGCAAGACCGTCAAGGGAAAGGTGATCCGCGTCGGCCCCGTCGTACGGAAGGCGTCCGCCTCTCAGCAGGGCGAGGAGAGCACTGTGGACGTGGAGATCGCCTTGAGCGGCGGGAAGAAGGGCAGGGCATTCGACAAGGACCAGGCGCCGGTCACGGTGACGCTGGAGAGTGAGCGCCGCGAGGACGTCCTCAGCGTGCCGATCGAGGCTCTGCTGGCGCTACGCGACGGAGGGTTCGGCATCGAGGTGGTGGAGCCGGGCGAGGCCCGGCGGACCGTGGGCGTGCGGACCGGAGCCTATGGCGGCGGCCGTGTGGAGGTCTCGGCACCAGGGCTGCGGGCCGGGACGAAGGTCAGGGTGCCCGCGTCGTGAGAAGGGTCATCGAGGCACATGGCATCACCAAGCGCTACAACGGCTCCGTGGACGCCCTGCGCGGCGCGGACCTCATCGTCGAGGAAGGCGAGCTGGTGGCCATCGTCGGCCCGTCCGGCTCAGGCAAGTCCACGCTGCTGCAACTGATCGGTACCCTGGACCGGCCGACTTCGGGCACCGTGAGAATCGACGGCTTCTCTGTCGCCGAGCTGTCGGACCGGCAACTGTCCGGGCTGCGCTCCTCCCGCATCGGGTTCGTCTTCCAGCAGTTCCACCTGGCCGTCGGCACGTCGGCGCTGGACAACGTGGCGGACGGGCTGTTGTACTCCGGACGCCCGCTGCGTGAGCGCCGGACCCGGGCCGAAGAGGCGCTGCGGCGCGTGGGTCTGGGCCACCGGCTCGGCCACCATCCCCAGCAGATGTCCGGCGGAGAGCAGCAGCGCGTCGCCATCGCCCGCGCTGTGGTCGGCGACCCGCCGCTCCTGCTGGCCGACGAGCCGACCGGCAACCTCGACTCGTCCGCCGGGACCGAGGTGCTCAGCCTGCTGCGCGATCTGCACGCCGACGGCACGACGGTGGTCGTCATCACCCACGACCCGGAGATCGCCGCCTGGGCTCCGCGCCGGGTGCGCGTGCGTGACGGGCGCATCGTTTCCGATGACGGGCCGGGCGCCGGACATCGGCAGGTGGCGGCGCTGATCAAGAGCGGCCCGGGGGAGGCGTGATGAGCACGACTGTTCCCGCGCCGTCGCGGCTGCGCTTGCGCGATGTCCTCAGGGTCGGCGGCGCGGGGCTGCGGACCCGGCCAGGCCGCGTGTTCCTGTCGGCACTGGGCATCGCCATCGGCATCGCCACCATGATCGCAGTCATCGGCATCTCGGCCTCCGGACAGGAACAGCTCATGCGGCAACTCGATCGGCTCGGCACCGGCCTGCTACGCGTGGAGGCGGGCAGCACCTTCTCGGGCGAGGAGGCGCGACTGCCCGCCCGCGCGGTCGCGATGGTGCGTGAGGTGGAAGCGGTGCGCCATGCCGGGGCCACCGGGACCATCGCGGTGGCGATCCGGCGCACCGACCGGATCCCCAAGGAACTGACCGGCGGTATCACGGTGCAGGCCGCCACCTTCGACCTGTTGTCCACCCTCGACGGTCAGGTGCGGGTCGGCTCCTGGCTCAACGAGGCCACCGCACGCTATCCCGCGGTTGTGCTCGGCTCGGTGGCCGCGGAACGGCTCGGCGTCACCGGTACGGGGATGCGGGTCTGGATCGGCGACCGGTGGTTCACGGTGATCGGCATCCTCGGCCCGATGCCGCTGGCTCCCGAGATCGAACGCTCCGCGCTGATCGGGTTCGCCGCCGCCCAGAAGTACTTCCAGTTCGACGGGCACCCGACGACCATCTACGAACGGTCGGCGGAGGAGTCGGTGGAGGCCGTACGGGCCCTGCTGGCACGCACCGTGAACCCGGAGAACCCCGAACACGTCGCGGTCTCCCGGCCGTCGGACGCGCTCGCGGCCCGGGCGGCCGCCGCGGGCACGTTCACCGGCCTGCTCCTCGGCCTGGGTGCGGTCGCGCTCCTGGTCGGCGGTGTGGGGGTGGCCAACACCATGGTGATCTCGGTGCTCGAACGGCGGCGGGAGATCGGCCTGCGCCGCTCGCTCGGCGCCACGCGGGGCCAGATCCGCATGCAGTTCCTCACCGAATCCCTCATCTTGTCGGTGATCGGCGGAGGCGGCGGACTGGTCATCGGGGTGCTCGTCACCATGGCGTACGCGCTGATGCAGGGGTGGCCCGCGGTGGTGCCGCCCTGGGTGATCGGCGGCACCCTGGCCGCCACGCTCGCCGTCAGCCTGATCGCCGGCATTTACCCGGCGGTACGGGCCTCCCGTGTTCCCCCCAGCGTCGCTCTGGCGATGATCTGAACTCGTCCGGAAAATCTCGGAACCCCGAGCAGGCTGCGAACAGGTCTTGAGTATGGACATGGTGACACGAGCCCGGATCCGGGACGGGGACGCTGACGCGTTCGGACAGCTCTATGACGAGTTCGCCCGGACGGTGTACAACCACGCCTTCCGGCTGACGGGCGACTGGTCGACCGCCGAGGACGTGATGTCCCTGACCTTCTTGGAGACATGGCGGCTGCGTGGGCGCATCGACGCGGACGGCGGCAGCCTGCGGCCCTGGCTCCTGGGCATCGCCACCAACGTGGCGCGCAACACCAGGCGCGCGTCCCGGCGGTACGACAACGCCCTGGCCCGGATGCCGAGAAACGACCAAGTCGCCGACTTCGCCGAAGAGGTGGCGGGACGGCTGGACGACGCCGAGCGGGTGGCCGCGCTACGGCGGGCCTACGCCCAGCTGCGGCGTGCGGAGCAGGAGGTGATCTCGCTGGTCGTCGGCTCGGAGCTGAGTCACGCCGAAGCCGCCGAGGCGCTGGGCGTCTCGGTGGGCACGGTCAAATCCCGGCTGTCCCGCGCCCGGCGGAAGTTGGACAAGGCCACGGCGGAGCGAGAGCCGTCGCGGCCGGCACAGCAGGTGACCGTGACCCGGGTCATGAGGGAGGTCTGACATATGGACGCGAACGAGCGCGCCGAGTGGGGCGAGAACGTGCTACCCGAAGTGGATCCCGTGCTGTCGGAACGGCGGCGCCAGAAGCTCAAGGAGTTCGTCATGGCGGAGATCCATCACACCGTCCGCTCAGCCAGGCCCAGGCTTCGGCTGCCCCGCCCGGCGATCCTGATCCCGGTGATGACGGCGGCCGCCGCGCTGGTGGTCGCCGCCACCCAGATCATCGGTGGCACGCCCGCCTACGCCATCACCAAGCTGGGCGACGGCACGATCCACGTCACGTTCACCGAAGCCAGAGACCCCGAGGGCCTGCGAGAGGACCTGAGCCGCATGGGCGTGAACGCGGTCGTGGACTTCGTCCCGTCAGGCAAGCGGTGCAGCCCGCAACCGCGCAGTACGAGCCTGCTGTCCGCGCAGGAGGCTCCCTTGGCCGTTCCGCCCGCACCGCAGAGCCAGGTGGAGAACGGCTTCATCATTGACCCCCGCGTGGTCGGGCGCGGGCAGACAGCGGTGATCGAGCTCAACGTCTCCGACGACGATCGCATCGCCAGCATCTGGGCCCGTATCTCCAACGGCCCCGTGGCGGCATGCGAGCTGGTGGACAACGAGGAGGGCTCCGTCGGGCCGTCCTGACCGATATCACCGCCGGTGCCTCGCCGACCTCGTCCAGCCCACTTCTACCGCCTGCTCAGGCCCGGGTGCGGAATGTGGGCCCGGCCGGTGGCGGTCCTTTCGGATCGCCATCGGCCGGGTGGTGTGTTCTTGATATTCCTCGGGTCCAGCCCGCTATCGCGCGTCGACTTGGTCAGGCCGCCATCGCGCGCGTGTCGAGCAGCTCGCCGACCAGATCGGTGAGCGTCACCATGCCCACGACCGCGCCGGCCTGCCCGGTGACCAGAGCCAGATGCGCCCGTGCCTCCTGGAGCGCTGTGACGGCCTCTGGCACCTGCGTGGCGCCTTCCAGACCGGGCACGGGCCGGACGAGCTCGCCGGCCGTACGGTCGGGCTGGAGCAGCGCGTCGCGGACGTGCAGGACCCCCTGGACGTCGCCGGGGGACCCGACGAGCAGCCGCAGGTGGCCGCTGTCCCGGGCGGCCTCCCTGATGCGGGTCGCGTCGGCCGACGCGGGGACCATGACGGCCCGGTCGATCGGCACCATCAGCCGCTCGATGCCCTCGGCCTGCAGCCGCAGCGCCCGGGTGAGCAGGTCGTGCTCCTCCCGGTCGAGCAGGCCCATCCGGCCCGACTCGCCGACCAGCATGGCCAGCTGCCGCGGGGTCCTGGTGGTGGCCAGCTCGTCACGCGGCTGGACGCCGAAGACCCGCAGTATCAGGTTGGTCAGGCCGTTCAGCGTGGACAGCAGCGGGCTCATGACCCACACGAAGGCGCGGAAGGGCAGCGTCAGGATCATGGCCGCCTGCTCGGGATGGGTCAGGGCCCACGACTTGGGCGCCATCTCGCCGATCACCATGTGCAGGAACGTCACCAGCGCCAGCGCGATGGTCAGCGAGATCGGCACCTGCAGCGGCTCCGGCACGCCGATCGCGCCGAAGACCGGCTCCAGGAAGTGCTCGATCGCGGGCTCGGTGACGAAGCCGAGGCCCAGCGTGCAGAGCGTGATGCCGAGCTGCGCGCCGGCCAGCATGAGCGACAGCCGCCGGCCGCCGCCCACCGCGGACTTCGCGGCGAACCTGACCAGGCGGTTGCCGCCGCTCGCCATCTCCTCCAGGCGGTGGCGCCGGGAGGAGACGAAGGCGAACTCGGCGGCCACGAACACCGCGTTGAAGAGCAGCAGCGCGATGCTGAGCAGAATCAGCGTCATCGGGTGACCTCCGCGTGTCGCACCGGGGCCAGCCGCACCCAGTCGGGCACCCGTCGGTTGAGGGAGAGCACGGTCAGCTCGGCCAGGTGCTCGTCGTCGTTCTCGACGAACGGGTCGGTCTCGGGCGTGGTGCGCACGATCACCGTGTCACCCGCGTCGGGCAGCCGGCCGAGCTTGGCCAGCACCAGCCCGGCGAGCGTGTCGTAGTCGTCGCTCTCGGGCAGCGCGATGCCGGTGGCCCGCTCGACCTCGTCCAGCCGGAGGCGGCCGGGCACGTCCCAGACGCCGTCGGGCCGCTCGACCGCGCCGGCCGGCTCGGGATCGTTCTCGTCGACGAGCTCGCCGACCAGCTCCTCGGCCAGGTCCTCGATGGTGATGACGCCGGCCAGGCCGCCGTACTCGTCGATGACGCAGACGATGTCGTCCTTGGCCGCGCGCATCTGCTCGAGCACCGCGGGCAGCGGCAGCGAGTCGGGCACCATGGGGGAGGACCGGGTGACGTCACTGATCCGGCCCTCCTCCAGGCCGGACGCCAGCAACTCGCGGACGCCGGTCACGCCCACGACGTCGCCGTCGTCGCGGAGCACGGGGTAGCGGGAGTGGCCGCACTCGCGCATGGCGTCGATGAGCTCGGAGATCGACTGGGAGTCGCGCAGCGCCACGACGCGGGGGCGGGGCACCATGATCTCCTCGGCGATGCGGTCGCCGAACTCCAGCGCCCGCTCCAGCAGCTCCGACAGCCGCGGGGGCAGCTCGCCCGCCTGGGTGGACTCGGCGATGATCCGCGAGAGCTCCTCGGGGGTCGCGCCGTGCTCCACCTCCTCGACGGGGTCGATGCCGACGCGCCTGAGCAGGCCGGTGGCCGCCGAGTCGAACAGGCGGATCACGGGGCCGACGACGGCGAGGTACACCAGGGTCGAGGAGGCCAGGAACTTGGCGACGGGCTCCGGCCGGGCGATGCCGAGGTTCTTGGGCGCCAGCTCGCCCAGGACCATCTGCACCACGGTCGCGACGAAGACGCCGATGGTCACCGACAGTCCGGCGATGACGCCCTCGGACAGCCCGGCGTCGACCAGCCAGGGCCGTACCAGGGTGGCGATGGCGGGCTCGGCCAGGAAACCGACGATCAGCGCGGTGACCGTGATGCCCAGCTGCGCGCCGGAGAGCATGAACGAGAGGCGGGAGGTGACCTGAAGGGCCTTGGCCGCGGCCTTGTCGCCGGCGGCGGCCTGCTCACGCAGGACGGCCCGGTCGGCGGCCACGTAGGCGAACTCCTGGGCGACGAAGTAGCCGGTCGCGGCGGTGAGAAGAAAGAGGGCAAGCAAGCCCAGATAAGCGCTCACCGCAGTGAGCTCTCAGGGGAACCCGTGCTCGTGCACGGGCGACTACTCCATGGGTCCGAGGCGGACACGATCATCCTTTCGCTAGAAGTCGTCCACAAACGTAACGACTGGGAACGCGTCTATGTTTCCGGAGTGGCCAAGTGCAAGCTGTGCGTACTTTTCCGTGGGAAAACCTTGATGACGGGTCTTCACTGGACGATGGATCGACGTAGCGTCTATGGCAACAGAGGGGAAGAAGAGCGAAGTGTCTGAGGACGAGCGGACGCGGGCCATGCGCTCGCCTGGTGACGGCCGCCCGCTGCCCCCCCGGCAGGACGGCGGCCTGCGGTCCGGCGGTGCGCCCGCGCACCAGCGCCCGTCCGCGCCGCCCGGGGGCTCCCCCATGGGGCCGCCCGCCGGCGACCCTCCTCGGTCCGGCGGGCGCGTGTACGGCAGGCAACGCTCGGGCGGTGGCGGCCCGGTGAAGCCGTTGCGGCGTTCCGAGGAGCAGGCTCCCTCCGGCCCCCGGCCACCGCGACGACGGCCGTCCGGTCGCGTGATCCTGAGGATCGTCGCCGTCCTGGTGGCACTGCTGCTGGTCACGGCCGTCGGCCTGTTCTTCTGGATCGACTCACGGCTGGGCGGCATCGACAACGCGCTCGACGACTACGAGGGCCGCGTCGCCGACACCCCGGGCACCAACTGGCTGCTCGTCGGCTCCGACAGCCGCAAGGGCCTGTCGGCCGCCCAGCGCCGCAAGCTCGCCACGGGCCGTGCGGCTGGCCAGCGCACCGACTCGATGATGCTGCTGCACATCTCCGACGCCGGCGACAAGCCGACACTGGTCAGCCTGCCGCGCGACTCGGCGGTCACCGTCCCGGGCAAGGGCCGGCACAAGCTCAACGCCGCCTACGCCATCGGCGGGCCGAGTCTGCTGGTCAAGACCGTCGAGACCGTCACGGGCGTACGGGTCGACCACTACATGGAGATCGGCTTCGCCGGCTTCGTGGACATCGTCGACGCGGTCGGCGGGGTCGAGATCGACGTCCGCGCCGCCGTCGACGACCCCAAGGCGGGGCTCAAACTGAAGAAGGGCAAGCAGGTCCTGACCGGTGACCAGGCCCTGGGCTACGTACGCACCCGCAAGGGCGGTGCGCTGCCCGACTTCGAGCGCACCAAGCGCCAGCGACAGTTCCTGTCGGCCGTGGTGAAGAAGGCGGCCAGCCCCGGTGTCCTGATCAACCCCTTCACCTCCATCCCGCTGGCCATGAGCGCCACCGAGGCGGTTCTGGTCGACGAGGGCACAGGGGCGTTCGACATGCTCTCGCTGGGCCTGGCCATGGGCGACAGCCCGGTGACCACGGTGGTGCCGTTCGGCGGCAACGAGAGCGTCGACGGCGGCACGGCGGTCAAGTGGGACCGCGAGAAGGCACTCGGTCTCTTCAACGCGCTGGCCGAGGACAAGCCGGTGCCGAAGGAGATCATCGACGCGGGCTGAGGCCCGGCGTGGGCTGTCGCCACACCGCCCGATCAACCGTTAGCTGATCGTGGCGGTGACGGCCGCGGTGGTCGCGGCGATCATGATGACCGAGTTGATCGCCGCGATGGTCGTGGCCACGGCGTCGCCCGCCCACGCGCCTTCGGCGATCTCCTTGACGCGCTCCTTGTCGGCTCCGGGGAACGCCTTGCGGTCGAGCTTGGAGGCGTGCATCACGGCGACGAGCACGGCGGTGCGGGCGTCGGGGTCGGCGCCGCCGAGTGCGCCGGCCACGCGCTCCCTGACGTCGGCCTCGACCGAGCCGTCGGCCTCCGGCCAGCGCGTGGTCGGGAAGACGCCGAGCACCTTCCCCCGCTCCTCGGCCAGCACGCCCGCCTCTGCGAGCCTGGTCAGCAGGCGCTTGCGCAGCGTGGCGGAATAGAGCTTCTGGACCCACCAGGCGGGCTTGCGCTCCTTGTTCTCGGCCGCGATCCGGGCCAGCGCCGCGTCGAGCTCCTCGTCGCCGAGGGGCGTGGGGTCCAGGACCGACACCTTGGCGTCCGACAGGCTGATCCGCTCGTTGACGGCCAGCTCGGCGAGGATGGCGCCGCCGAGCGCGGCGTCGAGCTGCGTGGCGCTGATGAGCTGCTTGCCCTCATCCTCGCTGTAGGCGAGGAGCAGCAGTTCCTCCGCGATCGTGACTTTCATGCCTTTGACACTAACGTGCGGTTCATGAGTACTGCGGAGAAGTTGCACGCGGTCGGACGACCGCTTCTGCGGGCCCAACTGGCGCATCCCACGGTGGTCGGCATCGGGCGCGGTGATCTGCCCGAGGAGGTGTTTCGGTCCTGGCTGGAGCAGGACTACCTGTTCCTGCACGACTATGTACGGGTCTTCGCGCGGCTGGCCTGGCAGGCGCCCGCGGCGCACCTGGGCGATCTCGTGGACCTGGCCCACGCGACCTTCCACGACGAGCTGGACCTGCACCGGTCGTTGTCGGCGGGGTTCGGCGCCGATCTGGAGGGAGCTCGCAAGGGGCCGGCGTGCGCGGCGTACACGTCGTTCCTGTTGGAGTCGGCGGCGGACTATGCGGAGGGGCTTGCTGCGCTTTATCCCTGTATGTGGGGTTATTCGACGCTTGGCCGGATATTGGCGGAGAATCCGCCCGTTGAGCCGCGATACCGCGCCTGGGTGGACACCTACGCCGATCCCGGCTTCGCGGCCCTGACCGGCCGGATCGGCGAGATGATCGACGAGGCCGCTCCGGATCCGGCGCGGGCCGAGGCCCTGTTCGTCGAGGGGATGGCGCACGAGCTGGCGTTCTGGGACGTGCCCTAGGAAGATTTCCACAGGCTGTGGACAGTGCGGTGCGCGCCGTACCCTGGTGACATGCCGGAGCTTCCCGAAGTCGAGTCGCTGGCCGGGTTCCTGCGCGAGCAGGCGGTGGGCCGCACCATCCTGGGCGTCGACGTGGTCGCGTTCCAGGCTCTCAAGACGTTCGATCCGCCGGTCAGCGCGCTCGGCGGATTGACCGTCACGGGCGTGTCGAGGCACGGCAAGTTCCTCGACCTCGACTGCGACGGCCTCCACCTGGTCTTCCACCTGGCCCGTGCCGGGTGGCTGCGCTGGCGTGACGACCTCTCGGGCGCCAAGCCGGTCCGTCCCGGCAAGAGCCCGCTGGCGGTACGCGTACGGCTCGCGCCCGACGACGAGGGACTGGCGCCCGGCTTCGAGCTGACCGAGGCGGGGACGCAGAAGCGCCTCGCCGTCTATGTCACGAAAAATCCGGACGAAGTGCCGGGCGTGGCGGCCCTCGGCCCCGACCCGCTCCACGAATCCTTCACCGTGGCGGCCCTGAAGGGCATCGTGGACGGCAACCGCACCCAGATCAAGGGCCTGCTGCGCGACCAGAAGATCATCGCGGGCATCGGCAACGCCTACTCCGACGAGGTCCTGCACGCGGCGAAGATGTCGCCGTACAAGATCGCGGCCACCCTCACCGACGCGCAGATCGCCGACCTGCACGAGGCCATCGTCACCACCCTGCGCGACGCCGTCGAGCGCGCGCACGGGCTGGCGGCCAAGGACCTCAAGGCGGAGAAGAAGTCCGGCCTGCGCGTGCACAACCGCGCCGGCCAGCCCTGCGACGTCTGCGGCGACACCATCCGCGAGGTCTCCTTCGCCGACTCGGCGCTGCAGTACTGCCCCACCTGCCAGACGGGCGGCAAGCCGCTCGCCGACCGCCGCCTGTCCCGCCTGCTGAAGTAGTCACACCTCGACGGCCAGCCGCTCCGAGGGCGGAGCGGCGCGCTCGCGCGCTCCGACGGCGATGACGATCACGGCGAGCAGCGTGGCGGCCACCGGCACGGCCAGCGCCGCCCGGATGGCGTCCAGCCCGGCCTGAGCGGAGTCGCCGGCGCCCAGCACCGCCACGTTGACGGCCGTGACCGCCGACAGGCCGAGCGCGGCGCCGAACTGGAAGGACGTGTTGATCAGGCCACCGGCCAGGCCCTGCTCGTGCTCGGCGACGCCGTCCGTGGCGGCGATGGTGAGCGGGCCGTAGACGAACGCGAACATGGTGCCGATCAGCAGCATCGAGGGCAGCATGGCCGCGTACGTCCAGTCGAGGCCGACTCCCAGGAACAACCCGTAGCCCACCAGCCCGACGAGCAGTCCACCGAGGATCACCCGGGCGGTGCCGTACCTGTTGACCAGCCAGGGAGTGAGCAGGGGCGCCAGCACCACGTCGGCGGCCACGGCGATCAGCGCGAGGCCGGTCTGGAGCGCGGACCAGCCGCGCAGCTCCTGCAGGTACAGCGTGACGAGGAACTGGAAGCCGAAGAACGCGCTCGTGAGCAGCAGCGCCGCCAGATTGGCCCGCGCCAGCGGGCCCGACCGCAGCAGCCCGAGGCGCACCAGCGGCGCGTCCGACCGTCGCTCGATCACCGCGAACGCCGCCAGCAGCGCCAGCCCGACCGCGAAGACGCCGGCGGTCAGCGCCAGGCCCTCACCCGGGTGTTCCAGCCGTACGACGCCGTACGTCAGCAGCATCATCGCGCCGGTCACGCACCCGGCCCCGGCGAGGTCGAAGCCGCCCGCGGGGCGGCGGTCACCCGCGGGCTCCTTCAGCACCGGGATGGCGACGAGCAGGATCACCAGCGAAAGGACGACCGGCGCGAAGAACACCCAGCGCCAGCCGATCGCCGTCAGCAACCCGCCGATCACCAGGCCGAGCGCGAACCCGGCGGAGGCGGTGCCCGCGTAGACCAGCAGCGCCCGGTTGCGCTGCCTGCCTTCGGCGAACGTCGTGGTGATCAGCGAGAGCCCGGCGGGCGTCATGAAACCGGCGGCCACCCCGGTCACGAACCTGGCGACCAGCAGCATCCACCCCTCCGTCGCGAACCCGCCCAGCCCGGAGAAGACCAGGAAGACGCCGAGCCAGAGCAGGAACATCCTGCGCCGCCCCAGGAGATCGGCCGCCCGGCCGCCGAGCAGCAGGAACCCGCCGTAGCCGAGCACGTACGCGCTGACCACCCCGCTCAGCATGCCGGTGGAGAGCCCCAGCTCGGCCCTGATCGACGGCAGGGCCACGTTCAGCATCGCGACGTCGATGCCTTCCAGAAAGATGGCTCCGCACAGGACCAGCAGCGCGCCCAGTGCGCGCCCGGACAGTCGGTCGGTCGCAGGCATGGTTCAACCCCCGGTTACTTGTAGTTGGGTCGGTTATCTCTTGTAACCAGGAGCATCCTGCGACAGCATGAGGTTCCATGGAAGACGGCACTTTCAAGTCACTCGGTTACTGCGAGAGCACCGCCGACGACTACGACGTCAAGCAGTGGGACACCAGAGAGGACTGCGAGGTCAGGCAGATCCTCGATCGCGTCGCCGACAAATGGTCGCTGCTGGTCATCGCCCTGCTCGACTGCCAGAGCCTGCGTTTCACCCAGCTCCGCCGCGAGATCGACGGCGTCAGCCAGCGCATGCTCAGCGTCACCCTGCGTCACCTCGAACGCGACGGCCTGGTCAGCCGCACCGTTCACCCCGTCGTGCCGCCCCGCGTCGACTACGCCCTCACACCGCTCGGCCGCACCCTGCACCAGACCATCAAAGCCCTGGTCATCTGGACCGAGGAGCACCAGCAGGAGATAGCCCGGGCCCGCGCCGACTACGACGCCAGGCGCGAGATGATGGACGCATGAACGTTCCCCAGATCGAGGCACGCGACCTGCCCGCCGACGTCTTCCTGCTCGACGTGCGCGAGCAGGACGAGTGGGTGGCCGGTCACGCGCCCGAGGCCGTCCACATTCCGATGAGCGAGATCCAGGCCCGGGTCGCCGAGGTGCCCGAAGACCGGAAGGTCTACGTCATCTGCCGGTCTGGCGCCCGGTCGCTGCAGGTGGCGGCGTGGCTCAACCAGCTCGGCCGTGAGGCCGTCAACGTCGGTGGCGGCATGCGGTCGTGGGAGTTCGCCCGGCGGACGATGGTCAGCGAGACCGGGGGCTCTCCCATCGTGGCGTGATCGATGGCATAATCCCGGTTGAAAATTACACAGATCGCGGGAGCTCGGGGCGTACCGGGCTGAGAGGGTGACCGAGGCCGTCGCCGACCGCATGAACCTGTCCGGGTAATGCCGGCGTAGGGAGAGTGCGATGTCCTCTGTCGTCGACGAAGTTCCGCTGACCCTCGACGGAGAGCCCCCCAAGACCCTCGGAGTTCTTGACCAGGGCGCCCTGTGGGCCAACCTGGCGGTCAGCCTGCTGGGCTTCTCCGGAGCGTTGTTCCTGCTCAACCCCCTCGGCGACGCACCGCTGACCGTGACCGCCGCGCTGGTGGCCGCGCTCGTCGGCAGCCTGATCGGCACCACGATGGTGGGCCTGGCCGCCATCCCCGGCACGCAGACCGGCCGGCCGTCGATGGTGCTGCTCCGCGGCCTGTTCGGGGCGAGGCTTTCCTACATCCCGAGCGTCCTCAACATCGTGCAGATGATCGGCTGGGGCGCCTTCGAGCTCTGGGTGATCTCCATGGGCGCGATGGCCATCTTCGGTGACGCCGTGCCGTACGCGGTGTGGGTGGTCGTGGCCGGCATCCTGACGACCGCGCTGAGCATCTGGCCGCTCGGCTCGATCCGGCTGCTGCGCCGGTACGTCACGGTCGCCGTGATCATCTCGCTGATCTGGTTCGCGGTGGAGTTCCTGGGCGAGGCCACCCCGCAGGACGGCGGCTCCTGGACGGCGTTCGCGCCGGCCGTCGACTACGTGATCGCGCTGTCGGTCTCCTGGGTGCCGATCGCCGCCGACTTCGCCAGGCACTCCAGGTCGAGCCGGGCCGCGTTCACCGGCGTGGTCGGCGGCTACACACTGGCCCAGGTGGCCTGCCTCGGGCTCGGTGTCTACGCGGTGGCCATCGCCGGGACGGCCGCGGTGACCGCCGACAGCACCGCGGTGTTCGGCCCGTTCGTCGCGGCGCCGCTGGGGGCGCTGTTCTTCGCGATCCTCGTGCTGCGCGAGGCGGACCAGTCGTTCGCGAACGTCTACTCCACCACGATGTCGCTGCAGAACCTGATGCCGCGCGTCGACCGGCGGATCATCTCGGTCGTCATCGGCGTGCTGACCACCGCCATCGCGCTGGTCGTGAACGTGGCGTCGTACGGCGCGTTCCTGGGCGTGATCGGCGCGGTGTTCGTGCCGATGTTCGCGGTGCTCGCGGTCGACTACTTCCTGCTCGGCGGCGCTCGGCGGTGGAACACCGAGGAGGACGCCCCCGCCCGCTGGTCCATGCTGGTGCCCTGGGCGCTGGGCTTCGCCGCCTACTGGCTGACCACCTCGACCCCGACAATCGAGCAGTGGGACGGCTTCTGGATGGCGGCGCGCGAGGCGATCGGCTTCACCCGGGAGCCGTGGATGAACGGCGCGCTCGGCGCGGCGCTGGTGGCGGCGCTGGTGACGCTGGCGATCGGCGCCGTCAGGCGCGCGACTCGACGGTGAGCAGGTGGCGCTTGGCGGCCGCGCCGCCGGGATAGTCGCCGAGCACGGCCTCGCCGGCCACCACCCGGTGGCACGGCACGATCACGCACACAGGGTTGGAGACGACCGCGTTGCCGACCGCGCGCAGCGCGCGCGGCCGGCCGATGAGCTCGCCGATCTCGGCCAGCGTCGTGGTGGCGCCGTAGGGCACCGCCATCGTCTTCTGCAGCACCGTACGGGCGAACGGCGTGGTGAGGGCCAGGTCGACCGGCGTGGCGAAGGCCCGGAGACGGCCGGAGAAGTAGGCGTCGAGCTCTCTGCGCACCGGGTCGAGCCGCCCGGGGTCAGGCCCGATGAACGTGCCGACATGCTTGACCACCCGCTCGAACACGATGTTCTCGTCGTCGAAGCTGCAGGCCACGATGCCCTTGCCGGACACCGCGAGGACCAGCCGGCCCACGGCCCCGTCGTAGGTGCCGAACGCGATGTCGGGCGGCGCCTCCCCGCGGTAGGTGGTGGAGGTGACCCTGAGCAGTGCGTCGATGTCGCCGCCCGGCATTCCCTCACCCACTTCCCGCCCGGAGAGGCCGTGACCGCAGCGTATCGGACGGATCGCCCAACGGAAGCACCGCACCGCAGGCACTATGGAGGTGTGGGTGACGACTGGGCCGGGAGTGACGACGAGATCGCGCGTGCGGCGCTCGCGAGTTCGCCCAACGCGATCATCGCGCTTGACCGTGACCAGACCGTGCTGGTCTGGAATCCGGCGGCCGAACGGCTCTTCGGCTGGACGGCCGGCGAGATGCTGGGCCGCAGGGCGCCGATCGTGCCGGGGGAGCTGCTCGCCGAGCACAACGCGGTGCTCGAACACGTCCGCACGGGCGGCCAGGTGACCCTCCGCACCAAGCGGTTACGGCGCGACGGCAGCGTGGTCGATCTCCGGGTCGACGCCAGCGCGCTGCTCATGGGCACCACGGTGGCGGGCTACGTGTGCGTCCACCATCTGACCGAGGCCGACGAGGCGGCCCGGCACCGCATGGCACGCCGGGCCAGGCTGGTGCGCCGGCTCACCGACGTGGTCGGCGACATCAACGCCGAGCTGGAGCTGTCCGCCGTGCTCGACCGGATCGCGGCCAGCCTGACCGAGCTGACCGGCGCCGACGCCGGCGGGTTCGTGCTCATCGAGGGCGAACGCCTGCGCCTGGTGAGCGCGCACCACCTGCCCGACTCTCTCAGGGGCGCGACCGCCGATCTCCGTACGAGCCTGGTCGACCGGCTGCTGCGCACCGGCAAGACGGTCCTGCTCGAATCAGACGGGCTCGGCGACCTGGTGTGGGCCCAGCTCGACGGGCTGCACACGATCGCCCTCGGCCTCGCCGCCGTCGGCGGCCGCCCCTACGGCGCGCTCTACGCCCTGTTCGCCAAGCGCAAGCCCGGTCACCTGGAGCTGGAGCTGCTGGAGCTGCTCGCCGGGCATGCCGGCATCGCCGCGGGCAACGCCGTGGCCTACCAGGACGCGGTCCGCCAGCGGGCCCATGAGCAGGCGGTGTTCGACGCGAGCGCCGACGGCATCGCCGTGCTCGACCGCGAGGGCCTGGTGACCCGGTGGAATCCCGCAGCGGCCGAGCTCACCGCGCTGCCCGGCGAGGCCGTGCTGGGCGGGCCGCTGCCCTTCCCGCTGCCCGAGCCGGGCGAGAAGATGACCTTCCAGATGGAGACCGGGCGCTGGCTCGACGTGGTCAGCGCCGAGATCGAGGAGACCGGCGAGGTCGTCATCGACTTCCGCGACGTGACCAGGGCTAAGGAGCTGGAGGAGGCCAAGGACCTCTTCCTGGCGACGACCAGCCACGAGCTGCGCACCCCGATCACGATCGTGCACGGCTTCGCCAGCACGCTCGACTCGCGCTGGGACAAACTGAGCGACGACGAGCGCCGCTCCGCCGTGCACACGATCGCCGAGCGGTCCCGTTCGCTGGGGCAGCTGATGGATCACCTGCTGCTCGGCTCCAGGGCGGGCGCCGACGAGGTGCCGGTCCGGATCGAGTCCTTCGACCTGGCCGCACGCATCCACGCCGCCACGCTGGGCCTGCCCGTGCTCTCCGACAAGCACCGGGTGGAGGTGGTCATCCCCGAGGGGCTGCCACTCGTGATGGGCGACGCGCTGGCCACCGACATCGTGCTCGGCCAGCTGCTGGAGAACGCGTTCAAGTACTCACCCAAGGGTGGGCTGATCAGCGTCGAGGCCTGGCCCGAGGACGACTCGGTGGTCGTGGTCGTCGACGACGAGGGGGTCGGCATCGCCCCGGACGACCGCGATCGGGTCTTCGAACGCTTCGTCCAGGTCGACAGCGGCGACCGCCGCAGGTTCGGCGGCGTGGGCCTCGGCCTCTACATCGTGCGCAGCCTCGCCAGGGCCCAGGGCGGCGACGTGAGCGCTCACGCGCGCGTCGGAGGAGGCACCCGGATGCGACTCGTCCTGGCCGCGGCTCCCCCTATCGGAACCGACACACCGATGCGGTAACGAGGTGGTCACGGTTGCGCTCATCTATCGTCCAATGTGTACAAGCTGTGATCGGGATGCGGTTTCTGGGGCCGAGTAACGGGGCATTTCGGTCGTACCGGGGAGTGTTCCCGCGGGGGGCACTGGGAGACGGGGAGGTGGGTGTGTCAAGCGTGGTGTTGCTGCCGTACGCGCCGTCCAGTGTCGCCGTTGCCCGCCAGCGTCTAAGCACTGACCTGCGGGATTGTGGGGTTTTCAGTTCCGCCATCGACGACGCCGTGCTGGTGGTCAGCGAGCTTCTCAGCAACGCGCTGCGACACGCGCATCCGTTGCCGTCAGGCATGGTCAAGGTCGCCTGGCTGCGTAACGAGGATCACATCGAGGTAGCGGTGAGCGATGGGGGCGCCGCCACCGAGCCGCGTGCGGGCCGACCGACCCTGTCCTCGCTGGGGGGCAGAGGGCTGGGCATCGTCGAGTACGTCGCGGAGAGCTGGGGGGTTCGCCACGAGGGTGACATGACGACGGTGTGGGCGATCCTGCCCGCTCCCGACGGCACGCTGAACGGGCAGGTCCACGCCCTCAGAGAGGCCGGCTAGGCCCTCAGCGGCCGGCCGGCCAGCACGGCCCGCTCGCCCGCGGTCCACGCCGTGGAGACGAGCAGGTAGAGCCCCGCGGCCAGCGGCAGCACCGCGGCGGCCAGCACCGAGCCGAACGGCAGCAGCGGCATGACCCTGCGCAGCGCCTCCGGTTGCTCCTCCGGCATCGAGGCCCGGATCGAACGCGCGGACAGCCAGGCCACCAGCGCCATGAGCACGATGATCGCTGTAAAGACCGAAACCGGCCAACTGATCAGACCGTAATTGGCGATCACCCCGGCGACCTGTTGTCCCAGCGGGGCGCCCAGCAGATCGTGCCCGGCCAGCGCGGTGGGATGCGTGGCGACCCGCCATATCAACCACATGAACGGCAACTGCGCCAACCCAGGAAGAATGCCGGCGAAAGGCGAGGTGCCCTCCTTCGCGTAGAGGGCGGACATCTCCTCGCTCAGCCGTCGCGGATCACCCGCGAACCGCCGGCGCAGCTCGCGTAGTTTCGGCGCCAGCCGTTCGCGCACTCGTGCGCTGCGCGCCTGCCTGACGCCCAGCGGGAGCAGGAGGAGCCGTACGGCCAGAGTGAACAGCACGATGGCGAGCGCGGCGTCGCCTCCGGCGACGCCGATGACGAACGTGACAAGCGAATCGATCATGAGCCCCTCGATCAGGAAGATGGATCGGGGCTCGGTGACGAGCCCCGCTCAGCCGGAAGCGGGGCTGGGTGAGGGCGCTCGTGGACGCGGGCGTCCGGCCGCGTCGGGGTCGCGCTGGCGCTGGAAGGCGGTGCGCCGCGCGTAGACCAGCGGAAAGCCCGGCGTCTCGCGACGGGCCACGGGCAGCATCCTGGCCGCCCAGACGGCCAGCAGCATGATCGCCATCATGGTGACGGCGATCAGCCACGGGTCGAACAGGAACAGCGTCATGTCAGCGCGAGGAGGACTTGCCGACCATCGTGACCGCGATGAAGACCAGCAGGCCGACGACCCCGATGATCAGGGCGATCTTCAGCAGACCCACCACCATGGGCAGGATGAAGTTGAACAGCACGAAGAGCGCCAACAGGGCGCCCAACACGAGCATGATGACTCGACTCATGAGTCCACCGTATGTGCTGCGGCCATGATCCGCGAGGCTTACGAACCGATGACGTGGGTGTCGGTTCGGCCTCGTCCGGCCGTACCGTGAGGCTGTGAACACGCGCATCCTGGTGGTCGACGACGATCCGACCGTGTCGGAGGTGGTGGCGCGATACCTGGAGCGCGACGGGCACGAGGTCGAGTGCGTGGGCGACGGCGCGGAGGCGCTGCGGCGCGCGCTGGCCCGACCGCCCGACCTCATGGTGCTCGACCTCATGCTGCCCAAGATCGACGGTCTGCAGGTCTGCAGGAAGCTCAGGGAGCGCTGGCCGGTCCCGGTGATCATGCTGACCGCCCTCGGTGAGGAGATCGACCGGGTGGTCGGCCTGGAGACCGGCGCCGACGACTACGTGACCAAGCCGTTCAGCCCGCGCGAGCTGGCGCTCCGCGTCCAGTCGGTGCTGCGCCGCGCGCGCGGGGCGTCCGTCACGGGTGGCACGGGCGTGCTGCGTGATGGCGATCTGGTGGTCGACGTCGGAGCCCACGAGGTACGGCTACGCGACGCTGAGGTGCCGCTGACGGCACGGGAGTTCGACCTGCTGGCCTACCTGCTGCGCAATCCGCGCCAGGCGTTCAGCCGGTCGGCGCTGCTCGACCAGGTGTGGGGCTGGTCGTTCGGCGACTCGTCCACGGTGACCGTGCACGTCAGGCGGCTGCGGGAGAAGATCGAGCCGGACCCGACCGAGCCGCGCAGGATCGTCACGGTATGGGGCGTGGGCTATCGGTACGAACCCCTGGAGACGGGCGATGAACGGGCTGATCGTTGACCCTGGCGTCCACGGCCTGACGGTGGGCGCCGCGGCGGTCCACGACCTGAGCCTGATCGTGGCGGTCACGGCCGGTCTGGGGCTGGTGGTGGCCCTGGTCGGTGTGTCGGTCATGTGGTGGCTGCGCACCCGCTCGATCGCGATGATGCTCGGTGTCGTGATGGTGGTCTCGATCGTGGCCACCCTGGCGGGCGTCGTGGCGATCACGCTCAAAATGATCATCGATGGCTCGGTCAGGGACATCGTGCTCAGCGTCGTCGTGGTCGGCGGTCTGGTGGGCCTGGGGGTCGCGTTCGTGCTGGCCAGGCGGGTCGTGGGCGAGAGCAGGCGGCTGGTCGCCGCCGTGCGCGACCTGCCCTTCGCCGCGCCGCGCGGCCTGCCGGCCGAGTTGCAGACCATCGCCAACACCCTGCAGGAGGCGTACGCCCGCGAAAGAGCGCTGGAAGGCGCCCGCCGCGAGCTGGTGGCCTGGGTGAGCCACGACCTGCGCACTCCGCTGGCCGGTATGCGCGCCATGGCCGAGGCGCTGGAGGACGGGGTCGTGGCCGATCCCGAGACGGTCGGGCGCTACCACACGCAGATCAAGCTGGAGGTGGAGCACCTGTCGGCGATGGTGGACGACCTGTTCGAGCTCTCGCGCATCCACGCCGGGACGCTACGGCTCTCCCGGACCCGGATCGGGCTGGCCGATTTGGTGGCCGACACCCTCGCCGGGGCCGAGCCGCTGGCCAGGGCCAAAGGGGTGCGCCTGACCGTGGCCGCCGCCGAGTCCGCGCCCGTGGAGGCCGACGCGGGAGCCCTGGGCCGGGCCCTGGGCAACCTCGTGGTCAACGCCATCCGGCACACCCCGTCGGAACACGCGGTCGTGCTGCGGGCGGCGGTCGACTCCGGGATGGCCTGCCTGTCGGTTTCGGACTGTTGTGGTGGGATACCGGCTGACGACCTGCCCCGGGTGTTCGACGTCGCCTTCCGAGGGGAGGCCGCGCGGACCCCGACGAGGGACGGCGGGGCCGGGCTCGGGCTGGCGATCGCTCAGGGCATCGTGGAGGCCCATGACGGGATGATCGGCGTGGTCAACGAGGGCCCCGGCTGCCGGTTCGAGATCCGCCTCCCCCTGGTGGGCTGACACGGGTCGTCTTCGCGGCGGGTGCCGGTCTTCAGGCGGGCTCCGGCAGGATCGCGTCGGGCATCGAGCCGAACGACTCGGACATCGCCCGGAACGTCGGGCAGGGCCAGCGCCACATGCAGCTCCGGCACCGCAGGATCGGATGGGCGGCGTCACTGGTGATGCCCCCCGCGTCGCGTGGCTGGTGCAGGTCGAGCAGGCGCAGCCCCAGCTCCGAGAACGCGAGCAGATTTTCGCGGGCGCCCGAGAGGAAGTCGAGGTCCTCGACCGCGAGCTTGGTGCTGACGGGTACGTAGCCCTCGTGGTTGACGAGGTCACGAAGGCGGCTCGCCTCGTCGTGCCACGAGGCGGCCTTGTCGGTGCGGATGAAGATGGTCTCCAGATGTTCGCGGAGTCGTTGGCGCTGAGGATCTTCCGGTTGGTTGTCTGTGTTCATTGATACGCGGGCCCGTGGGTCTCGGCCCCAGCCCCTCCTTCGCGGTGAGGTGGTGACCGGATGCGGGAGGTGCCGAGCCGCCCCTTCCGGCCATACCGGTGTCACAACGTCAAGCTTCGCGTACTCTGCGTTGCCGCGAAGCCTAAACGGATGACAAAAAGCTGTGGTTCCCCTATCGGCGTGACAACGTGACCGGAAGGCTCGTCGCCGCTAGCCTGCCCCTGTGGAGCTCAAGGTCTCGACTCGATCACATGCCGGCCATGCACTCGTTGCGATCACCGGCGAAATCGACCTCTATACGGCACCCCACCTGCAGTCCGAGTTCACTCGGCTGCTGCAGGAGGGGCCCAGCCGCGTGGTCATCGACATGTCCGCCGTGGATTTCTGCGATTCCACGGGGATGAACGTCCTGCTGTCCGCGCTCAAACGCATGAAGGAGCAGGGAGGCGCGCTGGACGTCGCCGCCCCTCGCCCCGCCGTGCGCAAGATCCTGCAGGTCACCGGCCTCGACTCGGTCTTCACCGTGCACGACGAGGTGCCGCAGGAGTTCCTCATCGCCGAGGGATCATGACGGCGGCCCGACACGGCGGGGCGGTCCACCCGAGAAGCGAGGCGTGGTGAGCGACACAGCGGTGATCGTCCCGGCCAAGGACGAGGCGGACCGGATCGGCGCCACCGTCACGGCCGCCCTCGCCCTGCCGGGCGTCGACCTCGTCGTGGTGGTCGACGACGGTTCGACCGACCAGACGGGCAGGGTGGCGCGGGCCGCGGGGGCCCGGGTGATCCGCCACAGCCGCAACCGCGGCAAGGCGGCCGCCATGGAGTCGGGCGCGGAGGCCGTGCGGCTGCTCGACGGAGACGTCCCGCGCCACTTAGTCTTCCTCGACGCCGACCTCGGGGAGACCGCCCAGGCCGCGACCGCGCTGATCGAGCCGGTGCGTGAGGGCAGGGCCGACATGACCATCGCCGTCTTCGCCACCCGGGTCAAGCTCGGTGGCCACGGCATGGTCGTCAGGCTCTCGCGCGACGGCATCCGCCGTGCCACCGGGTTCGAGGCGACGCAGCCGCTCAACGGCCAGCGCTGCCTGACCCGTGACGCCTTCGAGGCGGCCCGCCCGCTGGCCCACGGCTTCGGCGTGGAGACCGGCCTGACCATCGACCTCCTGCGCAAGGGCTATCGCGTGACGGAGGTCGAGGTGGAGATGGGGCATCGGGCGACGGGCACCGACTGGCACGCCCAGCTTCACCGCGCCCGTCAACTGCGTGATGTGGCGCTTGCTCTCGCTACCCGAGAGCCGGTAATCACCCAAAACCTCAACAAACTCCGCCCCAAGCGCTGATCCTTGCCCGGCAAACCAGGCAAACACCGTACTGACCGGTCAAGTGCGGCGTCTGTGGCGGAGTTATCCACAGGCTGGGGATGACTGGCGTGAGCGTTGTGGTGAGTGTGCTGGAATTTGCGGGTGACTTCGGAGACGCGGAGCGGCCGGTCGTCCTGGCTGCTCCCGAGGCTGGCCATGGCGGCGATCGGTGGCTCGATCCTGCTGACGACGGGTCTCGGCCTGCTCGGGCCGTCCGCCGTCGTCCCCGCCCTCGGCGGCCCCGCCTGGCACCCGCCCTACTCTCTGGCCCTCCAGCCCAGCGCCCATCTCGTGGTCGCCCTGGCCGTGGCGGCCCTGGTCCTCGGCGGCCTGGGCCTCCTCGGGGCTCTCCTCGCCATTCGCGACATCCCGCCGGCCAGCAGGATTTCCGGCCCTCGGGGGCTGCCGTCCGCGCGGGCTCTCGTGCTCGTGGGCTGCGTCGCCGCCGGCGTGCTCGCGTTCCTGCCGCCGTCGGGGTCGGGCGATCATCTCAACTACGCCGCCTACGGGCGCATGGTGGTCCTCGGTGTCGACCCCTACACCCATGGCGCGGTCGATCTCAGTGGCGACCCGGTCGCCGACGCCGTCGAGGCGCCGTGGCGTGAGGAGCCGAGCGTCTACGGCCCCGTCGCGACCGCCGTGCAGGCCCTGGCGAGCTGGGTAGGCGGCGACTCGGTCAGGCTCACCATCTTCGTGCTGGCCCTGTTCAACGCCGGGGCGTTCATCGTGACCGGCCTGCTGATCGACCGCTTCACCAGGGACGATCCCGCCAGGCGGCTGCGCGCGGCCCTGCTGTGGACGGCCAATCCGCTCCTGCTCTACCAACTGGTCGCCGGCATGCACGTCGACACGCTGGCCATCGCGTGCATGGTGGCGGCGCTGCTCGCCCGCGGGCGTCCGGTCGGTTCGGGGCTGCTTCTCGGGGCCGGCGTGGCCATCAAGCTCAACGCGGGGCTGGTCGCCCTCGGGCTCGCCTGGGAGCTGCGCCGCCGGCCGGGCCGCCTGGCGCTGATGGCAGGGGCCGCCGTGGCGGTGGTGGTGGTCGGCTACGCCGTCGTGGGGGCCGACGCCGTCGCCCCGGTGACCCGCACCAGCAAGGCCGTCTCGCACGCCTCGTTCTGGAAGCTGGTCCAGGGGTGGTTGCAGGGGATCGTGGGAGTGGGCAGCGCCTACCGTGGCGAGATCCAGATCGGCTCGCTGCTCGTGCTCGCGCTGGTGGCCTGGTCACTGTTCCGCCTGGCGTCGCGCGCCCCCGGCATGGGCTCGCCGGTCCCGTCCATCGGCGCGGCGCGGGGTGGGGCGCCGTCGGCCGGCGCCGGGCGGGGCGGGGCGCAGTCATCCGCCGGGGTCGAGCGAGGTGGGGCGCCCTCCTCGGCCGATGCCGGGCGGGGTGGGCCGACGCTGTCGGCCGGTGGGGGGCGGGGGGAGTTGCCCGCCGAGGTCGTGGCGGCCGTGCTGGTCTGTGCCTACGTGTTCGCGACGCCGTACGTGCTGCCCTGGTATGACGGGCTGGCGTTCGCGATGCTCGCGCTGGTGACCGCCTCGGCGCTGGACGGGTTCCTCGTGGTGCACTTACTCGTGCTGTCGCTCGCCTACCTGCCGGCGCGGGTCGTGGGGCAGCCACAGGACCTCGAATGGTTGAGGACCGTCGTCAGGGCTCAGGTTGTTCCGTGGTTGCTGTTGGCGCTGACGGTTGGCCTGGTGTGGTGGGCTTGGCGAGCCGCAGGGCGCGTACGGAGGCGGCCAGAGCCAGCGGCACCGCCACGGTGAGGGCCATGGCCGGGATGGCGATGCCCGAGTCGTTGATGAGAAAGCCGACGAAGGCGCAGGTGAGGGCGCCCAGCAGACCGGCGCGGAGCGGCGGCGCGGCGGCGTAGGCCTGGCCGAGCGCCGAGGCGCCCCAGCGCGATGGGCGGTCGAGCACCAGGAAGAGAAAGGCGATGGCGACGAGCGAGAGGAGGGTCAGCGACCAGTTCCCCACGGTCACGCCGATCATGGCGCCGAACTTACGCGTGATGACGGTCCAGGCCTGGCCGTCGATGATCTGCTGGACGAAGTTGCCCAGGTGGGTCCGCTGGGTGACCGGGCGCAGCCAGTCGAAGACGGCGATCCCGCCGATGAGCACGGTGCCCGCGAGAGCGACCAGCAGCAGCTTGACCAGGGAGACCCGGCGTCCATAGAGCATGATCAGGAAGACGGCGAACCCGATCACGAAGGCGGGCACGCCACCGAAGTCCGCGCCCCACGACGGCCAGCCGTCGGCGAAGATCGCCAGTGCGCCGTAGGCCCCGCAGGCCAGCACCACGACGAGCCGGGTGGTCCCTCGGCCGAGCAGCCACTGGGCCACGCCGGCCAGGCCGAGGATGGTCCCGGTCGCGTAGACGGCGAAGGCGATGTTGCTGAAGCCGTAGAACCTGCCGCCGGTGACCGGCTCGTAGCCGGTCACGGCGTTCACCTGCAGCGTCGAGCCGGTCATCACGTCGAGGAGCAACGCCACCGACGTCACGCCCGCGACCACGGTGAGGGGGCCGAGCACATGCCCGCGCCAGGGGCCGGCGAACGCCAGCGCGCTGATCAGCCCGGCGATCACGAGGATCGTCACGATGAGCGCGAGCATCGGAGCCGGCAGGCTCCACCAGGACACCAGTTGGGCGAGGAACGTGGAGACGGCGACGGACCCGCTGACCACGGCCACGACCTGGACCGTGGCCAGCAGCCGGGAGGTGCTCGCGGTCTCCTGGACGGGCGACGACGCCGAGTCGCGGCGGCGGCGCAGGGCCAGCGCGGCGAAGACGTAGAAGAGCAGCTGCACTGTGACGAAGACGGCGAAGAACGGGCCGCGCACCTCCCGCAGCACCTGGCTGGCCAGATCGCCGTCGGCCAGCTCCTCGACCGTCTCGGCGGGCGTCGCCGGCGCGGGACCGTCGCTCCGCCAGGGCCGCCCGACGACCTCGCGCGGCGCGTCGAGGCCGAGCGCCGCGATCGCGGTCGCGGTCAGGTCGGTGATCGTGACCAGGGCGTCCTGCCGGGTGGACATCGCGGTGAGGTGCCCGTGCCCGTACGTCCCGCCCTCCGGGGAGGGGCCGGTGGCCAGCGCGACGTGCAGGTGGGCGTTCGGGGTCACGTCGGAGACGCCCGCCACCAGCACGGTGGTGCCGGCCGGCAGACGGGTGAGCAGGGCGCCGATCCGGCGGTCCGCCTCGGCCACGGCCGCCTTCCTGGCCGCCGCCGGCATCGAGGTCGGCACACCGTACTCGTCCAGTGGCCGGCCGGCCCAGGCGGTGGCCAGCTCGGGGGCGTCGAGGACGATCAGGTGGTAAGGGGTGAGGTCAGGCAGGGATTCGGGATCGTCGACGTATCTGGCGATGTTCCCGGCCTTGTCGGCAGCGGCGAGGGCCCCGCCCGGGCCGATGGCGGCCACCTTCCCCCCGGCGTCGGCGACGAGCTGCCCGAGAGCGCCCAGCTGGGCGTCGTAGCCCGTCTCCGGCTGGTGAGCGGCCAGCTCCGCCCACCCCGGCACCGTGGCGCCCTCCCCGTCGGGCCGGGGATCCGGGATCGCCGGGCACCCCTTGCCCGGCGTGCCCGCCCGCTGGCCCGCCGAGACGGTGAGCCAGCCGGACATCGGGCAGGTGATGCCGCGATCCGGAGGCGGCACGGCCCGGGTCGACAGCGAGGCCGATCCGCCCTCGGCGACGAGCCTCCACAGGTGAGGCGTGCGCGTTGGGTCGAGGTCGCTCCACTCGAGGCCGGGCACCCCGATGAGCGCCACCCGCCCCTGGGGAGCTGCCAGGGAGGCGGCGTGGGCGGCGCCGGGAGACAGGAGGACGGCCAGGACGATGCCCAGCAGGGCGGTGAGGGCTCGCGAGGCCTGCCCGGCCGCACTCCATGCCGCCGGGCGTACGAGACCGAGGGCCGCACTCCGTGCCGCCGCCTGTCGTATGAGACCAGGGGCCGCACTCCGTGCCGTCGCTGGCCGTACGGGACCGGAGGGCGCACGGAAGGTGACGTGCGGCATGTGCGAGACCCCCAGGGTGGTGCTTCTTGGATCAACCGGCGTGCTTCGATCGGGCAGAGCCACGGTAACGTGCCACACCGTGACAGGTGGCGACGAGCCGTCGATCCGGCGGCAATGGTGGGCGTGGGCGCTCGCGGTCCTGGTCATCGCGGTGGCCGTGGCGCCCCTGGTGCGGCACTGGCTGACCAATCCCGACGACCAGCGCCTGGTCGACCTCGACGTCTACCGCACCGGCGGGCAGATGATCCTCGAGGGCCGCTCTGTCTACGAGTTCTTCACGCCCGCGCCGCAGCTGCTCCCGTTCACCTACCCGCCGATCGCGGCGATGCTGGCCGCGCTGCTCGCGAAACTGTCGTGGGAGAGCGCCCAGTGGGTGTGGACCGTCGGCGTCTACGTGGCGCTCGGCGTCGCCGTGGCCTACTCCTTCCGCAAGGTGCTGGGCAGGCACGCGCCGTGGGTGTTCGCGTTCCTGATGGTGGCGTGCGCCTATCTGATGCCGATCCGCGACCAGGTGCGGTTCGGCCAGGTCGACATCCTGCTCGTGGCGCTGTGCCTGGCCGACTGCGTGGCGAGGCGGCCGTGGTGGCCGCGTGGGTTCCTGATCGGGCTGGCGACCGCGGTGAAGCTCACACCGGGTGTCTTCCTCATCTATCTGATGGTGACGAGGCAGTGGCGGACGTTCTTCATGGCGGCGTTCACGACGGCGCTGCTCACGCTGCTGCCGTTCGCGGTGATCCCGCAGGACGCCGCCGACTTCTGGTTCTCGGCCCTGCTCGACCCCGAACGGCTGGGCGCCAACGCCGCCACCACCAACCAGTCCATCCGCGGCATGCTGATCCGTCTCTACCTTCCCGACGCGCTGACGACCGTGCTCTGGCTGGCGCTGGTGGCGCTCGTCGGCTGGTACGGCTTCCGCGGCGCGGTCCGGGCGAAGGACCCGGTCGTGGCGGTCGGGCTGGTCGGGCTGATGGCGGTGTTGCTGTCGCCGGTCGCCTGGATCCACCACCTGGCCTGGGTGGTCGTGGTGCTCGGCGCGATCGTGGGGGACGGTCGCGACCCGGTCAGGCTCCGGGTGGCCACCGGGGTGTGGCTCTACTATGTGCTGCCGATCCCGTGGTGGGGGGTGGCGTTGAAGGCGGCGGAGATCCCGCTCGTCAGCCCGATCCTGGGCAAGATCGTGCAGAACGCCTACGGGCTGGGCGCCGTGGCGCTGGTCTGGCTGCTGGCGTCGTGGCTGCCCGCCCGGCGCGCGGAAACCGCGACCCCCCGGGTGACGGCATCGAGCTGACCTCGATCAACGGTTCTTCCGAGACCCGCACCTAACGTGCGCGCGGTGGTGGGCGGCCGCTGGCGCCGCAAAAGGAGGAGGCGGTGCGGGCCGGCCGTCTCGGGTTGGGACCGGTCATTACGAAGTCGCGCGTAGCTCGCCAACCTGCGGATACTCTGTAGCCATGCCCAGACTCGCCTATCTCGGACCAGAGGGCACCTTCACCGAAGAGGCCCTCAGGCTCCTGGAGCCCGACGCCGAGCGTCTGCCCTGCGCGAACGTCACCGCTGCGCTCAACGCCGCGCGCGGTGGCGAGGCCGACGGCGCGGTCGTCCCGCTGGAAAACTCTCTTGAGGGCGCGATCACCACCACCCTCGACGAGTTCGCCTGGGGCGAGCCCCTGCTCATCACGGCCGAGCTGCTGCTGCCGGTGCGTTTCTCGCTGCTGGCCAGGCCCGGCACGGAGCTGCCGCACATCAAGCGGGTCTACACCCACCCGGCGGCCATCACCCAGTGCCGCGCCTACGTCGCCCGTGAGCTGCCCGACGCGGTCGTGGTGTCCGCGCCCTCCACGGCGGCGGCGGCCCAGGAGGTCGCGCTGCCCGGCTCGCCGTACGACGCGGCGATCGCGGCCCGCATCGCGGGAGAGCACTACGGGCTGGTGGAGCTCGCCGGCGACATCGGCGACCGGTCCGACACGGTGACCAGGTTCGTCAGGGTGAGCCGGCCCGGCCCGCTGCCCGAGCCGACCGGCTCCGACCGCACCACGCTCGTCGTGTTCCTGGCCGACGACCATCCGGGCGCGCTCCTGGAGATGCTGACGGAGTTCTCGGTGCGCGGCGTCAACCTGAGCCGCATCGAGTCGCGGCCCACCGGAGACGGCATCGGCCGCTATTTCTTCCACTTCGACTTCGAGGGCCATGTCGCCGACGCCCGCGTGGGCGAGGCCATCGCCGGGCTTCACCGCATCTGCGGTGAGGTGCGCTTCCTGGGCAGCTATCCGCGCGCCGACGGGGTGGCGCCGCAGATCAAGCGGGGCACCGCCGACGGCGAGTTCGCCGAGGCGGGCGAGTGGCTCGCCCGGGTCCGCGCCGGTCAGGTCTGAGGCGGGGCCCAATTGAGGAGCGCGCGGTTGCCGTGCGCCGGTAGCCTTTCCTTGTGATTGACCTGCGTACCCTTCGTGAGGACCCCGACCGGCTACGGGCGTCGCAGCGTGCCCGCGGTGAGGACGACTCCGTCGTCGACACGCTGCTCGACCTCGACGAGCGCCGTCGCGCCGCGCTGACCAGTTTCGAGTCGCAGCGCGCCGAGCAGAAGATCCTCGGCAAGTCGGTCTCCCGGGCGCAGGGCGAGGAGAAGGCGGCGCTGCTGCAGCGCGCCAAGGAGCTCGCCGCCCAGGTCAGGGGTGCCGAGACGGAGGCCGAAAAACTGGCCGCCGAGCTCGATGAGGTCCTGCAGACGGTGCCCAACATCGTCGAGGAGGGCGCGCCTCCCGGCGGCGAGGACGACTACGTGGTGCTCGAGACCCATGGCGAGCCGCGCGTCTTCGACTTCGAGCCGAGAGACCACCTGGAGATCGGTGAGCGGCTCGACGCCATCGACATGGAGCGGGGCGCCAAGGTCTCCGGCTCGCGGTTCTTCTTCCTCAAGGGCGTCGGCGCCCGCCTGCAGCTCGGCCTGCTCAACATGGCCATGCAGCAGGCGATCGGCACCGGGTTCACGCCGATGATCGTGCCGGTGCTGGTCAAGCCGGAGACCATGCAGGGCACGGGCTTCCACGTGGCCCACGACAAGGAGATCTACCGCCTGCCCGATGACGACCTCTACCTGGTCGGCACCTCCGAGGTGTCGCTGGCGGGCTACCACGCCCAGGAGATCCTCGGCGGCGACGAGCTGCCGCTGCGCTACGCGGGCTGGTCGTCCTGCTTCCGGCGCGAGGCCGGCTCCTACGGCAAGGACACCCGGGGCATCATCCGCGTCCACCAGTTCGACAAGGTGGAGATGTTCTCCTACGTACGCCCCGAGCAGGCGCACGAGGAGCACCAGCGGCTGCTGGCGTGGGAGAGGGACATGCTGGCCAAGATCGAGGTGCCCTACCGGGTCATCGACACGGCGGCGGGCGATCTCGGCATGTCGGCGGCCCGCAAGTTCGACTGCGAGGCGTGGCTGCCGTCCCAGGGCCGCTACCGCGAGCTGACCTCGACCTCCAACTGCACCGAGTTCCAGGCCCGCAGGCTGGGCATCCGCTACCGCGACAAGGACGGCCGGCCCCAGCATCTGGCCACGCTCAACGGCACGCTGGCGACCAGCCGGTGGATCGTCGCGATCCTGGAAAACCACCAGCAGGCCGACGGCTCGGTCGTGCTGCCCGAGGCGCTGCGTCCCTATGTGGGGCTCGACGTGCTGGAGCCGGTCAAGTAGGCGTCGCGCCTGATGAGCAGGCCGCCGGCGGCGACGACGCCCGTGGTCAGCACGACCGCCGCGGCGACGGCCACGCCGTACGATGCGGGCACGCCCTGCGTCCAGCCGTAGAAGGGCCCGTAGACGGCCGCGAAGACGAGCGGGGCGGCGCCCAGGCCGACGAGCGCCGCGGTGGGCCGGATGCGTCCCGCCGCGGCCAGGACGAGGCACATGAGGATGCCGATCAGCGTCAGTGAGCCGCCGATGAGCAGGCCGCCGGGGTCGATCCCCGACGCGTGCACCGCCTGGGACGTCGTGTAGAGCAGCCCGCCGAGGCCGACCACGGCGAAGACCGTGTAGGGCGCCCGCAACTGCCTCAGCCCGATCCCCAACGCGCCCAGCAGCACGGTCGCCGCGAGGAAGAACGCGATCCCGCGCTCCTCGCCCACCGGATCCGCCGGTTCGGCCCGAGGCGGCGCGAAGAGAGGCCACCCCGCCTGCCGCCAGGCCCCCGAGACGTCCCGTACGAGGATCCCGTCGACCCCGCCCGCGACCACCACGACGTGCCCTCCGGGCCTGGCCTGTACGGCGAGCGCACGAAGGCGCTGGGGGGCGCCGGGGCCGCCCGCCGCCGGTTTCCACGACTCGTGCCAGGTCACGCCGCCGTCGTCGGACTCGGTCACGGTCGTCTCGTCGAGGACCCGGTAGCAGCGCTGGGGTCGTCCGGGCACGCAGGCCGCGCTCTGTGGCGCCCGCTCGCGCCTCGGGTACCACTCGGACCAGGTGGCCCCGCCGTCCTCGGACACCATCCCGGTGACGCCGCTGTCGCTCTCGAAGCCCTCGTACGTGTGGACGATGACGCGCCCGCCGTCCACGAGGACGGAGTCGGCGATGGGCGGCGGAGGGGCGGCGGAGGTGGCCACCACGGCGAGCAGCGCGAGCGGCATCGTGACCAGCGGCCGCCACCGCCCTGAGTCGGCGAGCAGGGTGCGCCGGCGGATCCACCAGGCCAGTCCGAGCGCGGGCAGCGCCAGCAGGTCCGTGGGGTCGGCCAGGACCCGCGATGGGCCGGCCACCAGGGTCCAGAGGTGGGAGGCGGTCTCAGCGCCCGTCTCCGTCGTCTTGACGAGCGTGAAGAGCGCTCCGGTCAGCAGGGTGGCCGTGAGGTCGGCCCGGCGCCACAACAGCAGCGCGAGGAGGGGAGGGGCGACGACCAGGCCGGCGACGTCACTGAGCTTGCCGGTGACGAACCCTGGATGGGCCTGCTTGAGCAGGTGGTCGTTGAGCAGCAGGACGATCACCGCGACCATCGTCACGGGGTGACATAACCACGCGTGCCTCATGCATGTGTCGATGACGGCGAGAAGCTCATGGTTCGGCCCGGTGTGAGTCGAGCCGCACCTGTGATCGATCCGTCATCGTCCCGGACGCGAAAGACCGGGGTCCGCTGGAAGCGAACCCCGGTCTGTCTCGCTGCTACAGGTCAGATGGCACGGACCTGGGAGGCCTGCGGCCCCTTCTGGCCCTGCGTGATCTCGAACTCGACCCGCTGGCCGTCTTCAAGGCTGCGGTAGCCGTTGCCGACGATCTCGGAGAAGTGCACGAACACGTCCGGCGCACCGCCGTCCGGGGCGATGAAGCCGAAGCCCTTCTCAGCGTTGAACCACTTGACGGTTCCCTGAGCCATAAAAGCTCTCCCTCAGGATGTGAATCTATGGGACCCGCACCTCGCGAATCCCGGTGTGTCGTACAGCAAGCACCCGGGGTGGCTCAGACAACTCATGCTGGTTTTCACTACGGGATCAGCTAATACAACGCCATTCATCTAACACCATTCTGGCGGGTTGGTGTTCCCCTCCCCACGAAGATTTCTGGTCGGCGGCATCACCCGGCAAACTGGAACGTGTTATGCAGAGCTCTCCCGCGCCACGTCTGGTGGCCACCGACCTGGACGGCACCGCCCTGCGCACGGACGGAACCGTCTCTCCCCGTACGGTTGCGGCGTTCGCCAAGGTCGAGGCGTCCGGTGCCGCGCTCGTCTTCGTGACCGGGCGCCCGCCCAGGTGGATGAGCGGCGTGGCCGACGCCGTGCGCCATCACGGCCTGGCGATCTGCGCTAACGGAGCGCTGATCTATGACCTCCATACGGAGGAGATAGTTGAATCTCACCTCATCTCCGCCGAGGTGCTTGAGGAAGTCGTCGCTCAGCTACGAGCGAACGTGCCCGAACTCGCCTTTTCGGTCGAGTACGAAGGCGGATTTGCGCATGAGTCGGATTTCCCGCTCGGCGGTTGGGACCGCAAGCTCGTCGGCGGCCTGCGTGTGGGCATGACGACGCTGACCTCTCAACCGTGCGCCAAGCTGCTCGCGCTGCATCCGCACATGGACCCCGATCGCCTGCACGCGACCGTGGACGATCTCGTGGGTCACCTGGTGACCAGCACCCACTCCAGCGGCCGGAGCCTGATCGAGATGAGCGCCCACGGCGTGACCAAGGCCACCGCCCTCGCCGTGCTGGCCGAACGGCACGAGATCAACCCGTCACAGACGGTGGCGTTCGGGGACATGCCGAACGACCTGCCCATGCTGGCGTGGGCCGGGACGTCGTACGCCGTCGCGAACGCGCATCCCAAAGTGCTCGCCGCCGTCGACCACGTGACGGCGGCGAACAACGACGACGGGGTCGCCCTGGTGCTCGAAAAGCTCTACAGGTAGGGGCCGGAGCCGCCGGGAGGACGCGGCTGGTCGTCATGGGGCACACCGGGCAGCGCCCTGCGCATCTGCTCAAGCTGGGCACGGGCCGCCATCTGCTGCGCGAACAGCGTGGTCTGGATGCCGTGGAACAGACCTTCGAGCCATCCGACCAACTGGGCGTGGGCGATGCGCAACTCGGCCTCGCTGGGAGGAGTGCCGTTCTCATCGGTGAACGGCAGCGACAGCCGCTCCAGCTCGTCAACCAGCTCGGGGGCCAGGCCGTCCTCGAGCTCCTTGATGGAGGACCCGTGGATCTCCTTCAGGCGCTTGCGGCTGGCCTCGTCGAGGGGAGCCGCGCGGACCTCCTCGAGGAGCTGCCTGATCATGCTGCCGATGCGCATCACCTTGGCGGGCTGCTCGACCAGGTTGGCCACCGAGCGCTCGTCGTCCTCGCCCTTGCCTTGGAAGTCAGGACCGACCACCACGATATGAGGGGTGTTGTTGTCCTCTGCATTCATATCTCTCACCGTACTAGCAGGATCTTGCCGATGTGGTTGCCGGAATCCAACATACGGTGAGCTTCGGCCGCCTCGGACATGGGCACTTCGGCGTAGACCACCGGGCGCACCGCACCCGCGCTGACCAGCGGCCACACGTTGTCGACGACGCTGCGGGCGATCGCGCCCTTGTCGTCGGCCGGCCGGGCGCGCAGCGTGGTGGCGTGGACGGTGGCGCGCTTGGCGAGGAGGGCGCCGAGGTCGATCTCGGCCTTGCGACCGCCCTGCAGCCCGATGATCACGAGTCGCCCGCCGCTGTTGAGTGCCCGGATGTTGCCGGACAGGTATTTGGCGCCCATGATGTCGAGAATCACATCGGCACGCGCCTTGTCGGCGAAGTCCTCCTCGCGGTAGTTGATGACCTCGTCGGCCCCCAACTCCGCCACCCGCTCCGCCTTGGCCGCCGAGCCGACGGTCGTGATCACCCGCGAGCCGAGCGCCTTGGCCAACTGCACCGCGAACGTGCCGATGCCGCTCGCCCCGCCGTGCACCAGCAGCGTCTCGCCCCGGCGCAGTCGCGCGAGCATGAACACGTTGGACCAGACCGTGCACGCCACCTCGGGCAGCGCCGCCGCCCGCACCAGCGGGACACCCTCGGGCACCGGCATCACCTGCTGCCACGGCACGGCCACCCGCTCGGCGTAGCCGCCACCGCTCAGCAGCGCGCACACCTCATCGCCCGGAGCGAAGCCCTCGACGCCGGCGCCGATCTCGGACACCACACCGGAGACCTCCAGCCCCGGATAAGGGGAGGCGCCCGGCGGCGGATCGTAGAAACCGTTGCGCTGGTGAACATCGGCCCTGTTGACCCCGGCGGCCGTCACCTCGATGATGACTTCGCCCTGCTCAGGACGCGGATCGGGCACCTCGCGCCACTCCAGGACCTCTGGCCCGCCTGCCTGGGCGATCTCGATGGCTCGCATGGACCAAATGTAGCCGGGCAAGGAAGTTGTGGGTTGGCCGCGTTCATGGGAACACATGGCGTTACCCTGCAAGGTATTTGCTGCCCCTTTAGACCCACCCGAGGGGGAACACGGTGGCAAGACACGATCGCGAAGATTCGCTCGAGGAACAGCTGGCCTGGCTGGACGCAATCAAGGAGACCGAAGAGGCACCTGTCCAGGTCAGCACTCCGGCTCCGGCGTCCCCGGGCGCCTCGACCGGCTCGAACGCGTCGCCCGACGAGCCCGCCGCATCGCCGTACCCCCAGGATCCGTGGCTGTCGGTGCCCTCCCAGCCGGAGACGCCGACGCCGCCGCTGTTCCGCGCCGCGGTCGACTCCGTGTACGGCGCGCAGGCCGCCGAGGCCCTGCCCGATGGGGAGAGCGAGGCCGCCGAGTGGCTGGAGACGGCCGGCTCTGCGGACGACACCGCGCCGGCGGGCCCGACCCTGAACCTGAACAGGCCGGACGACGCGTTCCTCGCCCCGCTCAAGCCGCTGCCCCGGCCCGACGACACCGACACCTACACGATCTCCTTCGCCGAGCCCGCTCCCGGTTCTGGCTCCGGGCCCGGCACGACGGATCCGACGAAGTGGCCCGAGCCGCCCGAGTGGCCGCAGGCGTTCGACGACAAGCAGGCGTTCGGCGACAAGCGGGCGTTCGGCGACAAGCGGCAGGCCGGCGAGTCGCGGCCCGGCGCCTTCGAGGTGCACCCGGCCGAGCCCGCCGAGGGGGCCTCGTCCGAGGACACCCCCGACAAGCCGAGCTCCTTCGACGAGTCCGGCGGCTACGGCCCCGTGCGGGCCGCCGGCTCCTCGCCGACCGCCGACCCGTCAACGGACGAGCCGGGCTCCCCGGCCGGGTCGCGGCCTCTGGACCAGCCTCCGGCGTTCGGCCGGTCCCGCTCGTTCGACCTCTCGCCGCCCCCGCAGCCTCCCTTCGGCCGCCCCGGCGAACGGTCGGCCGATCAGCCCTCCGACCGCCCCGGCGACCAGCCCGTCGGTCGCCCTTCCGACCGGTCCTACGATCGACCCGGCGATCAGCCCCTCGATCGGTCGGCCGACCAGTCCCTCGACCGGTCCGGCGATCGCTCGGCCGATCAGTCCTTCGACCGGTCCGGCGATCAGCCCGTCGGTCGCCCTTCCGACCGGTCCTACGATCGACCTGGCGATGAGTTCCTCGATCGGTCCGGTGACCGGTCGGTCGAGCAGTCCTTCGACCGGCCTAGGGCTTTCGATTCGACGGCCGAGCGGTCGGCCGAGTCGTCCCAGGTCGCCGACCAGGCGAGGCCCACGAGGGTGTCGCGGCGGGGGCGGCCGGTCGAGGAGGAGTCGCCCAGTTTCGACGAGCCGCGGACCTACGGCCAGCCGCGGCCGGAGCCGCCGATGCCCGACCGGCGGCGGCGCCCCGCCCCGGTGCCCGTGTTCAGCGCGCCGCCGCGCCCGCCGGTGACCGGCAGGCCGACGGCCGAGAGTCTCGACCCCGAGACGCTGCTGCGCGGCCGCCGCAACGCCCCGGCCAAGGGCTGGCGCCGAGTGATCTACAAGGCGTCGGGCGGCTGGATCAAGCCAGGCGAGGCACCGGAGGTCCGTCGCCGCCGTGAGCTGCTCACCAGGGCCCGCACTCCGGTCGCCACCGGACACCACCGCGTCGCCGTGCTGAGCCTGAAGGGCGGCGTGGGCAAGACCACGACCACGGTCGGGCTGGGCGCCACGCTCGCCCAGGTGCGCGGTGACCGGGTCATCGCGATCGACGCCAACCCCGACCGCGGCACCCTGTCCGACAAGCTCGTCCTGGAGACCTCGGCGACCGTACGTGACCTGCTGAACGAGCGTGACCAGGTCAAGAGGTACGTCGACATCAGGGCGTTCACCTCGCAGGCGCCCTCGCGGCTGGAGGTGCTCGCCTCCGACCGGGACCCGTCGGTGTCGGAGGCGTTCAGCGGCGCCGACTACCAGTCGATCTCCCAGGTGCTGGAGAACTTCTACTCGATCTGCATCACCGACTGCGGCACCGGGCTGCTCCACTCGGCCATGGGCGGCGTGCTCGGCCTGGCCGACCAGATCGTGCTGGTCAGCTCGCCGTCGGTCGACGGCGCCCGCGCGGCCTCGGCGACGCTCGACTGGCTGGAGGCCCACCACTACGGCGACCTGGTCAGCGACGCGACCGTGGTGCTGTGCAGCGTCAGGCCGCGTTCGAAGTCGGCGGTGGACATCAAGAAGCTGGAGGCCCATTTCGCCGCCAGGTGCCGGGCGGTGATCCGCGTGCCGTACGACCCGCATCTGGAGGAGGGCGCCGAGATCGACCTTGACCGCCTCCAGGAGGCCACGCGCGACGCCTACCTGCAACTGGCGGCGTGCGTCGGCGACGGCTTCGCGGGAAGCCAGGGGTAAGCGGAGGGTGTGGGATTCGAACCCACGAGGCCATCGCTGACCTGGCCGCTTTCAAGGCGGCTGCACTCGTCCACTATGCGAACCCTCCAGTGCGCACACCACCATAGCGGCTGTCGCGGCAGGGGTGTTACGTTCGGGCGGCGGTGGATCGCGGCATCGAGCCGGAGGCCCGTGGACGGCCTCCGGTCAGCCGCCGAGCTGTGACAGCAGCCACTTCGGCCCGACGGTGCGCGCTCCCAGCTCGGTGACGCGCTCCTTCAGCCCCCGGTCGGCCGTGACGACCAGCATCCGCTCCCACGGACGTGCCTGCCGCACCACATCGACGATCGCGTCGTCGCCGCTGCCCGTCGCGGCCACGACCTGCACCCCGGCGACGGCCGGCGCCTCCTTGGCGGCGCCCTCCACGACGGCCACGATCCGTGGATACCACTGGGCGAGCACCGGATGCCCGAGCTTGAGCACTGAGACCTCGTTGAGCAGCCGCGTCGCGGCGCCCAGCCGATCGTTCCACCAGCCGTGCTCGGCGCGCGCGCCGATGATGTTGGCCATGTCGAGCACCAGGGTCTCGGGCTGGAGCTCGACCTGGATCCGGTCCCAGGTCTCGGCGAACCCCGGATGCAGCCGCCGGGCGCCGATCTCGGGCAACGGCAGCCAGCGCAACTCGGCGCTCTCACCGTTGGCGGGGACGGCGGCCAGCAACTCCGACGACTCGGCGATCACCGTCTCGAACGTCCACCCGCCGTGGTCGTCGAGGAAGACGCCCTGCACCCGCAGCCCGTCGCCGCCCAGCGCGGCCTCCTCGCGGGCCTCGCGCAGGGCGCTCGCCACGGCGTCCTCGTGGCTGTCGCGCGCGCCACCGGGCAGCCCCCAGGTGCCGCCGTGGTGGCTCCACCAGGACCGCTTCTGCATGAGAACGTGTGGAACGCCGGACGTGTCATGGTGCACGGCCAGCAGGCCGGAGGCTCCGTGCAGCCCCCAGTGCCGGTGCCCTCGCCCGCATTCGGCCCAACCGTCGCCGTCCTTGGCAGCCATGAACCGATTGTCTCAGCCTCGGCCCGTGATGCGCCTCATGCGGGTGACGAAACCGGCGAGTCCGGGGCGTGGAAGAGGAGGGACGGGCCCTCGACGGCGAGAGGGGACCGCTCCGTGACGTGGCCGGGCTCACCACGGTCGATCAGGACGAGACCGGTCGAAGGGGTGGCCGCGCGCACCGCGTCGGGGTCGCCGGACGGGCGTCCGTGGACGGTGGCGACGGTGCTGTAGGGCAGGGACCGCACGAGCGACGCCATGTCCTCGGACCTGAGCAGACCGACGAGCGGGCCGGGCACTTCCGCGTACGGTCCGTGCGGTTCCTGCGGTCCGTGCGGTTCCTGCGGTTCGTGCGGTTCCTGCGGCTCGTACGGCGAGGAGGCGGGCCACCACGCGCCTTCGGCGAGGTCCACCACGGTGGGCGGCACGAAGAAGCCCTCCAGGGGAAGTCCGGCGGAGAGGGGGTGCGGGCCGCCGGGCAGGAGGCGCCGCAGCTCCCGGAGGCGGTCCGGCCGGATCACGGGTCCGAGCCGGCTCGACGGATCGACGGCGGGGCCGACGCGGAGCGTCGTGGCGGCGGCCGTCAGGGCGGCCGCCATCCGATCGGCGAGCGACGGGGCCGTGACGACCGCGGTGCCCGCGAGCCGGCGTTGACCGGCCAGCGGCGTGACCGTAGCCCACACGCTGGCCGCGATCCGCCGGAGCTCCGCGTCGGACCAGCCAGGCTCGGGCGCGACGAGGTGCAGCCGCGCGATCGCGCCCTGCGCCCGGACCTGTTTGCCGTGGGATCGGCCCCGATCCAGCATGTATCCGGCCCAGGGGCCGGAGCCGACGTACGAGATGGCGCCGATGCCCGGGTGGTCGAGCATCGCGTCCACGACCTGGATCGAGCCCTGCACGATGTTCAGCACGCCTTCGGGCAGGCCCGCCTCGACCATCAGCCGGCCGAGCCGCACCGCCGTGCGCGGCGACCAGGTGCAGGGACGCAGCACGTAGGTGGCGCCGGTGGCGAGCGCGGGCGCGGCCATGGCCAGCGGGCTGAGGAGCGGCTCGTGGTAGAGCGAGATGCCGCCGTGCACGGCGGGCGAGGAGGTGTCGCGGTCGGTCGGCCAGATCTGTCCGGCCATGACGTCGGCGAGCAGTCCGGCGGACGTGTCCACCTCGCGGCCGGCCTCGTGGAGGGGCTTTCCCACCTCGGCGGCGATGGTCCGGGCCAGCGACTCCCGATCCCGCCGGAGCAGCCGGCCCAGCGCGGCGAGAAAAGCGGTCCGCTCGGCGGCCGGTCGGCTCCGCCAGCCCGGCAGCGCGCTGTGCGCCGCGTCGACGGCGGCGTGGACGTCCTCGACGCTCGCGTAGTCGAGCCATCCGGTGCGGGCGCCGGTCGACGGATCGTACTGTGGCTCTCCGGCGTCGCCGCGTGGTTCCCGCCACCTTCCGGCCAGCAGGTTCGCCGCGGGCGTGTCGGCTGTCATGGGGTTCCCCTTTCAGGTCGCGGACTCCAGGAGCCGGCGGGAGTACGGGTGTTCCGGCCCGGAGAAGAAGCGTTCCGCCTCGGCGAGTTCGACCAGCCGTCCACCGCGGAGCACCGCCACGGTGCGCGCGACGTGACGTACCGCCCCGAGGTCGTGGGAGATGAACAGCGCGGCGAAGCCGTGCTCGGCCTGGAGGCGGCGGATCAGGTCCAGGATCTGCGACTGGATGAGCGCGTCCAGGGCGCTGGTCACCTCGTCGAACAGGATGAATCGCGGCCTGGTCACCAGCGCGCGGGCGATCGAGACGCGCTGGCGCTGGCCGCCGGAGAGCTCGTGCGGATAGCGCTCGGCCGTCGCCGGGTCCAGGCCGACCTTCTCCAGCGCGTCCGCCACCGCCTCCCGCAGTTCCCGGCGGCCGGTCGTCCCCGTGATCCTGAGCGGTTCGGCGACCGAGGCGGCGACGCGCAGCCGAGGGTTGAGGCTCCACGCCGGCTGCTGCAACACCGCCTGCAGGGCGCCGCGCGACCAGCCTCCCGGTGGGCGCAGCGGGCTCCCGTCGAAACGCACCTGGCCGCGGGAGGGGCGTACCAGGCCGAGGCAGAGCCGCCCCACGGTGCTCTTTCCCGAGCCGGACTCGCCGACGACGCCGACCGTCTCGCCGGCCCGCACGGCGAAGCTCACCTCCCGCAGCGCGGGCACGCGTTTCCTCGCCCACGGCGGCCCTCCCGCGTACACCACGTCGACGTCGTCGACCTCGACCAGCGGGCTATCCATCCGCGTCTCCCCCTCCGGTCGATGAGCCGGTCGATGAGCCGGTCGATGAGGCGGGCGCTGGGCCTGGTGGTGGGCCGGTCGCCGGGCTGGAGCCGGGCACCGAGTCCAGCAGGCTGCGGGTGTACGGATGCGACGGCGCGGCGAAGACCTCGGCGGTGGTGCCGGACTCGACGAGCGCGCCGCGGTACATGACCGCGATCCGGTCGCTGTGCCGCCGTACGGCACGCAGGTCGTGGGTCAGCAGCAGGAGGCCGGCGTCGGTACGGCGGACCCGGTCGACGAGCAGGTCCAGCACGAGGTCGCGGACCTCGCTGTCCAGGGACGCGGTCGGCTCGTCGGCGATGACCAGCTCCGGGCGGGACGCCAGCGCCAGCGCGATGAACACCCGCTGCGCCATGCCGCCCGACAGCTCGTGCGGATAGCTGCGGGCGACCCGGTCGGGCTCGCTCAGGCCGACCGCGGTCAACTCCGCGCGCACGTCCAGCGGCAGGCCGAGGGCGGAGAGGGTGAGCGCGAACTGGCGGCCGATCCGCTTCGTCGGGTCGAGCGAGGTGATCGGATTCTGGAACACGAATCCGAGTCGCCGCCTGCGCAGCTCCAGGAGCCTGTCGTGCGGGGCGTCGAAGACGGAGTCGCCCGCGACGCGGACCTCGCCGCCGGTCAGCCGGGCCGAGGGAGGCAGGAGCGCGCCGACGGCAAGGCCGAGCGTGCTCTTGCCCGAGCCGCTCTCCCCGATCAGGCCGAGGACCTCGCCCCGGTCCACGGACAGGGACACCCCCTTGACGGCGGCGTGCCGCCGGCCTCGGGTGACGTAGTCGACACCGAGGTCGCTGACCGTGAGCAGAGCGGTCATGAGGCGACCTCCCGGCCGGTGTCGGTGTGCGGGTCGAGAACGTCGCGGACGCCGTCGCCGAGCAGGTTCACCGAGAGGATGGTGACGGCCAGCACCGCGCCGGCGCCGAGGACGTACCACGGCGCGGTGGTGATGTAGGGGCTGCCCTCCTGGAGCAACGAGCCGAGTGACGCCCGGGGCGGCTGCACGCCGGCGCCGAGGAAGCTGATCGCGCCCTCGACCAGCATCCCGGCCGACACCGCGTACGTCGCCTGGACCACGACGGGTCCCATGACGTTGGGCAACAGGTGCACCCGCAGCACGCGCCAGGTCGAGGCGCCGCTGACCACGGCGGTGAGGACGAAATCCCGGCCGGCCACCGCGGCCGCCGAGGCGCGGACCACCCGGATCATCAACGGCAGGGTGACCAGCACGACGCTCAGCAGCACGGCCGTGATCCCGGGCGCCAGCACGGCCGAGCACACCAGGGCGAGCAGGATCGGCGGGAACGCGAACAGCGTGTCCGTGGCCCGGACCACCACCTGGTCGACCGCGCCCCGCCGGTATCCGGCGAGCAGGCCGAACCCGACCCCCGCCAGGCAGGTGACCAGCACCGCCAGCGTCGACAGGAGCAGCGTCGTCCCGATGCCTTCGATCACCCGGGGCAGCAGGGACCGGCCGAGGTTGTCGGTACCGAGCGGCCACTGCGCCGAGGGTCCGGAGAGCCTGGGGCCGACCAGCTCGCGCGCGCTGCCGCCGAGGCCGAGCAACGGGCCGAGGACGCCTGTCCCGACGATCCCGACGAGAACGACGAGCGCGATCCTGGACAGCGGGTCTCCGCGGAAGGGCAGTCCGCGAGGCGGGCGCGTGGGGGTGTTCACGAGCCTCCGTTCGGGGCCACGCGCGGGTCCAGCAGCGCGTACACCAGGTCGGTCAGCGTGTTGAGGGTCACGAAGAGCACCGCGGCGAGGAGCACGACGCCCTGCACGACCGCGTAGTCGCGGTTGGTGATCGCGCCGAACAGCACGTCCCCGAGACCGGGCAGAGTGAAGATCCGCTCGACCACGACGGCGCCCCCGGCGATGTACGCGACGTTGGTGAACAGCACCGTGACGACCGGGATCGCCGCGTTGCGGAGCAGGTGATGGCGGACGATCCGCGCCCGGCTCTCCCCGCGCGCGAAGGCGGCGGTCACGTACGGCTCGGTGAGCACGCCGAGGACCGCGTCCCTGGTCGTGCGCAGCGTGAGGGCGGTGACGAATACGCCGAGTGTCGTGGCGGGAAGCGCCATCGCGCGCAGGTTGCCGCCCGGATCGCCGGTGAACGGCACGTACCCGTTCACCGGCAGCCCGAGCGAGACGCTGGAGAACACCAGTACCAGCACGCTGCCCAGGACGAAGTCGGGAACGCTCAGGCCCATCGCCCCGGCCAGCCGGCCCGCTCCCGCGACGGCGCGGCGGGTGGCCCGCAGCGCGGACACCACCCCGAGCGGCACGCCGACGGCGAGTGCCATCAGCCCGGCCAGGGCGGCCAGTTCGAGGTTGACCGGCAGCCGCTCCGCGATCACGGAGCCGACCGGCAGCCGGCTGATCATGGAGAAGCCGAGGTCGCCTTGGAACAACCCGGCCAGCCAGCGCAGGAACTGCTCCGGCAGCGGCCGGTCGAGGCCGTAGTGCGCCACCGCCTGGGCCCGGAGCTCGGCGGTGCTGTAGGGCCCCAGCACGATGTCGGCGTAGCTTCCCGGGACCAGCCGCAGCACCGTGAAGATCACCACGCACGCGAAGAAGACCGTCACCGCCGCGCCGGCCAGCCGCCGGACGACGAACCACGCAGCGGATCTCATGCCGGGGGCCGGTTCCCGCGCGCGGCGAACGAGGACATCACGCACCTCACCTGGTCCGCGCCGCTCAGGAGGCGGAGCTGAACTCGTCGATGTTGCGGAACAGGTTGAGGTAGCCCTCGTTCGGCTGGATCTCGGCGTTCACCCGGTCGGTGCGGTAGCCGACCACGACCGGGCGGGTGACCAGCGGGATGATGCCGGCGTCGGAGTCGATCCGGTCACACGCCCGCTGGAGCACCGCCTTGCGCTCGGGGCCCGACGGCAGCGTCTGGGACTGCTCGATCAGCTTGACCAGGTCGGCGTCCCGCTTCAGGAAGCCGTCGTTCCACACGGACTTCTTCGGGTCCCACCAGGAGATCACCATGCCGGGGTCGGCATATCCGGCGAAGTAGGACATGGCGGCGTCGAAGGTGCCTGGCTTGTCGGTGAACACCCGCTTCTGCCAGTCGCCCACGTCGAGCTGGGCGATGTCCACCTTCACCCCGATCCTGCCGAGGTCCTCCTGGATCACCTGTGCGATCAGCGGGAACGTCGGATAGATCGGCGACGCGATGAGAGTGAACGTGAGGTTCTCCGCGCCCGCCTCCTTGAGCAGCCTCTTCGCGTCGTCCAGGGTCGCCTTGGCGGAGGGGATCGCGTCGGGGTCGCACGAGTCGGGAAGGCCGGGCGGGGTCGCCGCGGTGACCTTGCCCAGCCCGCCGAGCGCCGCGGTGCGGATCTTGTCGCGGTCGATCGCGATGTTGATCGCCTGCCTGACCCGCTGGTCGACCAGCTTGCCGCCGAGTTCGTTCACATCGATCCGGTAGTAGTCGGTGGTGTCCTGCACGACCGACGTGACGTTCGCCACCCCGCTCAGCAACTGGGGCGCGTCGACGTTCTCGAAGTTGGCGATGTCGACGGCGCCGCTGCGCAACGCCGCGATGCGCGCGGTGTCGTCAGGGATGATCCGGACATCCACCTGGTCGAGCTTCGGGTGTCCGGTGCGCCAGTAGTGCGGGTTCCGGGTGAACGTCCAGGACTGGTCCTGCTTGTGCGAGGCCACCTGGTAGGGGCCGGAACCGAGCAGCTCCTTCGTGGGATCGAAGGTCCCTGCCTTGAGCTCCTTGATCGGCAGGATCGCGGTGGCGATGTTGGCGAGTGACGCGACGAACTGTGTGTACGGCCGGGACAGGGTGAACGTCACGGTCCTGGCGTCCGACGCGGTCACCGACTTCACCGGCCCGAGCTGTCCCGTCCAGGAGGCGCCCAGCTCGGGGTCGAGCAGCCGCTCGAACGAGCTCACGACGTCACTGGAGTCCAGCGCCCGCCCGTTGGAGAAGGTCACGCCGTCGCGGAGGTGGAAGACGTACTCGGTCGGCGACTTCTGCTCCCACGACTCGGCGATGCCCGGCAGCGTCTCCAGATCGTCGCCGGTGTGCACCAACGTGTCGTACACCAGGAACATCAGCTGCCAGGACACGCCGTTCGGCGAGGTCTGCGGGTCGTACTCGATGAGGTCGGCGGGCTTGCCCCAGACGATCGACCCGGCCCCCGAGCCGGCCGCGCCCTCGTCGGCGGCCTGGTCGGTGACGGGTGGTGGTGGGGCGGACGAACAGGCGCCGGCCGCTGCTACGCAGAGTGCGGCGAGGGAGGACAACAGCAGACGGTGCTGACGGCGACGCATGGATGGTCCCTACCTCGCCGGCCGGCTGGGGCCGGCGAGAAACTCAGGCCCGGCACTCGTCCAGAGGCCGAACATTTTCCCTATTTCCGATATAGATAGTCGGGTATTGGGAGGTCACTTTTGCACTGTTTATCCGGCTTGTCAACGGTTTGTTCTACGGAGCGAGGGCGGCCAGGGCGCGGGCGAAGTCGCGGGACGACAGCCAGAGCTTGTACATGATCGCGGCCTCGAAGACGAGCAGCAGCACGGCGGCGCCGACGGTGACCGGGACGATCTGACCGGTCAGCGGGCCGACGACGAACACCGCCATCTGGAACTCGATGCCGCTGACCAGGTGCGTACGCACCCGGTGGGCGCGCAGCCAGTCGCGGACCCGCAGGTACCAGGTGAACCGGGTCCGGAACTCCCGCTGGAAGTCCGACGCGTCGGCCGTCCGGATCCGGATCTCGTCGGAGCCGGCGTCCTCGGGAAACGCGTCGTCGCCTGTCAGCAGTCCGTCCGCCGAGACCCCGGAAAGGGCCGGTGAGCCGGTTCCCGAGCCGGACTCGCCGTCCGGTCGTCTCCGGGGGTGTTGGTCGTGCCGTGGCGGGCCGCGGGGTCGGCCTATCTCACGTCGGGCCTCTCGTCCGTCCAGCCGATCTCCTCGTACGCGGTGAAGGCGCCGATCCGTACGACTCGGCCGTCCGCGAGCGTGCCGGGCCTCGTCGACTCGTCGGAGAGGGGCTGTCCGCTGTCTGGATCGACCACGAGACGCACTTCGTGGGCCATGTCCGCCTCGTAGCCGATCGCCTGCCCGGTGCGCCCGAGCGGGTCGGTCACCTCGCCCTCGGCGGTCATCCCGGGCAGCCCGGCCAAGATCTGGTAGGCGGAGGACCGTACCCTGGGCGAGACCGCCAGGCCGTTGAGGAGCTCCATGCAGCTTCCCCGGAGCCGTGACTCCATCTGTCCGTCCAGACTGAACTCATGGCGCTGGGCCAGGCTCCTGATGCGAGCCTCGAGATAGGTCCGGAGCCCTTCGGGGGTGTCCGGGATCGCCCGCAGCTCGGCCCAGGTGACCGGCTGTTTCGTCAGGATCCCGCCCGCCCCTTTCCATCCGCCGCGCAGCCGGAACGCCTCCGGCTCACCGGGGGTGCTCGTCACTGCCTGCCCCGGGGCCACGTCGCCGTCGAAGCTCGCGACGTTCTCCGGGTAGGTCCAGGCGGTCGGCGAGCCCGCCGCGCGCCAGGCCGTCTCGTCCTCCGGAGTCGCGGGCTTCGCGCCGAGGTACCGGTGGATTCGCCAGCTCTGCTCACCCGGTCGTTTCGCCAGCCACAGTTCGGTGGAGGAGAGACGGCGGATGACGTAGCGACGATCCGGTGAGGGCGTCAACTGCCCGGTGACGGTCCGGACCCGCCAGTAGGCGCCCTCCGCCGGAGACTCGGTCACGGCGCTCGCCGCGGCGAGCAGGACCTGCCGGGCGGTCGGCCGGGTGTCCTGCGGCGGGCCGGCGGACTCGAACGGGCTGCGGGAGATGGAGATCGGCGCGTCGGACGGGACGACCGCGACCAGGAGCGCGGCGGTGGCCGCTCCGGCCAAGACGGTGCCGACCGCCGCCCACCGTCGGGCTACCCGCTTGCGGGCCCGCCGTGGTGCCGACCACCCGCGCCCACCGGCCCGGCGCCGCTCGGCGGGCCCTTCGCCCTTGCCGGTCCACTCGCGCTCGCTGGTCCGCTCGTGTCCACCGGTCTGGTCGTGCTCGTCGGTCTGCTCATGCTCCTGGGAGAGCGCCGCCAGGAGTCGGGCGCGGCCCGCCCGGACCGCGTCGGCCGATGGCGAGGGCGCGGCGAGGAGGTCGCGTACCGCGGCCAGATCGCTCAGGTCGTCCGGAACGGTGGAGTCTGTCCGGCCGTTCAGATCATCCATCAGATCCTCCGATCACGGGGTTGACGCCTCCCAAGGCGGCGCGGAGCTTCCTGCGCACCCGGTTGAGCCGGGAGCCGACGGTGCCGAAGGGGATGTTCAGGGTCTGCGCGACCTCCTCGTAGCTGAGGTCGGCCAGCGCGACGAGGAGCAGCACGTCGCGATCACCGTCCGGCAGGCTTTCGAGCGCCGTCGTGAGCGGCTGGTGCGCGCTCGCCGCGGCGACCCGCGCCGCCACCCTGTCCTCGTGCCCGACGTCCGCGCCGTCGTCCAGCGGCGTCCGCTGGAACGCCCGCAGCCTGCGGACCTCGCTCCGGCGATGCTGCGCGACGAGATTGGTGGCGATCCCGTAGAGCCACGGGCGTACGGCGCCGCGGGCCGGGTCGAAGCTGCGGCGCTTGCGGAACGCCACCAGGAAGGTCTCCGCGGCCAGGTCGTCGGCGAGCTGCGTGCCGAGCCGTCCGGCCGCGTAGCGGTGGATCTCACGGAAGTAGCGGTCGTACAGCGACGCGAACGCGTCCGGGCGTCGCCACGACAGCTCGATGAGCGTGGCGTCATCGACCGACGCCGGCGCCTCCGGGGGAGCGGCCATCCACACGGGTCCCTTCTGTGGGCTACACCCTTGTTCCGCCGCACCCCCGATCCGCCTCCGCGGACGAACTCACCAGGTCACGGACGGGCTCACCACAAAGCCGGCGAAAACGCCGGTGCCCGGCAGCCGCCACCCCGCCTGGGCCGCGTACTTCGATCCGTACGGAGGGCGGACCTCGTACCAGCCGCACGTCTGTGTCTGGTCCTCGACCGTGATGAACATCTTGTGGCACTTCAGCTCGCGCGTGACCGGCCGCTCCTGGAACGAGTCGTAGGCCCGGATCACCAGGTCGCTCCTGGTGCCGACCGGGCCGCGTAACTGGTTCCTGATGAGCATGCGGCTCTCGCGGATCCGGATGCACGCCCGCAGGAGCACGCCCTGGCCCGCGTCGGTCCACGGGCTGCACTGCTCGCCGTCGGCCGGAGGGTGCTCCTCCGGCCCGGTGGACGGCTCGATGGACGGCCCGGCGGCCGTGGACGACGACCACGATCTTCCGGCGAACGTACCGGCCACGAATGAGACCAGCACCAGACCTGTGGTGGCCAGCACGGCGGTCAGGAGCGGCACCGACCTCCGAGAAGGCCGCCCGGCCGCTTCGCTCTCACCGCCCCCGTCACCAGGGGCCTCACGCGCGAGACGTTCGGCCGCCCTGGCCCGCCAGCCGCGCTCCTCTCCCTCCAACTGCCTGCGCAGGTCGTCGATGGTGGCTCCGAGGGCGACCAGCCTCCGTGTCTGGTCGGCGGGCAGCTCCAGCCCCGTGGCGATCTCGCGCATCACCTCGGCGCCCGGCAGCCGGTTGCGCTCCGCCAGTTGCCGGGCTCCGGACAGCCACCGGGACACGAGCGTGGCGCTGGCGTCGCGGACCCGGTTGACGAGGTACTTCTGCGGCCGACCCTGCGACCGCAACCCCTCGCGAATGCCTTCGGCCGCCTCGTCCAGAGCCGCGATGAGCCGGTCCGCGAGCTCCTCGAAGGTCCCCATCGCCGTGCCGCCCCTCCTGCGCAATTGTTCGGCCCGCGGTGAAATCGCACGTCAAGCCCGGTGCAACAGGCGGTGCGCGATCGCACTGATGCTCATGTCTGGTGCCCACCGCCGTGGCTCGGCGAGTCTGGCGACAAGTAAACGATCAATGCTCGCACGATGCGAGACAGATAGGGAGGCACCATGCGATCACTGATCATCGGACTCGCCGCCGCAGCCACGCTGGCCGGACTGCCCGCCGCATCAGCCGCCGCCACCGTCTCGGGAGGACAGGCGGTCTCGGCCGCCGCCCAGTTGCCGAACTGTTCGGGCAAGAGGGTCCTGCGCTTCCCGTTCTACACGCGGGAGATGCTCAAGGCGGCCTACATCCACGTCTTCTACGACGCTCGCACCTCGACCGCCTGCGCCTACCTCAATTCCACGAACGCCACCTGGGGCACGAACAAGCACATGACGATCACCCTGAAGCACTGCGCTCGGCGTAGCGACCGTTATGGGCAGTGCATCGGACAGCTCCAGTCGACGACCGTCCGCGGCTGGTACCCCGGGCGCAGCGACACGGCACGGCTGAGGGTCGGCCGTGGCTGCCTGATGGCGACGGCCCGGATCTGGTGGGGCAAGAACTACGGCCTGACCTCCACCCAGTCCACGGTGTGCGTCAGCGACGCGGCCGGGGCGTGACCGCCCTGATCCGCAGGCAGTTGCCGGGTCAGGGCGTCGGCCACCCATCGCGGCGTAGATCCTCAGGTGGTCCCGGGCCGAGTGGTGCGGGTGGAAGGCGGCGTCGAAGACGGCGCCCACCACGGTGGTCGGACGCGGCTCCCGGCCTGACGGTGAAGCCGAGGATGTCGGCGGCGGTGATCGGGCCGTAGCTCTTGGTCAGGTTTCGTACCTCGATGCCGGTCACCTGGCGGCCTCCCGGATGGCCGCGACGAGCCGGTCGGCATCGGGGACCGAGAGGACGACCTCGTCGAACTCGTCGCCGGACCTCGCGCGGTCCAGCAGCAGGTGGACGCCGGGCAGGTTGCGGTTGGCCGAGACCAGCTGGCGCGGGCCGCCGTAGATGCCCCAAACGCCGATCTTGGTGTGGCCCGACACCGTCAGGCCCTTTCTCGCGCCGCGGGGAACGCGCAGCGGCTGCTCCGTGATGGCCGCCTGCCGTACGGCCGGCAGGGGGATCGTGTGCCGGGCTCGCCCGGTGAAGATGCGCTCCCAGGAGCCGAACTCGACAGTGACCGAATCACCGGTGATCATGACCGTTGCCATGGGTCAGCCTTTCGTCAGGGGGAGGAGAATCGTGGCCAGCAGACGGGGTGACCGGTTTTCTCCCGGCTCGTTCGCGAGCAGGGGTCGCACGAGTTCGCCGAAACCCTGCGCGAAGCGGACGAACTCCTCGTCATTCAGGTGAAGCACCAACTGCTGGTAGCCGACGCCGTCGGCCACCAGGTCGACGTGCTCTCTGGCCAGGTAGCGCGAGAACTCCGACAGCAGGCTGGACACGAACGCGGTGAAATATCGCGCGTGTTCCTCTGGGGACGCGGAGGCCAGCGACTCGGCGGTCGGTGTCACCGCGCCCTCCGGCAGCGCGTACACCCGTTCTGTCGCGCCTCCGACCTTGCGCTCCTCCACCACGTCCAGCAGGCCGGCCTTGGCCAGCGTGGCGATGTGCCGGTAGAGCGTGGCCTGCGGCACGTCGGGCAGCAGGCCGGCCAGGTCGGAAGGCGTGCGCCGAGCGCCGGCGACGGCGCCCAGGATCCGGATGCGCACGGGGTGCAGCGCCAGTTCGGCCCAGCGCTCTGTCGAAGGTCTCACAGAATCGACATTATCATTATCGATAATGATAATGCTAGTGGGAACGATGACGCGTGGCCCCCATCGGCGTCCGACCGGCGCCCTCCTGGCCGCCGGGGCGGCCAGGAGGGCGATCAGCGGCTCCGGCCGCTCAGTTGAGGCGCTTGAGGTAGCCGTGGTCGACGAGCCAGCTGATCGGCAGCTCGCCCTTGTCGTTCCCCACCGACCCCGGGAGGTACTTGACGAGGGTGTGGTACTGCCGTCCCACACCCGCCTGCTGGAAGGCCGAGGCGGCCGGGCCGGCGTCGACCTGGAACGGCTTCTCCACCTGGTAGGCGTGGTAGTTGCAGAGGTGCTGGGGATCGCCGCCGAACGTGTTGAGACTGCTCGGCGGCAGGGCCCGCTTCACGAACGGCGTGCCGTACGGTGCGAGGAAGGCGCCGCTCTCGCCGCCGAACCGGTCGAGTTTCAGTCCCTGGGGCAGCGTCATGGTGGTGATGAGCGGCTTGGCGTTGGAGTAGCCCCCGGCGTGGGCGAAGCCGAAGTCCTGCGGGTAACGCCATCCGTCGACGGTCCGGTAGCGGTCGAGGAAGGTCGCCGGCGGGAGGCCTCCGTAGCGGACGTAGCCGCGCAGGATCGAGCCGAGCCAACTGGTGCGCGGGAGATACTTCGGGCCGAGGTTCGGGTCGCCGAACACGTACGGCGGGCCGCAGACCGCGATGGCGGGATCCCGCGTCGTCCTCTTGTGGCGGACGATCGCGAGGTCGACCTTGCTGTGGCGCGCTTTCGCGTCGTGCGTGGTGAACGCGGGCGGCTCGGGGGCGGGGGCGGGGGCGTACGCGGTGGCCTGGGCCGAGCCGCCCGAGAAGGACGTGGCGGCGATGGCGAAGGCGGCGACCAGTGGCGCTCGCCGGGAAAAGAGATGCACGGACTCTCCTGAAAGAACTCACACGGAGTGCGATCGGACATATCCGCATCAATTCGCAATTCATCGAAGATGGCACACGATAATCGCCGACCCTTCGGATGAATGCTCTGGATGCGCTGGATCCGTGCGTACCCGGCCATTCTTCAGGCGCATCGCAAGGAATTCGCCAGAGCGTCAAAAAGGTGTTCGCGTTAGCCGGTCGAAAGATACGTGAAGGACGGCATGTCGCGACATTTGCAATTCGACTCACGAATGGCGATGAAAGCCCGTACTTTATCCTGAATAAAGGGGCGGTCGAGAGATGGACGTCATTTCAGCAGGGATGGCAGCGAACTTCGTGGTAGGACGCCGGTCTCTCCTCGGCTGTGTCCAGGAAGGACCCTGTTCCGCCGCCCGGGGAGTCCCGCCGATGAGTTCGTACGCCGTCCGCTGTCCTAACATGCGTCAACTCGGCTGATCCCTCTGGAGGCAGATCATGAGCAGGCTGCTGTACTCGGTCACCATGTCGGCGGACGGCTTCATCGCCGGACCGGGAGGCGACATGTCCTGGCTGTCCGCGCACCTCGGCCCCAACCCAGTGGTCGACGAGCTCATCGGCCAGATTGGCGCGCTGCTCGTCGGCAACCGGACCTTCCGTGGCGACGATCCGCACAAGGACACGGAGAGTGAGGGCAAGGCGTTCGGCGGCGGATGGGAGGGGCCGCAGTTCGTGCTGACCCACCGCGCCCCCGACACGCCGGTGCCAGGGGTCACCTTCGTCAACGCCCTGGACGAGGCCGTCGCCGCGGCCAAGACCGCCGCCGGCGGCAAGTACGTCAACGTGCTCGGCGCCGATGTGGCCCGGCAGTGCCTGGAGGCGGGCGTACTGGACGAGATCCTGACGTTCGTGACGCCTGTCCTGCTCGGCGACGGCGTCCGCCTCTTCGACCACCCGGGCGGGACCAACGTCAAGCTCGAACGCGTCCGGCTCGACGAGATGCCCCACACCACGAGCCTCTGGTACCGCGTCACCGGTTGACGCGAACGGGCACCGACCTCTCGCGAGATCCGTTGTCCCGGGCAGGGAGGAACGATGATTCTCGACAGGCGCCCCGCACTCGCCCTCGCCGGAGGCGGTGTGATCCTCGCCGGCGTGGCGGTGGCTCTCGTGGCCCGGCCCTTGTGGCACGCGACGCACACACCTCATGTTCTCGGGGGCGGCGTGATTGGAGTGGACCTTGTCATCATCCCCGCCGTCCTGGGGCGCGTCTCCCGGAGCTTCCGGATGACGTTCGGCTTGACAGCCGTGGGCGGCGGCGGGGTGCTGATGACCTTCACACTCCTGGCGCACCTGCTCGGTTCGGGTCTGTCTCTCATGGAGGAGCCCTCGGACGCGGCCTTCCTCGGAACGCTCGGAGGACTGATGGCGGGGGGAGGAATGGTGCTGATGGTGACGGCTGTCCTCCTCCTGCGCGAGGCACATACGGAACACGTCGGCTGGGCGGAGGAACGGACCGGAACCGGAGGCGGTGCGGGATACGTGGCGGTCTGTGACTGTGGTTGGGAGGGGAGCCCTCGACAGGACCCGTCGCAGGCCCTTGCGGAAGCAGGAGATCACGCGGGCAGAGTCCGACCCGCGGTTCGCCGGGCGGAGCGCGGGCCATCCGGCGAACCGCCGTCCGGATGAAGCCGGTCTTGCTGACGGCTCGCGTGCAATGGTGCGGCGTCAGCTAGTCAGCCAAGCTGCTACGGGGTCGTGCACCGCATCATCGGCGGCTTATGGTCCATGCCCCGTCCGCTGTGATCGCGGCGTAGCGGGTGCCGGCGGGCAGAGCGACACGCCCCTTGTAGGCACCGATCTTGTTGACGAGGAGACTCCGGGTGCGTCCGCGGTTGTCGAGCGCCCAGATGATGAAGTTGAGGTCGCCGTTGTGGCGGATCGTCAGCCGGCGTAGACCTTTGCTCGGAGCGGTGAGCCGAAGTACGTCCGCGCCGGTGCCCTTGGCATTGATCGCCCAGTATCGGGCCTTGGTGAGGGGGAGGATCTGGAGGGTCCAGGGGCCGTCAGCGGTGATGCTCATCGACCGGACCTTGTGGGTGCCGTTGATGTTGAACGCGGCCGTGCCCTTATAGTCGCCGATGGCGTTCGCGACCAGGTCCACTTCCTTTCCGCTACTGGAGAGCGCCCAAACGATGAAGTTGGCCTCACCTTGGTGGGTGGCCTTCACGATGCTTGGTGCCGATGTCGCGGGGATGCGGATGACGTCGTCGCCCTCACCGCGATATGTGCCTGCGGACGTGGGAGCAGCGGCCTGCGCCAGGGCCGGCGTCGAGACAAGAAACGCTCCAGCGAGAGTGGCCAGCCCGACGAGAACGCGTAAACGGAGACGCATGTGTGGCTCCTGTGACGAGGGATGTGGACGTCGTTGGACGCATCGTCCGGGGGCTCGGTGTACGAGCCGAGTGTCACGAGAGCGTCGCGGATTGCACCCTTCAGGGCGCAGGGCCTGATCACCACTAAACCCGGCAAATAATCAATCGCCCCTTTCGCCCAGACGTGAGCGGACCCCACAGCACGTCCTGGACGGTCGCAGAGCATCGGTAAGGTGTCGCCGACAGGGCGAAAGGATCATCTTGCCGCAGGCGTCCCGATTATCGTGGCCAGCGCTGTCGGCATGGGTGGCGGCTGTGATTGTCGCCGCCTTTCCGACGTGGGAGCTGTGGCGCGAGCGACTCGATCCTGAGGAGTTCGTCCGGGTTCCTGAGGAGTTCGCCGGGAACTACACGTACGTGTGCCCGTTCCGGAGCAGGCCGACGCTGTTTCCCCTCGACTATCTGATCGCAATCGGAGCCCATCCTGCGGCGTCTTTCCAGGTCTCAGCCGCCGCCCTTGCTGAAGTGCTGGTAGTTGATTCGCGCGTCTTTGACCTGTGGTTCGGGTGCTGCTCAGCCGGATGCGGGCACACCGAGGGCACACGGCTCCTGTGCCACGAAGACCCGATCGACGGCCTTCCGTGTCCGGTCTTCACTCGACGGCATCAGATGCGTGTACGTCCGCAGTGTGAAGCCGGGGTCATGGTGGCCGAGGTATTCGCTGAGCGCCTTGACGCTCTCGCCGCCATCGAGGAGCACGGAGGCGTAGAAGTGCCGGAGCGCGTGCATCCCGTGCTCGCGGTGCGACTCCGGCATCTCACCCTTGGGAGGCGCGGGCACGATGCCCGCGCGTACGAGGGCGAGTCGCCACTGTCCTTGATTGAAGTACGTGCAGTGGATCGCGTTGTCATTGGGCGAGGAGAAGATCAGCCGGTGCGTCACGGGCTTGCCGGCCAGCGCCATCCAGGGCAACGCGACATCGACGGCCGGGAAGGCAGCAAGGTGGGCCGACAGTCGAAGGGCCACCGAGTCCGGGAGCGGTACGTCCCGTGTCTTGCCGCCCTTCGGGGGAGCGAACACTCGCCGCCCGCGAATCAGCTTCACCTGCCGTCGTACGTGGACGACGCGGCGCAGGAAGTCGACATCGTCCACGGCCAGACCGATGATCTCGCCTTGCCGAAGCCCGAGGCCCGCGCCGACGTCCACCATCGCGGCGTACCGCTCACCGAGGGCGGTGCGCATGCCGTTCACCATCTCGTACGTCCAGGGCTTCACCTTCTCGCGCGACATCGCGGGCGGCTTCACCACGGACGCCTTGCACGGGTTCTTGGCGACGAGGCCGTCATCCACAGCGGCGGAGAACACGGCCGACACGTGCGCGAGCAGCACCCTGATGTACGACGGCGCGAGCTCGCCCTGTAGCCCGCGAATCCACGCCTGAATCATCGAGGGCCGGTTGGCGAGCACACGCATCTCACGGTTCCCGAGCACCGGATAGATGTGGTTACGCAGCCGCATGGCGACCTGATCGTGAACGGCCTCGTCGAAGGGCGCCGCGTTCAGCCACTCCTCGGCGCACACGCGGAAGAGAGCCTTGCCGGCACTGGGGTCGACGTACGTTCCCACGGCCAGCTCGTTCTTGACCTTCGCGTCGAAAGCGTCGGCGGCGCTCTTCTTGTCGAAGTTCCTCTTCCGCTGCTCGCCGTGGTCATCACGCCATCGAACCTGCCAGCGCTCGCCCTTGCCGTGATCCGACGACGGCACGCGCTGATGCTCGGGACACTTGGAGTCTCCAGGGCGCGGCCTGGACTTGTGCCACCTGTCGTAGACCGTCATGACTGCTCACGCACCCAGGCGTAGACGTCCTCCGCGAGGTAGCGCACGTGACGCCCGATCTTGCAGCCTCTCGGCCCTTTGCCGAGGTAACGCCACTGGTAGATCGTGGCAACTGGCACGCCCAGGAAGTCGGAGAGCCGGTGTACGTCCCACATCCGGTCTCCGCCGATTCCGCTGATCAAGTGCCCACCTCCATTACTCGCGGAGGAACGGTCCCGGTGAGAGCGGCGGCGAGGAGTTGGTCTCCGGCGGAGTGGCCCTTGCCTGCGTACTGCCATTCGCTGATGACGAGGACGGTGTCTTCGTCGAAGAGGGGGAGGCGGCCGGTGGTGATGTCGGTGTCGCGGGTGTGGTGTTGGCGGGCTGCCCGGAGTGCGCCGAGGGTGGTGGAGTAGTTGCGAGACCTCGTGGAGAAGTGGCCCCGGAAGCCGAGCATGTGGGCCCACTCGGCGAGCTGGAGCTCTTTGAGTTCGTCGATGGCGCCCAGGCTCATGCATTCGGTGATGAGCCGTTTGGGGTGGTCGCGGAGGTTGTGGGCGTCGAGGTTGTCCAGTGGATTGATGCGGCGGTCGAGGGTGCCGACGCACTCGGCCGCTTTGGTGGCGTACTTGGCGATGTAGCCCGCGACGGCCTGTTCGGTGAGGTCGCCGGTCAGGGTTATCGGGCGGATGTCGAGCTGCTGGCCCCATTTGAAGAGGCGCGGAGGCTGCTCGCTCAGGGCTGGGACGAGGGCGCTGACGACACGAGCGGCATGTTGTACGGCTTGCGCCAGGATGTCGGTCGTTGCCCAGGGCGGGGGCGGCATGGCGGGGCCGCCGGGGCCGTCAAGGCGGATGACGGCGTGGAGGTGGACGACGCCGCGCCGCTGGTATTCGGCGACCTTGGCGAAGGAGAGGGTCAGGTGGTGGCGCAGGTCTTTGAGGGCCAGGCCGCCGAGCTTGGCCAGGTGCCGGCGGAGCGAGTCGGCGAAGCGCTTCCACAGCAGTGGGGCAAGGGCGTTGAACAGGACCGCGCCGGAGTAGTCGTAGCAGTCCGGGCACAGCGGTTCGCCGAGGCGCTTGTCGTCGGGGTTGTGCGTGGCCGTACAGGACATGACCTTGCTGTGTGGGCAGGTCACGGCGTCGCGGCGAGCGTGGCAGGGCAGAGCCTTGCCGTTCTTCTCGCGGCGGGCGTGGACGGCACCGAAGGAGGGGGCCGTGAGCGTGACGAACAGCGTCGGGTGGCTTGTGACGGTCTCAGGGACACCTTTGCCGCCGATGAGGCCCGCGCGGATGAGGTGGTAGGTGTCGGCGCGGTAGACCTCGGCGCAAGCCGGGCAGCGGGAAGCGCGGCGGGTCTTGCACGGCAGGCGTAGGACGCCGTCAGGCTCGTTCCTCGTGGTGTAGCGGTGGAGCAGGGCACCTGTGGCGGCGTCCCAGTGTTCGATCTTCCCGCGTAGGCGGATGGGCTGGCGGCAGCCGCCGGTGGCGCGGATCTGGGATGCCCAGCGGTCGTAGTCGGGATGGTTGAGTCGGGCGATCATGCCCGCTTTAGCGTGCGCGTTGGCGTGGTTTGTGGGCAAGATGGAGACCTCCTTTCACTCGTTCGGGTGCGGGGATGGCCCTCGACCTGGCGTGTGTCTTGGCGGATGTGCGGCCAGGCCGGGGGCGCCGCGCTGGTTAGGCGCCGTGGTTGTCGATGCCGGTGCCGTCGCAGTCGTGGCAGCGGGCGTTGTCGGTGTCGAGGCCGGTGCCGTTGCAGGTGCAGCAGCGGTAGCGGATCACCGGCAGGAGTTCGGGCATGGCCTTCACCTCTTTTCGCGTGGTCGGGTGGTGAGGTAGATGCGCCACTGGTGGGGGTGGGCGCGGTCGGGGTAGGCGCGGGAGACGGCGTAGACGGTGAAGTGCAGGCGCAGGCGGAACAGGGCGTCGACGATTTCGGCTCGGGTGCCGTCGATGCGGATGCGCATGATCGGTCCCTTCTGGTCAGGTGGCGGAGGTCGGGTCGGGTTGGATGCAGCCGCGGTAGCTTTCTTCGGCGCGGTGTCGGGCGCGGGCGGCGGCGAGGATGGCTACAGCGCGGTATTCGACGGGGCCGAAGCTCAGTGAGGTGGCGTAGTGGCCGTACGGGATCTCTTTCTGGTCGATGAGAGAGCCGAGGCGTGCGGCGATCTGGTCGATTTCGGCGCACTGTTCGGCGTCGCTGTCGTGGCGTGAGAAGTGGTGCAAGGTGAGGCTCTTGGAGGCGGGCAGGTCGGGGTGGTCCTTCAGGAACGCGGCCAGCTCCAGCAGGCCGTTGATGAGGGCGGCGCGGTGGTCGTTGGTCATCGGCGGTGTCTCCCTTCTGGTCAGGCGGTGCGCAGGGTGCGCAGCAGGTCGGAGGCGAGTTGGTTGGATACGCCGAGGTGGGCGCGTAGTGCGTCGCAGGTGATCGGCTTGCCGTGTTTGGTGTGGTGTTCGTCGGCGACGCGGCGGGCGTAGTCGACGAGCGCGGGCGCGAGGTCGCCGTCCCGGTCGTCCTGGCCCTCGTCCTGGCTCTGGCTGTTGTGCGGGACGAGTTCCGGGACCGGCGACGAGACAGGGACGGGCGCGGACGAGGCCGCCGAGGCGGTGGACGGTTCGGGACGGGTGGCGCGGCGTTCCAGCATCGAGATGGCGATGAGGAAGGCGGCGGCCGGGGTGGCTGCGGTGATCCAGCCCCACACGGTGGGGGCGGCTTGGGCGAGGTTGGCGGCCAGGGATAGGACGATGCCGCCGGTCAGGACGAGCACGGGCCAGGTGATGCGGCCGGGCCGGCCTTTGCCGGTGTTCTTGTCGCGTTGGCGTTCGCGGGCGGCCATGACGCAGGTCAGGTCGATACAGACGGCGATGGCCCAGGACATCCAGCCGGTCTGGCCGTGCTCGGTGGCGGTCTGGCGGATGTGGGTGAACGATCCGGCACCCGCAATGGCGGCCAGGACGAGAACCGGGCCGGTGTCGAGCAGCCGGCAGACGAAGCGTCGCATCGTCGCACCCCCTTTCTCAGGCGGTGATGGGGTCGGGCAGGTGGGTGGTGATCTCTGACCAGGACGGAGCGAGGTGAGCATGGGCGGCGGCTGCCTGTTCGGCGGTCTGTTCGCTGACGTAGAAGGAGCGGGCGCGATACCACTGGCCGTCTTGGCCGGCGACGATCGCGACGCCGGGTGTCTCGGCGGCGATCGCACGGGCCGAAACGAGTGCGGCGGGGTCGAGGTCGCCGAGGGTCATGGTCGCGGTCTCCGGGTCGTTGACCCGGTGGCAGATCCGTCCGGAGCATTGGGCGCGTAGGGCGGTGACGCCGGGGCCGAGGTCGGAGCCGATCCGTTGGCCGCAGCAGAACAGGTAGATGCCGAACGCCCGTCCGAGCTGGGCTACCCGCAGGAGTGCGGTGGAGGTTTTGGCGATCTCGTCCTTCTCGGACTTGTCGGCCATCAGGTAGAGCTCGGCTAGCTCGTCGACCAGGACCACGACCGGGACCGGCCGCAGGGCGGGTGGGAGTTGCCAGATGTTGCGGGCGGACGCCTGTCGGCACAACCCCATCCGGTCGATCATCAGGGCGACCAGATCGGCCAGCAGGCTGACGGACTCGATCCGGGAGGTGGCCAGCGCCGACAGCCGCGGCGCGTACGGAGTGAACTCGACCCCGCCTTTGAGGTCGAATCCGACGAGCGCCACGGGCTGCGGGGCCAGGCCGACGATGAGCGCGTTGGCGAGGTTGGACTTGCCGGACTGCGTCGCCCCAGCGTTCAGCCAGTGCGGCACGGTGCGGAAGTCGATGGTCCATGGCTGGCCGGTCTCCAGCCGCCCGACCGTCACCTTCAGCAGGTCGGGCGAGGGCGGCAGTTCGTTCAGCTTGATCAGCGGGTCGCGCATGGTGGCCATGAGCACGACGCGGCCGGGCCGGGGTGAGGAGACGCGCACGGCGTGCACGCCCCAGGAGTGGGCGAGGCGTTCGGCGGCGTCGGCGTAGTCGCCGGGGGTCTGGCCTTCCAGGGTGTGCAGGGTGACGCGCCAGCCGTGCCGGGTGGGCAGCGGCAGCCACATGAACGGTTTGGTGTCGACGGCGACCCGCTGGAAGCGACGGCGGACTTTCACCAGCCCGGTGGAGGCGATCGCTCCGGGGACGGTGGTGAACCACCAGCGTTGCCGCTTCTTCGTCAGGCCGCAGCCGAGCGCGATCCGCCTCCAAGAGACGCGGACGGACAGCGCAGTGGGTGGGAAGCCGATGGCAAGCCAGAACGAGGGGTGGTGCAGGTGGCGCCAGGCCTGCAGCCCGGCCGCGAGGGCGGCCAGGGCTGCGAGCAGCAGGAGCGCGTCAGACATCGGCGGCCTCCCGGGCAGGGAGCAGGGCCGAGGCGCGGTAGGCGATGCCCCACCGGCCGGCGATCTCCCAGACGTAGCCGAGCAGGCCGACGGCGGTGACGGTGTCGCCGGTGGTGATGGGCGGCTCTCCGGTGGTGCCGATCTTGACGAGTTCGATCCGGCCGAACTCGTCTTCGACCGAGACGGTGACCTCGTAGACGGTGTTGCCGTTCTTGTCGGTCTTGATCTCGCCGGTGTCGCGGTTGAGCACGCGCGGGCGCGGGGCCTTGACGCAGGTGATGGCGAGCTTGCTGACATCCACGGGGATCGGGACGGAACGCATGGGTGGTGACCTCCTCATTTCGTCGTAGCCAACATAGTTAACCTAGTCGGCTCAGTTGTCAATGTTGGCATGGCTGTCTTGGTGTGGTGAGATTGACGCGATGGTCAAGAACACCGGCCGGGCCGGCTATCTCCAGATCGCCGACGATCTTCGCGCGCAGATCCGCGGCGGCTCCCTCGCGCCCGGAGCTCCGTTGCCGTCCACCGCGCAACTGGCCGAGCAGTACGACGCGTCGCTGTCGGTGGTGAAGATGGCCGTCGGCATCCTGCGCAACGAGGGCCTGGTCATCGGCCAGCAGGGCAAGGGCGTGTTCGTCACCGACCCCGACGAGACCCCGCCCGCCGGCGACACGGGGGGTGAGGTGGCCGAGCTGCGCGCGGTCGTGGAGGACCTGTCGGTACGCCTGGCGAAGGTCGAGGAGCGGTTGGCTACGTCCACGACACCCCGTTCCGGACGTAGCAGCCGGTAACCCTCCTGGCCAGCGACGCCGACGCCCCATCCGGGCGACGCCGGAGGCTGAGCGCTTTGTCCTCACGGCGGATACCGACCAGCACCGCCACGTACCCGGCCAGCAGCGCGACGCCGAGCAGTCCGGCGATGATCAGCGGGATCGTGGTCATGACCAGATCACCCCCGCCGCGGCCAGGCCGCGAGCAGCGCGCGGGGGGCGGCGGGTCTCGCCACGCCGCCGACCGTTGTCACGGCGGCGCTTGGCCGCCTGCTTCTTGATCCAGCGCTGGCGGGCCGAGCACTTGCCGCAGCGGGTCTGCCCCTCCTCCAGGTGCGCGCCGCACTCGCAGGCAGGCTCGGGGTAGATCTCATCAGTCATGTGATCACCTCTCCTTTCGGGTCTCGGTTGTTGCTTGCGAACCGAGAATGCGACGGAGAGTCAGGACGAGATCACTACACGACGGGACATGTTCAAGACGTCCGGCCTACGATGTCCAGGTCCCCGGACGTCCCACGGAGCGGGTGAGATGGCGAACGAGAGGTTGCGGGCGGCCCTGTTGCAGCGCGGCGTGAGTATCGCCCAGCTCGCGCAGGCCATCGCAGTGGACCCCAAAACGGTCGAGCGGTGGGTGACCAAGGGACGCGCGCCGTACCGAAAGCACCGCTTTGCGGTGGCTTCCTATCTGGAGGCCGACGAGACCTACCTGTGGCCGGAGGCGCTGACCCGCGACCAGGTCGCCTCAGCCTCAGAGTCGGAGATCGTCACTGTCTACCCGCACCGCTGGGCCGTCCCACGGGACGTGTGGGGACGACTGTTCTCAGCGGCCTCGGCGGAGATCGGCGTGCTGGTCTATAGCGGATTGTTCCTCGCCGATGACACCGGCATCGTGCGCATGTTCGGCGACAAGGCCGACGCTGGAGTGAAGGTGCGGATCCTGCTCGGCGACCCCGACTGCGCCGAGGTGGCCCAGCGTGGCGCGGACGAGGGAATCGACGACGGCATGGCCGCCAAGATCCGCAACGTCCTCGTGCTGTACCGGCCACTGATCGGGCGTGCCAACGTGGAGTTCCGCCTCCACGCCACCGTGCTCTACAACTCCATCTACCGCGCCGACGACCAGCTCCTCGTCAACACCCACGTGTACGGCGTGCCCGCCGGCAACGCGCCCGTCTTCCACCTGCGCAAGGTCATCGGCGGGGACATGGTCGCCACCTACGCCGAGAGTTTCGAACGCGTCTGGGACCGAGCCCGGCCGATAGGGTCCTGAGCCATGGCCAAGCGGATCGACTACTACGACGACCCGAACGCCCCCGCACCCAACAGCCTGGTCCCGTCCGTGAACGTCATCGTCACCAACACCGCCGGCGACCTGCTGATGATCCGCCGCACCGACAACGACAACTGGGCCGTCCCCGGCGGCGCCATCGACCTGGGCGAATCCATCCCGCAAGCCGCCATCCGCGAAACCCTCGAAGAGACCGGCATCACCTGCGAGATCACCGGCCTGACCGGCACCTACAGCGACCCCCGCCACGTCATCCTCTACACCTCGAATGGCGAGGCCCGCCAAGAGTTCTCCGTCGTCCTCACCGCACGAGCCGTCAGCGGCAAGGCCACGCCGAGCGACGAATCCCGCGAAGTCCTGTGGGTGCCACGTGAGCAGGTCACGTCTCTGCGGATGGACCGGTCGATGCGGATGCGCATCGAGCACTACCTGTCCGGAGCATCGTCACCGTTCATCGGGTGAGACCAGCGCTCTTCCAAGAAGCGTCGTCGTCGTGGCAACCACTGTTCGATCGTGCCGGTCATGCAGCTGTCGGCGAAGGCGCACATCTCGTCTGTGACCTGCTTCTTTTCAGCTGGGCTGACCTTGCGCATCGTTGATCGTTCCCAGAGGCCGCCGGGGACGAGGAATCGAGCGGCGTGATCGGTTCCAAGTCGCTCATCGAGGTGGAGCAGTGCGCCCATCGCGTCGTCCTGGTCGTAGTGGCAATCCAGCCGGGGCAGGTAGTGGTCCAGGTAGGCGGTGAGGATCTCTGCGTCGCTGTCTTCGGCGAACTGGGCGAGAGCGAAGCAATAACCCTGTCCGGAGTAGACGAGTTCGCTTTCCAGGAGCATCGCGCCGAGTCGCTCACGAAAGTGTGTCCGCCGGTCCAGGCCGATCAGCCAGGCGGCGGTCAGCCGTGCTCGCCACTCGCTGTCCAGCAGCATTTCAAGGTCACTATCGGTGATCCGCCGTGCGTCCTTGGCCAAGGAGCGGGCGAACCGGGCAAGGTCTCGGTCCGGCAGCATCATGAACCCGCCGCCCAGAAGCTTCAGGTATCTGCGGACCTCACCTCTGCCTGAGCTGACGTAGTGCCGGACGACGGCTATCAGTTCGAAGTCGGGCGGAATCGGAAACCGCATGACGTCATCATGCCGGGGATCTCTGTCACGGCACAGGCCCCGTGATGGCGGCCAGCGCGTTCTCCACCCCCTTGACGGCGGCCAGAATGCAAGGGGTCGACGTCGCGATCGATCGGGAGACCAGGTGCTCCGGGCCGTACCGGGAGTGGATCTCCGCGAGCCGATCAGTGACATCGAGGTGCGTGCCGTCGGGGCCGGTGGTCATGTCGCAGTAAGTCAGCGCCTCCACCAGTTCCGGGCGTTCCTCGTCGAACTCTGCGGTGAGCGCGTCGAACAGGGAGCGTTCGCGGGCCTCGTTGACCGCGCAGGAGTGGTGGGCGACCAGGCGGCACAGCGTGTCGTCGGCCTGGTGGACGTCGCGCAGATAACGAGCGCCGTCCAGAGGGTGAAAGCCGGTGTCGACCAGATTGGGGGCGTACCCGATGTCGTGAAGGTAGGCGGCGGCGGTCAGGGTGTCGGCCTCGTCTCCGAGGATGGGCGCCAGCGACCTGGCGCGGGCGGCTACCCCTTGGGTGTGCGCCCAGCGCCGGGGGAGCGTCGTCTCCAGCAGGCCTTTGGCGAGGTCATGAGCCCATTCAGCTTGTCCCACATCGCCCACGATAGGCACGGGGTGCCGGGATCGATCCAGTACGAGCGCCGAGACGTCCCAGGACGTCTCATCTGCGGACGAACCGGCCACGGCCGTGCTCGGCCACGATCAGGCCCTCCTGTTCCAGGACGGCGAGCGCTTGGCGAACCGTGCTGCGCGACACCCCGTGCGATCGGCGCAACTGCGCCTCGCTGGGCACCGTGCTGCCCGGCGCCAGGTCACCGCGCTGAATCTGCTCGCGCAGTTCCCGCGCGACCGCCTGATACAGGTACGGCTCGCCGCCGGTCTTGCCGCCGCCGAGGACCAACCGGCCCTTGGCGGGAATGGCCAGGATCAGCCCTTCGGCCTCCAGCAGCGCCAGCGCGCGCCGGACCGTGTTGCGCGCGACGCCGAACTCGGCGCACAGCTCCGCCTCTGAGGGCATCATCGTTCCCACCGGATACGTGGTCATCTCGATCCGTTCTCGAAGCCGGTCGACGATCTGGGGAAAGACGCGCCAACCGGTCAGCCACCTGGTCACTGTTGATGTGGGTCTCAGAGCCGGTACGCGTCAGCGATCTTGTTGAGGTTGAAGCTGAGTTCGCCCTGCGGCTCGTGCCGCCAGCCCTGCCGGGCGGCCTGCTCGACGCGCTCGACCGCGGTCAGGAGCTGAACGCAGGAGGTTCGCTCGTCCTGCCGGTCGCCCCAGTAGAACCAGCGAAACGGCAGATGCACATACACCCGACGGCGGCGGCCCGTGGCGTCCAGCACCTCCACGCCCGGACGGCCGTCGTCCTCGATGAGGAACACCGCAGGCACGTTCCGCTCCACCAACTCGTTGCACAGCGCCGCCAGCAACGCCTCCTGGCAGGCGCGCTGGCGTTCCTTGAGGCCGTTCATCACCGGAGTGTCCCTTCGTCGTCACGGTCGATGTACATCGAGGTTCGCCCGCCGGCTGGAACCTCTACACCGCAACTCAGGGACGTCTGGGGACGTCTCGTGTTAGCTTCCCAGGCAGAAGGCCCGGCCTCACCGGAGGTGCCCTGTGAACGACAGCCTGCGCGACGCCCTCAGCAACGCCCGCCTCCACCCCACCGACATCGCCGCCCGCCTCGCCGTCGACCCCAAAACCGTGCACCGATGGCTGAACGGACGGACCCCCTATCCGCGGCATCGATGGGCGGTCGCGGACCTGCTTCAGGTGGACGAGGCGGACCTGTGGCCCGAGGTGGCACCGCAACGCCGGGCGATATCCGAAGAGGTGCAGGCCGTCTACCCGCACCGCTGGACTGTGCCGCAGGCCACCTGGCGCTACCTGTTCCAGGGCGCCACGCGCGAGATCGGCATCCTCACCTACAGCGGCCTGTTCCTCGCCGAGGACACCGGCATCATCCGCCTGCTGGCAGCCAAAGCCCGCGCCGGCGTCAGAGTGCGCATCCTGCTCGGCGACGAGAACGCCGCCGAGGTGGCCGCGCGAGGCGTTGACGAAGCCATCGGAGCCGCCGTCATGGCCGCCCGGGTCAGGAACGCTCTCAACCTGTACCGCCCACTCATGGCCATCGACCACGCCGAGATCAGGCTCCACAGAACCGTTCTGTACAACTCGATCTACCGTGCAGACAACGACCTCTTGATCAACACCCACGCCTACGGCACCCCCGCCGCCCAAGCTCCAGTCATTCATCTACGAGCTAGCGAGCCGCAGGCTGCAGCAGCCACCTACCTGACCAGCTTCGAACGCGTCTGGGCCACCGCCAAACCAGCCTCAGACAGCATCTGACGAGCCAAAACGGAGACGCGCCAAGATCAGAAAGCAACTTATCTGCACGTCATCAAGGCGCGTGCCGCCTGCGGCGTCTCGCGCATCGGGCGGTCGCTGGCCGCGCTGCGGCTCTTCGGCCGGTCGCGGCCAGCGCCGCCCGGAGCTGGACCCGTATGCCAATACTAGGCCGTGAGGACACGAAGCAATTCTATTATTTCTAGAGAAACTTCTTCACGCTTCAACTGCTCCGCAATACCCAGCCCATCACGCTTCTTTGCGAACCGGACACCGTAATGATCAAATACTCTCGCGAGTACGAGGTCGCCTGGAACTCTGCCTCTCCTGTCTTGTTCCCAGCTATTCGATAGTTCACTACGTGCTTTCTCTGCAAGCTTAGAGATATTCTGCTCAAGAGCTTGGATATCGTCCCTCACGCGGCCCAGCTCGGCGATAGTGGCAGCAATAAAGTCACCTCCGCTGCGCCCGATAATGGCATCCCTGTCCGGGATTAGGGGGCGGAAGGCCTGGGAGAGAACCACTCTTTCGACAGCGACTCCTTGAAGCTGCTCACAGGTATCGTCGATCAAAGAATCGATAACCTCTACCGACACCTCCTCGACTCCTTGATATTTTAGGTACCTTGCAATTGCAGATGCCTGCAGGAGGTAATTCTCTATCTCACGTCTCTTGAAGACCCACAGGCGGCCGTACTGCCCGAGCCGCTCCTGCAGTTTTGCTACCTCTTCGTCGGTTCTCTCATCGCGATCCAGAAGAAAGTGTATTTCGACTCGCCGCTTGGAGAGGAAGGACAGTACCTGGGAGTTGGCGTAGTAGGCGAAGTTGCGCGCCCCACCTATTGGAATGAACCCGATGCTACTGCGGCCGAAATTGAATCCAGCGGTGGCGGCCAGTGATCTAAGAATCCTCTCGTCCGTAGGGCCTTCTACGAAAACTAGCCGGTCGTACATGAATAGCGAACTTAGCCGCAGTCCGAGCTCTTGAGGGATTGCCCCTTCCGCTTCTTCTACATGTACTAGTTGCACGGAAGTCGAATTTGCGCGCGTGACCAAGTATACATTCTCGAACTCGGGTGTATCTAGGAAGTTAGTGGAGTGGGTGGTCAGGAATACCTGACAGGAGTTGCCGATGCTCTTTAGATACTGCAGCATTGCAAACTCCAGTGCCGGGTGAAGGTGCACTTCCGGCTCCTCGATGAGGAGGATGTCAGGCTGCTCGAATTCATAGTCGAGTATGATGCGTAGCGCTTCCCGGATTCCGGAGCCATTCACTTGAATGAGGAAGTCGTCAACATCAATCTCCGCCTGTGCTGGTTCAGGCCGGAGCGATGAATGTGTGGGTACGTCGGCAGTGAAAGCGTCGATACGGACGCCGAGCAGCTCTTCGACAAGATCCTGTATGCGGCGGAGGATATCACCTTGACCGCGGCTAGTCTTCAGATTGAGAATGCGTCGGGCTTCATCTTCTCCGATAGCTTCTCGCGACTCGGTCAAGTAGTGGACCTTGTAGCCCGCCATCATCGATATAAACGTTTCGAGGTAATCAGGAAGAGTTCCGGCTTCACCTGCAAATGTGTTGACGTGATGCTGGCTTTCCTCGCCCATCAAGCGAGACGCATGATCAACTAATGAGTTCGAGAGCTCCCTAGTAGATGTATTGAATTCTGCAAGGGATTCACTAGTTTGAAATACCCGTTCGATAAGATCTGTAGTTGGAGAACTAAGATCGTATCTTGAGAAGAATCGGCGGGCTGGCGGCCGAGTCGCACGCTCCTTAAGCGCGCGCCAATCGTCGGCGTCAAGTAGTCGAAGCGACAATCTGCGAGCGTCATCACGGAGTCGTGTAACTTCGCGATTTCGAGTGGCGATTTCTGCTGCGGCCTGAGTCGACATCGAGAAAATCTCTCGACCAAGCGATCCTTGCGGAGATGCAGTTCGTGTAACGAACTCTAGACGACTGATGAAGGCTATGCGCTGGGGTATCTGGCAGAAGAGCAGTTCACATTCGAGCAATGCGTCAGTTGGAATACTCTCGAGGGCGTTCCGTACTTGTGGAGCGGATGTCGATATGCTGTCACGAAGATCGGAGTGTTGCTCCGAGGAGAGCTCTAGTGTCGCGATTATTCTGCTAGGTGAACGCGTTTGTCGTTGAAACGCTTCGGTATCGATACTTAGGTAAGGGAGGTCAGAGGCAGAGGCGGCATGCTTAGCGAAAAATCCAAAAAATCTATCTAGAGCCTCGAGAAGATTTGATTTTCCTGAATTATTCTTGCCGATCAGGACATTCAGTTCGCCGCATGATTCGAAGCCAGCCTGCTGAATGCTGCGGAAATTCTCGATCTTGATGGAAACTAGTCGCATGGCTGGCTCCGTACTCCCGTCGAGGTGCAGTGTGCGACATACAACATAGAGCCTCACGGCCCAGGACGCCATACGGTAATATGGGACAATATACGCAAACAGCCCACCGTTAGTATGGGGCCAGGCATACCGTCGCCTCCAAGGGAAGTTCTGTATGGAGACGGTCAATCCTGCTGAAAGCGGGTCAGCTTGCTACGGGCTGTCCGATCCTCAGTCCGGCGGCCCTGCAGTACGGTTTCACTTACCGCAAAGCTGTCAGGTTCCAGAGAAGTGCAACAGCATCACCTTACTTGATCGCCTGTGTCCGATCTTCGTCTGTCAGCTGACCAGCCCAGGAGATCTTGGGTAGTGACTGGCTCCGTTTGTAAGCAAGCGCTCATCCGATGACATACGGAGCACAAGTTGTCGCCCGTCAAGGCCGTGACGATCGCTGACTTCGGATCTCGCCAACTATGGCTGGGGCGATCGACGCCGAAGCCCTCCTTCGTCGGGCCCCGGCACCGGGTGACCATGGCTGAGGCGACAGCAACGCTGACAGCAACGTCCCCACACGCCGATGCATCCGCACTACCGCACACACGCACCTGAGCACGGGCGCCATTAGCCGAGCAGGGCAATCGGTTCGCCTGGAAAGCGGAAGGCCAGGCTGCCGCGCCGTTTGCGGTGCTCGGGCCGGCGGCCCTGTGCTCCGGGTCGGCTTGCCATCGGATGACGCTGTGAACGTAGTCAACAGGTGACGCGGGACATCACTTGTACCTCAATCAATCAGATGCGGTGCAATGTTCCATGCTGGCTGCCGCGAGTCCGTGCTCGGCTTTCTTGCACGGAGGAGGTCTTTCGACGACGGGCTGTGGCGGTTCTGGATCGGCGGCGATATGGAACCGGCGCAAGTGTCGTTGTTGGTGAGGCGGGTGCTTCGCGTCGACGGTGGGGCAGCCCATTGCCGGGGTGTCGTTCTCGCGACCCGTCCACTTTCGGGCCGTAAGTCGTAACCAGGACAGGCGGCGTTCGTCGAAGTAACTCGCTGTGGATTATTTTCAGCCCAATGTCATTTAACCGTGAATAAGCCGTAGTTCCGGCCGCAATGGTGCTGAGTGTTCACGACCACCCTCAATCCTGATAGGTACAAGGCCGAATACATACTCATTAAGCTCTTCAGGGTAAATGCCCAACTGTGCCGCGACATCGCCTGACGTCATCTTCAACGGATGGCGTAGGACCTCGAAGATCTTAGCGAGTAGTTGGCTGCTCTCGCGGACCATGGAAGAGTCTGGTTCGCCTCGCCGGTATCCTCTACGAGCAAGTTCCTTAACTGTTTGACTGTAACGCCATTCAGACAGCAGTTCCAACTTGTGAAGCCGGTAGGTTAGTGCCATAGCGGAGACGCCCCATTTGCGCTTTGCGCTCAATATTCTATCGGTGGATGCGCTATGTAGCCGCTGAGCGATGACGCCCGCGCGTGGCATCAAAAAAGCAGATGCGAAGTCGTTCGCCTCGCTTTCTGAGTCGCGACCGTGCGGAATCCGATGTTCGCAGTGCAATAGAAGATGTCCCAGTTCATGCGCTGCGTCAAAGCGGCCCCGTTCGCCAGCCTTACGAGTATTTAGAAAGACAAATGGAGTACCGGAATGGATTGTCGAGAACGCGTCGATGTCTAGACAATCCGGAGGCAAGGAGAAAACGCGTACTCCATTGGCCTCCAATAGGTGCACCATGTTTGGTATTGGATCCTCCCCGAGCCCCCAGGCGGCGCGTACACGCTCTGCGGCTTCTTCTGGCTCTACGTGGGGGTACGTAGGGAGATTTGGGCGCGGAAGTTTGAAGAGCCCTTCCATCCAGGAATTAAATTCTATCGCCAGCGCGCCGGAGCTCAGGGCGCTGTCGCGCTCCAAGGCGCTCATCTTCGACGGCGCCCTGAAACTCACAGAGTCCAGTCGTATCTCTGCTGGCCGTGGCTCTTCAAAGAAGGTGGCCGGATAGCGAAGAGCTGAAGCCAATGAGGAAAGTGTTTCCAATGACGGTACTTTGCGCTGGTTCTCGAAAGCAGTGATGCTTTGCGCCGAGATTCCCGACCTGCGGGCCAACTCTGCCAAAGTCATGCGCCTACGCTTGCGCGCGATGACCAACCGTTCTGCGGTAAACACTTTCCTCAGCTCCTATATTGCATTTCTACTACCAGGTCAGTCCCCGAGTAGTTCCACTATTACTTCCGGTCCGCTGCCGTCGCCTGGGTCATCCAGAAGGGCGATGTTCGCGCCTGGGTCTCCCGTTTCAGGCAGGAATAGCGGAATGCGGTCCTGCCACTCGTTGATGAACTTCCCGCGCATTTTGACCGGAAGTGAGAGTTCGGCGATGACCGTGCCCTTGTCGCGCTTGTACAGCAGACACCATGTCGGGATCTGATCCAGCTCCCGTCCGTAGAGCACCTCGTCGTGGCTCATGAGGGCGAACTGGCCGTTCTTCTCGACCAGGCGCGCCATGGCAGTCCCTTTGGGGTTCTTCGACCTCACCGGGCGATCCAGGTCTCCTACGCCGCCCTCGGCGCTGATTGCGGTGATTGCGTGGCTCGCGCTGGGATGAATCATCCGAAGGATGCTGTCCCGGGAAGTACGGCCCCAGCCCTCAGGGTCGAGGGTTTCAGCGAGATACCGGTTAGTACGGCTCCAGAACATAAAGCCGGGCATTGCCGGCGCGTCGAAGTCGGTGCAGCTGCGGACGTCAGCAGCTGCCAGATCGAGCGCCCCATGGAAAAGGTCGATCGAGAAGTCGAGCTGCGCGAGGCGCGTCATGCACCACTCAGGATCCAGGTTTCGCAAAGCCCCTCCAGGCAACCGTGGGTTTCAAAAACCATACCTCACCTGAGGGGCGGTTTATGAAACCCTAGACAGGATCGCACACATGTTCGACATTGTCACCTTGCCTTGGCGTGTCGCGCATGCGAGGGCAGGGCACAACGAGGGCACATGAGGGCGTGAGAAGCGCGGAAACGTTGAGAGCTGGTGAGTAGCCGAACCGCAGGTCAGGACCATCATCGTTACATCGGCGCAGGTCTCAGCCGCCGCCCTTGGAGAAGTGCTGGTAGTCCTTGATGCCTGACCAGTAGCCGCCCCACTCCCAGCCCACCGAGGCGAAGGCGCGCACGACCTTGTCGCCCGGGTTAATCACACCCTTGCCCTTCATGGGGCGCTTGGTGAACTGTTCGGCGTTCTGGTGGGCGGTGCCGCCGCTGGCCGTGACGTACGGGTTCTCGCGCGGGTTGACGTCCACGGCCTTGCCGTAGGCGTGGTTGGACCAGTTGCCCGAGCCGGTGGCCTTGCGGCAGTTGAAGGCCGAGGTGTTGTCGGCCTCGATCGAGTCGAAGTCGTCGCCCTTGTAGACGTCGACGAGCCGCATCTGCCTGATCGGGAAGCGCATGTCGTACAACTTCCTGAAGGCGGTCGTGATGTCGCCGGTGACGCTCTTGTTGACGACGAGCTCGCCGGTGTGCGGGCGGTCGTCGAAACCCCAGTACGTCATGGTGACCAGGCGCAGGTCCTGGTAGCTGACGGGGCAGCCGGGACGCCACGAGTAAGGCAGCCGGTCCCGGGCGATCTTGGTGACCTTGGCGGTGAACTCCGGCGGGCCGGTGTGTGATGGTGAAGGCGACGGTGATGGCGAAGCCGAGGCCGGAGGAGTGCTCTGCGCCGGGTCCAGCCCGGTGCGGTCCGGCGCTGCGGCCGGAGTCTGCCCGGCGCATGCGACGACCGTGAGCGTCAGGCAGGCGAGAATGGCAGAACGCTTCATCTCGCCACCATATGCGACGTCTTGCCAGCTCAGAGGACTGTCAGGGGTGGCACGGCGTGCCGTCCGGCGGCCTGCTGGTGAAACAGCCGTCCAGGGGGCTAGTCGGCGGAGTGCCTTCCGCGACCGGTGATCTCGCGCAGCGCGTCGGCCGCGTACGCCACGAGGACGACGAACGACCCCCCGGCCAGCAGGCCGCCCACCCACAGGTCGTTGACCGTCGCGTCGGCGTAGGCGGCGCCGCGCGGCTGGTAGCCGACGGCGAACGGCGCGACGACCAGCCAGAGGCCGGCCAGGAAGATCAGGAAGAGGGCGGTCAGGCCCATTTTCGCCTTCATCGGTCGTCCTCCGCTCCGACCAGGGTGGTCGTGCCGTTCTGGCGGTGTTCGCCGGTGCGGTTCAGGTCTTCGCGCAGGGCTTCGACGAGCGGGGCGAGCAGGGTCGCCAGCTCTGCGGACGACGACTGCGGGGCGACAGGAGCCGGTTCGGGGGTGGGCCGGGGTTCGGGCCGTGGCCGCCGCTCTCGTACGGTGACCAGGCCGCGGGCGACGAGCTCCTCGTGGATGGACGCGACGAAGGCGGCCACGCCGACGACGCCCAGGACGGCCACGCCCAGGCCGGTGAAGAACTCGGACCTGGTCGCGCCGATCCAGTCGCCCGACTCGGGCTGGGTGCCCAGGGCGAAGGGCGCGATCATGAGCCACAGCCCGGCCATGAGCGCGAGGGCCGCCGCGACAGCGCCCACGAACTTGCGGATCATTGAGCGATTCCTCCCGTGACGAGGTCTTTCTGAGGGGGCGCCGCCTGCGTGATCAGGGCGCGTGAGGTGGGGCGGAGCACGGTTCGGGCGACGAACCTGGCGCGCTCCCGTTCGGACCGGTCATCTGGAGGGGCCATCCTGGCGACCGCGGTGAGCAGGGCGGACGGCTGTCCGTTGGCGCGCTCGACGCGCTGGGCGATGAGCTCCAGCAGCAGGCCCGCCAGGACCAGATCGTCCTTGCTGAGCGGCTCAGGTTCGGGTGCCGCGGGCAGGGTGGCGCCGCGCAGCGGCAGTTCCTTGAGGAAGAGCACGGCGAGGAAGCCGAGCACGGCGATCGGCACGCCCACCAGGAAGACGGTCTCCAGGCCCCGCGTGAACGACTCCAGGACGATGCCCTTGATGGGCTCGGGCAGGCGCTGGATCGCGTCGGGGCTGCCGAGCGAGGGGGTACCGCCGCCGGGCAGTTCGATGCGCGCGGCGCGCAGCATCTCCGTCATCTCGCTCATGAGGCGGTTGGTGAGGATCGCGCCGAATGCGGCCACACCCACGGCGCCGCCGAGCGACCGGAAGAAGGAGACGCCCGAGGTGGTGGCGGCCATGTCGCGCGGCTCGGAGCCGTTCTGGGCGGCGAGGATGAGCATCTGCATGGACAGGCCGAGCCCGACGCCCAGCACGCCCACGTCGAACCCGATCAGCCATTCGCTCGAGTCCACATGCAGCCGCGACAGCAGGAACAGCCCCACCGCAACGATCAGCAGGCCCGCCACCGGGAACGCCTTCCACTTCCCGGTCCTGGTGACGATCTTGCCGGAGACGACGCCGGCGACGAACAGCGCCAGGACCATCGGCAGCGTCATGAGGCCGGAGTCGGTCGGGCTCATCCCCTTGACGATCTGCAGATACTGCGGCAGGTAGATCATCGCGCCGAACATCGACATGCCCACGAACAGCGAGCCGAGGCTGGTGAGCACGAACGTGCGGTTCCTGAACAACCTGGGCGGCAGGATCGGGTTGCGGGCCGTGCGCTCCGAGAGCACCGCCAGGGCCAGCATGAGCAGGCTCACCGCACTGAGGACGTACGTCCAGACGGAGTTCCACTCGAACTCCTGGCCGCCGAGCGTGAGGAGGAGCATCAGGGCGGTGGCGCCGGCCGTGATGGTGGTCGCGCCCCAGATGTCGATCGAGGTGTCCCGCTTGACCGTGGGCAGCCGCAGCACCTTCTGGATCACCACGGCGGCGATGATCGCGAAGGGCACCACGACGTAGAAGCACCAGCGCCAGCCCAGCCATTCGCTGTCCACGATGAATCCGCCGAGCAGTGGCCCGGCGACGGTGGAGATGCCGAAGACGGCTCCCATGTAGCCGGAGTAGCGGCCGCGTTCCCGGGGCGAGACGATGTCGCCGAGGATCACCTGCGACAGGGCCGAGAGGCCGCCGACGCCCAGACCCTGCACGGCTCGGGCCGCGATGAGCTGGCCCATGTCCTGTGAGAGTCCGGCCACGAGTGACGCGGCGACGAAGATCCCCAGAGCGGTCTGGAAGAGCAGCTTCCGCCCGAACAGGTCGGACAGTTTCCCCCAGAGCGGCGTCGACACCGTCATCGTCAGCATCGTGGCCGAGGCGACCCAGGAGTACTGGTTCTGCCCGCCGAGCTCTCCCACGATCGTCGGCAGTGCCGTGCCCACCACCGAGGTGGAGATCATCGAGGTGAGCATGGCGAGCATCAGCCCGGACATGACCTCGAGGATCTCCCGGTGGGAGTACTGCCGGGTCTGGGTCATCAAGCCACCACATTCTCTGTTCAACATCGACGAACCCATCGAGTATACGTACGTTTACTAGCCGGGCGGCAAGCGGGGTGTGCCCGGTTAGAGTTCACGGATGGACAACCTCCAGATGGAGGCGCGGCCCAGGGACCGCGCCGCCACTCGGGGCCGGCTGCTCGCCGCGGCACGCTCGCTGTTCGCCGAGCACGGCTACGAGCACGTCACGGTGCGCATGATCGCCGCCGCGGCCGACGCCAACATCGCCCTGGTCGGGCGCTACTTCGGCTCCAAGGCAGGGCTGTTCGGCGAGGTGCTGGCCGGCGAGCCGACGATCAGCAAGGTGCTCGCCGGCGACCGGGAGGGTCTGCCCAGGCGGCTGGCCGAGCACACCGCCCGGCGCATGCACGCCGATCCCGAGAACCCGATCCTGCGCTGCCTCGAACGTTCGGCGGGCCACCCCGAGATCCAGGACCTCGTCCACGGGCGGGTCCGCACCGCGCTGGTCGACCCGCTGGCCGAGCTCCTCGGCGGCCCCGACGCGCAGGCTCGGGCCCGGCTGGTGGCGGCGATGTTCCTGGGGGTCGGCGCGCTACGCCGGCACCTCGGCCCCGAGGAGCCGACGAAAGCCGACATCGACCGGCTCACCGCCGTCTTCGAGGGCTGCCTTGCCGAACGCAGGGAGACTCCGGCCAGGGGAGAGACAGGAGCGTCCGGGTAGGTCAGGGGAGTGCACCAGCGCCGTCGTGACAGGAGAGGCGCCGATGAATCTGCAACTGCTTCCGCTGGCCGTCACCATGATGGCGGGTCCCCAGATCATGTCGGCGATCATCCTCGTCACGCACAGACGCGCGGTGCGGGTGTCGCTCGCGTTCCTGGCCGGCGTCGCGATCGCGGTGATCGTGGGCGTGACGGTGGCCCGGCTGCTCGCCCATCTGCTCTCCGGCGCCCTCTCGCTGGGTGACCCCGACGACAACGGGTCAACGGGTTCGGTCATCCAGTACGTCCTGGTCGGCCTGCTGGTGCTGGCGGCGCTCAAGAACTATCGGGGCCGCGCGACGTCCGAGCCGCCCGCGTGGCTGGGCCGGCTGCTCGACGCCGGCCCCGGCCGGGCCTTCACCACCGGGCTGCTGCTGGTCCTGCTGATGCCCACCGACATCATGGTGATGCTCACCGTCGGCGTGAACCTGGAGCAGAACGACTCACCGCTCCTGGCGGCGATCCCGTTCCTGCTGGCCACGCTGCTGCTGGCGGCCCTGCCTCTGCTCGGCTACCTGATCTTCCGGCGCCGGGCGGTGGCCGTGATGCCCAAGGTGCGGGACTGGATGAACTCCCATGGCTGGCTGATCAACATCTTCGTGTGCCTGCTGTTCATCGTCCTCATCCTGACGTGAAGGCACCCTGCGGACGCCGACCACGCCCGCCGTTCACGCCGCCAGCACCTTCGCCTTGGCGCGTTCGTACTCCTCCGGAGTGAGGTCGCCGTGGTTCTTGAGATCGGCCAGCCGGGTGAGCTCATCGGCCTGGCCGGTGCCGCGGCCGACCCGGCGTTCGACGGCCTCGTAGTAACGGGACTCGCGATCGACCATCGTGGCGACCTCGCGCCGGCCCATTTCCTTGCCGCGCGCGACCAGGTACACGAGGACGCCCAGCAGCGGCAGCACGATGACGAAGATCGTCCAGCCGGCCTTGCCCCAGCCGTTGAGCGTGTCGTCGCGGAAGATGTCGGCGATGACCCGGAAGAGCAGCATCACCCACAGAATCCAGAGGAAGAACCACATCATGCTGAGGAAGATGTTGAGTAGCGGATAGTCATCCATTTCGGTCGTCCCTCCTGTGGTCGAGCGTGCTCCCAGCGGCAACGGAGAGCGGGCGGCTCAGGACCCAGATGTCCACGATGAGCGGCAGGGCCGCAGATCGGTGCGCGGAGAACTCGACTGCCACCTGCCCGAAGCCCGACTCTCAAATCGGACAAAAGGGATATAAGGCGAAGGTTTTTGGCTTACTAACCCTTTGGGTCGGATTTAGGGGCGCGTGCGACGCTTGGGGTCTGGATACTGGTGGTCGCGCCGGCGGACCGGGGACTTCGGAGAGACAGTCGACCCGCCGGTCGCGGACACGGGGAGCATTCGATGACCGGCTACCAGATCCTCGCGGTCGACGACGACCAGGCGATCCTGCGCGCGCTCCGCCGCGGCCTGCGGCTGGAGGGGTTCGGCGTGGACACCGCCGACTCCGGGCGGCGGGCGCTCGAACTGGTCGGGACCCGCCGGCCGGACGCCCTCGTCCTCGATGTGTCGATGCCCGGCATGTCGGGCATCGAGGTGTGCGCGCAGTTGCGGGCAGCCGGGGCCGACGTGCCGGTGCTGATGCTGTCGGCGATGGACGAGGTGGCCGACCGGGTCGCGGGGCTGGCGGCGGGCGCCGACGACTACGTGGTGAAGCCGTTCGCCCTCGACGAGCTGGTGTTACGCCTGCACGCCCTGCTGCGCAGGGCGGGCCGCGCTCCGGGCGCGACGGTGCGGGCGGGACCGCTGACGGTGGAGCCGGACGCCCGCCGGGTGACCCTGAACGGCCGGGAGATCGAGATGACCCGCCGGGAGTTCGACCTGCTGGAGGTGCTGGCGCTCAACGCCGGCATCGTGCTGTCCCGGGACGTGCTGCTGGAACGCGTCTGGGGCTACGACTTCGAGGTGACCGGCAACGCGGTCGACACCTTCGTCGGCTACCTGCGGCGCAAGCTGGAAGCCGGCGGCGAGCCGCGCCTGGTGCACACCGTGCGCGGGGTCGGCTACGTGCTGAGGTGCCCCGCGCCGTGAGCCTGTCCACTCGCTTCGCGCTCTGCCTCGCCGTGCTGGTCCCGCTGATGGTGTCGTTGGCGGGGTGGCTCGTGCTGAGCCTCGTCTCGGCCGACCTGCGCGCCGAGCGTGACAGGCAGCTGATCGTACGGCTCCGGGCCCTGACGCCGATGGCCGCCTCGTACGCGTGGCGGGCCCGCGCGATCCCCGTGATCCCGCCGAACTTCCTCGAACAGCGGCTGACGGCGGCCGGCGGCGAAGGCGGCTTCCACATCGACACGAGCGGAGCCGGACCGCTGGTCATCGGGGACGTGCCCGCGACCCTGCCGCCACCGGGCGACGGGCCGGCTGACTTCACCGAGGGCGGGCGGCGATGGCGGTTCGTGGCCGCGCACCTGGGACGGCGCGACAGCGGCGCCCGGCTGTGGCTGTTCGACCCGGAGGAACGCCTGGCCGGGCAGATCTCCCTGCTCACCGAGCGGCTGGTGACGGTCACGCTGGCCGCGGCCGGGCTGGGCGCCGTGGCCGGGTTCACGCTCGGCAGGTTCGCGGTGCGGCCGCTCGCGACGCTCAGCGGGCAGGCTCAGGCGATCGACACCCCGGCCCGTACGGAGATCCGGCTGGCGACGAGCTCCGGAGTCACCGAGATCGACAGGCTGGCGGCGCTGCTCAACGATCTCCTCGACCGGCGCGACGCGGCGGTGGCCCGCACCGGAGAGGCGCTGGAGTCCGCCCGCGCCTTCGCGGCCACCGCGGCTCACGAGCTGCGGACCCCGCTGACCAGCATGGGCGCCAACGTCAGCCTGCTCGGCCACCCCGACCTGGATCCGGCGGAGCGCGACGAGATCATCGCCGACCTGGGCGCCGAGCACGGCCGGATCCAGCGGTTGATCACGATGCTGCGCCGGCTGGCGCGCGGCGAGTTGGTCGACCCCGCTACGTTCGCCGAGACCGACCTGAGCGAGATCGTCGGCGCCGCCGCCGACGACGCGCGGCGTCGCCATCCGGAGGCCGTGATCACTGCCTCGACCGCCGGCGCCCTGACCGTGCGCGGCTGGGCGGAGGGGCTCCGGATGATCGCCGACAACCTGCTCGACAACGCGGCGATCCACGGGCGGGATGAGCACGGCCAGGCCCTGATCACGATGGACCTGTCCGCCGACGGGGAGGACGTGGTCCTCACCGTCCGAGACCGAGGCCCCGGGATCCCGGAGGACGACCGCGAATCGGTCTTCACCCGGTTCCAGCGGTGTTCCGGCAGCCCCGGCTCCGGTCTCGGGCTCACCCTGGTCCGGCAGCAGGCGGCCCTGCACGGCGGCACCGCCACGGTGACCGGCGAGGGCGGCGGAACGTGCGTGGAGGTGCGCCTGCCCGCCTCCGGACACCCGCCGGAGCGCCCGGCCGGAGGTCGGTCCTGGCTCGAACAGCCCCCCAGGCCGTAGGTCTGCCAGAGATCTGCCAGAAAGGTGCGCCACCATCGCGGCCTGACCTGAAGAACCCCGCACAGGAGGCAACGTGCGTACGACCCACCTTCGGCGCGTCGCGGCGGTCACCACGCTCGCGCTGGCCGTCGTCTCGACGGCAGGCTTCGCCCCAGCTGGAGCCGCTGCCGCCAAACCGGCCACTCCCGACGTGGTGAGCCCCTCGGCGAACCCCGTCAAGCTGCGTAGCGCCCCCCGGCCGCTCTCCGTGACCTACACCTACGAGGGGGAGCGGCGAACCCTGAACGACTTCCTGACCCGTACGAAGACCAACGGCTTCCTCGTGCTCGACGGGCAGAAGATCGTGGCCGAGCGCTACGTCGACGCCGGCCGCGACACCCGGTTCCAGTCCTGGTCGATGGCGAAGTCCATCACGTCGGCCGCGGTCGGCATCGCGCTGCGCGATCGGCACATTCGCTCGATCGACGACCCGGTCACCAAGTATCTGCCCGAGCTGCGCGAGTCGGGCTACAACGGGGTGTCCATCCGCGACCTGCTGCGCATGTCGTCGGGCATCGAATGGGACGAACGCTCCGACATCCCGCGGGTGCAGGTGGCCGCGAACAAGGGGCAGTCCGTCAAGAAGATGGCGGCGAAGCAGGTGCGGGGCTGGACTCCCGGGAGCGCGTTCGAGTACACGAGCATGAACTCCTTCGTGCTCGCCCGGCTGGTGAGCCAGGCCACCGGCACACCGTTCCACCGCTACGTGGAGCGGAAGATCTGGCAGCCGGCGGGCATGGCGGGCACAGCGCAGATCGCCAACGACGGCAACGGCGACAGCCTGGGCTACTGCTGCGTCTACGCCACCGACCGCGACTTCGCCCGGTTCGGCCTGCTCTATCTGCGCAAGGGGAAGGCGAACGGGCGGCAGGTGGTGCCCGCCTCGTGGATCACGGCGTCGACCAAGCCCTCGTCCGTCAATCCCCGCTACGGCCTGCACTGGTGGCTCGGCGGCGAGGGCGGGCGCGACTTCATGGCCGCCGGGTTCGGCGGGCAGTACATCTACGTCTCGCCCGAACACGGCGTGGTCGTCGTCAAGTCGACCACCTCCACCACCCCGCCGGACCAGGAGGAGGCGCTGACCGTGTTCCGCGCCGTGGCCGCCGAAGTCGCGAAGACCCGCTGACCCGTAACCAGCCAGGCCGGACGCCTCCCGCCCCTGGCGGGAGGCGTCGCCGGGCCGGCCCGCTCACCCCTGCCCGGCCGCCTGGGCAGGGAGGGCCTCCGGGCGGTATCCGCTGGCCTGCAGGGCGAACAGCCGGGCGTACTCGCCGTCGCGGGTGATCAGCTCGCCGTGGGTGCCCTGTTCCACGATCCGCCCGCCGGCGAGCACCACGATGAGATCGGCCTCGCGTACGGCGCTGAGCCGGTGGGAGATGAGCAGGCTGGTGCGCCCGGCCCGGTGCCGCCGCAGGTCGGTGTGCAGGTCGTGCTCGGCCTCCGCGTCGAGACCGGCGCTCGGCTCGTCCAGGATGACCAGGTCGCGGTCCTCCCGCAGGTACACCCGGGCGAGCGCGACGCGCTGCCACTGACCGCCCGAGAGCAGGACGCCCGCCTTCGCCTCGTCCTCACCCGGGTGCCTGAAGTTACGGCTCAGCATCGTGTCGTAGCCGTGGGGGAGGTTCGCGAGCGTCTCGTCGATCCCGGACAGCGTGGCGGCCCTGCGAATGAGCTCCCGGTCGGACATAACGGAGATGTCGCCGATGCCGATGTTCTCGGCGGCAGTGAAGTCGTAGGCGACGCAGTCCTGGAAGACGGCGGCGATCCGGTCGCGCAGATCCGCGGGATCGATCTCCCGGATGTCCACCCCGTCCCAGAGCACCGCGCCGCGCTGCGGGTCGTAGAACCGGCAGAGCAGCTTGACCAGCGTCGACTTGCCGGATCCGTTGAGGCCGACCAGAGCCAGCGCGCTGCCGCAGGGCAGGAACAGATCGACGCCACGCAGCACCCACGGGTGCTCGTCGTCGTAGCGGAACCACACGTCGCGGAACTCGATTCCGCGCCGGAGTGGCGGCGTCCTCTTCGGCGCCTCCAGCACCGGCAGGTCCGGTTCGGCCCGCACCACCTCGCGGTAGTGGCCGAACAGGAGCAACGACTCGTACACCCCGCCGACCGACCCGACCAGCTCCGCGAGGCCCGACTGCACTCCGGCCACCGCCGCGATGAAGACGGCCACGTCGCCGATCGACAGCGCGCCGCCCGCCGTGCCCGTCACCACCCAGATCAGGCCGGCACCCGCGGTCACCGCGCCGAGCGCGCTGAGCAGCGTCTGGGTCTTCAACTCGCGTACGTCGACCGCCCGTTCGCTCTCCTGGGCATCGCGGACGTCGGCCAGCAGCCGCCGCCGGAGGAACTCACCGAGCCCGAACAGGCGGACTTCCTTGGCGAAGTCGAGGCTGGTGAGCAGCCTGCCGAAGAAGGCGCTGCGGCGGCCGAGCGGACTGATCATCCACTGCATACCGGCCCGGAGCCGGCTCAGGGCCACCTCCGCGATGACGGTCGGCACCGCGGCGAGCAGCACCACGGCGGTCATGACCGGGCTCAGCAGCGTCAGGGTGACGACGAACCCGACGACCGAGATGAGCGTCCGCAGCACGGAGAACGCGGGCAGGACGATCTGGACGGCCGCCGTCTGGCCCGTCTGTTCGGCCAGCCGCAGCCGGTCGAGGAACTGCGGCGTCTCGAAGCGCGCCAGCCCGGCGAACCGGTTCACCGCACCGAACAACTCGTCGCGAGCGAGCAGGTCGAGCCGCCGGCGCAACTGCGCGTCGAGATAGCGATTGAGATGGGGAAGGGTGGTGGTCAGCAGGCCGAGGACGGCCAGCCCGGCCGCCAGCCCGGCCAGCAGCGTCGGGTCACGCCGCGGGCTGCTCAGCTCGTCGAGAAGCAGCTTGGTGAGCCAGGCGCCCGCGACGGGCCAGATGCCCGACAGCACTGACAGGGCGACCGAACCGAGCGACAACAGCGGGCCGGCTCGCCAGACCATCGTCCACGCGGCGCCGGCCCGTTGCCAGAGTGGGCCGGCGGCCGAAGTGTGCCGCGTGTCCGGGGACGAGGCGTCCGCACGGTTCCGTGCGGCGCGGATCACGCGGGAACCGGCCGGTCCAGCTCCATCACGGAGATGGAGGCGGCCCGCACCACTCCCTCGGAGGCGAGATAGAAGGCGGGAAAGGCCCTGGCCTGGAACGCCTTCTCGATCGGGCCTCCCCAGGGCTGGCGGACCACGCTGGCGACCGGCCGCAGCTTCTCGACCAGCTGCTCGGCCTGGGCACTGTCATCTCCCATGATCACCGCCACCGCAGCGGGGCGGTCGACGCGCCGGTCGGTGATGAGGCCGACAAGATCCGGCAGTTGGTCCAGGCACACCGAGCACTCCGTGGAGAGCAGGGCGACAACCTCAGGCGAGGTCACCCGGCTGTCGATCGTCTCACCGTCGACGGACTCGGCCTCGAACACCGGGAGCGACGTCCCGGTCGCCAGCAGCACCTCGGCCGGGTCTCCTGCCTTGAGCGCCACGAGCTGCTCGGTGTGCTCTCGTAACCGACGGATCACGGCCAGTGTGAGAACCAGATTGACCAGGCACAAAAGCCCGAAGACGACCATTCCCGCGACGAGAAACGGCACTCCGTCTTCCTTTCAGGACCGAGCCGGCGGGGAGGCCGGCGCGAACGATGACGCGAGATCGTCGGTGAACACGACCCCGATGACGACTCCCAGGGCGGCCCCGACGGCGACCGCCACCCCGCCGGGAAGCAGGGCGGCGTCGCCGGCGACGACGTGAGCGGTGGCACCGGCCTGATCAGGCGGCGGCAGGCCAGTGCCACGTACTCCAACTCAGCAGCAGTCGTAGCAGACGGCCCTGCAGGTCCGGTCGTTGCCGCACCACTTCAGCTTCGAGGAGCGGTCGAGCCAGCGGTAGCAGTAGTAATTGCAGCCGTTACCGTCAGTGTAGAGATACTTACCCTGGCACAGCGGGGCCGCGTCCGCGCTGCTGCTGGGCAGCAGCAACCCGAGCAGCTTGTCGCCCAGAGCGTTGACCTTTTTGATCATGCTTCTCCCTTTACGCATCGACTGTGCACAGGCCCGCTGCAGTGAGCGCGGGACCCATGTCACCTCCACACCGCGGTGCGCCGTCACCCTCTCAGTGAGCCCTACCGGATCACTACCGGATGCCTACCCGATCGCTACCGGCGCGGCTGATCGGTGTCAGGACGCGAGGTCAGACGCCTGGTCACGACACCGACCAGGTGCTCAGCAGGCAGGAAGCCCCAGGTCCTGGAGTCGTAACTGTCGAGCGCGTCCCCGAAGACCACGAGGCGACCGGCCGGGACGGGCGTCCCGGCCGGTCGCCCGCAGGCGTCGACGGCGGCCTCCGGCAGGGGGTCGCCGGGAACGGCCACGACCCGCTTGATGCTCCAACCCCTGCGTGCCGGACTCCTCGACGACGGCGACCCGTTCCAGCCCGCCCGCGACGGCGGCGTGCGCAGCACCACCACGTCGCCGCGAGCAGGCAGCCGGATGGTCGCCCTGCGCACCAGGACCCGGTCGCCATCGGTGAAGGCCGGGCGCATGCTGGCGCCGTTGACCGTGATGACGAGATAGCGGCGTCGTACGGCCAGCAGGCCGACGGCCACGGCGACGCCTGCGGCGACCGCCATGCTCACCCGCCGGCCCGTCATGGCGCGGACAGCATCTGGGCCGCCGGTGTCTCGATCAGGATGGCGTGCTCGATGTCGCGCAGTTCGCTGCTCGGCTCGATGCCCAGCTCCTCATGCAGCCGCCCGCGCAGGCCGTGGTAGGCGCGCAGGGCCTCGACCCTGCGTCCGCACCCGTACAGGGCGATCATCAGTAAGGCGCACAGACGCTCGCGCAGCGGATGGCTGCCGACCAGCGGCTCTATCTCGGCCGCCACCCTGGCGTGCCCGTCGAGCGCCAACTCGGCGTGCATGCACTCCTCCCATGCGATCAGACGTTGTTCCTCCAGGTGGGTGGCCTCCGCGGCGAGGCCGGGCACGCCGTCGAGCGCCCGCCCGAACCAGCGAGCCAGGGCCCCGCGGAAGCAGGTGACCGCCCCGGGCAGGTCACCCGCCACCATGGCGGACGAGGCCTGTCGCACCTCTCCTCTGAACACCTCCACGTCGATCTCACCCGGGTCGGCGTGGAGCAGGTATCCCGAGGAGACCGTGCTGATCCGTTCGCCTCCGGTGGACGTGCGAGCCAGCATCTGACGTAACGCCGAGAGGGTCTTCTGTATCTGCGCCTGTGCGGTGAGGGGAGGGCGGTCGCCCCACACGATGTCGACCAGCCTGTCGGTCTCCACGACCCGATTGGCGTTCAGCGCCAGAGACGCGAAGACCGCGCGCTGACGATGCCCTCGAAACCACAGGCGGCAGGCGTCGTCGCGCACCTCCGGCGGACCGAGAAGGCAAAACTTCATATACACCCCGTAGAAGCTCACACACTCATAAACTGGACAGAAGGGCAGTTATTGCGATATAAGCTACTAATCCCGAATTATGCGCCATGGCCTATCGGCCCACTAGGGGACCGCAATGGCGATGCGCAATCTCGGCTTGAATGTCATGGAATCGATACGGGGTTCAACGTGTCGAGTCGTCTCGTCGAGATCGGGCGGCAGCCAGGTGACGAGTGGTATCGCTCCGTGTCGGAGCCGGGTGATCTCGCGGGCGTCCGCGAGCGCGGAACCTACAGGCACCGGATCCAGGCGACGATGCGCGTGCGACCCTCGCCGTCCGGGAACTTCGCCTCGACGTAACCCGCCTCAACCGGAATCCCATGGGCCCCACGCTCCGGGTCGCCCTTCAGGCAATCGGGCCGCCCGCCGATCGTGAGGTTCCCCGCCTCGTCCGCCCACGCGATATCGGCCGGCAGGAGCGGGGCCGAACGATGTGTTCCGGAAAGGCCGTCAGGAGCCGTCATGCTCGGGACCATACGGCCAATGCGTTGGGCCTGCCATAGTGCTGATCATTGCTGCAAGACGGGCGGCGCGTGATAATCGCGGATTGTCTCTCTTCCGGGTGCTCGCAGGTTTCGCGGTCGTTCAGGTTCTGCTATTGGGAGCGGTCTTCGAACTGATCAGCATGGCTGAGCTCCTGTTTCCAAACGCGAATTTCCACACGCGAATGATCACGACGGATGCCGGACAAGATCATCTTCCGCATATGTCCCGAGAGGCGGCAGACTAGGCTGCGACGATGGAACGCGTAACCGACGTGCCCGAGAGTCTCGCAACACGGGGTCCTGCAGGGGTTTCGACCGCGCCCCAGCCCGCGACTCCCGCCCAGGCGAATGACTATGACAGCTTCGCGGAGGCGTATTCGGCGGAGACCGAGAGCAACCTTCTGAACGCCCACTACGTGCGGCCCGCGATGTTGGCCCTCGCCGGAGATGTGGCCGGCCGTCGGATCCTGGACGCCGGCTGTGGCTCAGGCCCCCTGTCCGCCGCGCTGCGTGACCGCGGTGCGGTCGTCACTGGCATCGATGCCAGCGCCGGGATGCTGGCGCTGGCCAGGCGGCGGCTCGGTGACGACGCGGCCCTGCACGTGGTCGACCTCAACGACCGCCTGCCGTTCGACGACGGTGCGTTCGACGACGTGGTCGCCTCGCTGGTCCTGCACTACCTGGAGGACTGGGGGCCGACGCTGGCCGAGATCCGGCGAGTGCTCAGGCCCGGCGGCCGGCTGATCGCGTCGGTGGACCACCCCTTCGTGGCCTACATGCTCCAGGATCCTCGGCCCAACTACTTCGCCACCACCAGCTACACCTTCGACTGGACGTTCAACGGGCAGTCCTTCCCGATGAGGTTCTGGCGCAGGCCGTTGCACGCGATGACCGACGCCTTCACCGCCGCCGGCTTCCGCCTTGCCGCCATGAGCGAGCCGCAGCCCGACCCGGCCGCCCGTGAGCTGTTCCCCGACGACTTCCAGGACCTTGCCACCAAACTGAGCTTCCTGTTCTTCGTCGTCGAGGTACCGCCGTCGGCCGCGGACGACTAGTTCCCATGCCGTTCAGTCAGGCATGCCCCTAAGATCATCCGAATCGTGGGTCGAATCCGGGCCGCCGCCGGCCGATACCGCTTCGGACGCGTGGCCGTCGTCGTCGTAGCGCTCTACCTGTCCGCCGTCACCGTCGCCGCGGTGCTCGCCGCCGTGTCCGGCGATCTGTCGGCGCTGTCGATGGCCGCGGCGGCCACGCCGTGGGCCTTCTTCGCGCGGGGAGACTGGCTAGGACCCCTGCTCACCGGGATCTGCGGGCTCAACGCATGGATGCTGTGGCAGGTGCTGCGCGGTCCCGAACTGCCACGCGCCGAGGGATTGTCACGCAGCGTGGTCTGGCTTCGGCGCCTGCTCTACGCGGGCGTCGTCGGCGACCTCGTGCTCTGGGAGCTCGTCGAAGTGCTCTCCAACACCGTGGAGTACGTCGCGAGCCGGGTCGTGTGGGCCGCCACGGTGACCCTGCTGGTGCTGGTCGTCTCCGGCGTCTCGACCAGATTTCGGGCGATCGCCCTCGCATTGGGCCTGATCGGCGTACTGGCCCCGGCACCCCTGGTCTACCTTTTCGACGCCGGTCCCCTGGCGATCAACCTGCTGAGACTGGCGAGCTTCGGGTGCACGGCGATGATCCTCGTCGGGCAGCGCCACGACGGGCGGTGGAGCAGGGGCACGATCGACATCGGGCGGATCGCCCTCATCGTCCCGCTCACCTTCCTCGTGCTCAGCCTCGTCCAGAGCGAGCAGTTGCTGTTCGATGGCCTGGGGCTTGTGCTGAACACGCTCGGCGTGTTCAGCACGGTGTGGCTGGCGCGCACCGCGCACGAGCTCGCCCGGCCCGCCGACATGCCCGCCGCTGAGACCGCCACCCGGCCCGCCACCGGCCGCAGGCGTAGGTTGCTGATCGCCGTTGCGCTCGTGCTACCGCTCGCCGTGGTCGGTGCCGAGGAGGGCGCCCGATTCAGCTTCACCGGCGCGGAGAAGGGCTGCCGCGAGGAGCTCAGGTCGTACGCCGATACCCGGCCGGAGGACCGGCGGCGGGCGTTCCTCTGTCGCGCCAGGAACCACACCTTCACAGGGACGCTGATGTTCCCCGAGGACCTGCCGGATCAGCGCCTCCTGGCGTACGGCGAGGAACTGTGCGCGGTGCCCGACGTCGAGGAGCGGCAGGCGCTGCTCCGGCGGGTGGGCGGGTCAGCGGGCACGGCCGAGCTCCGCGATGCCCTGGAGTTCCTGTGCCCTGGCGTCGTCGCCCGGCAGCGAGCGGACGAGGCGCGCGAACAGGCCGAGCAGGAACGGGAGCTGGCCTCATGGAAGGTGGAGAGTAACGCCCGATGCGCCGACCCCTGGCCGAAGCTGCGCGCCAGGCGGCAGGGTACGGCCGCGTACTCGCTGTTCGAAGGGGGCGGCTACGAGGTCTTCGACGACCGGGACAGCACCGAGGGCGCGGGCGGCGACATCTTCAAGGCCATCGACGACGGGTTCATCGACGCCGCCGGCAGCAGCGCCGCCATCACGACCTACGCCGAGAACGAGCCGATGTGCCTCACCGTAAAGGCGTTCCGCGCCGCCCCACCCCTCCGGCTCAAGGGCTGGGACCGGGTGGTCGAGGTGGGGGTCGTCAGCCGGAGCGGTCGGCTGGTCGTACCGCCGTTCTCCGAAGGCGGCGACAGCGGGGCGCTCCGGCCGCTGCCCAACCTGGCCGTCCATGGCCCCGGCCGCTATCGGATGCGCGTCTACGCTCGCACGTTCGAGTGGAACGAGGACGATCACGATGCGCCCGCCGAGGAGCACCTGATCGTCGTCTACCCCGGCCGCTCCACGGAAAAGATCGTTCACCGCCCGTGGCGCTGACCGGTCAGCCGCCCTGGGTACCGCGCGCCAGCGCGGGCACCTGCCCGCACGCTGGTACGGCAGCGAACCCGTGCGAGCTCCTGACCCGTGTGGACGCGCGCACTGCTCCAAGACGCCCCGGTACCTGACCTCGCAACCAGCCAGTAGACCGGGCGCCGATGACTTCCGGGCGAAGGTGTCGTCTAAAGCATGAGCGACAGGCCACAAACGCCGCGGCCACGCGAGCGCTGGGGCCCGGAGACGAATGTTCCCTAACAAGCACGGACCCAGAGGGCCCGAGACCACGGAGTTCTGATCATGCGGAAGCTGATAGCGACAGTGTTCAACTACTCCCTCGACGGCTTCCTCGCCGACGAGGGCACCGAGTTCTGGAAGTTCTGCTTCGACCTGCCCGAAAACCGTCAGCCCGACGACCGGGCGCACCTCGACTTTCTCCAGAGCGCGTACGCGCACCTCATGGGCCGCACCGCCTACGAGAGCATCGCCGGGGCCATGACAACGTCCACCGACCACCCGTTCGCCGACATCCTGAACACCGGGCGCAAGGTCGTCTTCTCCCGGACCCTGAAGACGGCCGACTGGGCCAACACCACTGTCGCCGCTGGTGACACGACAGAAGAGATCGACAAGCTCAGGCTGGGCGGCGACGGCCACATCGTGGTCTGGGGCGGCGTCAGCCTCTGGCGGTCGCTCATGCGGCTCGATCTGATCGACGAGTTCCAGCTGAGCATGTTCCCCTACGTTGCGGGCGAGGGCACCCGGCTGTTCGACGGTGTCCCCAAGTCCTCCCAGCTCGACCTGGTCTCCAGCACCGCCTCCAGCAACGGGATCGTGTATCTGCAGTACCGGCGACACTGAACCGCCCCGACGTGGACAGTTTTACCTCGGCCAGGGTGCGTGGCCGGTCGGCGGCACGTTCGTGGCCCGGATCCGGCGTTGTGGTGCGGATCTGAAGTAGGCCCACCGACGAGGAGACGGCGGCCGACTGGCCATCACGGGTTTAGCCGGCAGAGGGAGTGCCCACCTTGGCCGCGAACTCGGCGGTGAAGATGACCATGACATCATCGGTACCCAGGTAGTAGACCTCGGTTGGTGGCGATTCTGCCGGTGCCCCGGCGGCTATCCACACACTCTTTTCCCGCGAGCACAACCTGATCGCGTCCGGCGTCCGGAGGTGGCTCTGAGGGTCCTGGCGCCAGGCGATATCGACGCCGGTCAGTTTCCTACCGACCATGCTCGACCAGCGCGGGTGGTCGGTCACGTCCACCGCCGCCGACCCGCCTGGCTCTCCGATCATTCGCAGGTGAGCGGTCATCGGCTCGGGGAAGACTTCAAGCCCGTAATAGTCGAAGCTGTTGCCCCACACAGCCGCGAAACAAGCGCCATCGTCGGTGAACAGTTCGACCCCCATGGTGGGCTGGTGCCACGTCCCGAAGTCCCACTGCTCGACCTCGCATCCGTCGTCCCCGCCCATCAAGGGGTAATAGACGACCTTCCGGATACGTCTGCCTCGCAACATGGCAGCCGTACGTTCGTACTCCACCGCGGTCAGCAACGACGACACCGGTACAGCATCACCCAACCGAGACAACCCGGGCCATCGCATTTCTGCAGTCCACGACTCAGTCGACCAGCCACAGCACGTGCCGTTGCAACCAACACCGCGACTATGACGCCCAGGAGATCAAAAGGCCCTCTCCCCGAATCTGGGGCGAGGGCCTTTCACCTGCGGAGGATCGGGGATTTGAACCCCGGATGGTGTTGCCACCAAACCGCATTAGCAGTGCGGCGCCATAGACCTGACTAGGCGAATCCTCCTGGTAGCCACGCGGCTCAGGACAGCGTACCGGCCTTCTGGCGAGGCGGCAAAGCGGTTGCCCCGCGCGTCCTTTCCAGGAGTTATCCACAGCCTGTGGATGGTGGCCTGTGGACAACTCCTGACGAGCGGCGCGCGGGGCGCGGAGGTCAGGCGGCCGGGTTGGCCTCACCCTCGATCTCGATCTTGACCTTCTTGCCCACCAGGACGCCGCCGGTCTCCAGAGTCTGGTTCCAGGTCAGGCCGAAGTCCTCGCGGTCGAACTCGGTGTTGATGGAGAAGCCCCAGAGTGCCTGGCCCCAGGGGTTGGTGCCGGCGCCGCCGTACTCGACGTTGAGCTCGACCTCCCTGGTGACGTCGCGGATCGTGAGGTCACCGACCACCGTGAACTCGTCGCCCGAGTGCTCGACGACACGGGTGCTCCTGAAGGTGATCTCGGGGTACTTCTCGACCGACAGGAAGTCGTCGCTGCGCAGGTGATTGTCGCGGTCGCCGGCGTGGGTATCGATGCTCGCCGTCTTGATCGTAAGCTCGGCGGACGACTCCAGCGGGTTCTCGGCGATCGTCACGGAACCGCTGAAGTCCGTGAAGTTTCCACGCACCTTGCTGACCATCATGTGCTTGACCACGAACCCGATGCGCGTGTGAGCCACGTCGAGGGCGTAGATGCCGGGGGCGGGAACGGTCAGGCCTTCCCAGGTGCGGGTGCTCATGGGGCTCTCCTTCAGAAGCTTGCTGTGTGGACAGTTGAATTAACAAATGTCTACACGAGGAATATTCCCCACGTCAACTAGCGTCGGTTACAGTATGAGCGTGCTCCCCATCGACGATCCCCGCCTGACGGCCATAGGTCTGCTGTCAGAGGTCCACGCAGGCCTTAATGACAGGATGCAGCCGGCGCTCGTCGCGGCCGGCTTGTCCGACATCGACTTCGAGACGCTGATCCGCCTGAGTCGTTCCCCGGGGGAGCGGTTGCGGATGACTGACCTCGCGGCCCAGACCGGCCTGTCCACCAGCGGCGTGACCAGGGTCGTCGACCGTCTCGAACGTGACGGCCTGCTCGCCCGCGTGGCCTGCCCCACCGACCGCCGCGCCTCCTACGCCACGCTCACCGAGGCCGGGCGCGACCGGCTCGCCACGGTGCTGCCCCACCATCTGTCCGACATCGACACGTGCTTCACCGGGTTGCTCGCCGAGGAGGAGCTCGAGTTCTTCCTGGCGATTCTGCGCAGGATCAGGGACGTCGTACGTCCGTGCGCTACGGCTGGGGCGGCCGAATCTCGGTCGCAGGCTGAGTCTCGGTCGCAGGCTGAGTCTCTGTCCCCAGCTCACCCCTGAGCTTGGCCATCGCCCGGGACACCGTGCTCTTGACCGTGCCCACGCTGATGCCCAGGGTCCTGGCGATCTCCCGTTCGCTCAGGTCCTCGTAGTAGCGCAGTACGATCGCGGCCCGCATGCGGGCGGGCAGCTTGCTCAGCGCCTGGTCGAGTTGCTCGTGCACTTCGCCCTGTGCCTCGCTCTCGCAGGTGACCTCCGGCAACTCCTCGGAGGGATACTCCTCCACCTTCCGCCGCCGCCACTGCGAGATGTTGATGTTGACCATCGCCCGCTTCACGTAACCGTCAAGCGCGCCCCGATCCTGAATGCGATCCCATGCGAGATAGGTCTTGGTCAGGGCGTTCTGCAGGAGATCCTCCGCGTCCAGTGGATGCCCGGTCAGCTGGTGAGCCGCGCGCAGCAGAGCAGGTCCGCGGGCCTGAACGTACGCGCGGAACTCCTCTTCCTCACTGGCGGTCTGCATCGTGGCCAGAATCGCAGCCCGATGCTCTGTAACGGCTGAACCGCAATCCAGGATTCGGCTTACCGACGATAAAGGTAGGTCAAGGTCGGTGGCGGATTGTTCGCCGCCGGATGTCATCTCCTTCTCCGGGGGATGCGTATTTTGCTCCCCTATGTGGTGTACGCCACATGTGGTGAGCGGAGTCGTGTGAATCTGTTTACGACAGGGGAGGGCTGATGGCATATCCGAGCATCGAACGCCGCCGGGTGCTCGCGGCGGCGGCGCTGGGCCGCGAGGTGGGCGTCCCCGGTCCCGACCCGGGCAGCGGCGATCCGCTGCACGCGGTCACGGGCACGATTCTCGACGTCAGCCCGCATCTCATGACCATCGAGCGGGCCGACGGCCGGACGGATCGGCTGATCATCGCGCCGTGGGCCACGATCTGGCGCGGAGCCGAGGTCACGCCCGCCGACCTGCCCGTGGGCGCGAGGGTGATCATGCGGACGTCGCGCGAACGGAAGGTGGTCGAACGGGTCTGGGCCGACATCGTGCGGATCACCGGCACCATCCTGTCCGTCGAGGGCCGTAAGGATCTGGTGGTCGAGCTGCACTGCGGGCCGCATCGGGGCCGCCGGACCGTCGTCATCCCCTACCGGGCCACCGGCCGCCTGCAGGTGCGGCACCCGCAGTTGGAGCCGGGTTACCTCTTCGACGCGATCGGGATCAGGCAGGACGGCGCGACGCTGGCACTGCTGCCCGCGACCTCGCAGCCGACCTATCCCGCCCGCGCCGTGCCGCCCGCGCCGCCCGCCTACGCCGGCGTCCAGCCGCGCATCTCCGGCACCGCCACCTGGTCCGACGCCTTCGACGAGGAGGAACGCGGCCTCGCCTACCCCATGGTGGAACGAGCCGATGCCGCCTGCCCCGACGCGGGTGTGTCGTGCGCGGGTCTGCCGTACCTCGCTCTGGGGTCTTTGCTCCAGATCAGGAACTCCTGTACGGACCGGACGGCGAATCTGCCGATCGTGACCTGTGGTTGCGTGGCCGGCCGGTTCTGCGATCGTTGCGTCGAGTGCGGCACGTCCGAGCGGGGGCGGATCGTCGAGCTGTCGCCGTCGTCTTACCTCGAACTCGGGGGCGAACTGGTCAAGGGGTGCTTCAACGTGCAGATCGGATTGGGGTGACGTTCGTGCTGGCATCGCAGCTGCCGGTTCTGATCGCGGTGCTCGTTCTCGGGACGGTCACCAAGGTGATCACGGTGTCCTCGGGCGGCGATCCCGGCTCGTTCTCCAAGCTGGGGCCGGCGGTCCTCGTGCCGGCGCGGATGCAGGGTCCGGCGCTGCTCGGCTGCGCCCTGGGGGAGCTGGTGCTCGCCACTGGGTTGTTGCTCACCGCCCATCCGATCTTCCGGTGGGGCGCGGTGGCGTTCTTCGCGCTCTCCACGTACGTGCTGCTGGAGCTGCGCAGGCGGAGACCCGACGCGGGGTGTGGGTGCTTCGGCGAGATCAGCGCGGCGCCCGTGGGGCGCAGGTCGGTCGGCAGGACGATCGTGCTCACCGGTATGGCGGGCATGGCGGTGTGGGCCGAGGTGCCCGGGGTGGCGGTGTTCGCCGATCCGCCGTGGCCGCTCATCGCCGCCGGGCTGGTCGCCCTCGCCGTGATGTCGCCGGAGATCGAGGAGCTGATCGACCGGGTGCGTTATCGCGCGCCGTGCGAGCAGCGCCCGGCACCGGCCGAGAGCGTCATGCTGTCGAGGCTCCGGGCCAGCGGCGTCTGGCGGGCGCACCGTGACCAGCTGACCACGACCGACCCGTACGACAGTTGGCGCGAGCTCTGCTGGCGCTTCTTCGTCTTCCGGAACCAGGACCGGGACGACGTCGTCTTCGCGGTCTACCTAAGCGGACGCCGCCCGGCGGTGCGGGTGGCCGTGGTCAGCGGAGAGGACAGCGACGCTCTGCCGGTGTATACGCCTGTATCGGCGTAGGGCTAGAGAGTCTTAGATTCCTCTCGACGGACATGGCGATATAACTCTATTGGGCTATCTAGCTTCCCCACTAGACAGCCCAATAGAGGACTAGGGGTGCCGGTCAGATCGGTTGGGCACGCAGGAACCTCCCGAAGTGCGGCACGGTGAACGCGATCAGCCCGCGCTCGGCGCTGTAGATGAGCCCCTTCTTGATGAGGCTGTCGCGGGCGGGGGACAGACTCGACGGCTTGCGGCCCAGGGCATCGGCCACCTCGGCCGTGGGGACCGGCTCGTCACCGATCTGAGCCATGGCGTGCATGTAGTCGCGCTCGGCTGGAGTCGCCCGCTCGTAGCGGCTGCCGAAGAAGCCCACCGCGAGCTCCTCCTCCGCCTCGGGCGCGGACACCTTGACGTCGTCGAGCGTGATCGGACTGCGCGGCGCCAGGTCCCAGGCGACCTTGCCGTAGGCCTGGACGAAGTAGGGGTAGCCATCGGCCGCCTCGTACAGCGCGTCGAGGGCGTCCTGGGTGAACTCGACCTCCTCCTCGCGGGCCGGCAGGATCAGCGCGAGGTCGGCCGCGTCACGGTCGAGCTTGTCGATACGGGCGTAGCGGAAGAGCCGCTCCGAGTAGCTCTTGCTGGCCGAAAGCACGCTCGGCAGGTGCGGCAGCCCCGCCCCCACCACGATCAGCGGCCCGCCCGACTGTGACAGCTCGTGGCAGGCCGCGCAGAGCGCGGAGACGTCGGCGGCCTGCACGTCCTGCATCTCGTCGATGAACAGCGCGATGCCGACGCCCAGATCGGTGGCCACGCTCGCCGCGTCGACGAACAGCTCGGTGAGGTCGATCTCCAGGTCGCCGGAGTCGGCCCGGCCGCGGCTGGCCGGCACCTCGATGCCGGGCGACCAGTGCGAGGTGCCCTTGGCGGCGGCCGGATCGCGCATCGCGAACGCCTTGAGCACGCCGAGGAACTCCTCGATGCGCTCGGGCGCGCGATGGCGAGGAGCCAGCTCGCGGATCGCCATGTGCAGGGCGGCGGCGACGGGACGGCGGATCGACTGGTCGGGCCGGGCCTCGATCTTGCCCGTGCCCCACAGCCGCTGCATCGCCATGGACTTGAAGGTGTTGAGCAGGACGGTCTTGCCCACGCCGCGCAGGCCGGTGACGACCATGCTCCGCTCGGGCCGGCCACGGGCGACCCGTTCGAGCACGACCTCGAACTGCTGGAGCTCACGATCGCGCCCGGCCAGCTCTGGCGGACGCTGCCCGGCACCGGGGGCGTAGGGATTGCGCACAGGGTCCACGCTCTCGGACTTTATTGCCGGATATAGCGGCCGTCTTAGATTTGGGAAGAAAGAGCTACGGCGTGTCCGAGCAGGCGCGGTCGCCATCACCGTCACCGGACACACCCCCTCCCACCTGGCCGAACCTCTGTTCGATTCAGTACCCAGAACTGTAGCGCGGACTCGAACAGGTATGCGATGCTTTCGAGTAAAGATCTTCGCAACAGATCGCCCCGCTCGGACGTCTCTGGGATGTGGAGTTCGAGGATTTCGTCAGAGCCAGGGGTTCCGCGCTGCTCCGGTTGAGCGACACCTGAGACCGTGTCCGCAACAAGGACAGCCCCGAGGCGTACGTTCGCACCACCATGGCCCGCCAGCACATCAGCTGGTGGCGCAGGCGGCGGCGGGAGCAGCTCACGGACGACGTGCCCGAGGGCTCCTACAGCGACAGCCACTCCTTCGGCGAGCTGTGGAAGGAGCTGGCGCTGCGGCATCTACTGGGGCACCACCAAGGCCGACAAGCCGGACAGGTACTGGGTGCTGAACTTGGCAGCCGTGCCACCCGCCCAATAGCGTTCCGGACCATGCGGACCTTTGCCAACGTACAGGAGCTCAAGTCGGCCGTCGGTGAGACGTTCGGCCCCACCGAGTGGCGCACCGTCACTCAGGAGCAGGTCAACCTCTTCGCCGACGCCACCGACGACCACCAGTGGATCCACGTCGACGTCGAACGCGCCAAGGACGGGCCGTTCGGCGGCACGATCGCCCACGGCTACCTGAGCCTGTCGATGCTGCCCTCGTTCATGATGGAGCTCATCGAGGTCAAGGGCATCGCCATGGGCGTCAACTACGGCCTCAACAAGGTTCGGTTCCCGAGGCCGGTGCCGGTCGGCGCGCGCATCCGGGCCACCGGCGAGCTGTCCGACGTCAAGGGCACCCCGGCCGGCTACCTGTCCAACCTGAAGCTGACGATCGAGGTCGAGGGCGAGAAGCGGCCCGCCTGCGTGGCCGAGACGCTCAGCCTGTACGTGCCCGCCGAGTAGGACCACTTCGCTCAGGCGTGCAACAGAAGCACCCGCCCGGCGGTCCTTGGGTTCGTGGATAACACGGCTGATTTCGACGAGTTCGTCCGAGCCCGGGGTGATGCGCTCCTCCGGTACGGCTACGTACTGGCCGGCAACTCGGAGGACGCCGCCGATCTCGTTCAGGAGGCGCTGGCCCGTCTGGGTGACGCCTGGCCCCGCGTCCGGAAGAAGGACGACCCCGAGGGGTACGTGCGCACCACGATGGTCCGGCTGCACATCACCGCGTGGCGGCGGCGGCACCGGGAGGATCTGGTGGCCACCGTGCCCGAGGGAGGCAGGTTCGACCACTACGGCGACGCCGACCTGTGGGCCGAGCTTCAGCAGCTGCCTCGCAAGATGCGGGCCGTGCTGGTGCTGCGTTACTACGAGGACCTCTCCGACGAGAAGATCGCGGAGATTCTCGGCGTCTCCCGTGGAACCGTGCGCAGCCAGGCCGCCCGCGCCCTGGACAAGCTCCGGATCAAGCGAGTGCTGCAGGAGGCGCGATGAGAAGCGAAGACGACCTGATCCGGACACTGCGCACGGCGGCCGACCAGGCAGGGCAACCCGTGACGGGGTTGGCGGGCGCGGTCGCCTCGCGGCGCCGGACGCGGCGGGTCAGGCAGCGCGTGCAGGTGGCGCTGGCCGCCGCGGCGGTGGTGGTCGTGGCGGGCGGTACGACCGCCGTACTGACCGATACGGGTGGGCGGGCGGAGCCGGCCGTCACCGTGACCACCGGCCCGCCCAGGGACGAGCGCCCGCAGGTGCAGGTCAAGCGGGCGGCCGAGGTGTGGCCCGACGCGGTCTTCAAGATGCCCGCCAAGTCGGCTGACGGCTGGAAATATCGCCCGGTGACCGGGCTCAGTGCGACCGAGGTGCTGCTGGCCGCGGAGTCGTCCTTTGAGAAGGCGGGACGCCTTGAGGTGTTCGACGCCTCGACTGGGAAGACCCGCGTGGTCGGCGACATGCCCGCCCCCGAAGGGGTGAAGGGCTACTTCGCCCAGGCCGTCGACGTGGGGGAGAGGCACTTCGCCTGGTACGGCGCAACGCCGAACAACCCTGACGACAAGTGGGCAGATTTCTGGATCATGCCCCGCGAAGGCGGCACAGCCCGGCGTGTCGGGGAGGTGACCGGTGAGCCGTCGCGCGTCGAGAAGATCGGCGTCACGGACGACTCCCTCATCTGGTCCGTCCAGAAGGGCGGCGTCTACCGCATGCCGCTGACCGGCGGCGCCCCCGAGCGGATCAACGGCACCGACGGGCTCCACCTGGTCTCCTGGCCGCTGGCGGTGGCATACGCCCCTGGCGGGCGTGGCCTGAGGAACCAGAGCCGCGTGGTCGACCTGGAGACCGGCACATCGGCCGACGTCCAGGCGGAGACCGGGACCACCAACCTGACCTGCTCCGCCGAGTGGTGCTTCGGCGTGCGAGGCGACCGCACGATCAGGCAACGGCTCGACGGCTCCGACAGCGAGATCCTGCCGGAGGGGATGAGCTTCTTCGGCGGAGGCCGGATCCTCGGTGACCGGTTCGCGCTGCTCGACGCGCCCACCGGCGACCCGGCGAAGCACTACTTCGCATCGGCTGTGGTCTACGACCCGGTGACCGGCCTGGTCGGTGGTATCAGCCGGGTACATCCGGCCGGCGGAGGCGGCTTCGGCACGGGCACCTCCTCCTCGCCCACCACGATCGTCTATTGGGACGAGGACGAGAAGTCGGAGGAGACGTGCGGGACGACCGAGCCGACCATGACGGCGGACGTGGTGGGCATCAGCCGCCAAGACGGCCAGGTCTGCGTGACCAGGAGGAAGGGCGGTGGCAAGGAGCTCACCGTGCTCAACCTGCTGGCCGTCACAGCAGGGAGTGGATGATCGCCGCCGCTGCCACCAGCGCGAGCAGCCCCAGGTAGGCCAGCACGAGCCGGGTGTCCCTGAGCAGGCATTTGCTCCGGGTCAACCCGGCTCGCCGCGCCTTCCAGTAGCCGGCGAACCCCAGCCCGGCGAACCCGAGCAACGCCCACGGCCCCAGCAACCAGGCAAGCAGCGCGATCGTGGCGTACACGCACAACCGAAGCGGATCGTACGGCTCGGCCTTCACGGGATCACCTCGAGCGGCAACCGTACCTGAGGCTCCGAGGCGACAGCGGACAGCCGCTGCGCCGACAGTTGCGGCCACGCCTGCACCGCGCAGAACGGCGCGCACTGATCCTGCTCGGCCCGCGTGCCGACGTGCACGCAGCACTGCGTGAGCCGTTCCTCGATCATGGTCGAGATGTCCATGAACGGCTTGACCGTCAGACGCACCACCCGCTCGCCCAGCATCCGGCGCAGCTTCCTGCGCCTGCCCGGCAGCGCCGAGGAGGCCAGCGTGAGCAGGGTGGCGACGCCCAGATCGCAGTTTTCACAGATGTCGCGCCACAGGTCGCCGATCTGCGGATGCGACAGAGACGACTGCTCCGACAGCAGCCCGAGCAGCGACTCCTGCACGGCCAGCCGCAGCTCGCGTGGGATCTCGGTGTCGGCGATGCGGTTGGAGACCAGGCCCAGGTTGGCCTTGAGCCGGTCATGACCGATCAGCGCCGTCAGCGAGCGCCACTGCCCCGAGTCGTCGCGGATCAGGTAGCCCACCGAGCAGCAGTGCGGATGGGAGCACGGCAGCGCGGTGAGATCGCGCCAGGTCACCAGGCCGTCGGTCTGCGGGCCGAGCCGCTTGAGCACTCCCGTGTGGGTGAGCCGGTCCGTCGCGTCGATCGGCTCCGACCTGCCCGAGCCGAACTGCGGCTGCAACGACACCCCGCCGACGAACGGAGTGTCGAGCGCCAGCCGCACGACGTCGCCGATCTCGCCGTCGTTGACGCCCAGCGCCGCGGTCATCACCAGCGTGGTGAAGATCTCCCGCTCCGACAGCCGTTGTACGGCCTGCGCCTTGAGCCTGCGCAGGTCACCACCCCGGTGATGCTTCGACGCCTCGGCCGAGCTCCCGTCGTACTGCAAGTAGACCTCGACCCGCTCGCGATGCGCGGTCAGCAGGTCGAGCAGGGAGTCGTCGCGGGCGATGAGCACGCCGTTGGTGTTGATCAGGATGCGGGTGATCGGACGCTGTTGGAGCTCGGCGAGGAGTGTCTTCAGCTCGGGGTGCAGGGTCGGCTCGCCGCCGCTCAGCATGAGCACGTCGAGCCGGCCGTTCTCGCGGGCGAGACGCTGGTCGACGTTCGCGAGCACGTCGCTGACCGGCACGATGCCGCTCAGATCGGGCGAACTCCCGGCGAAGCAGGTGGGGCATCGCAGGTTGCACGCCTCCGCGATGTCCTCCAGCAGAATGCAGGTGTGCTGCGTCTGCATCTCAGGCAACCCCTGGAGGTACGCGCTCGGCACGGGCAGCCAGTTGCCCGCCACATCGGGCACGTGCTGCTTGGTGGGCGCGGTCCATTCCTCCAGGTACGCCAGGATCTCCGGATCCTCGTCGTACAACGTGCGCACCAGACCGTGCTCGCGGCACCCGCGCTCCAGCCACACCCGATCCTCGCGCACCACCAGATAACCGCTCAGCCGCTCGACGCGGTCAAGATCGCGACCGTGGCAGTGCGGGCAGAACGCGTTGACGTACCTGAGGATGCGATCGCCCCGCAGCCCCATCCCTGTGCTCATGTCATGACCTTCCGCCCGAACAGGGCATCGTAGTAGCCGCGCCGCCAGCCGTACGCCACCCTGAGCCCCAGCAAGAGCACACCGGGCACCAGGAACCACTGCGGCCGGGTGAGATCGAGCCAGACGGTCTCGTTCGCCCGGGTGAACTCCACCAGAAAACGGAACCCGGCGTACGCCGCCAGGTAGAGCGTGAACAGCTCCCCCGGGCGCGTGAGCCGCTTGCGCGCCCACACCAGGGCGGCGAACGCGGCCAGGTGGAAGACGATCTCGTAGATGAACGACGGATGCATGGCCTGGCCCACCAGGCAGCCTGGACACTCGGGCGTCGACGCAGGCGCGTACACCCCCCACGGCAACTCCGTCGGCCGGCCCGGTGCCTCGGTCAGATGGCAGCCGATCCGGCCCACCGCCATGCCGAGCGCCACCGCCGGGGCGAACAGGTCACCCGTGCGCTCGCGGTAGCCGATGATCCGCTTCGCGACCAGCACGCCCACGTACGCGCCCGTCAGGCCGCCGAGGATGCTGCGAGAGCCGTACAGCCACAGGTCCGACAGGTTGAGCGTCTCCAGCCAGCCCGCCAGCCGCATGCCGATGGCCCCGCCGACCAGCGCGCCCGTGACCGCGATCAGCGATTGCTCGTTCAGCGCGCCCCGGCGCCGGGCCTCGCGGACGAACACCACCGCGGCGACCAGCACCCCCAGCCCGACGAAGACCTCATGGAGTGGCATGTCAGGCATACAGGCCCGGGTTGAGGCCGGTGCAGTAACCAGCCGAGACGATCGACCAGAGCGCCCAGCCGATCATCAGGCCCAGGCCCGCGCCGGTGGCCCACGGCTTGCGCACGAACAGCAGGCCCGCGCCCGTGCCCAGGCCGATTAATGCCAACACCGCCGCGCCGACGCCGACCACCGCCGCGCTCGACGCACCGGAGTTGGAGGCGAGGGCGAGGACGACGAAGGCGAGGACGATGTTGATGACGCTGTAGACGGCGATCCCTGCGAAGGCCAGCCCGACGATCGTGCCGGTCGACCCGCTCTGCGGCGGTGGCGGCGGTGGCCCCCATCCTCCTTGGCCGGCCCCCGGCCACGCACCATGGCCGGGCGGCGGCCCTTGACCCGGCGGCAGCCCTTGGCCCGGCGATGGCCTTTGACCGGGCGGCAGCCTTTGACCGGGCGGCAGCCCTTGACCGGGCGGTGGCCTCTGACCCTGCGGTGGCCCGCCCTGGCCGGGCGGCGGTCCACTCTCACCAGCCGGCGGCGGCCATCCGTCAGCACCCGGTGGTGGGTCATGTGGCGGTGTGGTCATCTTTCGTACCCCCTGATCGAAGCCAGGCTAGGCGGTGGCGATTGCGGTTGTATGAACGGACCCGTGTTCGTACGGCTTCCGGCAAGGACGCACCTCACAGGCCGCCTCCCGGACATCCACGAGAGACGGAGTGGGATGACGGACATCAGAGGCGGTCACATCCCTTCGGAGTAGTAGATCGCGGCCTGAACCCGACTCCTCAGCCCCAGCTTGCCGAGCACCCGGCTGACGTGCGTCTTGGTGGTGGCCTCGGCCATGTCGAGCTCCTTGGCGATCTCGGCGTTGGACAATCCGCGCCCGACGCACGCCAGCACCTCCCGCTCGCGCGGCGTCAGGACGGATATATCCGGCGGCTCCCGGCGTGGCGCCTGCCCGGCGAAGGCAGAGATCAACCGCCGGGTCACCGAGGGCGAGATGAGGCCGTCACCCCTGGCCACGAGTCGCACCGCCTCGACGAGCGTGTCGGCGTCGGTGTTCTTCAGCAGGAACCCCGCCGCCCCCGCTCGCAGCGCGCCGAACACGTACTCGTCGACGTCGAACGTGGTCAGGATCAACACGTCGGTCACCCCGGCCAGCTCGCGCGTGGCCGAGATGCCGTCGAGCCTGGGCATGCGAACGTCCATCAGCACCACGTCGGGGCGCGTCTCCCGCGCCAGCGCCACCGCCTGCTCGCCGTCGGCGGCCTCCCCGACCACCTCGATGTCGCCGGCCCCGCCGAGGATCAGCACGATCCCCGCCCGGACGGCCGCGTGATCGTCGGCGACCAGCACCCTGATCGTCATCCCACCTCCAGGGACGTGCTGACCGCGGACGTGGGCAACGTGGTGTGGACCCGCCATCCGTCCTCCCGCGGACCCGCCTCGAACGTGCCCCCGACCAGCATGGCCCGCTCCTTCATGCCGATCAGCCCGGCCCCCGCGCCGGGTAACCCCGCCTTACGGCCGTTGACCGGATTGTCGACGGTCAGCGTGACCCCGTGTGGCTCGTAGGCGATGGCGACCGTGGCCGGTTGCTCGCCGTGTTTGAGGGCGTTCGTCAGCGCCTCCTGCAGGATGCGGTAGGCCGCCAGATCGACCGGGGCAGGCAGGTCCCGGAGCTCACCGTCCACGCGGATCTCGGTGACCATCCCGGCCTCGCGCGACCGGCCGGCCAGGGTCTCCGCGTCGGCCAGCCGCGGCCGGGTCGCCTCGGTCTCGTCACCCTCATGGCGCAGCAGCCCGATCATCGTGCGCATCTCGGCCAGGCCCTTCACGCTGTTCTCCCGTACGGACTCCATGATCTTCTGGACGGTCGCTCGGTCGAGGTCCTTACGCGAGAGCGCGGCCGTGGACTGGATGGCGATGGCACTGAAGTAGTTGGCGATCATGTCGTGCAGCTCGCGAGCCATCCGCGTGCGCTCGGCGGTGATCGCCGTCTGCCGGTCGAGCTCGGCCAGCCGGGCCACCTGCTCCGCCCGTGCCCGCTCGGCGGCCGCCTGGTCGCGGTGCTGACGCACGATCATCGCCGACGTGACCGGCACGATCAGCACCAATCCCGCCTGAATGCCCATGCCCGCGAATATTCGCCAGTCACTCGTGATGAACCCCAGCACCGCACCGGTCAACACCGCCAGCACACTGGCGCCACCGAGCAGCCACCGGGAGAACCGGGCGGGTCCGTACAGAGCGGCGGCGTAGATGTTGTCGGTGAACACCAGGACCGTGGCGAGCGAAGGCCCCACGACCAGGTCCATCGCGACGCCGACGACCCCCAGGCTGAGCGACCACATCGGCGCCCGCCGCCGCACCAGAACCCCCGCGCAGGTGAAGGCCAGCGGCACCACCAGCATCCACTCGGGCACGCCACGGGGGGTATAGGCGCCGGCCAGGATGAGCAGCACGCCCAGAACGAAGGCCAGCCCGGCCACAGGCGCCATGCGTTTCATGCTCCCCATCCCACCATCGCCGGTCCGTCCGGTCCTCATCCGGAGGGCAGCCTGTGGATACACCCTTCGATGTATCCACAGGTTCGTTTCCCCTGAGGATGTGACCCGGCCTCGTGGGCGAAACGATGGGATACGTGATCGTCGCCATTCTGATCGGCTGCGAGGTCGGCTTCTGGTTGCTGCTCGGCTTGGGGCTGGCCTCCCGTTACCTGTGGAACCGCCGCAAGCTCAGCACCGCCCTGCTCCTCAGCGTGCCGTTGCTCGACGTCGTCCTGCTGGTCGCCTCCGTCATCGACATGCGCGGGGGCGCCGTGGCCGACCTCAGACACGGCCTCGCGGCCGCCTACCTGGCGTACTCCATCGTCTTCGGCCACAGCACGATCCGCTGGGCCGACGCCAAGTTCCGTCACCGCTTCGCCGGCGGCCCTCCGCCCTGGAAACCCCCGGCCGGCGGCATGGCCCGCGCCCGCTACGAGTGGCGTTTCTGGTTCCGCATCCTGTTGGCATACGGGATCGCCTGGCTCGTCGTGTTCGGTCTGGTCTGGCTCGTGAACGACCCCGCCCGTACCGAACCACTGATCGCCTTCATGTACGACCTGCTCAAGGTGCCGTTGATCGCCGTGCTCTGGCCGGTGAGCTACACCCTCTGGCCGAGCAAGAAGGAGTCCGCCCAGTCATGAGTGCCACAACTGGTTCGAGGCACCACCTCAGACCCGCTATGCTTGTCTAGCAGCAAGCGGCCGTAGCTCAATGGATAGAGCATCTGACTACGGATCAGAAGGTTGGGGTTTCGAGTACCTCCGGCCGCACACAGCATCAAGGCCCGTTACCAGGGAAAACCTGGAACGGGCCTTTGTGTTTGTCAGGACAATCTCCGGATCTTGCTAACACCTCTGCTAACACGGTGCCCTCACTCGCTGATCGCCCGAGCGAAGACCTCGGCCGCTGAGGCTTCCGCCGCGCGGATCACGTGGGCGTAGACCCGGAGAGTGATCGAGGGGTCGGCGTGGCCGAGCCTGGCCGCGACGACGTGGACGGGGACACCCGCCAGGAGCAGGGTCGTCGCGTGGACGTGCCGGAGGTCGTGCAGGCGGGCCCTGGGCAGAGGTGTCTTCGGGTTCTGCCCGTTGTGGCGCTTGATCAGGATCGGGAAGAGCGAGCTAACAGTGTCCGGGTGGATCGGCTCACCCCAGCCGGTCGTGAACACGTACTCACCGCCGCCTCGCCACTCGGGCCCGACTTTCAGCTTGTCCTGCGCCTGCATCTTCCGCTGGTCGCGGAGGATCCGCATCGTCTGCTCGTCGAGGCTGACGATGCGCTTTCTGCCGCTCTTCGTCGTCCCTTCGATGCGCTCGCCGTCGATGAATGCGGCCGAGCCGGTGATGGTGAGTTGCGCGCCATCGAGATCGACGTCCGCCCAGCGCAGGTTCAGCAACTCGCCGCGACGAGCCCCCGTGTACGCGGCCAGGTGGAAGAAGGCCCACAGCCGGTGATCACGCGCAGTGGTGAGGAAGGACCTGAGCTGGACGGTCGTCCACACCGCTCCAGGCTCGCTGGTCTCCCGGCGAGGCCGCTTCGCCTTGTCGACGGCGCTCGACGAAAGGATTTCGTCTACCTCCACGGCGTCCCTGAACGCCTTTCGTCACGGACGAAGGGCGGACAGCCTGAACGCGGAGCGTGCCGATGTGGGGCTTGATGTACAGCGCGATGATGTTCCGGTAGTCCTTGAGGGTCTTTGGCTTGATCTCGACGGCGTGGGCTTCGATCCACGCATCGAGGTACTCGCCGACCGTGATGGTATTCCTGTCCACGTACACACCGCGCTGGGCCTTGACCCGAGCCTCGTCACGGGCTGCTTTGGCGTCGTCCTCGGTGGCGAAGCCGCCGACCCACCTCGGCTTGCTCTCCCCGGTCTCAGGATCCTTCACGCGGATCACGTACGACCAGGTGTTCCCGCGCTTGACGACGCCGTCGCGCAGCTTGGGGGCAGCGGGCCGCTCGATCTACCGCGCAGACGACAACCTCCTGATCAACACCCACGCCTACAGCACACCCGCCGCCCAAGCACCAGTCATCCACCTACGAGCCACCGAAGCACAGGCCGCAGCAGCCACCTACCTGACCAGCTTCGAACGCGTCTGGACAACGGCTACGCCGGTCTCAGATAGAGCCTGAACAGGCAGAACGGCAGACGGCAAGATCGCCCGACCAAGATCAGAAAGCAACTTATCTGCACGTCATCAAGGGCAGCCCGCCTGCGGCGGCCTGCCGCGCGTGGGCGGTCGCTGGCCGCGCTGCGGCTCTCCGGCCGGTCGCGGCCAGCACCGCCTACGCGCAGCCGCTGCTCCTCCCAGGGCTGGCTTTGAGGCTCATCACGTCGACCCGAGCAGGGCGCGAGTAACACGACGCTGTGGGCTGGCGCTCACGCTGAAGCCGCTCTTTGTCAGCGGCCATGAGGATTCCCAGGTGGGTGGTCGTGGGTGGGTTCTCTGGGCTGGTGGCTCTCATTAGAGAGGGCGAACTTGTCGGTTTGCATGGCCAGGCCCGGTTCCAGACAAAAGCTCCGCCAACCGCCACCTTAATCCTATACTCGGGGCAGCAACGCTTTCGGGTGACGGAGGCACAGAGGTGAGCGACGGTTCTGATAAGCCGAAATTCGCTGCGGGCCTGGGGATCGCGGTGTCCATAATCACCGTCTTGGCCTTCTTCGGCATCAAGAGTTTCGATGACCTGTTGAACAACAAGGACTCTGCACGGTCCAAAGCTTGCGCCCTGGCAGTCGCTGCTCGCGATGTCCAGACGATCACTGTGACGCCAGAGGAATGGCAAGTGAACGCCCTGGCATATGCCGATAGGTTGCTCACTGCTGCGGAGGCAACCGATGATCCGAAGCTCCGTGGGAGCTTGCGCGAGTCGGTATACGCCCACCAGGACTGGGCGGCCGCGCTACGAAGAGAGCAGAACAGCCAAGCAGAGCTGGAGAGGCTGCATGAGGCTGAACGAAAGTGGGCGGCACTCTGCAAGGTCTCCCCTCCGGAGTGAGATTGGGCATTCGCCGCACGGCGGAAGTGGCTCGACCTCGAAGGCCGGTTACTCCCTGTACCTCCGTCATGCAGGAACCCGCCTTTCTCATGCCCAAGTTCAACACCGTCACCTCCCACCCGCCACCAGCCCCGTCAAGACCGAAGCCATCGTCGGAGGCGTGGTCGTGCTGATTGCGGAACCGGAAGCTCCGCTGGGCATCGGCGTCATGATCATTGCCCTGGCTCTGCTAGGCAAATGGGTGCCGCGGCTGCGGGCCTGGATCGGCAGTGGCTTTCAGCTCTACATGGGCATCGGCGGCGTGTTCATGGGGGTGTCCGGACAACTTGAGACGCTCACCGTGCGAGCACTCTCCTTGATCCTTGGTGTGTCGCTACTGATTCACCTGTTGATTCGTGGATTGCTTCTGGAACGAGCAACCCGGAAGATGCGTCATACAACGGCCTAGCTGTACAGCAGCGCGTACAGCAATGCCGCCTCTCAACGCATGTCGACTCTTCGCGATCAGCACTTGAGCAGAACGGTCGAGCGTTGACGGGGTATCTGCCTTACCCTACGGATCAGAAGGTTGGGGTTTGAGTACCTCCGGCCGCACAGCAAGTCAAAGGCCCTCGGGGGTGATCCCGGAGGGCCTTTTCCGATCGTGCGTCGCACACAGCGGAAGGCCCGCTACCAGGAAGAATCTGGGTGCGGGCCTTCTCAACTTCTCTGAGGTGCGGCGAGGTCGCGTCAATCTATCCAGGTAACGCGAACGATCAGCACAAGGCGCAGATACTCCGCGACGATGAAGTTGAGGAACCCGCGGCCGCCGAACAGACGAGCGTCCGAAGACCTCCCCCATGCAACGGGCCTCTACCGGCACGGACCGCATCCCTTCCGAGGACTGCGAGTTGGTCGGCAAGCCGCTCAACCTCAAGGATGACGGTCGGAGGAAGCCCAGCAATGACATGCTCGGCGTCGGGGTTGTACTCCCAGGTCCAGGCGTCACTCACCGACGGCCTCTCGGCGCGCGGATGTCGTGATCTCGTTGATTTCGGCCAAGACTGAGTCCAACGTGACCCTGTCGGTCGCAGTGGCGACTTTCGTCTCCAATGCGTGCAGGCGGGCCGCTCGGGCGGGGTAGCGCTGAATCGCCACAAACTCGCCCCATTGCTGCAAGAAGTTCTGCAGCGGCGCTACGGTGCTCTGCCGCGCCGCCTGCTCTGTCGCCTGGTCGAGGTGGTCGACAAACTGGCCGAGGAAGGCCGGAGCGATTTGGGCAACTGCTGCCCTGAGGGCGGCGGTGGTCAGTGGTGGGCGAGGGATCAGTGCCGCGCTGTCTTGATGCGGGGTGGACATCGTTGACCTCCAAGCTGTTATGCCTCCACGCTACCGGTACAACTGAACCCTTTCCGCCCTTTAAGCGCAGGTCAAAGCCCTGATATGGGTGGTCGGCGTCCTCGTGTCGCTGGCGGCGGGTCCGGAGCGCCTAATCGTCAGAATAGACCCCTGCCGGATGATGAGCCCGTCTTCGGCTCAGGCGTTGCCGCCGTACCTTCGGACGATCGGCACCCTGGAGCCATGACCACCGCTCCTTCGACCGGGCCGATCAAGCGCGAGAAAGACACGGGAAGACGAGCGCTGGGCGGAATCGCGATCAGCTGTGGCAGGGTGTCGATCTTGCTAACGCGTTTGCTAACGACGAGTCCGGACAATCATCGTACGGAACCCCGGAGATGATCACTCGGGCTAGGCTGACGGGTGACCGTCGACCGAGCGGGCGTTTCCGGTCATGCGCGCGAGTGCCGTACGCGACACGCGAAAGGAGCGTGATCGTGGAGTTCAGGGTTCTGGGTCCGCTGCGCGTACGGTCCGGCGGTATCGTCCCGGCCCTGGGGCCGCGCAAGCAGCGGCTCCTGCTCGCGGTGCTGCTCAGTCACCCGCATGGCAGATTCTCCGCCGACTACCTGGTCGACGCGCTGTGGGGCCCCACGCCTCCGCCTTCCGCGGCGGCCAACTTGCGGCTGTACACGCGTGGCCTGCGCATGATCCTGGGAGCCGACCGGATTCTGCGTGAAGGTGGTGCCGGCTACCGGCTCGATGCCGACTGCGCCGAGGTCGACGCCTGCCGGTTCGTCGCTCTGGTACGGGACGGCCAGGAGGCATTGACGGCGGAGGATCCCGTCAGGGCTCGGCGGGTGCTCGGTGCGGCGCTGGAGCTGTGGCAGGGACCCCCGTTCGTGGACCTCTCCGCCGAGTCCGCCCTGAGCGAGGAGCGGTCCCGCCTGGAGGAATGGCACCTCGTCGCCCTGGAACAGCGGATAGAGGCGGACCTGCGCCTGGGGCAGGACGCTTCTCTGGTGGCCGAGCTCTCCGCCCTGGTGAACCGGCATGCCTTCCGTGAGCGGCTGTGGTCACACCTGATGCTCGCTCTCTACCGGTCCGGCCGGCGGGCGGACGCTCTGCAGACCTATCGACGGGCGCGTGGCGTCCTCATCGACGAGCTGGGCCTGGAGCCGGGCCCGGAGCTGCGTTCCCTGGAAAGGGCCATCCTCATCTCCGAGCCGGAGCTCGGCCGGTCGCGACGGGCGGACGGCCTGGATCTCCATCGGCCGCGACGGGCGGACACCCCGGAGCTCCCGGCCCGGCCACCGGTGCCCGCCCAGTTACCGGGCAGTCCGCTCGGATTCGTGGGACGCGACGACGAGATCAAGCGACTGGACGAGATCACGGCGGGCGCCGGGGTGGTCGCCGTGGTGGGGCCCGGGGGTGTGGGGAAGACGGCCCTGGTGGTCCGGTGGGCTCAGCTGACCCGTCACCTGTTCGCCGACGGGCAGCTCTTCGCGGACCTGAGGGGGTTCGGGCCCGAGACACCGCTGCATCCGGGGTTGGTGCTGGAGCGCTTCCTGCGTGCCCTGGACGTTCCGCCCTGGCGGATCCCCGCCGAAACGGAGGAGCGGGCCGCCGTGTTCCGGTCGCTGATGGCCGACCGGCGGATGCTGGTCGTGCTGGACAACGCCGCCTCGGCCGGTCAGGTGCGCGCGCTGCTCCCGGGGGCCGCGCGGAGCCTGACCCTGGTCACCAGCAGGCTCCGCCTGGATGGTCTCGCCACCACGCACGGCGTGCCGCGGATCTCGCTCGGGCCGCTGCCGATGGCCGACGCCGTCACCCTCATCCGGGAACGGCTCGCCCACCGCGGAAGGGTCATGGGCGCGGAGAAGCTGGCCGAGCTGTGCGACCGGATCCCCCTGGCCCTGCGGATCGCCGCCTCTCGTCTGGAGATGTCGACCCACGATTCGGCCGTCGCTGAGCTGGTGGCGGAGATGGCCGACGAGCGCGTACGCCTGGACAGGCTGGCCGTCGACGAAGACGAGATCTCGGTGCGCGCGGTTCTGCGCGCCTCGCTCCGCCCGCTGAGCGAGCCCGCCCGCAGGATGTTCCGGCTCCTCGGACTCCACCCCGGACCGAGGCCGTCCCTGGCCGTCGCCGCCGCCCTGGTGGGCGGGACGGCCGGCGAGACACGGGAACTTCTTGGACGGCTCGTCTCCGCCCACCTGCTCCAGCCGGTGTCCGGCGACCACTACGTGATGCACGAACTGGTACGGATCTACGCCCACGAGCGATGCCTGGCCGAGGAGAGCGCGGACCAGCGGGACCAGGCCCTGACCGCCATGCTGACCTGGTACCGCGACGCCGCGAACGCGGCCGACCGGGTGCTCCGGCCGAAGGAACGGCCCAACTTCGCCTTCCCGACCCGGCCCATGAACTTCGCCGACGACAATGCGGCCCTGGCCTGGTTCGACGCCGACGCCGCGAACCTGAACGCCGCCGTACAGAGCGCGGCGCGCTCACATCCGGCGCTGGCCTGGCAGATCGCGGCGGCCATGTACGGCTGGCTGCAGCGGCGCCACCACACGAGGCAGTGGGCCGACCTGTACACCGTCGCGGCGGAGGCGGCCGTGAGGGCCGCGGACCCCGGGGGCGAGGCGATGATCATGGGCCGGCTCGCCGTCACCCACAGCCTGATGGGCTACACCGAACGTGCCGTGGCGGCCTGCCGCCGAGCGCACCGGCTCCGGCTCGGGCTGGGAGACACCTTGGGCGCGGCCACGGCGCTGCTCAATCTCGCCGCCGTGTACGTCAACGCCCGCCGCCCGGAGGAGGCCATCCGGTGGCTTGAGGAGGCGGCCACCCTGGGGGCGTCCCTGAAGGAGGCCCACCACTTCCACGCCCTGCTGCACAGCAACCTGGGCGAGGCGCACCACCTCGTCGGACGGCTCGACCAGGCGATGAGCCACTATCGGACGTCGCTGGAGATCAGCGAGACGGGCTGCGGCGACCGGGACATCGCCCAGATCCTGGTCAGCATGAGCGCGCTCCATCGCGACATGGGCGCGTACGAGAGTTCGGTGTCGTGTGGCGAGCGCGCTCTGGCGCTCGCCGTCCGAACAGGTGACACCCTGCTGCGCGCGGGAGCGCACAAGGCGCTCGGTCTCGCCCACGGCGTGCGGGAGCGCACCGAGGAGGCGGTGGCCCACCTCGAAGCCGCGCTGGCCGTTTATGAGGAGCTCGGGCACGACGAGGCCGGAGTGGTCCGCGATCACCTCGACCGGCTCGGTGCACGCACGCCCGGGGAGTCTCCCCGGTAGGGGATGCGGTCCTCCATATATACGGGATATATACGACGACTATCCCCGCCGATGCCACGATCTCGGTGGCCAACGCCGTGCGGGAGATTCCGTCTTTTCCGTGGCCGTGGCATCCGTCCGTCCGACGCTGCGCGGCCATGCTGTCGCGGTTCGTCGAATGAACAGCAGAGAAAGGCTCGACAGGTCATGACCAGAATTGCCGAAAAGGTGGCCGATCGTCTCCTCAGCGTATTCGCGCCGGCCGTCACAGCGAAGGCCGACCTGTGCTCCTGCAGCGGATCGCGCTGGTACTGGGCCGAGGCCTGCGACACCGGAGGGTGGTACTACAAGTGGCGCTGCAACGGCTGCCACTGGGTCCGTACCTGTGAGAAGAGATATCACTGACCGAATTCCGGGGCGGCGATCAGATCATGGTCGCCGTCCCGCACTCTCCATTCCGTCACTTCGAGAAATTCCGTCACTTCGAGAAATTCCGTCGCTTCGAGAGATTCCGTCACTTCGAGAAGGATGAAAGACATCCATGACGCCGTACCTGCTCGCGGGCGTGGTTCTTGTCGGGCTGATCGGAGCCCTCAACCTGATCCTCACCTTCGGCGTCATCCGGCGGCTGCGGGAGCACGGGAGAGCACTGGCCGTGCGTCCGGCACCGGACCAGATCCTCCCCATCGGCGGCGCGGTCGGGGATTTCACCGCGGTGACCGTGGACGGCGACCCGCTGACCCGCGCTCATCTCAGGGGCCGGACCGCGGTGGGATTCTTCTCCACGACCTGTGCTCCGTGCCTGGAACGCCTTCCCGAGTTCGTGGACTACGCCCGCGCCTTCCCCGGCGGCCGCGACCAGGTGCTCGTCGTCGTGGTCACCCGGCAACCGGAGGAGGCGCAGGACTTCGTCGGCCAGGCGCGATCCGTGGCGCGAGTCGTGGTGGAGCGGTACGAGGGGCCGATCGCCACCGCCTTCGCGGTCACGGCGTTCCCCACCCTCGCGGTGGTCGATGAGGGCACGACCGTGGCCGGCGGGACCACGCTTGAGGACCTGACCGCCGAGACCCCGGCATGACGGCCGCCCCTGCTCATCGGGCGCACCTGGCGGGACTGGCCGCGGCGGTGGCGCTGGCGCTGCGGGCGGCGCCCGGCCATCTCGCGCTCGAACTCGTGACGACGGTGGCCGGCGCCGCTCTGCCGGTGGCGGCGGCCTGGCTCACCAAGCTGGTGCTGGAGCAGGTGGTGGCAGCCGGACCGGCCCCGTCCCTTGAGCACCTCGCCCTTGGTTTGGCTCTCGTCGGCGCGGCGGCAGCGGCGTTGCCCCAGATCACTCAGTACGTCCGTAGCGAGCTGCGGCGGCGGGTGGGGTTGCTCACGCAGGACCGGCTCTATACGGCGGTCAACGCCTTTCCCGGCCTGAGCCGATTCGAGGAGCCGCGCTTCCTGGACCGGCTCAGGCTCGCCGAGCAGGCGGCCGACGGCGCCCCTGCCGCACTGGTGCTGGGCGCCTCTGGGCTGGTCCAGGCACTGGCCACCGGGCTCGGCTTCCTCGCCTCGTTGTACCTGCTCAGTCCCGTCATGGCACTGCTGGTGATCGCGGCCGCGGTGCCCGCGCTGCTGGCGGAGCTCGCACTGTCCCGGCGCCGGGCCACGATGATGTGGCGGATCGGGCCCGTCGAACGGCGGCGGCTGTTCTACTCCGCCCTGCTGTGCGACCCCCGGGCGGCCAAGGAGGTGCGCCTGTTCGGCCTGGGCGACTTCCTCCGTGACCGGATGCTCGGGCAACTGCGCACCGCGCACGCCGCGCAGCGCGGGACGGACCGCCGCGAGGCCGCGGTCCAGAGCGGGCTGGGGCTGCTGGGCGCCGTGGTGGCCGGCGCCGGACTGGTCTGGGCCGTGCTCGCAGCCGGACGGGGCGCCCTGACGGCGGGCGACATCGCGATGTTCGTGGCGGCGGTGGCCGGCGTCCAGGCGGCGTTGACCGGCCTGATCCAGCAGCTGGCCCGCGTGCACCAGGAGCTCCTGCTCTTCGACCACTACCTGCGGGTGGTACGCGCGGCGCCGGACCTGCCGGTCGCCGATCCGCCGGCCCGGCTCCCCGCCCTGCGCCGGGGCATCGAGCTCCGGGACGTGTGGTTCCGCTACTCCGACGAGCACGACTGGGTGCTGCGCGGCGTCAGTTTCACGATCCCCCACGGGCAGTCGATCGGGCTGGTGGGCATGAACGGCGCGGGCAAGAGCACGCTCGTCAAGCTGCTGTGCCGGCTGTACGACCCGACGCGGGGCGTCATCCTGTGGGACGGGGTGGACCTGCGCCAGGTGGCGCCGGCGACCTTGCGAGAGCAGGTCGGCGCGGTCTTCCAGGACTACATGGCCTACGACCTCACCGTGCGGGAGAACATCGGCCTCGGCGACCTGAACGTGCTGCACGACCAGTCCAGGATCGAGGACGCTGCCCGCCGCGCCGGGATCGATCGCCTGGTGGCGTCGCTGCCCCGGGGCTACGACACCCTGCTCAGCAGGATGTTCCCGCAGGATCCGGACGACGATGGCTCGGAGAACGGGAACGGCGGCACGGGGAACGGCGTGACCCTCTCGGGCGGCCAATGGCAGCGGCTGGCACTGGCCAGAGCGTTCCTGCGGGAGAACCGGGACCTGCTCATCCTCGACGAGCCGAGCTCGGGCCTGGACGCCGAGGCCGAGGCACGGATACACGCGAGCATCGGCGCGTACCGCGGAGACCGTACCAGCCTGCTGGTGTCCCACCGCCTGGGGACGCTGCGCGACGTCGATCGCCTCGTCGTACTCGGGGACGGCGTGGTGACCGAGACGGGGACGCACGCCGAGCTCATGGAACGGCGGGGCGTCTACGCCCGGCTGTTCTCCCTGCAGGCCCGGGGATACGCCGACGAGTTGCCCGCGGCGTCGCCGGGATGACCGCGGTCGTGCTGGCGTCCTGCGGCGCGCTGGTCGCGCTCTGGCTCTGGGTACGCCGGCGGCTGGTCGTGGTCACGGTCGAGGGGCCCAGCATGGAGCCGGCCCTACGGGACGGAGACAGGGTGCTGGTGCGCCGGGTGCCGCTGCCGGAGGTCCGCACCGGGCAGGTGATGGTGGCACGCAGACCGTCCCGACCCGGTCAGCCGGGAGACGCCGGGCCCTGGCTGGTCAAGCGGGTGGTCGCGGTGGGAGGGGATCCGGTGCCCGCGGAGGTACGGGCGGCCGTCGACGCGCGCGACGACCGCGTACCTCATGGATGTCTGGTGGTGCTGGGCGACAATCGGGCGCGGAGCGCCGACTCCCGGCACTGGGGGTACATCACCGCCGAGCACCTGCTCGGCGTGGTGCACCGCGGCATGTCGCCGGGAACGTCGGGCGGACCCGTCAACGCCTGACCCGGTCTGAGTGCGAAGGCACGAAGCCCCACTATCGCGCCAGGCCCCGGAAGCGGGAGGTAGATGCGATCCAGGAGTGGACTTCCCCTTCTAGCATGGAGACCTGACCTAAGGAGAAGGTTGGGGTTTCGCGTACCTCCGGCCGGATCGCTGATCACCGGGTAGTTGCCGATGAGTTGGTCAGAATGTGGCGATCGGGTTGACCGGGCTGCCGGACGTACCGGCGAAGCGGACCGGCGCGACCGCGAGCTGGAAGTCCCATTGGCCCAACTCGGCAGCCGTCGTCGCGCACGCCTCCAGGTCGCAGTTGTCGAGCATCCACAGGCCCATGGCGACGAGGCTCACGGCGTGAACCGGCATCAACACGCCTTCGTACCCCGATGGCAGGACGTCCTGGGGGGTGTCAGCGCCGATCAGCGCGACCTCCCGTTCGTGCAGCCACGGCAGGCAGGACGCGTGCCACCCAGCCTGCGTGAGACCGCTGATCGCACCGCTCTCGTGCCGGACGCGGCCATAGCCGGTCCGTAGGAGTACCGCATCGCCGGATCGCACCCGCACACCCTGGCGACGCTCGGCCTCCTCGAGATCGTCGGGGAACACGCCCTGCCCCGGTTCCAGCCACGGCACATCCCGCACGCTCGCGATGTCCAGCAGGACACCACGCGTGATGATCCCGTTCGCCGCCACCGTGACGGACGCCCACGCCGATCCCGTCGCGGCGTCGACCAGCGAGTGCGACCGCCCGTTGTACATCGTGCCGTCCCAGAAGATGTGGCACGGCGAGTCGATGTGGGTGAGGGTGTTGCCGTGGAACGTGACGCCGAGCCGTTCGGACGAAAAGCCCCAGTGCCGGTCGTTGCGGAATCCGGGCGCCGGCATGTCCTCGGCACCCGGCATGTCGGCGGCGCACGGGCACGTCGTCGTCGACCGCTCCATGTCTTCTGGTACGGCAACCTCCCATGCGCACGACACGCTCCTGCCGTGGCGCACGGCCCGCGCCGCCGCCAGTCGGACGTCGTCGGTGATGTGGTTCAGAGTGCCGAGCTCGTCGCCGTCGCCCCACCGTCCCCAGTTCGACAGCGTGTCGAAGTACCCGAGCACGTCGTCCTGTGTGGGCATCGGTCGCTCTGCCGCCATCCCAGCATCGACTCCTCCGGTCACGTGGTTCGAGGCACCGCAGGCAGGGTATCTGCCCTCTCCTTTGAAACGACCTCGCCGAGGCGGAGAGACGGTGTGAGCAACCTCGATCCAACCCTCGGCGAGGCCCGTGTCGATCCCCATCCGCCTCGGCGGTCTCATCACCCCGTTACACGCGGAACTTATGGATAGGCGCTTGGAACTGGGCTTTGCAAAGAGATCAAGTTCAGGCGGGAGGCTTCACTTGTCGGTTCAGAAGAACGTAAGGAGATGTCGTCGACATCCGATTGGATGAGGCTCATGACTGCTCACGATGTGGCGCGTCTGTTCGCGTCGAAGGGGAGCGGCTTCAGGAGCGAGGTCCGTTCGCACGTGATCGGCGCAAGCGCTGGCTGGTGTTTCAGTCGTGGATCAGCCGCGCGATCAATAATGTATCCGCCATGCGAGGCCGGATCGGAAGAAGTCGGAAGGCGGCCGTTGTGAGGCTGCGTCACCATGCGGACTTGGCTCCACCATCCCGGGGCGCGGAGATGGTGAGTGCGGCGGCAGGTCCCGAGGGAGAACTCGTCGTTGTGTGGGCCTCGCAAGAGAACGCCGATGCGCTGACCGCTCGGACTGTCACACCCGCTGGGGCATTTTTTGCCGATTCACCTACGGCCGCGCCCGTCTCGCTGCATGTCTCCACGTACCGTCCCCATCTGGCGAGGTCGGTTTCCATCGTCGGGCAGTTACTGGCGCACAGCGCTGTCCAGCCGCTGCCGGGCGGGGGCGTGCTCTTGGTGGGGGCACGGTGCCGTTGGCGTAACGGGGCGGCTGAGTACAACGCTGCCGTCTACGATGCCGATGGGCAGCTCCTGCGGAAGGGCGTGCTGGGAGACGGAATCGCTGACGTGCAGACGACGCTTTCCGGCGACATATGGGTGAGCTATTTCGACGAAGGCGTGTACGGCAACTTCGGATGGGGAGAGGCAGACAGTCCTGCACCCATCGGCTCCCCCGGGCTGATCCGCTTTCGGTCTGACCTGAGTCTCGCGTGGCGGTACCCGTACCACGGCGAGTTCGGTGCGATCTCCGATTGCTATGCGTTGAACGTGACGGGGGACGAAGCGTGGGCTTACTACTACACCGACTTCCCGATTGTGCGGGTCCGAGCTGGCGCGGTTGCCGGCTGGTCCACGGAGGTGCGTGGCGCTCATGCGCTCGTTGTCGCCGATGACCGGGTGGCGCTCGTCGGCGGGTATAGCGAGCATCGGCACAGGGTGGTCGCGGGGAGTATTCAGGAAGAAGCCTTTTCGGTGGATCGTCCTACCTGGCTGGTAATGCCCAATGGACGACCGGTTCCCAGGACAGCGACCCTATGGGGCCGAGGCAGTGAGCTCCACGTCGTCGCAGGCCTTAGTTGGCTGAAGCTGGGTTTCGAGGACCTGACGACAGGCTGAGTGGTCAACTGGCGCTCCCTGGCACACGCAGGGGACACCGCGTCGCGCCAGTCAAGGTCGTGACGGCTCCGCCCGGCACGAAAGCGGACCCGCGCCGTCGACGACCTGGTCAAAGTCCTCGGCGCCGACAGTGGCATCTCCAAAAGCGAGGTCTCGCGCATCTGCCAGGACCTGGACGCCCAGGCGCAGCCCGGCGTGCACCGGGCGCCTTCTGCGCGAGTGCTGGTGGACCCGCTAGATCAGGTCCGTCAGCCAGGCGTGCCGGATGGCCCGTGTCGAGGGCGGCCGGTCCCCCGCCAGGCGTAGTAGCCGGACACCGACACGGCCAGGACAGGCATGGTGCCCGTATGCCGCAGATCGTGTGGACGCCGGTCGCCCGCGAGCGGGAGACGGCGTTAGGTCAGGGGCAGGAGTCGGGCGAGCCAGTCGGTGCGGGTTCTGCGGGCTGTGGCCGAGATGCGTGCCTGCGGGTACAGGGCGTCGAACCCGTGGAAGCCGCCCGCCCAGACGTGGAGTTCGGCCTGGCCGCCGGCCGCCCAGATACGGGTGGCGTAGTCGGTGTCCTCGTCGCGGAAGACTTCGGCGGAGCCGGTGTCGATGTAGGTGGTCGGCAGGCCCGAAAGGTCGTCGGCCAGCGCGGGCGAGACGTACTCGGACACCTTGTCGTCGGTGAGGTCACCGAGGACGGCACGCCAGCCGAACTCGTTCATCTCACGGGTCCATACGCCGGGGACGCCGGAATACTGGCGGCTGGAGGTGCTGGTGTTGCGGTGGTCGAGCATGGGGCAGATCAGCATCTGCGCGGCGATCGCCGGGGCGCCGAGGTCGCGGGCCATCAGGGTGACGCCGGCGGCGAGGCCGCCGCCGGCGCTGGCGCCCGCGACGACGATCCGAGCGGGGTCGATGCCCAGTTCTTCGGAGTGTTCGGCGATCCAGAGCAGTCCCTGGTAGCAGTCGTCGACGAGGGCGGTGCCGGTGGCCTCCGGCGCGAGCCGGTAGTCCACCGAGACCACGACCGCGCCGAACTCGTCGAGCCACTCCAGCGGGATGTCGATCTGCGAGAAGCGGTCGCCCATGACCATCCCGCCGCCGTGCATCCAGTAAACGCAGGGGGCGGCGCTGCCGCGATCGGTGCTCGCGGGGCTGAAGACCGACAGGGGAATCGGGGAACCGTCCCTGGCAGGCACGGTGATCTCGCGCCGGTCGACCTGCCGGTGTGCGAGCAGGGACTCGACAGGCGTCGATGGGAACTGCCGCAGTTGCGCGAGTACTTCCGGGGTGAGCTGGGACATCAGCGGCATGTCGGCCAGTAGCTCACGCAGTTCGGGGTCCAGGTCGGGTCGTGCCGTGGTCATGCTTGTCGCTGCCTTTCGTGGGGTGGTGCCGACGGCCGGACGAGGACGGGGGCCCTCCTCGGCAGGCTGGGGGATCGATCCGGGGGTCAGAAGGCGGCCTTGCCGCGGACCGGAACGTAGTCGGTGTACTCGGATTCCTTGGCGAGAAGTACGTCGATCTGCGCCACGATGGCCTGGGCCGCCTCGCCGGCGAAGATCCGGTGGTGGTCCTCCGCACTGCTCCACCCCTCGATGACGTGGACGACGTCGGGGTCGGACACCGAACGGGAGACGAGGTAGACGATGCAGTGTTCGCTCGCGCCAGGACTGCCCTCGTTCAGTCCGGTCAGCAGCAGGTCGACCAGCCGGTCGCCCATTCCGGGCTTGGCGGTCAGGGTGGCGTTGAAGCCGTAGTTGACAATCATGGAAGCCTTCTTCTCGGTGATGGAGTGAGGTGATTCCATCCAACCGAGATGACCTGTGGAAACGCTAGAACATTACTCGCTCGTACTTGCACGATCCTCGCAGCGATGGGAGCCGAGGCGTGGAGTGGTGCTGCAATGGACACATGTACCTCGAAGAGCTCCGCACCCTCCTGGCCCGGCACGCCCGCCCTGACTGGACCACCGCCATCGACGGCGTGCTGATCTCGAAGGTCGACCGACCGGATCCACCGGCGCCCTCCATGACCGGTACGGTGCTCGCGGTCATCGCGCAGGGCGCCAAACGCCTCGCGCTGGGAGACCGGGTCTACGAGTACGGCCCCGGGCAGTACCTGATCGCGTCCGTCGACCTGCCCGTCACCGGACAGTTCACCCAGGCCGAACCCGAGCAGCCGGCCCTCGGCTTCGGTCTCACGCTGAAACCGTCCGCCGTCGCCGAACTGCTGCTGCAGGCCGGTCCCGGAGACACCCCCCGCGCCGTCGGGAGCGCGCCGTCGGGGATCGCCGTCAGCGACGCCCCGCCCGCTCTGCTCGACGCGGCGGTCCGGCTGCTGCGCCTGCTCGACGAACCCCGCGACCGCGCCGTACTGGCCCCGCTGGTCAAACGCGAGATCCTGTGGCGCCTGATCACCGGCGAGCAGGGCGCGGCGGTGCGTCAACTCGGCCTCGCCGACAGCAGTCTCAGCCATGTCTCCCGGGCCGTGCGCTGGATCCGGGAGCACTACGCGGAACCCTTCCGGGTCGAAGACGTGGCACGCCTGTCCGGCATGGGCGTCTCCGCCTTCTACCGCAACTTCCAGGCGGTGACCGCGATGAGCCCCATCCAGTTCCAGAAACAGATCCGGCTCCAGGAGGCCCGGCTGCTGCTCGCCACCCACCCGGGCGACGTCACCGGGGTCGGCCATCGCGTCGGCTACGACAACCCGTCGCAGTTCAGCCGTGAGTATCGCCGCCAGTTCGGCGTCCCCCCGAGCCGGGACGCGGCCCGCCTGCGGAACACCGTACGCACTCCCGAGAGTGTCCTGCCCTGAGCGGGGCTGGACCGCAACGAGGATCGTGCAAGAGATGCGAGGACAGTTCTCCTGAGGTTGTCACCTCTCGATTCGGCGGCTTCACCACTTGCCTTGAAGATTCGACCGGTTGCTAGCCTGCTCGCGTGGCACTCACCGTTGATCAACAGTTCCCCGCCGCGCTCGCCGCCGCCCGCGGCGATGACTTTCGCGTGTTCGGACAGGACGGCACCGGTGGCTACGCCGCGTTCTGGCTGATCCGCCCGAACCGGGAACCGGCCGATCAGCCTGTTGTCTTCCTCGGTTCCGAAGGGGAGACCGGCGTCGTCGCGCGTGACCTGGGCGACACCATGATGAAACTCTGTCGATGAGCCCGACAGCTGTCTCATTCCCTTGAGGATGTGGGGCGAGTTCAAGTGCGGGCACATCGGCCGTCGAGTTACGGCTCCCGTATTCAGGGAGATAACGCATGTGGCCGGTCCGCGAACTGAGGACGCCTTTTTCGACGCCTTCGACTTCGAGTTGAATGAAAGAATCGTCGATTACGCGGACACGTGATAAGTGCGCCATGCAGCATTTCCCTGACAGGCGGCCAGTAGTGGGATCTGGGCGAGGTCGAGGCCTGGGCGCAGTCTTACATGATCACAAGTCGCCGTCAAGACTGTTGCGCTGTCGGTGAAGTCTCCTGGTCAAGCGACTGGAGGCGTCGGGCGGATCACTCGAATGAGGGTCAACGTAACTCTGAACGACCGTGTAACCACTCAGCGAAGTGGGCCGGGCCCAAATGAGTGCGGGCCCGGGTTTCGTGCGCTGAAAGTTACGCTAAGTGCCGAGAAATACCCTATTGATCATCCGGGCGCCGCCGTGTCATAGTCGCTCCGTTGTACACGGGGAAGGAGACGAAATTGTTTTCTCGTAAGATCGGTCGCCGGACGGCGGTCGTCGTGGCGCTGGTCGGCCTGGCGATGTCGCCCGCGGCCGTAGCCAACGCGCAAACGGCCTCCGCCGCTCTGGCCTGCGGGGGCCCCACGGCCAAAACACCGTGGAAGGTGGGCACCAACATCTGGGGCGAAGGGTTCGCCGGCTCATGCTCCGGTGACTACCGGATCTACATCGAGCGTTCGCGGTACTACGGGTGGGAGACCATGGCCGCGTCGCAGTGGATCAAGGCCAACGAGGGGACGGTGGTGACGTACAACTGCTCGGGCACAGGGACGCACACGTTCAGGTCCGCCGTCTGGAAGAGCGGCACGGGCATCATCAAGACGTCGGGCACCTTCCGGACCTCGTGCTGACCCCATCCTGACCGTCGGGGAAGCGGCCGCAGCTCGCGTGCGTGAGAGGGGCGCACGTCTCTGTGTCCGGAAGATCGACCGCCGCGGGCTATGGCGGAGCCGGCGGATGAGCACATCCAGCGGTCCGGAGAAAGCTGAGTTCGGAGAAAGCTGAGTTCGGAGACGGCGTCCAGGGTGGCGTCGTCTCCGAAACTCGGACTGTTACACCCTGCGCAGGAATTCCTACCGCATCGGCGTGAAGGACGAGACGATCAGCCAGATGCCGGCGGCCGCGATCACGACGGCGACGGCGACCTCCCTTGTTCGACCGGGAATCATGCTTGCCGACCGTTCCCTGATCACGCTTCGTGCCAGGTGGACGGCCCATGAAATTCGCGCCCGGGGGCTCCGAACGGCCCACGTGACGAGAAGGGCCGCGAAAAGCAGCGGCCACCGTATCGAATCGGTGAAAGGCATCATCTCGACATCGCCGCTGTACTGGCTGATGTACGTCGTGACGTCGAGCAGCGGGAAGAGAAGCAGGGCCGCCGCGGCCGCTGTGCCGGCGAATCTGCCCCATCGGATGGAGGCGGTGACGTTCGCGGTCGCCGCCAATACGACGAGAACGACCGGCGAGCCGATCCCATCGGCCTCGCAGGCCCACCAGGCGAGGTCGTCCCAGGAGGATTCCGAAATCTGGACGTAGACGCTGCTGAGCAGGCGGTTGTCGGATGTGACCGTCCAGCGGTGGAACATCGGTGTCCACGCCGCCGCGACGACGGCGCCCGCCCACAGGATGAACCCGTGCCGCCTCCGAGGCAGGGGTGACCGAGCCGCCAGGCGCAGCGCCCCTGCGGCCACCGGATAACAGACGATCAACGGCCAAGGCGGCACGACCGCACGATCCTGTCCGGTGCATGGGTCGGGGCCCGGCAGAAGGAACGCGGTGACGAGCCCGAAGGCGAGCACGGCGCCGACCGCGGCGACGGCGGTGAGAGTGGCCCGGCGTGACCCGCGTAGGAGCAGTCCGGCCACGGCGACCGGCAGCAGGAGAACGCCCCAGAACAGCAGCTCTCCCGGCACGTTCTCCAGCGCGTAAGGGCCTTCGACCTGGTAGGGGGCGGTGTCCGTCACGGAACAGAACCAGCCGACGCTCTGCCTGCCGACCCCGAAGGTCGTCAGGATCACCGGTCCGGACGCGGCCAGAACCGCACCTAAGCGCAGCACCACCGCCGGAGATGGCGCTTCTGTCGCGGGACCCGGCATCACGGCACCTTCTCCCGGAAATGATCAATTCGGGCCACGGTAGCGGATGACCGCCGACTGAGCAGGGGTCCTTTCTGTCGACGGTGTAGGTCGATCGATCGCCAGAGAGCGGGAACCTCGGCTCGTCCTCCATGCAGACGAGCCGAGGTGCCGAGCGGTTACGGCTTCCGGTAGCCCAGGGAGTAGGGGCCGGAGCCGCTGGCCGAGTTCACCAGGTAGCTGTAGTAACCGGCGGTGCCGGTGTAGGTGATCTTCTCGTCAGGGCCCGGGCCGTCGGAGCTGGCGACGGTGCGCCAGGTCTGGCCGTTCCACTTCTGCAGGTACAGGTCGAAGTCCGCGCCGTTGGGGCCGTCCAGGCAGGCGGAATGGACGCCTGAGGTGTTGGACCAGTAGTACGAGCCGGGTGGCTGGTAGGCGTACTGGCCGTTGGCCAGGGAGCCGGTGACGGTGCTCGGGTAGCCGGTGCAGGTGCTCGTGGCGGTGGTGGTCTTCAGGGTCAGGCCGTAGGCGGTGAGGATCTCGCCGATCGGCTGGAAGTAGGTGGTGCCGCCCGAAGTGCAGTCGCCCGAACCGCCGGAGGTGACCCCTTGGGCCTGGTCGACGGAGATGAACGAACCGCCCGAGTCGCCGGGTTCGGCGCAGACGTTGGTACGGGTCAGCTGGGTGACGGTGCCCTGGGGGTAGGTGACGCTGGCGTCGCGTTGCTGGATGAGGCCGCAGTGCCAGTCGGTGGTGGAGCCGGACCGGCAGACCGACGCGCCCTCGATGGCGACCCTGGCGCCGGCGACGGGCACGGTGCCGCCCTGGCCGTTGTCCACCGCGGGCTTGGGGGTCCAGCTGGAGTTCACCGCGACCCAGGCGTAGTCGTTGCCGGGGAAGCTCGATCCCTGGAACACGCCTTGGGTGACGCGGTTGAAGCCGGTGGTGGTGGCGCCGGCCGCACCGCAGTGACCGGCGGTGACGAAACCGTTCACGGCGCCCTTGACCACGGGGAAGCCGATCGAGCAGCGGCTGGTGGTGCCGATGTAGTAGGCGTCGCCGCCCACCAGGTCGTACAGGGGCTGGGGGATTTCGGTGGAGGGCAGCACGAGCACCGCGTCGGTGTCCACGCCGGCGCCTTCGACGACGATCCGGGTCTGCTCGAGGTGCGGGGCCAGAACGACCACTTTGTTGCGCTTGACGTCGACGTAGCGCACGCTCGACACCGGGTAGTCGGTCGCTCTCTGCGGCTTCGAGGGCAGAGCCTGGTCGAGCTTCCTCTTGATCGCGGTCAGTTCCGTCAGTGACCTGGCGACCACTTCGGCCTGGGCGCCCGCGTCGAGGATCCGCGGAATGTCGGCGTCGCTCGTGGTGGCCACCACGAGGGTGTGCGCGCTGTCTCCTCGGAGCCAGGCGCCGGCGAAGCGGCTGCCGAGCGTCCTGCTCAGCTGCGTCGCGATCGGGGTCAGGCGGGTCTCGTTCAGCAGGCGGGCCCGTGCCTGGGTCATGCTGATCTTCAGGTCGCGGACGAGCGCCTCCAGCATGCCCGGCGGTGGTTCGAACGCGCTCGCGGTGGTCGAGGCGGTGGGGATGCTCGCGGGCCGGCCCTCGGCGGCGGCCGGGACGGTGGACAGGGTAAGGGTGGCGATCGCTAGGGCGCATCCTGTGCTTACGGCATGTCGGCGGGGCATGAGTCTCTCCTCAACCTCGGCTTTGCAGGCATGAGGGGGGAATCGCCGCGTATCGCAGAGTGATCATGCGATATCGGCAGCGCCACCTTAATCCAGCCGTTGCCGACCAAGGTCGCGAAACGCGCGCGCCACGCGTAAGGAATGTTCTAGGTGAGTGGTCCGCAAGCCGCGGGTGTGTCCGTGTCGATTCCGGTGGCGCGCGATCGACGCGTTGGTGAGACGACAGGTGAGTGGCCGGACAGCCCGGTCCCGCCTGGCGAGCCGGGTCGACGGGCTCGCGACGACGAACGAGATGACATGAGCAAGGTCAAGTCCTCGGAACACGTAGGAGATGGTATGAGCACCGTGGTGATGCACAACGTCGTGTCGGTCGACGGCTTCATCGCCGACGCGAAGGATCAGGTTGGTCCTCTGTTCGACTGGTACTCCAACGGCGACGTCGAGTTGGGCGCGCTGGGCGGGATCTCGCGGTCCTCGGCCGAGTACGTCAAGCCGATGTGGGCGAGCATCGGGTCGACGGTGATCGGGCGTCACCTGTTCGACATCACCAACGGCTGGGAGGGCGCACCGCCGGCGGGTGAACACGTGGTCGTGGTGTCGCACCGGCCCAAGCCCGAGGGATGGCATCCCGAGGCGTCGTACCACTTCGTCGATGACGTGGCACAGGCGATCGCGAAGGCCAAGGAGCTCGCGGGGGAGCGTACCGTCGCCGTGGCGGCGGGCGACGTCGGAGGTCAGGCGTTCGCCCTCGGCCTGGTGGACGAGGTGGCGATGGACGTCGTGCCCGTGGTCTTCGGCTCAGGCAAGCGGTACTTCGGGTCGGTCGACGCCCAGTATCTGCTCGAGGACCCGCACACGGTGATCCAGGGCGACCGGGTGCTGCACCTGCTCTATCGAGTCCGCCGTTGAACCGTCGAGGAGATGCCGGCCTCACGGGGCTGGAGGCCCAGAAGTGCGGGCCGCTCCGCTCGGATTCGCCATTCGTGGACGGGGTCGGCGATCAGGCGGCGTGTCCTGAGGTCGAGCAGTCCGCTCACATGGCTGACTTCGGCGGCCACGGTGCCGTTCGGTTGCCGCAACCGATGGTGCACCCGGTAGGTCTTGCCGCCGCCCCATTCCCACCCGCATGAGACGTCGACCTGGTCGCCGCCACGTAGCTCGCGGTGATACTTGATGACGGTCTCCAGATTGACCGGGCCGATGCCGCTGCCGAGAAGGTCGTCGACGGAGATTCCCGCGGCTTGGACGCAGGCGAAGCGAGCATGATCGGCGTACTGGATGTAGAAGCCTCCGTTGAGATGGAGTTGCGGGTCGACCTCGTAGCTGCGGACCTCCAGGCGGACGCTGAACGGCTCGGTCAACGGGAGTCTCCCTGCTCGGCAGGCCAGCGCAGCGAACGATCAGTCAGGTAGCGGCGGCCGTCGTCGCGGATCTCCAGCCAGTCGCCACGGACCCAGCCACCCGCCGCCTGGGGCGAGAAGCCGTGCTTGCGGAACAAGGCACTGGCCTCGGCTCTTGTCAGGCCTCGCCGCCCCCATTCGGAGATGAGTGTGCGATAGCGGGTCTCGGCTGGGGTTTCAGTCGCGTCGGCGGAGATGGCGTCGGCCAGTGCCGCGAATCCAGCACTGATCTGGCGTAGCGCCGCGGCTACCTGGCGCATGTGCGACGAGGACGGCTCTTCCATGGCGATAGCATAGCAATCGATAGCGATCGCTATGCAATGACCGCGTTCTCACCGGTGGAGGAGGAAGATGGCCGGCATCGGTCTCATCCCCTGCGCGAACGTCGAGACGACCGACGACGGCGGCGACCGGGCAACTTTTCGAATCGAACGAACTGTGTCACCATCGAGGTCTCGCATCTCAGAATTCTGATTTTGTCTGCGAGGGAGCCGTGCTTGACGCGCGAAAACTCTTGAGCGACTCGGACGGCACGCGAAAAGAAAATCGCACCAAAATCATCAGGGCCATCATGTGTCGCCCGGGATCGCAGAGCGAGCTGGTACGACGGACCGGGCTCTCCCCGGCCACCATTTCCTCAGCGGTGCAGGAAATGCGCGCCGACCGCATCGTCAAGAACACCAACCGGCCGATCGAGCTCGAACAGACCACCGGCGTCGCCCTCGGGATTTCGGTCGGGCTGCACGGAGTCCGGGTCGCGGGTCGCCTGGTGCACGAGCCCAAGGACGACATCCAGCTGATGACGGTCAGTCAGGGAATCTCCGGTGGCAACGGATGGGTGGCCGAGACCGCCGAAGCCGTCCACACGATGACCCAGAGCATCGGAAGGCATCGCGCGGACATAGCCACGCTCGGGATGGCGGTTCCGTGGGCGGTTCACGCGCGCACCCTGTTACCCAGCGACCCCGTGCCGACCTGGGCGGACACGAGGCCGGTCGGGCGATTGCTGGCTGAGGCGCTCGCGCTCCCACCGGGCGACCGGATCCAGGTCGTGATCGACACGGACGCGCGCCTGGCGGCCTTCTACGAACAGACCTACAACCACGCCTTCGAGACCATGCTGTCGGTCCAGGTGTCGGCGCACGTCACCGGCGGCCTGATGCTGGCCAACACGCATGTGCGCGGCGCCCGGGGCAGGGCCGTGAGCGTGGGGCATCTGTCCGTCGACCTGGCGGGCAGGGAGTGCTGGTGCGGGCTCAGGGGCTGCCTGGAGGGGTACGTCACCGCGCCCGCGCTCCTGGAGGAGGCCTTCGTCAAGTGCCACGCCCGGCAGGTCGCACCGCCGGGCACGATCGAGGAGTTCATCACTCGTGCACGGGACCGTGATCTGGTCTGCCTCGACGTGCTGCGGCGGGCGGCGGTCCAGTTGGGGCGTGGCCTGGTGAGCGCCACGGTCGCGGCCGACCAGCACGCCATCGTGCTCGGTGGTACGGTCGCGCCCGGCTTCGAGCTGGTGCTGGACGAGTGTCGCAGGGAGATGGACCGTTCGGGGTGGGCCCGAGAGGTGCCGGTGCTGATCGGCGAGCTCGATGCCGCCACTCACGGCGCCCTCCTGCTCGGCCTGGCCGGCCACCTCAACTGACGGCCCATGGGCGGCTACAACGGCGGCCCAACGGCCACCCAGCGGCGGCTCAACGGCCGGGCACCGGATTGCCCGGCCGGCCGGTGCCAGGAGCCGCGGGTGAGTAGAGTCCGTACAGCCATAGCCGGACTCCCAGAAAGAGATGATCGCCGTGTCGGACACCCCGTCCGAAGATCGTGCTGACGCGCCGTCGCCGGAGCCTGCTTATGAACCGCCGGTCATCATCGATCTGGGACGCATCAGGGCTCTCTTCCGCGGCAACGCCTCCAGCGGCAACGCCGACGCCAACTCGCAGTATTACTGGTGAACGGTCACTTCCCGGGCTCCTCGTCCACCTGCGCGACGGTCGCCTGAGCGGTGATCCCGAGCTGCCGGGCCATCCCGTCTGGGCCGGGATCGAGGGCGTCAGGGCCTACGGGCTCTGGCCGCCCGGACACCTCTCCACGGCCACGTACGGCTCCGCCCGCCTGCTCGTCGCCGGTCACTGTCTCGCCTCCCAGGAGGAGATCGCCGCCCGGCTCGCGACCGCGATCGACGGCGCCGGCCCCGACCTGCTGACCGAGTTGCCCGGAGCGTACGCGTGTGTCCTGGTGGAACGGGACAGGATCCAGATCTACAGCGATCTCGCGGGGCAGTTCCCCTTCTATCTGGCCGCCCGCGGCGGAGGGTGGCTGGTCTCGTCGCACGCCTGGCCGCACGGGCGCGAGCCGGACCCGCTGGCGGCCGCGGTCGACGTCGTCTGCCCGCACGTGCTGCCGCTGGCGGAGGGCAGGTCGTTCCTGCGGGGTGTTCGCGAAGTCGGCGGCGGTCAGCTGGTCTCCGCCGGGTCCGGTGGCGTCGAGGTGCGGCGTTACGCCCCATGGCTGCCCGAGCGGGTGACCGATCCGGCCGAGGGGGCTCGGGCGTTGCGGTCGGCTCTGGTGGAGGCCGTGCGTCTGCGGCGCCGCTCCGGCGTCGTCACCTCGGATCTGAGCGGCGGCGTCGACTCCACCGCGCTCGCCCTGCTGGCCGCGCGGCTGTCACCGGAGGTCGTCGACGCCGTCGTCTATCACCATCCGTCCGCTCCGGCGGACGACCTCGCCCAGGCCGTCCGGGTCGCGGGGGCCGATCGGCGCATCAGGCTCGCGACCGTTCGCGGCACCCCGGACACCCTCCCCTACCAGCGGCTGGACCAGGCCTGGGCCGATCGCCCCGCGCCGGGGGCTCTGGCTCATCGCAGGGCGATGCTGCGGCTTCGCTGGGCGGCCGCTCACGGATCCGGGGCGCATCTCACCGGCGAGGGCGCCGACGCGCTGTTGCACCCTTCGCCCGCGTATCTGGCCGACCTGGTCAGGGCGGGTTCGGTGGTCCGGCTGGCCAAGGACAGCGCCGCTCTCGCCCAGCTGCGCAAGATCTCGCCCGGCGATCTCATGCTCCGGGCGGTACGGCTCGCCCGTACGTCACCCGCGACGGCGCTGCGCCAACTGGGACGGAGTCTGAGCGTTCCGCCACGCGCGGCAGGGTCACCGGCGGACGCCGTGTCGTGGTGGAGCGTCCCGGGAGAGGCCATCGGCTGGTTGGCGCCCCGGGTGCGGTCGGAGCTCGCGGACCTCGCGACCGACCCCGCCACGACCAGGGCCATGCCCGACGGCGCGGGCCCGGCCGACCACGCCGCGCTGGCCGAACTTCGCTCGGCCGCGCACGCCCAGCGTTACCTGCGGGAGCTGGGCGCCGGGGTGGGGGTCGCGGTGCACGCCCCCTACCTCGACCGGGCCGTGATCCGCGGTTGCCTGGCCGTCCCCGCCGTGCTGCGCGCCGAGCGGGGCCGCTTCAAACCGCTGCTCGTCGCGGCGCTGCGCGACCTGGTGCCGAACGACGCGCTGTCCCGTACGACCAAAGGCGCCTATCAGGCGGAGGAGTACCTGGGCGCACGCCGGGCGCGTCGTGAGATCTCCGCGCTCCTGGCGGATTCGAGGCTGGTGGATCTCGGTGTCGTGGACCCGCGCGCGGTCACTGTCACGCTGACCCGCCTGTGTCACGGTGCCCCTGTGCCGCTCGGTTCGTTCAGTCGCCTCCTGGCGATGGAAATCGCGCTTCGCGACACTTGACCGCCATGGCCTCGTCCACGCTTCCGGAGCTCTACCGCCACACCGACGAACACGGCGTGGTGGTCGTCGACGTACGAACGGAGCACTGCCACGCGCTGAACTCCACTGCGGCTCTGGTGTGGGAGGTGCTGCGGAGCGGTGGCACCGTCGCCGACGCGGTCGAGGCGCTCGCGGACCGGCACGTGGACCAGCCGCGCGAGCGCCTCCGGGCCGATGTCACCGCGTTCGTGGCCGAGCTTCGCGAAGCGGGCCTCCTGCGTCCGGCCCCACCTTCGGCGAGTACGAGCGCGCCCGGGATCGAGAACACCGAGGAGACCGAACAAGCCGAGGAGGCCGAGGGGGGCGAACGGCGGGCCAGCGGGGTGCCGATGGCGCGCGGCCCGGCGGGCCGGCCGAGTCCGGCGAGCGTCGTGTTCCTGCTGGCCGCGGTGACGCTGCTGGCCCTGCCCGTGCGCTTCTCCTCCCGGCTCGCGCGTCGGGCGCATCGCCGGCTGGGCCACCGGCCGCTCCCGGTCGACAGAGCGGAACGCATGACGGCAGAGGTGAAGAAGGCGGCGGCGATCTTCCCTGGACGCGCCGCCTGCTTCGAGATCTCCCTGGCGACCGTGCTCTGGGCCGCGGCCCTGGGGCACCGGCTCGACTGGTGCTGGGGAGTGCTGCCCGACCCCTTCACCTTCCACGCCTGGGTCGAGACGCAGGGACAGCGCGTAGAGGACGACGAAGACCGTCTTTACGGCCCGCCCTATCACCGGCTACGCCCGCTGGACACACAACAGTGGCCGCTTCGTTCTGAACGCCTGTTTCGGTGGCCCACCTCGTTGCGGCGCTAATTCGAAAGGGACGGCACCAAATTTCGCCGCTCCCGCGCGGATTCATGTTGTGCCGTTTTCTGGTGCGACTGAACGGGCGTTGTTCTCTAGAGAACTAGCGACCTAAGATCCGAGCAAGGAGACCCTGAGAAAGGGCCCCGAAAAATGGGGTCGGCCGAAAAGGTGATGGGAAATGGGGCGCTATCTGCGCCGTTCCACCGGACGTGACAGAGGACCCGACTGGAAACTGCTCCTGCTGATCGCGGCGGCCACGGGCACGGGAGGTGTCGTGATCTTCCAGCCGTCTCTCGCCGCACCCGTCGCCATCGCCGTCGGCGTGGCCACGCTCTTCAACGACCTGCTCTCCCGCCCTAAAAGGGAGGACGACTGACGCGAGGGCGTCCGGCACGCAGAGTGGCGTCGCTGGGGTCATTGAGTAATGACTCGGAAGCGCGTACGTGATGTCGCGAAACCGGTGGCCGGACCTGTGGCGTTCGTTATGATCATGGTCGAGCTTCTCCGCCGAGGAGATGTCTCCAGCGTGCCTGTGGTCGGGGCCTCGGTGCCTCGGCAGCCGATCAGGCACTGCGGGCGCATCACTGATCGTCTGACTCCGCGTGGCGTTCTTTCGCCATGCCCCTTTCCGGAAGGTTCCTATGCGTATTTCGCGTGCCGCTCGTCCCGCCTCGCTGGCGTTTGTGACTCTGGCTCTGGCCTCCACCCTCGCCGCCTGCGGAGGCGGTGCTGAGGACACCTCGGGTGCGCCTGCCGCGGCGGGCGTCGACAAGGCCGCTCTGGTCGCGAAGCTGAAGGAGACCCCGGAGGCGAAGGACGTCCCGGATTCGACCTGGGACTGTATGGCCGCTGCCATGCTGAAGCACGGCGACCAGGCCACGTTGCAGGGCTTCGTTGACGGCAAGGTGGACGTGACGAACGACTTCAAGGCCTTCGGCGACAAGGAGGCGCAGATCCAGCGCGAGGTGTCGGAGTGTGAATAGCGACGCCTGAGGTCAGTGCCTGGCGCCGCCGGGGATGACGATCTCCGCCTCGCCGGGGAACTCGTGGAGGAGGCGGCCGGCTGACAGCAGCCGCAGGCGTCCGGTCCGCTGGTCAGGGGGGAGCTGGATGACGGCATAGCCGTCCGGCGTGGGGCCCACGGCATAGTGGCCGTCCGCCAGGGGCGTGCGCGACACGAGGGCGCCCCCTTGGCCGAACTCCAGGACCGCGACCTTCTCCCCGGTGTACTCCAGCAGGAAGACGCGGCCGCCGCTGACCTGCACCGACAGGCCGTGGTCGGCGTCGGCCAGCACCCCGTCTCCGGTCGCCTGGAGGGTCACGGTCGAGCCGCCCGTACGGAGCTCGACCTGCCTGCGGGTGTTCTCGCCGTCCTGTGACCGGTCCAGGAGGACCAGCTCGCCCGAGGGCATGATGCCGACGGGCTCGTACCCGTCCGGCAGGCGCGGCGTGGTGAGGCGGCCGGTGGCGAGGTCCACGTCGGTGTATTCGGCGACCTTCCCGCTCGCGTGGTAGCCGAGGATCACGCGCCGGGAGTCGGCGGACCAGGTCCAGGGGCTGTAGGCGGTGTCCGGCCCGCCGGTCGACGGGGAGGCGACGCGGTGGGTCGTGTCGCCCAGCAGGTCTCTGAGCTCGTAACCGCTCGCGGTCGGCCTGCCGAGCCAGCGCCCGTCGGGGGACAGCGTGAGGTTGCCCGGCGGGTTGACGGTGCGGGTGCCGAGCAGGTAGCGCCGGCCGTCCGTGAGGGCCAGCAGCGTGGGGCAGGCGTGTCTGCACGGTGTGTAGACGGCCGCGCCCCGGCCGATCGGGCCGCTCGCGGGCAGTGCCGGGTAGGCCGGAGAGGGCTCCGCGGAGCCGGACGTCGCCGGGACCGCCACGATGGTGTCGCCGGACGGGTGCGTCAGGCTCTGTCGCAGGCCGACTCCACCGACGATCACCAGCGCCGCGCAGGCGGCTCCCGCTGCGGTCCGCGCGATCCGGCGACGGCGCAGGACGCGCAGCGCGCGGCCCGCGTCGGCGTAGTCACGCGCCTCCTGTTCGAGCTCGTGGTACGTGTCGCGAAGGTTCACGGATGCACCCTCTCCAGCAGTTGCGGAGCCACTTTTCTCAGACGGTTGAGCGCGTCGTGCGCGTGCCGCTTGACCGTCCCGACGGAGCAGTCCAGCCGCGCGGCGACCTCCGCCTCCGGGAGGTCCTCGTAGAACCTCAGGTAGAGCACGATCCGCTGCCTGGGACTGAGGAGGGCGAGGGCGTGCCGGAGCATGATCTTGAGCTCGGTCTGCGTGGACCGGTCCTCGTGGACCGGAGCCTCGGGCAGGTCGGCGGTGGGGACAAAGGTCAGCCGGCGGGGGCGGCGCCAGGTGCGCAGCTGGTTGAGCATGATCTTGCGTACGTACGCCTCGGGATCGGCCACCGTCATGATCTTGCGCCAGCGGGCCGCCGCCTTGACCAGGGTCTCCTGGAGCAGGTCCTCGGCGTGGGTGTGGTCACCCGTGAGCAGGAAGGCCGTCCGGGACAGGGCCAGGCCGCGCGCGGCCACGAACTCTCGGAAACTTTCGGTGTCGGTCACCCGGACACAGTCCTTCCGTTGGACGGCCTCACCATTGAAGACTCCGTCCGCCCGCGAAAGGTTGAGGCCGTCAGGGGTGACCCAGAGGCGCGCACGGTACGGCATCGCGCAGGCGGGAGCCCGTGGAGCGGCGCGCTCAGGCCGCGCCGAGCAACACCAGGCCCATCACCAGGACCAGGGCCGCTCTGACCCAGGTCCACGCCGACACCGTCTCGCGGACGCCGAAACACTGGCAGGCAGCGGGTCTCCCGGCGGCCAGCAGGTAGGTCTGCGCTCCGGTGAACGCGATGCCCAGCAGGGTGCCGGCCACCCCTACGGCCAGGTCGGGCACGGAGGAGAACAGGGCCGCGGCCGTCAGTGCCTCGACGGCGACGATCGCGCCGGCCGCCGCCGACGCGATCCGGAACCGGAGCCCGAAGTTCGCCAGGCTGTCGCGGAAAGCCCCGAAGGCGCGGAGCTTTCCGACGACGGCGAGGACCAGGACGACCCCCAGGGCGTACCGGACGATGATCACGCGATCACCAGCAGCACGATCATCGGAATCGCCAGGATCACGAACAACGGCCTCAACCGAGGCAGTTCGAAGTAGAAGGCGGTGTCAGCGGCCATCTTGCTCCGGGCGGCCACGAACGTCAGGAGCATCACCGCCCTGCCCAGCGCGAAACCGGCCCCCGCCAGGAGCGCCTCCGGCCATGAGGCGAGGAACACGATGGAGATCGCCATGATGTGCGGCAGCGCGGTCGGGGAGTAGGTCCGCATTCCGGTGCCCATTTCCATGCCGAACTGCACCGACCCCCAGAAGGGGATCCCGGTGACGAACTGCGGGACCAGGCGCGCGTTCTGCAGTATCGGGAACTTGAGCACGCCGAGTTCCTGAAGCAGCAGGACGACGGCCGCGAGGGCGACCAGAATCTGGAGGACGAGTAAGGGGAACGGCGCACGGACGAGTGAGCCGACCACGACGAAGGCGAACGCGGTGGCCATCGCCCCCACGAAAAGCCCGAAGACGAAACCGGAAACGTCAGAACCCCGCCGGACCGACGAGGACAGCACCCAGGCGCTGTTGAGGCTTCAAACGGATCCGGACAACGAGAACCCGGCGACCAGGGCCGCGACCAGCCAGGTGAAGCCGGTCGTGCCGGCGCCGAGCGCCCGCGCGGCGAGCACGGCCGCCTCCCCCGCCACGATCAGCGCCAGACCTGGCGCCAGCAGACGGAGGGAGGCCGTCGTGGTGGTACGCACCTAGATCGCGGTCCGGCAGATCGAGAACCGGCCGGAGCCGCTGCTGCCGCAGGTGACCGAGTAGTAGTAGCCGTCGGAGCACTTGCGTCGCGTGCTGGTGGTGCTGCCGCCGGTCCAACGCCACGCGTTGCGGCCGGCGCAGGTGTCGGCGTAAGAGGTGTAGTTGATGCTGACACAGGTGCCCGAGTAGCCGTCATCCCGGTGCCAGCCACTCGTGCAGTTGTCGGAACCGTAGTACGCGGTGGGGGGCACGCAGACCGTGCTCGCGTTGATGAATCCCTTGCAGGTGTCGTGGTAGGTCTTGTAGACCACGGCCGCCGCGCTGCGCGGCCGGGCCCCCGGCAGCAGGTCCAGGGCGCCGAGCCCGGCCGCCGTCGCCACGCCGAACGCCATGCCGAACATCCGCCTGCGGCTCCAGCGTTCCTTGACCGGGGCCACATGGGACGGGAGCGCCGCTTCGGGTGGCTCCTGCGCGCTCGGTATCTGGTCGAGGATCGATCTCTTCTGGCCGGCCATGGTCACGGCTGTGTTTCCCTTCGTCTCAGTACTGTTCGTTCGACGACGTCCACCAGCGCGTCGCCGGACCCCAGCGGGGCCGTGAACACCACCAGCCCAGCTGCGTCGACGATGAGGAGGGCGGGCGCGTAGGGGACGGTCACGGACCGCCAGATCGCCGGGTCCTTGATCACCCGAACCTCCGCGGGGAGGCTCTTGTCGAATCCCGGATCGTCGGAGACCACGGCGAAGGAGTGGTCCCCGGGCAGCTCGGGAGCCAGCTTGCCGACGGCGAGCAGGACATCCTCACAGGTCGAGCACTGCCGGTTGACCTTGACGACGAGGGTCGTGCCGTTCGGGGTCGTGACGGCGGACCGTACCTGTTCGTCCTGTCCCGCGCCGAAACGTACGCCGACGCCGTTGTAGGTGGCCATCTCCAGCTCGCGAACCCGGCGATACAGGCCCGCCCCGGCCGCGAACAGCAGGGCGACGAGTATGCCGAGCACGATGACCGCGGCTGACGTCGGGTCCACTCAGGCCGTCCAGGCGAGGCGCTTGATCTTGGTCAGGAAGTCGGCGGCGGACTCCTCCGGTGCGATCCCCTTCGCGCGGACCGAGACGCCCGGTTGTGATTCGCGGGGGGCGTCCCACGGGGTCAGGGTCACCACGGCCGAGTCGGTGACCATGAGCAGCGGCTGCGTCTGGGAGTCCGGCGCGGCCTCCAGGCGCCAGATCTCACCCGCGGGGGCCTCGTAGCCGCGCCACTTGGGGATCTGCTTCGCTCCCGCCTGCTTCGTCTGGACGTGCAGGGTTCCGACGCCCGCGATGGTCTGGATGTAGAGGGCCATCGACAGGTCGAACCGCTGCCCGGCATCGGCGGTCAGGCCCTCGGGAGTGTCGGTCCAGGCCACCCTGGTGAAGGTCTCGACGATGTCCTGCGACTCCCACATGGGGGCGTAGAACATGCCGTGCGCCATGTGCCAGGGCCCGAGCCAGGCTGCCCATCGGGCGTCCTGAGGGGTCTTGCAGTCGTAGATGACGAGCTCGCCGCCGGCCAGGGAGAAGCGCTCGCGTTCGCGCCCGCCGACCGAGAACACCGCCGAGCCGAGCGAGGACTTCGGGGCGAGTTCGAGTGCCCATACGTCGGCCGTCGTGTTACGGCTCCCGTATTTAGGGAGGTAGCGCACGTGACCGCACCATGAATGCAGGGCGTCTTTGTCGGCGTCTTCGACTTCTAGTTGAATGATGGAGTTATCGACCGCGCGGACTGTGGATAAATGTGCCATACAGCTGTCCCTTGTCGAATGACCAATAATGGGATTAGGGGCTGCCTGGGCGCAGTGTTTCATGATCGAACCGGGCGGTCAAGACCTGTCTACCAGGGGTTGTAAAGTGCCTGATCATGAGCCTCGCGGCCCATCGGATGAAGGCCCGTAATGGGTTCTCCACGCCAAAGGCGGGCCGGAGGAGTGGCGAATTGCGCGCGCCGGAAATCGCATGGGCCATTCCCGCCGATGGGGCTGCTTTCGCGGGCGATCCCGCCTCGGAAAGGCGGTGGGTCACCGCGCCGTGCGGGCGAGCACGCCCAGCGGGTCGGCCAGCAACTCGGAGAAGCCGAGTTCGGAGGCGCCGACCAGGGTGGCATCGTCTCCCAGCGCCGAGATGCGCAGCCGTACTCGCTCCCGGGCGACGGGCAGCGCGTTGGTGGCTATGCGGGCGCGCACCTGAGCCGCCGCGCCCGGGTACATCTCGCGCAGCATCCCACCGAAGATCACCATGCCGGGGTTGAAGAGGTTGCAGAGGTTCGCCACTCCGATGCCGAGCCAGTCGCCTACGTGCCGCAGCGCGCCCTGAGCCACCGGGTCGCCACGGTCGGCGTCGTCCACCACGGCCCGCACGGCGTCACGGCCGAACCACTCGGCGGGCCGGCGGGCCGCGTCGAGCAGGGCCCGCTCGCCGACCTCCGCCTCCAGGCAGCCATGTGAGCCGCACCCGCAGGGGCGCCCGTTGTACGGGTTGACCACCATGTGCCCGAGCTCGCAACCGTATCCGCTGTCGCCGTCCAGCAGTTTGCCGCCGACGATGATGCCGCCGCCCACCCCGACGTCTCCGTGTAAGTAGATCAGGTTCTGGCGGCCGAGGCCCGCTCCGCGCTGCTGTTCGGCCAGTGCGCCGAGATGCGCCTCGTTGCCCACCGGCACCGGCAGGCCGAGATCGAGCCGGCGGCCGAGCTCGGTGCCGAACGCCTGGTCCACCCAGCCCATGTCGGGCCCGAAGCGCACCATGCCGTCGCCGGGCCGGATCATTCCGCAGTACGACGCGCCGACGCCGACACACACCGACCCCGGCGGCGCCGCCTGGTGCAACTGCTGACCGAACTGGGCGAGCACCTTGACCACGCAGTCGAGGTCGGCCCCGGCGCGCGGCCGGACCGCCTCCCTGCGGTCCAGCATGATCCCGCCCAGCGCCACCCGGGCGGCCACCAGCCGGTCCACGGCGACGTCGAAAGCCAGCACGTACACCCGGCTGGAGTCAGGCCGGACCACCAGCGACGGGCGGCCCGCCCGGCCGGTCTCCGTGGGAAGCTCCTCGCGGACCAGGCCCGCCGCGGTGAGCTCCGCCGTCAGCGCCATGATGGTGCTGCGGTTCAGCCTCATCCGCTCGGCCAGCGCCGCGCGGGAGAGCGAGCCGCTCAGGTGCACGTGTCGGAGCAGGGTGCCGACATTGTGCCGGCGGATCTCCTCCTGGCCCAACCTGACCTCCGAAACCGTCTGGCCACTCAGCTGGAAAAAGCGTGTCTGAACCGGACGATACTCCGGTGGGCCGCGACCGGGAGTCCCCGGCGGCACGCCCCATCAGAACCGTCAGCGGACGATCGGACCAGGACGTCGGTGGGGCGGCTCCAGCCGAATGCAAGATCACTCCAAGTCGCGTCTCCTACCGTCCTGGCCATGCGAAAGACACTCGTCATCAGTGGAGTCCTGGCCTTCGTGATCGGCGCGGCCGTCCCGGCCTCGGCGCAGGCGGCCTCGGCCTCCCGCATCCATTGGGGCCCCGTCACGTCGTCGGCGGGACACTCCGGCCAGGCCAGGGCCGACGTCTGGATCACCGACTTCAGCGCCGAGACGTTCGCCGTGTACGGCAAGCTCTACGACCGCGACGCTCACCGGGGCCACTGCGCCTACCTCCGTGCCCGCTTCCACTACGCGGGCGGTGGCACCGGATGGAGCCGGCCTCGCACGACCTGCTCGGCCAAGAGCTCCTTCCGGCTCACCTCGGACGGACAGATCAGGCGGGTGGACGTCAAGGTCTGCCTGTACGACTCCCATCGGCGCAAGACCGTCAGGTGCCACGCCGACGCCATCAAGCCCGAGATCATCGCGAACTGGCCCCAGTGACCAGGTCGCGGCGGGGCATCCTCGGGGGATGCCCCGGTGATCAGCTGAAGATGGCTTATTGGCAGGGATAGCAGATCAATTCGGGATACTCTGCCGGGCGTGCGCCGATTGATCACCTCCCGTGGGGTATGGCTCGCGCTCGGGGCCGCCGTGGTGGCGGCCACGGTCGTCGTGATCGTGCGTTCTCGGACGCGTCGGTGGCCGGTCCACGAGGATGAGGCGGCTGCCGTGACCTCGCTTCCGGTCCGGGCCGAGAGCGGCCCCGTGTCGCCGTGGCCTCCGGTCCCGATCCTCGGCACCCCCACCCCCGAGGATCTCGCGCGTTACGCCGCCAGGCCGCCAGCCTTCGACGGTAGCGCCGTCACCGCGATCTTCGGTCGTGACGAGCCGAGAGAGCCGCTGGACGAGGGCTTCCGCCGCCGCCTGAAGCGCTGGGGCATCGCCGGATTCACGCTCTTCGTGCTGGCTGTCGCCACCCAGGCCGTCGAATCCGCGGTCTACTCCAAAGAGCCGGAGGGAGCGGTCGTCGTGGAGCCCTACGGGTGGCCCCCGGACGACTTCCACGAAGAGCCGTGCCTTGCCTCTTCGTGCTCTGGGTCTGAGTTCGGGTTGCGTGCCCGACTCGAACCAGCCCACCCATGAGCGATGCCGTCGATCCCAGGACCGGTCAGTGGCACCGGAGGCCCATGCCCGGGCCGTCGCCTCGGAGCGCGATGGACGCGTCCGGGCCGCCGTGCTCCAGCCAATGAGTCTCAGGCGGTAGCGGGTGGCTCCCGAAGCGGTCGACCAGTCGCCACGCTCGTCGCGGTGACCAGCCAGAGCCCCGTCGGGAGCCGGTAGCCTGCGCCGGGCTCACGGAACCGGCCGAGCAGCCGGGTCGCCGCCGCCCGCGCGGCGGCCTGCCCCGGTGGCGCGGTCGCACGGTACGCCGCCCCGGCGGGGCCCATCTCGATGAGCCATTCGGCCACGGCGTCCGGCTCGTCGGGGGCGTCCAGGGTGACCTCGTGCGGCTCGATCGCGATGGCGCCGAAGCCCGAGGCGCTCAGGACGCGCTCCAGCCGCGCCGGGTCGGCGAAGGCGAACGGGCCGGGCTCCTCGTCGATCGGCAGCGGCGCCAGCGCTCCCACGTGGGGCGCGGCGCCGAGCATGACCGCTGACAGCCACGGGTTGGAGCCTCCGTCACGGAAGACGGTCGCGGCGAGCCGGCCACCCGGACGCAGCGAACGCCGGATCGCCGCGCACCCTGCCTGCGGGTCGGCCAGCAGCATCAGCGCCATGCGGGAGAACGCCGCGTCGAACGGCGCCCCCGGCATGACCTCGACCGTCTCGATGTCGGCCGTGACGAACTCCAGGCCGGGATGCCGGTCGCGGGGGAATCGCGTGCGGGCGGCGGCCACCATCGGGGCGGCCAGGTCGACGCCGACCGCCGCACCGCCTGGACCCACCGCCGCCGCCAGCTCGGCCGTGGTGCCGCCGCAGCCGCAACCGACGTCGAGGATCCGCTCGCCCGGCCGCGCGCGCAGCCGGTCCACCGCCACCGCGCCCAGCGGCCGGCCGGTCCTGTCCTGCCGGTCGGCGTGACGGATCCAGCCGGGCGCGGCCCGGGCCCAGAAGTCGGCGTTACGGGCTCGGAGGGTCTCGATGCCGGCCATCAGAACGGCATTTCGGCGCCGTCGACGGAGACCGAGCGGAACCCCGCGGCCTTGCCGGGATCGAAGCCGTCGGCCTGCGCCGCCAAGCCGGCGGCCCGGATCAGCCGCTCCGACTGGAACCGGCGGAACGCGTCCTCGCTCTCCCAGATGTTGATGATCCGCCAGCCGCCCTCGGCCGGGCCGGCGACGTGGGCGAGCAGGCCGGGCGGCCGATCGGGACCCAGGTGCCTCTCCACCTGCCGGTATTCCTCCTCGCTGACCCTGGGCATCTCCTGGAGGACTCCGTACGGCATGGCACCCACCCCTTTGGATAGAGTAAAACTCCATCTAATAGAGCACTACACTTTGAGTGTGGCTGTCAAGAGGCGATACCAGTCGGCGCGAAGGCAGGATCAGGCCCGCCAGACCCGGCGGGCGATCCTCGACGCCGCGGCCAGGCTGTTCGTCGATCCCGGCTACGCCGCGACACCCCTGACCGCCGTGGCCGCCGAGGCGGGGGTCGCGATCCAGACGGTGTATGCGGTGTTCGGCAGTAAACGCCACTTGCTGTCTGAATTGGTCGACGTCACCATCGCCGGTGACGACGAACCGCTGAGCCTGCCCGACCGGCCCTTCGTCGCCGAGATCACGGCGCTCGCCGACCCGGTGGCCAAGCTCGCGAGATACGCCCGGCACCTCACCGAGACCCACGTCCGCCAGGCCGATGTGATGATCGCGCTGGCCGGGGCCGCGACCGCCGACCCGGACGCCGCCGCCATCTGGCGCAAGAACAGCGAGGAACGCCGGCGCGGCATGGGCATGCTGGCCGCCGACCTCGCCGCCACCGGCCGGCTCCGGCCCGGCCATGACGCCGACAGCGTGGCCGACGTCCTCTGGCTGGCCATGGACGTCCGCAACTACGACTGGCTCGTACGTCAGCGCTGCTGGAGCGTCGAAAGTTATCAGCACTGGTTCGTCGACACTGTGGCCGGCGCGATCCTCGACCGCGCGTAGCGAGCGACAACGACATGCGGTCGTGATCATTTCCGGGCATTATTGCCGCTCATGAAACTCGTGATCACATGTGTGGCCGGCGCGACCGTGCTTCTGGTGTCGTTACCCGCGCAGGCAGTGTCGAAGACCACCGAAGGCGCCGCCAAGAATCCCGTCTCGGCGCTCAAGGCGCAGCTCGTCGCCGGTCACGGCGTCCGCTTCACCGACGCCAGCTCGTTCGTCGGCAGCATCAACAAGGATCCTCTGGTCCACCGCACCGGAGTCGTCCAGTTCGGCAAGAAGGGCATCGTCGCCTCGGACGTGCGGGGAAGATTCGCCTCGCCGCTGTTCGAGGGGCACACCACCAAGCCCGAGCGGACGATCATGATAGGCAAGGACGCCTGGCGGTCGGGCGGGATCCTCGCCGAGGACCTCCCGAAGGGCAAGACCTGGTACAAGACCTACAGCATGTACAACGTGGGGACCGTCAGCAGCTGGTTCGGCCAGCTGGTGAGCCCGCTCGAGCCGGCCACGCTGGCCGCGCTGGTGAAGCACGGCAAGCGCAGCGGCTCCTCCTACCGGGGCACGATCACCTTCGACCAACTCTCCGACATCTCCCCCTGGTTCAGGGGGACGCTGGGGATGACGCGTCCGAACGAGGCCACCATCACCTACACCCTCAAGGTCGACCGCAGAGGGCTGCCCAGCAGGCTGACCACCTCGTGGCTGGCCACCGACCTCGCGGCCATCCCCGCCTGGGACGAGAAGACGGTCGTGACCGAGACCCGCTACACCGGCTGGGGCGCGAAGGTGTCGGTCAAGCGGCCGCCCGCGAACCAGGTCACCGGCAAGCTCAAGGACTAGCGGCCGGCGCGCGTCAGCTCGCCTGGAGACTTTCGTGGAGCCGGACGGCGAACTCCTCCGGATGGGAGCCGAACCCCCCGTGGTCGCCGGGGAAGTCGACGGTCCGGGTGCCCAGCCGCTCGGCCAGGGCGACGGCGACCCGGTAGGGCGGCTCGCCGTCCGAGGCGACGCCCACCGCGGGGAGCACCCGCACCCGGGACGCCCGCAGCGCGTCGAGGTCGGGGACGTACCTGGAGAACGGCGGCACCTCGTAGCCGATGAAGAACTCCATGTTCGCGCCGAGGCGCGCCATCATCGCCATCGTCTCCGGATCGGGCTCGCTCGCCGTGCCGCCTCCCGGGATGCGGCCGGAGCCCTCCTCGTCCGGCTCGGCACCCTCCGTCGGCCCGCCGTCGCTCATCTGGAGGCCCTCGCTGAGGACCTGGCCCGCGGCCTCGGCCCCTTCCTTGCGGAAGGCCTCCTCCACGTCCCGCATGACCACCCGCCAGTGGTCGCGGTCGGGCAGCAGCTCGAACATGGACGGCTCGTGGGCCACCAGGGTGCGCACCTGCTCGGGATGACGGGTGGCCAGCTCCACGCCGATCACCGCGCCGGAGCTGTTGCCGAAGACGTACGCGGGAGCCGCCGCCGTGACGCCCGCAGCCGACAGCACGCGATGCGCGTCGTCGCCGTGGACCTCGATGCTCTGCGGCTCCGGTGGACCGTCGAGCGGGCTGCGCGAGTTGCCGCGCCGGTCGTACCTCACCACCGTGTAGCGGTCGGACAGTTGCCTGGCCAGGGCGGCGTAGCCGGCGGCGTCGTAGACCCCGCCGCAGATCAGCAGCAGCACGGGCCCGGACCCGTCGACCTCGTAGTGCAAGTTCGCGCCGGGCACTGTCAGGGCGTTCATCATCTTCTCTCCTTGATGGGCACAGTTGATCACAAGGTGGGGGACTGCCGCGGGTTTCGCGGCCGGTCACAGGGGAGTCAGAGCCCGGTTCAGGCTCTCGACGTCTCCTGACGACGTTTCAGACACCGGTCGCGTCCCGGCGCAGCGCCAGCCGGAGCAGGACGGCGAGGGTGAGGAAGAGGACGACCCCGATCACCGCCACCGAGTTCACCGCCGTGGTGAAGGCTTCGCCGGCGGCGCGGAGCAGGTCGTCGCCCGCTTCGGGGGGCAGCCGCTCGGCCATGGCCGCGGCGGTGGCGATGTTCTCCCGGGCGGCGTCCGGGGCGGTCATCTGCTGCCGGTAGACGGCCGCCCCGACGCTGCCCAGCACGGCCAGGCCGAGCGTGGAGCCGAACATGTTGCTGGTCTCCGACAGGGACGCCGCGGATCCGGCCTTTTCCGGCGGGGCGGATCCGACGACCAGGCCGGTGCCCAGCACGAACAGCGGTCCCACGCCGAACGCCGCGATCGCGGCGCCCACCACCACGGGCACGAGCGAGTCGGCGCCCGCCTGGACGAGCAGGAGCAACCCGAGCGCCGACAGCGAGAGGCCGGCCACCATGGTCGTGACGGGCTTCAGCCGGCGCACCACCAGCGGGGCGAGCAGGGTGCCCGCCGCGATGCCGAGGCCCGTGGGCGCCTGCCACAGACCTGCCTCGCCGGGCGCGAGCCTGATCACGCTCTGGATGTACTGGGTGGACAGCAGGCCGGTGCCGGCCAGCGCGGCGGAGGCGATCATCATGGCGGGCAGCGCCGCCCGGATGGCGGGAAGCGCGAACAGCGACAGGTTCAGCAGCGGATCCTCCAGCCGGAACTGCCGGCGGACGAACACCACGCCCAGAGCGAGCCCCACGGCGATCGCTCCGGCGGCCGACGTGCCCGCGTCGCCCGCCGCCAGCTCCTTGATGCCGTAGACGACGGGCAGGACGGTGGCCAGCGACAGGGCGACGCTGGCGAGGTCGAGCCGGCCGGCGGTCGGACTGCGGTACTCGGGCAGCAGGAGCGGGCCGGCCACCAGCAGCAGGCACATCACCGGCACGCCGAGCAGGAAGACCGACCCCCACCAGAAGTGCTCCAGCATCAGCCCGCCGACGACCGGCCCGAGAGCGGCGCCGCCGAACTGGCTGGTCGCCCAGAAGGAGATCGCGACGCCCCGCTGGCGCTCGTCGGAGAACATGTTGCTGATCAACGCCAGCGTCGAGGGCGCCAGCGTGGCCCCCGCGACGCCGAGCAGGGCCCGCGCCACGATCAGCATCTCGGCGCTGGTCGAGTACGCCGCCATGACGGACGCGGCGGTGAACGCGGCGGCCCCGATCAGCAGCAGCCTGCGCCGGCCGACCCGGTCGCCCAGGGTTCCCATGGTGATCAGGAACCCGGCGACCATGAACCCGTAGACGTCGGTGATCCAGAGCTGCTGGGTGCCGCTCGCTCCCAGGTCGGCGCTCAGATGCGGCAGTGCCAGGAACAGCACGCCGATGTCCAGGGCCACCAGCAGGGTCGGCAGGATCAGCACGCCCAGCCCGGTCCACTCCCGCCAGCCTGCTCGCCGGCCGGTCTCGGCCGAAGGCGCGTGTCGCATGATGGAGTCCTTCCTCGGTCACACGTTCGTGCCTGTGAGGCACCTGTTGTGACCGGGTCGGACCAGGCGGCCGCGTCTCGACATGAGGGCGCGTCTCGACATGCGGCCGGAATATGCCACCGCCGCCGGCGAGATCCCAGACGGAGGAGACGGGCTCAGCCGGCGCGCTGGTCGCGGGCCTGCGCGAGCAGCTCGAACGAGCGCAGCCAGACCTTCCGGTCGGGCGCGGAGGAGACGGCGATCAGCTCGTCGGCCTGCGCGTGTTCGGCGAACCGGTCGAGGTAGTCGGTCACCTCGGCCGGAGTGCCGACGGCCGAGTAGGTGGTCATCTGGAGGATCTGCCGTCCCGCCGGGGATTCGAGGATGTGGTCGGCCTCCTCCGGCGTGAACGTCCGGCCCCGGCCGAGCAGCAGGCCGACCCGGCTCCGCTTCGTGGCCAGGAACTGCTCCTGCGCCTCGGCCGCGGTGTCGGCCGCGATGACGTTGACGCCGGCCATGACGTACGGGTGATCGAGCTGCCTTGACGGCTTGAAATCGCGGCGGTAGAGGGCGACGGCCTCCTCCAGCGCGTTCGGCGCGAAGTGGGAGGCGAACGCGTACGGCAGCCCGAGGGCGGCGGCGAGACCGGCGCCGAACAGGGAGGAGCCGAGGATGTACAGCGGCACGTCGGTGCCCTTGCCCGGCGTCGCGTCGACGCCCGGGATCCGCGACTCGCCCGTCAGGTAGCCCTGCAGCTCCAGGACGTCCTGTGGGAAGCCGTCGGCCGACGCCGGGCTGCGGCGCAGTGCCCGCATCGTCTGCTGGTCGCTGCCCGGCGCCCGGCCGAGACCCAGGTCGATGCGGCCGGGGTGCAGGGACGCGAGGGTGCCGAACTGCTCGGCGATGGTCAGCGGCGAATGGTTGGGCAGCATGACGCCGCCCGCTCCGAGGCGGATCGTCCGGGTGTGTGCTGCCACGTGGGCGATGAGGACGCTGGTCGCCGAGGAGGCGATGGTGGGCATGTTGTGGTGCTCCGCGTACCAGATCCGCTTGTATCCCCACTCCTCGGCGCGTTGGGCCAGAGTCACGCTGGCCCGCAGGCTGTCGCCCGCCGTCTCTCCCTCGCCGATGTGCGCCAGGTCAAGAATCGAGAGGGGAAGAGCCATGGGGAACAAGCCTTTCGCGGTGGACCAAGAGGAGCCGGGTGGGGCATTCACCTCGCCATGGGCCGTACAACCGCGGTGGCTTACCGGATATTTCGCCTGGTGCCGGATTCGGTGCGGAGGTCGTACCAAGCGAACTGCGGCGGCGGGCCGATTGGGCCCCTCGCATGGGAAAAGGCGCAGGCGGGAAGGGGGAGGTGCAAGGTACGACAGGTGGTCAGGAGGCCGGCATGACTGCTTCGCGGAGCATCTTCCGCCGCAAACCGGTTGAGCAGATCGCCGGCGAGCACGAGGGAGAGCTGGAGCGGACGCTCGGTCTGTGGCAGCTCACCGCGATCGGCGTCGGGGGCATCATCGGGGCGGGCATCTTCGCGCTCGCGGGGGCGGTCGCCAACCAGACGGCCGGCCCGGCCGTGGTCCTGTCGTTCCTCATCGCCGGAGTGGCCAGCGCGGCGGCGGCCTTCTCCTACGCGGAGTTCGCCGGGATGATCCCGAAGGCCGGATCGGCCTACACCTACGGCTACGCGGTCCTCGGCGAGATCGTGGGCTGGTTCATCGGCTGGGACCTGCTGCTCGAATACACCGCCATCGTCGCGGTCGTGGGCATCGGCATCTCCGGCTACTTCGGCTTCCTCGTCCAGAACCTCGGCTTCACCCTGCCCTCCTGGATGCTCGGCGCGCCGGGCACCGGCGACGGGCATGTGGTCGACCTGTTCGCGGTGGTCCTGTGCCTGCTGATCGCCTACCTGCTCAACCTCGGCATCAAGACGGCGGCCAGGTTCGAGACGTTCGTGGTCGCGGTCAAGGTGGCCGTGGTGCTCCTGGTGATCGTGGTCGGCTTCTTCTACGTCAACACCGCCAACTACACCCCGTTCTTCCCGTTCGGCATCGGCGGGGCCATCACCGGCGCGGCCACCGTGTTCTTCGCCGTCTTCGGCTACGACGCGATGAGCACCGCGGCCGAGGAGTCCAAGGACGCCCGCCGCCACATGCCCAAGGCGATCATGTATTCGCTGGTCATCTCGATGGTGCTCTACGTGCTGGCCACGCTCGTGCTCACCGGCATGCAGAACTACCGGGAGATCGACCCGGAGAGCGGGTTCTCCTCGGCGTTCGCCTCGGTCGGCCTGTCCGGGCTGGCGTCGGTGATCGCGGTCGGCGCCATCGTCGGCATCCTGACCGTGATGTTCACCTTCATGCTCGGCGTCACCCGGGTCTGGTTCTCCATGAGCCGCGACGGGCTGCTGCCGATCTGGTTCGCCAAGCTGCATCCCGTGCGCCGGGTGCCCACGCGCGTCACCTGGATCGTGGGCATCGGCTCGGCGCTGATCGCCGGGTTCCTGCCCATCCGGGAGGCCGCCGAGCTGACCAACATCGGGATCCTGCTGGCCTTCGTGGTGGTGTGCGTAGCGGTGATCGTGCTCCGCTACCGCCGCCCCGACCTGCCGAGGGAGTTTCGTACGCCCTGGATGCCGGTCGTGCCGGCCGTCGGGGTGATCTTCTCGCTCTGGCTGATCACCTTCCTCGACCCGGTCACCTGGCTCCGCTTCGCGGTCTGGTTCGTGCTCGGCCTGATCATCTACTTCGCCTACAGCCGCCGCCACTCGGCGCTCGAACCGTAGACCCGATCGGCGGAGGCGGGACGCCGGATTGGGCGAACTGGCTTCGCACGCCAAGCATGGACGGTTAGTGTCACTCCGGACACGAGGAGTGATGATGAGCAAAGTTGCGCGGGCCGTGGTGTTGAAGGCCGAGCTGGTCCACTTCGCCACGTCGGGCAGGTTCGGCCGTGAGCTGGGCGCGGTGCTCGACCGGTTCTACGCCGACGGGCCGCCGGCGGACGAGGCCGCCGCCTTCCTGCCCGTCGACTTCTTCGCCCACCAGCACCGGCTGCCGTCGGGCGAGACGGTCGTGGACCGCTTCGTGGCCGAGCGGGCCGGGCTCGACCGGTCCGACGTGGAGCTGCTGCTGAGCTGGAAGACCGTGGTCGAGGGAGTGTTCGAGGTGCGGGCGGTCGACGGGCCGGCCGTGCTGCTGTTCAACCTGGTCGACGAGCTGGTCTACCGGGCGTTCTCCAACCTGGGCGAGGCCGCCTTCGAGTCGTTGACGCCGGGCATGCACCTGGTGGGCAGGCTGATCCCGCTCGGGGCCGACTGGCTGATCAGCGGCACTCCGGCGGTGCACCCCGCGGAGGCGCGCGAGACGCTGGGGTCCGTGGCCGCGCACGTGGCGCTGGCCAATCCGGCGTGGGTGTTCCGCAACCCGGTGCTGCTGGCCCAGGCCCGTGAGACGCAGCGAGAGCAGCGCCGCTGCTTCGTCGGCTACTTCGGCACCGACCTGGTCGTGCTGGAGGGGGCGGACGTGGCCGCGTTGATGCGGGCCTACCTGGCCTACCAGGCGGCGCGGCTGGGCGGGGAGCCGCCGGAGGCGCTGGAGCTGCCCGAACGCGTGACGTCGGCCGACACGGTGGCTCTGATCTTCGATGAGCTGGGTGGGCTCGGCTACCACGTGGACTTCGGCAGGCTGGAGGAGGTGTTCGAGGACCCCCGGCTGATCGTCAGGCGTCAATACCGCGAGCTGCTGACCACCTACCTGCGGGACGAGTCCGTCTCGCCGGTGCCGATCGAGCGGCTGGCCGAACGCGATCCCGCGAAGGCGGGGGCGGTGTTCGCCGGGCTGCTCAACCGGAAGGGGTTCGACTGGGAACGCAGTGGCGAGTTGCTGCTGCGAACGCACAAGCCGGGCTACTTCAGCGAGCCCCCGCTGCCCACGGTCACCCCGATGACCGCCGCGATCGCCGAGCACCTGCGAGCCCCGGCCGGTTAGTCCCGCATCCGAGGGATTGACTGCATGCGACTACTCGTGTTTGAGTACTCGCATGACTAGCGTACGAGTTTTCATTCTCGGCACGCTCGCCAGAAGAGGGGCCATGCACGGGCACCAGATCAGGCAGAGCGCGCAGCAGGACCACACCGAGCTGTGGACCGACATCAAGGTCGGCTCCCTGTATGGCGCCCTGCACAGGATGGCCGGGGAAGGCTTGATCGAAGAGGTGCGCACCGAGCAGGAAGGGAAGCTGCCCGCGCGCACGATCTACGAGATCACCGAGGACGGCCGCCTTGAGCTGGAGTCGCTTCGTGACGCGACCCTGCGCGACACCAAGCTGGCCCCCGACCCCGTGGACCTGGCCCTCCAGCTCAGCGAGGACGTCCCCACCCCGATCTTGGCCTCGACGATCAGAGATCGCCTGGGAGCGCTGACCTCCAAGCTGGAGGAGTGGAGACGGCTCAAGGACGTGGCCGCCCCCTACCTCACCCCCTTGGAGACGCACGGATTCGATCACACGCTCATGCGTCTGGAGACCGAGGTCACCTGGCACGAGGGCCTGCTGAAAGCGCTGTCCGTGACCCCGGCCGACGTCGTGGAACGGGGAGAGGATGAGTGAGATGAGAGCCATCGCCGCATCCGGCATCGAGGTCATGGTGATCGGTGGCGGCATCGGCGGCCTGTGTCTGGCACAGGCGTTGAAAGGCGCCGGTGTGCGCGTCCAGGTCTACGAGCGCAACCAGGATCCGCGCGACTGGGTGCGGGGATATCGCATCCACGTCAACCAGCTCGGCAGCCGCTCTCTCCGCCAGTGCCTGCCCACACCGCTCTGGGAGGCCTTCGTCGGCACCGCTGGACACCCGGGGCCGGGCTTCCGCTTCCAGACCGAACGGCTGGAGGAACTCGTGTTCGTCGACGAGGACGTCATGACCGGCGGAGCCACGGAGCCCGCCGATGCCCACTACGCGGCCAGCCGCGCAGTGCTGCGCGAACTGCTGCTCGCGGGCATCCGGGACGTCGTTCGGTTCGGCAAGACGTTCGAGCGCTACGAGACCAGGCCGGACGGCCGCGTCACGGCTCACTTCGCCGACGGGACTTCAGCGACCGCGGACGTGCTGGTCGGCGCGGACGGCGCGAACTCCGCGGTGCGCGGCCAATACCTGCCCGGGGTTGATCGCGTGCTCACCGGCGCGGTCGCGGTCGGCGCGCGTCTGCCCCTGACCGAAGCGACCCGGCGATGGGTGCCCGCCCATTTCCAGGCCGGTCTGAATGTCGTCTTCCCTGCCAGGAGATGCGCCCTGTTCACGGCCTCCTTCACGGCCAGGCGACGCGCGTCGGCCCGCGGCGGCGCGGAGGAGCTCGCCCTCGACTCCGGCCTGGCCCCGTTCGGGCTCGACATCAGATCGCTGGTGGACGAGATGGAGGACTACGTCCTCCTGGCCTTCATCGCCCACCGGCGGGCGTACCCGCCGAACGCCCCTGCCCTGGCCGGCGAGGACCTGAAGCGGCTGGTCGCGGACATGACGGGCGGCTGGCACTCCGATGTCCGCCGGATGATCGCCGAGGCCGACCCCGCCACCGTCCAGCTCATGCCGTTCAAGACGTCGACCACGATCTCCGCGTGGCCGAGCACGCCCGTCACACTGCTCGGCGACTCCGTCCACAGCATGACCCCCGTCATGGGGTTCGGCGCGAACGTCGCGCTCCGCGACGCCGCCCTGCTGTCGAGCCGTCTCGCGGCGGTGTGTCGCGGGGAGGAGGACCTCGTGCCCGCCGTCGCCGCGTACGAGAAGGAGATGCGCGACTACGGCTTCCGCGCCGTTCAGGTGTCCCGCCGGATCTCCGACCTCATCGTCTCGGACAACACACTCGTCAGGAGCGTGGCCAAAGGCTGGTTCCGCGCGTGCGACGCGGCCGAGCCGCTGAAGCGGATGACCTTCGGCAGGCAGTGGACGGACCACTCGCCCCAAGAGCCGGAAAGGTCGCACGCCGGGAGGTCATGACTACTGATCGTCGTTGTCGGCGAGGTGGTCGAGGGCGCGGGTCAGGGCGTCGCCCAGCGGGCGGAACGCCTCGGTGAGCGCGTTGGCGAGCGGGCTGAAGATCTCGGTGACCTCGCTCAGCAGGTCTGCCTCTTTTCTCTCCGGAGGCGCCCAGCGCATGGCGTCGGCGCTCAGCGCCTCCCATTCGTCGACGACGCCGTCGATGGCGTCGAGCACGTGGTCAGGGTCGCTCGGCATGGCCGTCTCTCCAGGACGAAGGAGTCCGACAAGGCCACGGTACCGCGCGAACCAGGCATGCTCCGGTCCGGCCGGGGAGAACGTGATCCGGTCCGGCCGGGGAGAACTACGCGGGGATCGAGACCCCCACGCCGCCACGGGTCTGCCCGCCGTACCTCTGCCTGTCGGCGGCGAGGTCGAGCGGCCGGATGGTGGTGCGGGCGGTGAGCACCTCTTCGGTGAGCAGGGCGGCGGGCACCAGCCACGAGACCTCGAACTCCAGGCCGTCGGGGTCCTGCGCGTAGAGGGCCTTGGTGGTGGCGTGGTCGGACGCGCCGACCAGGGCGCCGAGCTCGCCGAGCCTGGTCGCGATGCGCTCCAGCTCGTCGAGTGTGTCGACCTCCCAGGCCAGGTGGTAGAGCCCGACGGAGCCGCGACCGGCCGGGGACGGCGCGGCCTGGGCGCCGATCTCGAACAGACCCAGGTCGTGGTCGTTGGTCGAGCCCGGGGCCTGCAGGAAGGCGGCGCCGCGCATGCCCATGACGACCTCGAAGCCCAGGGCCTCGCGGTAGAAGGTGACGCTGCGCTCCACGTCGCGCACGTAGAGGACCGCGTGATTGAGCCGTTGGACCGGCATGAGGAACCCCTTTCCCTGGTTTCAGCACCAACTATATGAGAGTTCAAGTAAATTGGCGGCATGACCCGATGGCTGGACGCGGACGAGCAGCGCACCTGGCGTAACTTCCTGTCCGCCACGCAGCTGGTGAACGAGGCGCTCGACCGCCAGTTGCAGCGCGACGCGGCGATGCCGCACGCCTACTACATGATCCTGGTGGCGCTCTCCGAGGCGCCGGAGCGCCGGATGCGGATGAGCGAGCTGGCCGCGCGGGCGCAGAGCTCGCAGAGCCGTCTGTCGCATGCGGTGGCTCGGCTGGAGGAGCGCGGCTGGGTGCGCCGCGACCGCTGCCCCGAGGACCGGCGCGGCAACATCGCCGTGCTCACCGACGACGGCTTCGCCGCCATCGCCGCCGCCGCGCCGGGTCACGTGGCGGAGGTCCGGCGCAGCCTGTTCGACGTGCTCACCCCCGATCAGGTACGCGCCCTGGACGAGATCTGCGCGACCGTGCGGAACACGCTGGAGCGATAACGGGAAACTGTCGGCGTGAAGCCGTACCGTTCTCCCGGAATCGAACTCTTCAGGGGCGGACTTCGGGAGTCGAACTCCTCGGAGGCGAACTTTTCGGGGGGCGAACTCTTCGAGGGTCGAGCTCCGGGAGCGAACAAGGAGACGGGCATGCACGACACGGATGAGGCGCTGTTCAGGACGGTCCACGGGATCGCGGGCCGGTTGGCGGGCCAGCCCGTGCCCGTGGTGATGGGCGTGTTGCTGAGCCAGTTGCCCGAGGCGCCCGGTCTTGAGGCGCCGGAGATCCGCCGGATCGCCGAGGAGATCAGCGTGGGGCGTGATCCCTCGGGCTTGTGATGCGGCGGCCGCTCGTGGAGCATCGAAGCATGTCCAATATTGACGCCGTTCGCGGTGTTCTGTCCGGCAGGTGCGCGTGACTCTGGTCGCGGGAGTCGACTCGTCGACGCAGAGTTGCAAGGTCGTCATCCGTGACGCCGCCTCCGGCCGGCTGGTGCGCCAGGGCCGGGCCGCCCATCCCGACGGCACCGAAGTCCACCCGTCCCACTGGTGGGCCGCGTTGCTGCGGGCCGTCGACGAGGCGGGCGGGCTCGACGACGTCGCCGCGATCAGCGTGGCCGGGCAGCAGCACGGCATGGTCTGCCTCGACGAGTCGGGCGACGTCGTGCGCGACGCGCTGCTGTGGAACGACACCCGCTCCGCCGCGGCCGCCGCCGCGCTGGTCGCCGAGCTGGGCGGCCCGGTGGCGTGGGCCGACGCGGTCGGCAGCGTGCCGGTGGCGTCCTTCACGGTGGCCAAGCTGCGCTGGCTGGCCGAGCACGAGCCCGAGCACGCGCGCCGCACCGCGGCGGTGTGCCTGCCGCACGACTGGCTCACCTGGCGGCTGGCGGGCGCGCTCGGCCTGCCCCGGGCGGCCTGGGCCGCCGCGCCGCCGCCCGCCCTCGACCGGCTGACCACCGACCGGGGCGACGCCTCGGGCACCGGCTACTGGTCTCCGGCCACCGGCGACTACCGCCTCGACCTGCTGAAGGCCGCCTTCGGCTCGGTCCCGCTGCTGCCCCGGGTGCTGGGTCCGCTGGCGGAGGCCGCGCCGGAGAGCTCTCTCCGACTCGCGCCCGGCACCGGAGACAACATGGCCGCCGCGCTCGGCGTGGGCGCGCGGCCCGGCGACGTCGTCGTGTCGATCGGCACCTCCGGCACCGTGTTCGCGGTGTCCGACGTGCCGAGCGCCGACCCGAGCGGCGCGGTGGCCGGGTTCGCCGACGCCACCGGGCGCTTCCTGCCCCTGGTGTGCACGCTCAACGCGGCCCGCGTCATGGACGCGGCCGCCCGGCTCACCGGGGTCGAGCTCGACCGGCTCGGCGAGCTGGCGCTCCAGGCTCCGCCGGGGGCCGGCGGGCTCACGCTGGTGCCTTACCTGGAGGGCGAGCGCACCCCCAACCTGCCGACCGCCACCGGTTCGATCCACGGCCTCACCCTCGCCACCGCCACCCCCGTCCACCTGGCCCGGGCCTCGATCGAGGGCCTGCTGTGCGGCCTCGCCGACGCGCTCGACGCGCTCGGCCTGACGCCCGAGCGGATCCTGCTGATCGGGGGCGGCGCCCGCTCGGAGGCGGTCCGCCGCATCGCCCCCACCATCTTCGGCCGGCCGGTCCTGGCGCCCGCGCCGGGCGAGTACGTCGCCGACGGCGCCGCCTACCAGGCCGCCCGGCTGCTCGACGAGGACGTCCACTGGTCCACCGACCAGCCGGCGCGCTACGAGGCCGCGGCCGAGCCCGCCATCCGCGACCGCTACGCCGCCGCTCGCCCCCACATCCTGCACCAGCCGCACTGACCGTCCGGCCGGGGATCGCCGTCACCTCCTTTGGCGGTGCCGTGAAAGGAAATGATCTTTAAAGGGAGGGTGAAAGCCCTAGTGGTCATCTCAGGGTGGGGTCAGGGGCGGAGCCTGATGGATCAGGGCCGCGAAAGCTCCAGAATGCGGCTATGACCGCAGTAAAAAGGCTCTATCCGCTTGTCGCCTGTGTCGCGATCGTGTTCTCCGTGGGCGCGATCGTGGTCGGGCAGCTGGTGCCGGACCCCTATCTCGATCCGATGAACGTGACCGTGAGTGAATACGCCGTGGCCGACCGCGGGGGCGTCACCGAGGTCGCGATCGCGGTGCTGGGGCTCGGGTCGCTGGCGTTGCTGGGCGGATTGCGGGCGGCGGGGGCGCCGGTCCGCGGGGTGCCGGAGCGGCTGTTGGCGGTGTGGTCGGGGGCGCTGGTCGTCGCCGCGGTCGTCCCGACCACGCCGATCGGGGCGGACCTGACCCTCACCGCGCAGGTCCACCGGTACGTTTCCGTCGCGGCGTTCGTGAGTCTGCCGGTGGCGGCGGCCCTGCTGGTGCCGAGGCTGGCCGCCGACCCCGACTGGAAGCCGGTGGCCAGGGTGGTGGAGTGGCTGGCGCTGGCCGGCGGGCTGGGCGTGCTGGCGATCACGTACGTGGCGCTGCCGGGCGACCGGGTGCTCATCGGGCTCGTCGAGCGGTTGCTGCTGGGGGCCGAGGTGGCGTTGCTGGCCGTGCTGGCGGCGTGGCTGGTGCGTCTGTGGTGGATACGGTCTGTCGGTAAGGCCGTGAATTTCACGACATATCACAGATTTCTAGCTAGTAGATCTTAAGGCTGCCCGTATCGGTGCTATTCTCTCCGGCGATCTTCTATCCGGGAGCAGGTGTCATGGCATCGGGCAGATCCATCAGATCCAAGATCTCGACGCTGCTCGTCGTCCCCCTGGTATCCCTGATCGTCCTGTGGGGCTTCGCCGCCGCCACCACCTCCGGTGAGGCGCTGAACCTGCTCAAGGTGCAGACCATCTGGAACGGCGTGATCGACGACGCCGACGGGCTGGTCTCCCATCTGCAGGTGGAGCGCCTGGCCTCGGCCGAACGGATCGCGGGCACCGCCTCCGACGGGGCCGCGCTGGCCGAGAGCCGGGCCGCCGCGGACCGCAGCAGGCAGAGGCTGGCCAAGTCGGCGTTGTCGGAGGAGGTCCAGGACGCCCTCACGGCGGAGATGAAGGGCCGGTTGAAGGAGGCGCTGGCCGCGATCGATCGGCTGCCGGAGATCAGGCGGCTGGTCGACACGGGCCGGCTCACCCCGGGCACCCTGATCACCGAGTACGCGACGATTCCCGACGCCGTGCACCGGCTCTACTCCACGATCACGGTCAGCAGCGACGTCGAGCTGGCCCGGCAGAGTCAGGGCCTGATCGCCGCCGACGGGGTGCGCGAGCTGCTGAGCCGCGAGCACGCGCTGATCGTCGCGGCGAACGGCCGGCCGACCATGCACGACGTGCACCAGCTCGCCGGCATCGACGGCGCCCGGACCCACCTGTGGCCGCAGGCCATGGCCAACCTCGACGCCGACCTGCGGGCTCCGTTCGAACGGCTCGCCGCCACCTCCCGCTACAACACGATGGAACGGGCCCTGGAGTCGGCCATCTCCGGCAAGCCCGTCGACATGCAGCTCTGGCGCGGCACGGCCGACCCCGTGATGAAGGACTACACCCGGGTCATCTGGGACGGCGGCGACCGCCTGCTCGCCAAGATGGAGCCGGCCGGGATCGCCATCCTCCTGCGGGCGGGCATCGCCGGCGTGCTCGGCCTGCTGGCGGTCGTCTTCTCGGTCGTCATGTCCATCCGGGTGGGCAGGCGCGTCACCGGTGAGCTGACCGGCCTGCGGCGCTCCGCGCTCGACCTGGCCGAGGTCCGGCTGCCCGGCGTCGTGACCAAGCTGCGCAAGGGCGAGAACGTCGACGTCGAGACCGAGGCGCCGCCCATCGAGGTGTCCCGAGGAGCCACCAGCGAGGTCGCCGACCTGGCCGCCGCGTTCGGCAGCGTCCAGCGCACCGCCGTGGACGCGGCGGTCGAGCAGGCCAGGCTGCGGCAGGGCGTGTCGGAGGCACTGCGCAACCTGGCCAGGCGGAGCCAGTCGCTGCTGCAACGCCAGCTCAGACTCCTGGACGAGATGCAGCGCGACACCGAGGAGCCGGAGGCGCTGGAGCGGCTGTTCAAGCTCGACCATCTGACCACCCGTATGCGCCGCCACGCCGAGGGCCTGGTGCTGCTGTCCGGCGGCGCGGCGGGGCGCCGCTGGCGCGGCACCATCCCGGTCGAGGACGTGCTGAACGGCGCCGCCGCCCAGGTCGAGGAGTACACCCGGGTCCGCGTCTACCCGATGCCCGAGTGCGGCGTGTCCGGCGCCGCCGTGGCCGACCTGATGCACCTGTTCGCCGAGCTGATCGAGAACGCCACCTCGTTCTCCTCGCCCGGCAACGAGGTGTCGGTGCGCGGCGAGCTCGTCGGCAGGGGCTTCGCGGTGGAGATCGAGGACCGCGGTCTCGGCCTGCCGCCCGAGATGCGTCAGGCCATCAACGAGCGGCTGGCCAGCCCGCCCGACTTCGACGCGTCGCAGACCGAGCGGCTGGGGTTCGCGGTGGTCGGCATGCTGGCGGCCAAGCACGGCATCGTCGTGACGCTCAAACCGTCGCCGTACGGCGGGACGACCGCGATCGTGCTGGTGCCGGGGGCGCTGGTCGAGGCGCTGCCGCCGCCGATCGAGCTGCCCGAGCTGGAGTCGGTGTCCGTGTCGGTCGTGCGTGACGACCAACCGGGCCTGAACCAGCCGGGCCTGAACCAGCCGGGCCTGAACCAGCCGGGCCAGGGCCGGCCGGGTCTGAGTCAGCCGGGTCTGAACCAACGGGGCCAGAACCAGCAGGTGCCGAACCCGTCGGCCCAGAATCCGCCGCCGGCGGGCGGTCTGCCGCGCCGGGTCCGCGTCTCCAAGCGCGGCTCCCAGACGGGTTCCGAGTCGGGGCTGCCCCGCCGTACCCGGCAGGCCAACCTGCCCGAGCAACTCAGGCAGCCGCAGCCCACCGACCTCCGCGAGCACGCGGAGCTCGCGGAGCTCGTGGAGCCCGTGCGGGAGCGCTCACCCGAGGAGACCAGGGCACTGCTCTCCTCACTGCAGTCAGGCTGGCAGCGGGGGCGCCAGGAGAGCGATCAGGATGGGGGATCTCTATCGTGAGCCGCGAGCCCGACGAATGGGTCGACGAGGAGGCCGGTCCGGTCGTGCGGCCGTACGCGGTCGCCCGCGGCCGCACCCGGCCCTCCTCGCCGGCGATCGACCTGCTCTCGCACATCTCGGCGACGACCGAGCCGATGCCGTCCAAGGCCGAGCTGAGCGCGCAGCACCGGCGCCTGATCGGCTCGGTCTCGGGGCAGTCGAGGCCCGTGGTCGAGGTGGCCGCCGAGATGAACCTCCCGGTGGGAGTGATCAGGGTGCTGCTCGGCGACCTGCTCGACTACGGGCTGGTCACGGTACGGCCGCCGCACGCCAAGGCCGGCGTGGCCACGGAGAGCCTCCTCCGCGAGGTGATCAACGGCCTCAAGGCGCTCTAGCCGGCCGCGGTCAGGGTGCGCAGGGAGTGTTCGACCAGCGTCACCATGACCTCCTTGGCCGAGGTCCGCCGCCGCACGTCGCACAGCAGCACGGGCACGTCGGTGTCGAGGTCGAGCGCGATCCGCACGTCGTCGACGCTGTGCTGGTCGGCGCCGTCGAAGCAGTTGACGGCCACCACGAAGGGGGTGCCGCGCTGCTCGAAGTAGTCGACCGAGGGGAAGCAGTCGGTCAGCCGCCGGGTGTCGGCGATCACGACCGCGCCGAGCGCGCCGTAGGACAGCTCGTCCCACATGAACCAGAAGCGCTCCTGCCCCGGAGTGCCGAACAGGTAGACGACCAGGCCCTCGCGGATCGTGATGCGGCCGAAGTCCATCGCGACCGTCGTGGTCGTCTTGGCCTCCACGCCGTCGAGGTCGTCCACACCGATGCCTCGGTCGGAGAGCACCTCTTCGGTGCGCAGCGGCTTGATCTCGCTGATCGACCCCACCAGAGTGGTCTTGCCCACGCCGAAGCCGCCGGCGATGAGGATCTTCAGCGCGACGGGGTCCTCAGAGAGCCCGGAGTCCATTGATCACTTCCTTGAGAATGCCCTCGTTCGCACGCGGCCGGGCCGCTGAGGGGGACTTCACCGAGATGAGACCGCCGTCGAGCAGGTCGCCGAGCAGCACCCGGACCACTCCGATGGGCAGGTCGAGCTCGACGGCCAGGTCGGCCACCGTGATCGGCTCACACGCCACCCGCAGGATGAGCTGCTGCTCAGGTCCGAGGCCGTCCGGCGGGTCACCGATGGCGCTCACGGTCGCGATGAGATCGAGCATCTCCCCCGAGGACCTCGTACGGCCGCGGATGAGAGCATAGGGCCGGACGATCGGCCCCGCGTCCTCATCCAGCCATTGCGCCGGCTCCATCATGGCGCGGTCGTCCGTGGATTGGTCGAGATGTGCTGGCCGACCCGCTTGACGAGCATCGCCATCTCGTAGGCGATGTGGCCGACGTCCACGTTCGCGTCGGCGAGCACGGCCAGGCAGGTGCCCTGTCCGGCCGCGGTGACGAAGAGGAACGCCGACTCCATCTCGACGATGGTCTGGCGGACGTCGCCGCCGCCGAAGTGGCGTCCCGTGCCACGGGCCAGGCTCTGGAACCCGGCGGCCACGGCCGACAGGTGTTCGGCGTCCTCGCGGGTCAGCCCCTTGGAGTAGCCGACCGCGAGGCCGTCGGTGGACAGGATGACCGCCTGGCGCACCGCCGCGACCCTGGTCGTCAGGTCGTCGAGTAGCCAGTTCAGTTCGCCGGTATTGGTCGTCGGCACGCTCATGCCTCCCCCTTTTCGGTTGCTTCTTCTTGTGCGCGCTGGGTTCCCCGTTGGAACGCGGAGAACAGATCGCGTATCTCGTCGGGAGAGCGTTCGGGTTTTCGCTCGGGCTCCGGCTCGGGTGGTGGCTTCGCCTGGAGCTGGGGTGCGAGACTCGCCTGCCGGACCCGGGTGGGCAGGCCGGCGTGGGTGCCGCCGCTCACCACGGCCAGGGCCTTCTTCCTCGTACGGCTGGGCAGCGTGCGCCCGCGTGTCGTGGACGACGGCTCCTTGACGGCGGGCGGCAGCGCCGGCTGGCTGTTGACCAGAGTGCGCGGCACCAGCGCGATCGCGGTGGTGCCGCCGAACGGGGAGCGCCGCAGCAGCACTTTGATGCCGTGCCGCTCGGCCAGTCTGGCCACCACGAACAGGCCGAGCCGGTCGCTGTCGGCCAGGTCGAACTCGGGCGGGTCGGCCAGCAACTTGTTGAACGCCCCGTACTCCGCCTCCGACAGCCCGAGCCCTCGGTCCTCGACCTCGATCGCGTAGCCGTTGCTCACCAGGTCGCCTCGGACCTGGACCTGGGTGTTGGGCGGCGAGTAGATGGTGGCGTTCTCGATCAGCTCGGCGACCAGATGGGTCAGGTCTGCCGCGACCTCGCCGTCGATGGCGCCGGCGGGCATGGTCTCGACGGCGACGCGGGTGTAGTCCTCGACCTCGGCGACCGCGGCCCGGACGATGTCGAGCACCGGCACCGGGTTGCGCCAGGCGCGGCCGGGGGCGGCGCCGGACAGGATGATCAGGCTCTCGGCGTGCCGTCGCATGCGGGTGGTCAGGTGGTCGAGGCGGAAGAGCTCCTCCAGCCGGTCGGGGTCGTGCGTGCGGCGCTGCATGCTGTCGAGCAGTCCCAGCTGCCGGTGCAGCAGCCCCTGCTTGCGCCGGGCGAGGTTGAGGAAGACCTGGCCGACTCCGCGCCGCAGCGCGGCCTGACCCACGGCGGCCCGTACGGCGGTGCGCTGCACGGAGCCGAAGGCCCTGGCCACGTCGGTGATCTCGGCCGACCCGCTGACCTTGAGCGGCTTGGCCTCCTTCTCGACGTCGACGTCCTCGCCCCGGCGCAGCCGTTCGACGATGCCGGGGAGCCGCTTCTCGGACAGCTCCAGCGCGGACGAGCGCAGCTCGGCCAGCTCGGCGGACAGCCGGCGGCCGAAGCGTACCGAGATGACGATCGAGGCGAGCACGGCGGCGAGCCCGAGGCAGCCGGCGACGCCGATCCGGACGAGGGTCGCGGTGGCGGCCTCGGCGGCGCGGGCGGCGACCACCTGGGAGGAGGAGGCGCCGACCCGGTCGAGCTGGGCCATGACCTGGCTGACGGTCGCGTTCCAGGCGGTGGCGTCGGGCGGCGGCGCCCCGGTGGTGACGATCCGCGCCTCCATCAGGGTGAAGTCCCGGAAGGCCGGGCCGGCGAACACCTGCTCGTACGGCCGGCGGAGCTCCACGTCGAGTGCCGCCTGGCCGCGCGCGTGCATGAACCCGCGGGTGGCGGCGTACTCGGTGAACGCGGTGGCCTCGTCCGGGGTGAGCCGCCCGTCGATGAGCGCGCCGCCGATGAGCGCCTGCTCCCTGGCGATGACCTCCCGGGCGTTGCCCATGGTCTGCAGCGACGAGGCCTGCTGGAAGAGCGCCAGGTCGGGCACGGGGGCCAGGTGGTCGTAGAGGCGGAAGAGGGCGTCGAGCACGCGGTTGTACGCGTTCAGCGCGTTCAGCCGGGAGCTGAGGCCGGTGTCGATGTCGGCCCGGATGGCGGTGAGGCGGTCGAGCTCGCGGTCGAGGGTGCCGAGCCGGCCGCGCAGCTCGTCGTCGATCGCGTCGCCGGCTTCGGCGGCGGCCCGCCGGAAGCCGGTGACGGACGTGTCGGTCCGCGCGCGCTGCTCGCCGAGATCTTCCGTGAGATCACGGGTGGTGACGGCCACGACGGACCGGGCCCGCTCGGCCTGGAGCTGAAGTCCCAGCTCGGTGGAGGTGACGCCGACCGTCTGGTAGACGGTGTTGGACCGGAGCAGGCTCAGCCCGTCGCCCACGGTGAGGTTGAGCACGAATCCCCAGAGCGCGCTCAGAGACAGGAGGGGTAACAGGAGTAATAAGAAGATCTTGAACCGAATTGACCGGTTTTGCGAGCCCATGTCCCAACCTCGGAGTCGAGGGATATTTCCACGTTTCGTGTAAATACGCCTCCGGAAGATCGCACAGGAGACTAGCACCGAATAGGGTTCCGGCGCAGTGGGAGGAACACGATGATTAGCGTGATAACTGGGGCAAGTGCTGGCATCGGTGCCGCCGCGGCGGAGGAGCTTTCGCGGCGTGGACACCGGGTCGTCCTCGTCGGGCGCGACCAGAGCCGGCTGAACGCCGTGGCGGACACGCTCACCGGACCTGAGGGCGACGTGGTGACCTGCGACTTCAGCTCGCTGGACGACGTGCGCCGGTTGGCCGCCCTGCTGCGCGAGCGGTACGAGCGCATCGACGTGCTCGCCAACAACGCGGGAGTGATGAGCCCGGACCGGCGGATGACCCAGGACGGGCACGAACTGATGGTTCAGGTCAACCATCTCGCGCCGCTTCTGCTGACCCATACCCTGGCTGATCGGGTGGACCGGGTGGTCACCACCTCCTCGCGAGCCGGGCAGAGCGGCCGGATCGATCCCGATGACCTGTCGCGCGAACACCGCCGGTGGAACGGCTGGCTGCAGTACGGCGACACCAAGCAGGCCAACGCCCTGTTCACCGTCGCGCTGGCCGCCCGCGGGGTGGCCGCGACCTGCTTCCACCCGGGCGTGATCCGCACCGGGTTCGCCGGCGACGCGCGGCTCATGCGGTTGGCCCTGGCGCTGCCGGGCTTCGCCAAGCCGCCCGAGCACGGGGCGCGCCCGCTGGTGCACCTGGCCACCCACCCCGACGGCGTCGAGCGCGCGGGCGGCTACTACTCCGGCGGGAGATTCGAACGGGTGTCCTCGATGTCGGATCCGGAGCTGGCAGAGCGGCTCTGGCAGACCAGCCTGGCCGCGCTGGCCGGCTGACCAACGCGCCGCCGCGCACCGCCACAGCCTGGGGGCGCTCACGTCGACAGCTCCGTGACGGCGCGGCAGGCCGCGGTGATGGCCGCGTCGGCGCTCGCCGCCGGGATCGCGTCGGAGCCCGCGATGGCGATCCTGCCGAAGGGCCGGCGGGCCAGGTCCGCCGGGAACGGGCCGTCGGGATAGAAGGCGTGCCACGGCCGGCAGTACTCAGGCGCCTGAGCGTGGCCCCACCGGTCGATCGTGATGGCCTCGATGTCGGTGGCCGGGTCGAAGCCGCCGGGTCCGAGCAGCCGGGTGAGCTGGTCCCTGACGGTGTATTCCAGGTGGTCGTACGGCGTCCTGAGCAGCGCGTGCCGTCCCGCGACCGCGCCCTCGGCGGGGCCGAGCTCCGACCGGCACGGCGTCGCGACCAGGCGCGCGGTGACCGGGCCGGCGGGGTCGGCCCTCCCGTCGAGCTCCGACAGGCACCAGTAGGCGCCCGTCCAGCGGGTGCGGTGGACGCCGACGCGCCGCCACGCCTCCCCGTCGCGGAGCCGTACGGTCGCCTGGAGCAGCGGCTGCTTGACCGCCTCGCGCAGCGCCCGCCTCTGGTCGTCCGGCAGCTCCGGGACCAGGTGGGGGATGACCGTGTGCCAGCAGGCCATGATCACCGAGCCCGCGCCGAGGGTCCTGACCGCGTGACCGTCGAAGTAGCCGACGGTGACCGACGACGCGGTGTCCGGCGGGCCGTCGTGACGCACCGAGACGACCGGGCTCGACAGCCGGAACCGGACCGGGTTGGCGGGCAGGTCCAGCAGCCGCCGGTCGGCCGGTTCGTGGTCGCGGGAGCCGGTGAAGCCGGGGATCATCCGGGCCAGCATCGTCCGCACCAGCGTCCGGCCGCGTTGCGGGAGGCAGTGGGCGCGCGGTTCGCCCCACTCCTTCTGCACCGTGGGAGAGTTGAACCTGGACGGCTTGTCACGGTCCAGGTGCAGGCCCCGGAACCCGGGAAACTCCCAGCCGTCCGCGCGGCCCCAGGCGTCGATCGCGCCGAACGCCCGCGCGTCGTAGGCCCAGTCGGCGTTCGGCATGGTCCGGCAGAACCGCTCGACGTCGGGGTGCGTCCCGCAGACGTCGAGCAGGAAGGCGGAGTAGGTGAGGCCCGCCAGCCGTTCCTGCTTCCGCTCCCGCGACAGCCCGGGGAACCAGTCGACCGGGTCACGGTAGAGCGCGAGCAGGTCCCTCCGGGCCCGGTCGGCGATCGGCAGCCGGCCCACCCACTGCTCGGCCTCGATCTCCGGGGTGAAACAGACCAGCCGCTCCACCGGGTAGGTCTCCCGGTCGCACAGCACGCTGTCGTACATGCCGAGGGCGGGGTAGTGCCGGCCGTCCGGCTCCCGCACCGCGATGTCCAGCCGGTCCAGCAAGTCCCTGCCCTCGGGGGTCCACACCGAGACCGAGCCGAGTTGCGGCTCCTCGCTGAGTTCGTCGTGGTTGTCCAGGATGAGGACGCGGGCGGCCGGGTCGCGGCGCAGCCACTCGTGGGCCGCGCTCACCCCGCTCACGCCGCCGCCGACCACCACCAGGTCATAGGTCTCGCCGGTGGGCTCGGGGGCGCCCGCGTGCTGCCAGAAGCGGTCGTCGCGGAGCGCGTGCGGCACGCTCAGCGCGGCGGCGGTGTCACCCCGCACCCCCGGCTGGACGGCCCCGGCGCCGCCCGGCGGTCCGTCGCCGGAGCAGCCGGTGAGCGAGCCCAGCGTGGCGACCCCGACGGTCATGGCGACGCCGTCGAAGAAGTCGCGGCGCGAAATCGTCCGGCTCATCCCGAGATCGCGCGCCTCACGCGGGTTGATGTCGCTCATACCACGAGCTTCGCGACCTGGAGCAAATGCGGCACTACGCCGCGCACCCTTTCGAGAACTTTTTACGTGACCTATTACGGCCTTTGCCCGTTTGGAGGAACGTTCGGAACATTGCGGCGGGGGAGTCCGAGTGGTCGGCGAGCAGGGCCGTGTCACCGGCAAGATCAGCTTTGGCCTGGTCGGTGAGGTCATGATCCCAGTCAGGGGTGGCGTCATGGCTCTCGCGAACAGTGTGCCGTCGAATGGGGCAGAAGCCGAGAGCCCCCGTAGAACCGCTGAATCCCGCGAATAGCGACGTTAGTCGGATGCCCGCCGCGCGGCTCCTCTAGCGTTTATCCATATGCTGATAGCGCGAAATCCGAAATTCATTTTCAAGGCTCTTTCCGGCATATGTCTGGGCGCCGTGGTGATCGCGGGCTGCTCGGCGGGGAGGGCGGCCGAGCCCGTCGCCGACGCCACGCCCTCGGCGCCCACGACGCCCGCCACCTCGGTTGCTTCCTCGGCGCCTCCCGTCGACGCGGGCCGGCTCCGCCTGGCGCTGCTGCCGGCACCCCAGGGCATGCGCGTCGTCCACGGCCCCGAGACGGGGGCGTTCGGGTCGCTTGAGTCGACGAAGAAGGGGCTGGCGGCCGCGCGCCAGGTCAGCCTGGCCCGGCCCGAGTGCGCCGGTGCCGCTCAGCTCGACGCCGGCGAGCCGGCCCTCGCCAACGCCCCGGCCGCCGTCGTCGCCTACGCCTCCGACCGGGGATCGATCACCCAGGCGCTGGTCGCGATGCCCTCGCCGGTCTTCCCGCCGGCACTGCCCGCGCAGTGCGCCGACTACGCCGCCGACGTGGAGGGCACCCGGGTGACCTACGGCACGCGGCAGCTGACCATGCCCAGGCAGGGCGACGAGTCGCGCGCCTACCTCACCACGGCCGTGGGCGGCGGCCAGAACGCCCAGGTCGGGTCGGTGGTGATCAGGCGGGGCAACGTGATCCTGAGCCTGCTCGTCGTGGGCCGGAAGGTGAAGTCGGGGGGCCTGTTCCAGCTCGCCCAGGTGGCCGACCGTCAGCTCGCCAAGATCAGCCGATAGCCGTCAGGCCAGGTCGAGGCCGTCAGGAGGGCCGGCGGCCTGAGGCCGTCAGATCAGCACGTGGTCGTCGGGCCGGCCGACGAAGGAGAACTGCGCGTTCCTGGTCAGCTTGATGTGGTCGGCCTGCCAGGTGTGCATGCTCGCGTCGGCGCCGCGCCAGTAGACGAAGTTGAAGCGGTCGGCCGAGTAGATCTTGACGCTGTCCTCCTTCAGCCTGCGCACGAGATGGGTGTCCTCGCCACGGGTGAGGTCGGGGAAGCCGTAGGACCGGAACATCTCGGCCTTGCCGAGGAACGTGCCGCCCTGGACGAGGAAGGAGTAGCGGTGCTCCAGCCCGGGCAGGCGGAGCATCGTGGTGTTGCGGCCCTCGAAGTAGGCGTAGTGCGCGCCCTTGCCGACCAGCTCCGCGTCCGTGTAGTCGAAGGCCCGGGCCAGGTCCGACAGGTAGTGCTCGCCGTACAGGTTGTCGTCGTCCATCTTGGCGATCAGCTCGCCCTCGGCGGCGGCGATGCCGAGGTTCATGCAGGCGCCCAGCGACAGCTCGGCGGCGGCGGGCAGCACCACGACGTCGGAGATGCCCGCCATGCGGGCCTTGTCGGCCACCACGACGGGGTCGATGTCGAGCCCGTGCAGCACCATGACGAGTTGCAGCGGCCGGTGGATCTGCTTGGCCACCGAGGAGATCGCGTGCTCGATGTGGGAGGCGCGGTTGGTCGGCAGCACCACCGAGATCGACCGCGACCGTGCCGGCGCCGGCCGGCCGAGCAGCTGGAGGATCTGGTCCACCCGGTGCGAGAACAGGTGCTTGTCGAACACCTCGCGCATGGCCAGGTGGCCCATCCGGGCCCGCAGCTCGGGGCTGTTGATCAGGTGCAGCACCTGGTTGTACGACTCGACCGGCTCCCGGGCGATGGGCACCAGGTCGCCGAACGTCTCCTCGATCGCCCGCGACCAGCCCGAGACGACCGGGGTGGAGCAGGCCGACAGCTCGAAGACGCGGCGCGCGCACATGGTGGGCGAGTCGAGCACCGAGTTGACGTTGAGGAAGACCTTGTACATCCGGTAGGCGGCGAGCATCTGGTCGTAGGGCAGCTCGCCCACGATGTGCGGGCGGTACTTCTCGGGCCAGCCGTACTTCTCGTCGACCTCGCCGTTGCGGGCGAAGATGTGCAGGCCCAGCTCGCGCACCGGGTCGAGGACGACCTCCATCTGCTCGCGCCGCTCGGGGTGCTTGTCGCGGAAGTACATCCCGGCGAAGACCACGTCGTGCAGCCGGCCCTGCTTCTGCTGAATCGGGTTGTGCACGCGGGGCTGGGCGGCGAACTGCAGCACGTCCACCCGGTCGTGACCCAATATTTCCCGATATTTCGGCACCATGTCACCGTCACAGGTGAACACGTAGTCGAACAGCTTGGCCGTGTCGATGAAGAAGTCGAAGTTGGGCGGGTCCTCCTTGTTCCAGAAGACCGTCGGGATGCCCTCTGCCCGGCACCAGGCCACCAGGTCGCGCAGCGGCTCCTTGGGCGCGTTGGTGCCGGTCATCTGGTAGCGCCAGCGACCCTGGTTGCCGTGCCAGGCCGACTCGCAGAACAGCAGGTCGGGCCGCTTGTCGGCGAAGATCTCCGGCCAGTCCTTGAGCCCGAACTCGATCTGGTCCCACTCGTACCGGAACGCCATCCGGGAGAAGTCGTCCAGGATCACCGCGACGCGCAGGCCGGGCCGGTTCACCGGGCCGGCCGGCCACTTCACCGCGGGCACCTCGACCGGCGGCGGCCGGTGATTGGCCACCTCGACCGCCTCGCTGACCGGGACGGGCGGCTTGGGCGCCCTGTCCTTGGAGCGGACCGCCTCCAGCACCTTGCCGGGCTTCTTGGAGCCGATCGCCTCGCCGAGCTTGAACGTCCGCTTGGCCTGGGTGGCCTCCAGCTTCCAGGACGCGTAGGCGGCCCGCGCCTCGGAGATCTCCAGACGCCGGCGCAGCTCCCTGATCTCCGCCTCGTACCTCTCGACGAGCTTGCGCTCCTCAGGCAGCCAGTTGACGGGGCCGAGCCGCTGGTACGTGGGCTCTTCGGGGGTTTCGGCCATGAGGATGCTCGCCTATCGCTCGCGGAGATATGTCATGGTACGGCGTAACCCGTACGGAATGGGGGGCTATTCGGAACGCGTGCCCTGGGCGGCCGGCGAGAGGTTGTCCCCTTTGAGCCAGGCCGAGATCACCCGGGCGATGCGCGGACCGGCGGCCCCGTCCCAGAGCGGCGGCAGCTCCCCGGACGGCGTCGAGGCCCCGTCGGCCAGCGCCTTCTCCGCGGCGGCGGGCAGCAGGGCGGGCGTGACCAGGCGGTTGGTCCCGTGTGTGATCGTGATCGGCCGCTCGGTGTTGGGCCGGACCGTCAGGCACGGCACACCCAGCATGGTCGTCTCCTCCTGGACGCCGCCCGAGTCGGTCACGACCAGCGCGGCCCCGCGCACCAGCGACAGGAAGTCCACGTAGCCGAGCGGGTCCACGACCCTGACCGAAGGCCCGTCGACCAGCCCGGCCTCCGCCAGCCGGGTGCGCCCACGGGGATGGATCGGCACCACGACCGGGATCTGCCGCGCGACCTCCAGCACCGACGAGACCAGCTCGCGCGCGGCCTCCGGGGTGTCCACGTTGGCCGGCCGGTGCAGCGTCGCCACGGCATACCGGTCCGGGAGGCCGAGCCGCGCCACCACCGGCGCCGGGTCCAGCGACGGCAGCGCCGAGAACAGGCTGTCGATCATGGGGTTGCCGACCAGGTGCACCTTGGCGGCCGGCACGCCCTCGGCCGCCAGGTGCGACAGGGCGTCGGGGGAGGTGGCGAAGAGCAGGTCGGACAGCGAGTCGGTGACGATCCTGTTGACCTCCTCGGGCATGCCCCGGTCGAACGAGCGCAGCCCCGCCTCCACGTGCGCCGTGCGGACGCCCAGCTTGGCGCAGACGAGGATGGCCGCCAGCGTGGAGTTGACGTCGCCGTAGACCACGACCAGGTCGGGGTCCTGCCCGAGGACGATCTCCTCCAGGCCGACCAGCAGGGCCGCGGTCTGCTTGGCGTGGGTGCCGGAGCCGACCCCCAGATTGGCCACGGGCTCGGGCAGGCCGAGGTCCGCGAAGAACACATCGGACATCAGCGCGTCGTAGTGCTGACCGGTGTGGACGATGCCCTGCCGCACGCCCAGCTCGCCGAGGGCCCGCACCACCGGGGCCGCTTTCACGAAGTTGGGACGCGCTCCCAGCACGTGCAGGACCAGGGGGTTCTCCCTCATTGACCTCGCCTTTCGGAGCGGAAGGGAAAAAACGCTGCCTATGGTACGGTCACCGCGTGGCATCCGACGCCAGTCGTCCAGACTCCCCCAAGGTTTCCGCCAAGTCCGCGCGTGCCGGTGTCAGTGGGCTTCTGAAGGGCTTCGTCCAGCACCCGATCATCGTCTCCCGGGTGGTCTTCACCAAGGTGAAATCCGACCCGGTGCGGGTCGCGCAGGCCGCCGCCGACACCCTTCCGCCCCGGCTCCGGCCGATCGTCGGCCGGGTCGCCTGGCCGGCCGCCCGCCGGGCCAGACTGGCCGTCCGCAGGCTCGGCATGCGCGTGATCAAGGCGCCGTGGAACGAGGCCAAGGAGCACTGGGACGCCGGGCGGGTCAGCCAGGCGGCCGAGGTGCTCGACGCCCACGCCAAGTACCCCTTCGTCAAGCGCCGGGCCGCCTACTACCGCGGTGAGCTGGCCGCGATCAGCCCCGACCCCATCCCGCCCGGCCCCAAGGTGGCCGTCGGCGAGCGGGTCGAGGGCCGGGTGCTCCACTGCGTGACCAACGCCCTGCCCTACACCCAGGCGGGCTACACCGTCAGGACCCACCGCATCGTCACCGCCCAGCGGGCCCTCGGCCTCGACCCGCACGTGGTCACCAGCTGGGGCTGGCCGATGTTCCAGGGCCACGCCGACGCCACGCCGTACGAGGAGATCGACGGCACGCCCTACCACCGGCTGCTGCCCGACGGGCACGGCGAGATGCCGTTCGAGATGCGCGGCCGGATGGTCAAGGGCGCCGAGTCGGTCACCAGGCTCGTCGCCGAGCTGCGGCCGCAGATCCTGCACGCGGCCACCGACCACCGCAACGGTTCCGTGGCCCACGCCGTGCGCGAGCGCACCGGCACCCCCTTCGTCTACGAGGTGCGCGGCTTTTTGGAGGAGACCTGGGCCTCGCGCGACCCGGTCCGGGTCGGCAGCGAGCGGCACGTGCTCCAGCGCGAGCGCGAGGCGTTCCTGATGCGCGAGGCCGACGCGGTCGTCACGCTGGCCGAGACGATGGCCACCGAGATCGTCGAGCGGGGCGTGCCGAGGGAGCGCGTCTTCCTGGCGCCCAACGCGGTCGACGACACGCTGCTCACCGCCCACTACGACGGCGCGTCGTTCAGGTCGGCCATGGGCATCGGCGCCGACGAGATCGTGGTCGGCTCGGTGTCGAGCATCGTGGCGTACGAGGGGTTCGCGACGCTGCTGCGTGCGGCGGCGCTGCTGCGCGACGAGGGCGCGCCGGTGCGGGTGCTCATTGTGGGCGACGGCACCGAGCGTGACAACCTGCTGGCCATCGTCGAGGACCTGGGGCTCAAGACCGCCATCCTGCCGGGCCGGGTCGGCCCCGACGAGGCGCTGCAGGCCCAGGAGGCCATCGACATCTTCGTCTGCCCGCGTGAGGATCTCCGCGTCTGCCGGCTCGTCACGCCGCTGAAGCCGGTCGAGGCGATGGCGCTGGGCAAGCCGGTCGTGCTCAGCGATCTGCCCGCGCTGTCGGAGCTGGTCGGCTCCGACGGCGCCGGCCTGCTGGTGCCGCCGGGCGATCCGGCCGCGCTCGCCAAGGCGATCGCGGGCCTGCGCGAGGACCCTGCCCGGCGCGCTGAGATGGGCGAGGCCGGACGGGTTGAAGTGGCGACCAAGCGCACGTGGAGCCGCGTAGCCGAAACCTATCGATCCCTCTACCGGGACCTTGCCGAACGATGACCTCCCGTTTGGCTGTCTGTTGTGACATGTTCAGTCGCATTAGGCGTGAGCTAGGTGGACTTGAGATAACCTTTGCCACCATGAAGTGTTGTTTCCGGCCCTCCAAGGTACAGCTGTGACAGAAATCGACTTGGCTGTCATCGGCTTGGGGTACGTCGGCATGCCGCTCGCGAAGGAAGCGGTGGCCGCCGGACTCCGAGTCGTCGGCGTGGACGTCGACCCTCGTAAGGTCGACGCGCTCAACGCCGGGCAGTCCTACATCGATGACCTGACCGACGCCGACCTCGATCACATGCTGGTCAGCGGTTTCCGCGCCACGCTCGACGAGTCGGTGCTGGCCTCGAGCAACACGATCGTCATCTGCGTGCCGACCCCGCTGGACGAGGACCACCGGCCGGATCTGTCCGCGGTCGAGGGGGCGACCTCCACCGTCGCCCGCAACCTGACCAAGGACACGCTGGTCGTGCTCGAGTCCACCACCTGGCCGGGCACCACCGACGAGGTGGCCCGCCCGCTGCTCGAAGCCTCGGGCCTGACCGCGGGCGTCGACTTCCACCTGGCCTTCTCGCCCGAGCGGATCGACCCGGGCAACCCCAAGTTCGGGCTGCGCAACACCCCCAAAGTGGTCGGTGGCTACACCGCGACCTGCCGCGACCGGGCGACCGCCTTCTACGGCCAGTTCATCGAGCAGGTCGTGCCCGTCAGCGGCACCCGCGAGGCCGAGATGGCAAAGCTGCTGGAAAACACCTACCGGCACGTCAACATCGCGCTCGTCAACGAGATGGCGATCTTCTGCGACGAGCTCGGGATAGACCTGTGGGAGTCGATCGAGGCCGCGGCCACCAAGCCGTTCGGGTTCCAGAAGTTCCTGCCCGGCCCCGGGGTCGGCGGGCACTGCATCCCCGTCGATCCGTCCTACCTGTCCTACACGGTGCGCAAGCTCGGCTACCCGTTCCGGTTCGTCGAGCTGGCCCAGGAGATCAACGAGCGGATGCCGTCCTACGTGGTGGCCCGCGTACAGCGATTGCTGAACAGGCATAAGAAGCCCGTGAACGGCGCCAGAGTCGTTATGCTCGGCGTTACCTACAAACCGGACATCGCTGACGAACGCGAGACCCCGGCCCTACCGGTGGCGCGTGCGCTGCTGGAACTGGGCGCCGACCTCTCGTTCGCCGACCCGCATGTCAAGGAGTGGTCGGTCGACGGCACACCCGTGCCGCGTGAAGAGGATCTGGCCGAGGCCGTGGCCGGTGCCGACGTGACACTGCTGCTCCAGCAGCACGCCGCGTTCGACCTGGACATGGTGGAGGCAAAGGCCCGGCTCGTGCTCGACACCCGCGGTGTTCTCACCGAGGGTGAACGCGTCGAGCGGCTGTAGCGACGGAGGGCTGCGCGCAGTGCACGTGCTCGTCATGACGGTGGTGCATAACCCCGAGGATGCGAGGATCTTGCATCGGCAGATCCGCGCCCTCGTGGATGCCGGTCATGAGGTCACGTATGCGGCTTCTTTCACGGCTCACGGGGTCGTCCCCAGGCCGTGGGTCACCGGCGTCGATCTGCCCCGGGCCGCCCAGCGCAAGCGCGTCGCGGCCGTGCTGGCCGCCCGCCGGGTGTTCAAGCGGATGCGCGGCAAGGTCGACCTGGTGCTGATCCACGACCCCGAGCTGCTGTTCGCCGTCTGGGGGGTGCGCAACAGCCCGCCCGTGGTGTGGGACGTGCACGAGGACACTCCGGCGACGCTCTCGCTCAAGCCGTGGCTGCCCTCGTTGTTGCGCCCGCCCGTCCGCTTCCTGGCCCGCATGCTGGAGAGCACGGCCGAACGTCGGATGCACCTGCTGCTGGCCGAGACGGCCTACGCGGGCAGGTTCAAGCACGCCCACCTGATCGTGCCGAACGAGACGTGGGTGCCCGACTCGGTCACCCCGCCGGGCGACGACCGGGTGGTCTACCTGGGCTGGCTGTCGCGGGCGCGGGGCGTGCTGGAGGCCATCGAGGTGGCCCGGCTGCTGCAGCCGTACCGGGTGGCGGTCGAGCTGATCGGCTACGCCGACCCGCAGAGCCGTCCGCTGCTCAACCAGGCGGTGACCGAGGGCCTGCTGGAGTGGCGTGACTTCATGCCCAACGACGAGGCCCTCAAGCGGCTCGACGGCGCGCTGGCCGGGCTCTCGCTGCTGCACGACGAGCCCAACTACCGGCACTCGATGCCCACCAAGATCGTCGAGTACATGGCGCACGGCATCCCGGTCATCACGACTCCGTCCCCTCGCGCGGTCGAGCTGGTCGAGCGGTACGAAAGCGGCGTCGTGGTGCCCTGGGAGGACCCCAAGGCCGTGGCACAGGCCGTGCTCACGCTGCGGGACGACGTACGGGAGCGGCGGGCGCAGGGCGCGCGCGGCTACGCGTCGGCACGTGCCAACCACCACTGGCCCAATTCGGCGAAACGGTTCGTGGCCCAGCTCGAAGACTGGGCCGGGCTGCTGAAATAACGGCTTATCTCCGGCAGATCCCGAGAGCGGTAGGTTCTTCAACGTGCGCTGGCTCTTTGTGTTCCTGGGCGCAGTGATCCTGGCCGCCGTGGCGGCCGTGATCGTCGTCCTTCCCGATGACCCTCCATCCGAGCCCGTGAGCCAGCGGGTCAGCGCCACCCCGACCCGCGACGACCCCACGCCCCAGGTGAGCGAGTTCACCGACCCGTGCGGCACGTTCGACACCGGCGAGAAGGCCCCCTACGCCGTCACCGGCTACTGGGTCACGCCCAAGTCCAACCCCTGCACCTGGCGCAAGCAGATGCAGGAGATCCACAGCCTCGGCGGCGACACGGTGATCAGGATCGGGTACGGCCTGCAGTACCGGGAGCTCGACGACCGGGGCCGCGTCCGGGCCAAGGACGGCAAGGTCGACTCGCTCTACGAGCCGTGCGAGGAGGACGGGCTCAGCTGCCACGCCGCGGCCGAGCGCGACCTCAAGGCGGCCGACCCGGGCAACCGGATCGCCCGCACCTACGTCTACCGCACCGACGAGGCGTTCGGCCCCGACCTGTTCCGCTGCGCCCAGATGGAACGATCGATTCCGGCGGGCAAGCGCGTCTACTACCGGGTGCTCGCGCCCATGGACGGCTCCGACGACGCCACCTGCGACTTCGGCAAGGCCAAGCCGTACGACCTGATCCTCATCGCGGGCGCGGCCAAGGACAGCCTGACCGAGCTGCTCGACCTCGGCGACCGGTTCGGCCTGCGGGTCTTCCCCGCGCTGCCGCTCGCGCCGCGCGACCCGGAGACGCCGACCCGGGCCAACCCCAAGCACCTCGGCACGCTGACCACCCTGACCCGCCGCATCCTGCAGGACTACGGTGTGCGCTTCGCCGACCGGGCCTCGCTCGGCGGCGTCTACCAGCCCTTCGAGGTGCAGATGTCGAGCACCCTGGTCTCCAATCCCACGCTGAGGGTCTACGCCGACCAGCACACGATCGTGGAGCAGGAGCTGCCCAACAAGCCCATCCTGATCAGCCCCTACCTCGACGCGCGCAAGCGGGTCGCCTTCGGCCAGACGCCCAAGCAGGTGGCCGAGGGCTTCACGGCGCTCGCCCAGACCGGGGTCGGCATCATCGCGCCACAGGACAGCCGCGGCACCGGCAAGGTGGGCCTGTTCTGGCCGGACGAGCGCGGCGAGGAGGTGGACGAGCGGCTCCGCCCGGTCGTGGGGGAGAGCACGTACGACACCGCCTACCACGGCTCGACGCGCGACTACTACCGCGAGATGTCGCTGGCCCGCGAGAAGATGCTGGAAGCCGGTCACGAGGTGCAGCTGTGGGCCAACGTCGAGGCGTTCGAGCCGTCGGGCGACCAGCCGTGCGCCGCCAGCGGCACCCGTGGCAAGACCGACAAGAAGCGCCTCGACCAGGCCGTCACCATGGCCGGCCGATACGTCCAGAAGATCGTCTCGTACATGTGGAGCGACTTCATGACGTGCGGCTCGCCGTCCCTGGAGACCGAGGTCATGAAGGACTGGGGCCGGCCGATCGCGGTGGACGCGATCCGGCGCGCGCGCGACGTCCAGGACGGCATCGAGGTGCGCGGCTACAACTTCACCGACGGCACGGTCACCGTCGAGTGGCCGGGCGGCTCCGTCGACCTCGACGTGGCCACCGCCGGCTGGCTCGACGACGACCCGCTGGAGGAGCTGCCCGAGGGCATGCAGACCGCCTGGGTGCCGTTCGACTGGGGGCAGGCCGAGCCCGGCGACTGGCTCAGGATCGGCGTCCGGCTGCCCTCGGGGCAGGAGACCACGGAGCGGCTGCACGTCCGGGTCGGCACGTGAACGGCCGCTGAGTGTAACGTGCCTGCCATGGTTCCGTGCGTGCCGGTCAGCGTCGACCTGGTCGTGCTGACCGTGCGCGGCCAGGCGCTCTGCGCCCTCGTCTGGCGGCGCGACAACCCGCCGTTCCTGCGGCGCTGGTCGCTGCCGGGCGGCTTCGTCCAGCTCGACGAGGACCTCCCGGCCGCCGCCCAGCGCATCCTGGGCGAGCGCGCCGGCCTGCCGGGCGCCCCGGTGCACCTGGAGCAGCTCCAGACCTACGGCTACCCCGACCGCGACCCCCGCCAGCGGGTCGTGAGCGTCGCCTACCTCGGGCTCGCGCCCGACCTGCCCGCCTCCGAGCAGGCCCACATGAGCTGGCGCCCGCTCGCCGAGCTGGCCGTGATGGCCTTCGACCACCGCCGCATCATGCTCGACGGCATCGAGCGGGCCCGGGCCAAGCTCGAATACACCCCGTTGGGCGCCGCCTTCTGTCCTCCGGAGTTCACGGTGGCCGACCTGCGCAGGGTGTACGAGATCGTCTGGGGCCGCTCCCTCGACCCGCGCAACTTCCACCGCAAGGTCACCAAGGCCGAGGGCTTCCTGGTGGAGACGGGTGCCACCACCACCCGCGACGGCGGTCGCCCCGCCAAGCTCTACCGCCGCGGCCCCGCCGAGCTTCTCCACCCCCCGATGCTCCGCTCCCTCAAGGTCTGACCGCCCACACCTGACGCCCGAGGTGGACGAAGTGCCGAGCTATGCCTGGACGACGTGACGAGTTCTGTCTGGACGAAGTGACGAGTCGCAGCCGGACGAGATGTAGGGTTGGCGCCAGGCGAAGTGACGACCTGGGGGAACGCGTGGACGACCTTCGTCCGCGGCTGTTGGAGCGGCGGCTCGCCGAGCTGATGAGATCGTTCAGTGCCCAAGCTTCGTTCGACGACGTCTGAGCCCTTCCGCATTCACTACTTTCGCGACCGCAATGGGCGGGAGGTCGACTTCGTCCTCGAACGTTATGACGGGCGCGTCGCCTGCATCGAGATCAAGGCCAGCGCCTCCCCTTCGGCGTGAGACGTCGCGCACCTGCGCTGGATGCGCGACGCGATCGGCGATCGGTTCGCCGCCGGAGTCGTCCTGCATCTCGGCGACCAGAGCGTGTCCCTGGGCGACGGCATCCAGATGCTTCCCTGTCGGCCCTATGGGGGCACGCTCGCCTTCCACGAACAACGTCGACGCGGCCGGGTGAGGATGCCGGTGGGCCCGGCATTTCATAAGGTGAGGACATGCCTCGTTTTCGCCCGATCCTCGACACGATGCCGGCCTACCAGCCGGGCAAGGCCGTCGCCGCCGCCGACGGCCGCTCGTACAAGCTCTCCTCCAACGAGTCGCCCTACGATCCGCTGCCGTCGGTGCTGGAGGCGATCGCCGAGGGGGCGCGGCAGATCCATCGCTACCCCGACCCGGGCGCGACCGGGCTGACCGAGGCCATCGCCGAGCGGTTCGGGGTGCCGTACGAGCACGTCGCGCTCGGCGCGGGCTCGGTGACCGTGGCGCAGCAGCTGTTCGAGACCGTGGGCGAGCCGGACGTCGAGGTGGTCTACGCCTGGCGGTCGTTCGAGGCCTACCCGCTGCTGGCCGACCTGGCCGGCGTGCGGTCCGTGCGGGTGCCGCTGGCCGGCGAGGACCACGACCTCGACGCCATGGCCGAGGCGATCACCGACCGGACCCGCATGGTGTTCGTGTGCAACCCCAACAACCCGACCGGCACCGCGATCCGCGAGGCGGAGCTGACGGCCTTCCTCGATCGGGTGCCCGGCGACGTGCTGGTGGTGCTCGACGAGGCCTACCGCGAGTACGTACGCGACGCGGACGTGCCCGACGGCCTGACCCTCTACCGCGACCGGCCCAACGTCTGCGTGCTGCGTACGTTCTCCAAGGCGTACGGGCTGGCCGGGCTGCGGGTCGGCTACCTGGTCGGGCACGAGCCGGTGGCCGCGGCGGTGCGCAAGACGATCATTCCGTTCGCCGTCAACCACCTCGCCCAGGTCGCGGCCGTCGCCTCGCTGCGGGCCGAGGACGAGTTGCTGGAGCGGGTCGATCTCGTGGTCAAGGAGCGCACCCGGGTGCGCGAGGCGCTGATCGCGCAGGGCTGGACCGTCCCGCCCACCGAGGCCAACTTCGTCTGGCTCAGGCTGGGCGAGCGCACCCTCGACTTCGCCGAGGCCTGCGCGGTCGAGGGTGTGGCCGTGCGGCCGTTCGCGGGAGAGGGCGCCCGCGTCTCGATCGGCGACCCGGAGGCCAACGACACGTTCCTCGCCGCGGCGGCCGCCTTCCGGGGCTGACGACGCCTGCCTACCCGCCAGGCTGCTCGGCCACGGGCTCGGCCCGCCGGCGCGCGGGTGGTGGTGTCCCGCCATCGCCCGCGCCGGCGTCGGGCGCGCGTGTCGTTCCCTTGCGCTCGGTCGAGATCACCAGGGCGACGCCGACCAGGATGACCAGGCCGCCGACGATCACCTGGACGGTGATCGGCTCGCTGAGGACCAGCGCGCCGAGCGCGACGGCGACGGCCGGGTTGACGTACGCGTAGGTGGAGACCAGCGAGATGGGCGCGTTGCCCAGCAGCCACGAGAACGCGGTGAACCCGATCAGCGACCCCGCCACGACCAGGTAGGCCAGGGCCAGCCACGATCTGGTGGTGACGGCCGAGACGTCGAGCCGCTCGCCGAAGCCGGTGCCGAGCACCAGCAATCCGGCGCCGCCCACGACCATCTCGACCGCGCTGGTGGCGAGCGCGTTGGCGGGCATCGCGATCCTGCCCGACACGAACGAGCCCACGGCCCACGACACCGACGCGAGCAGCACCACGACGATCCCGACCTCGCTGCCGCCCTCGGCGCCGGTCAGCGACAGCGCGCCGACCCCGCCGATGCCGACCAGCACGCCCGCGAGCGTGAGCGTCTTGGGACGGTCGCGCACGGCGAACCTGAACACGACCAGCCACAGCGGCACCGAGGCCACCAGCAGCGCCGCCAGGCCCGTGGAGATGTACTGCTCGGCCACGGACAGCATCCCGTTGCCCGTGGTCAGCAGCAGCACGCCCACGAGGGCCGCGCCGAGGAACTGCCGGCGCGACATCCTGAAGGCCCCCGGCCCCGACCGCACCAGCAGGAACCCGGACAGCAGGGCGGCCGCGATGATGAACCGGATGGCCGCGCTGAGCATGGGCGGGATCGACTCGATCGCGATTCCGATGCCGAGATAGGTCGATCCCCACACCACGTACACGATGGCGAGGGCGCCCCAGACCTTGAGGGAGGTCCGGCGGTCAGCAGTGTTCGATCCCATGACTGATGACAATACTGGTCGGTTCCGACAGATTCCGGCGGAGGGCCGACGCTGGGAGGCTGGCGGAATCTTAGCGATAAGCGGCATTCGCCCCACTGTCCGCTTCACGAGCTGGATGTCACGATTTTTCCATTCATCTCGTGAATGGAGTCCCATGTCCGCTGTTACCGACACCCCGGCCGCCGGCAACGCCGCCGCCCTGGCCCACTTCGCCGCCCGCCTGTCCTTCGAGACCGATGTCTCCGACGTGGCCGCCGACCTGGCCGCAGCCGAACCCGGCATCGTCGTGGTCGACTCGCGCAGCCGGGAGAGCTGGGACCAGGGTCACGTCCCCGGCGCCCGCCACCTCCCCACCCGCGAGATCGCCGCCCGCGCGCCAGCGAGCGTGCCGCGCGACGTCACGGTCGTCGTCTACTGCTGGGGACCGGGCTGCAACGGCGGCACGCGCGCCGCGCTGGAGTTCGCCAGGCTCGGCTACCGGGTCAAGGAGATGATCGGCGGCTTCGAGTACTGGGCCAGGGAGGGCTTCGCGGTGGAGACCGCCTCGGGGCTCATCCGCCATCCGAAGGACGCCCTCACGACGCCGGTCACGGAGGTCGCCTGCGCCTGCTGACGCCGGGGAGAAAAATTGGTGCCCCCGTCCGAATCCCGTCGATCGGGGGCGAGGGAGAACATACCCCCTTCCACAAGGGCCAACCAAGAACTCGGCAGAACTGGTCGCAGAAGTTCACGCCGATCTCCCCCCAAGTTCACATTTCGGACACTTGGTAGCGCTCCCAATGTCCGTAACGCAGAGCTACGGCCCGCCGTCCTGGAAGGGGAAGGGGGACGGCGGACCTGTACAGGGGATCAGCGCGGGCCAAGCTTCTCCACGATGAGGCGGTAGAGCTGCCGCGGCCGACCGGGTTGGGGCGTGCGGTTCGGCGGGAGCGGCCACGCGAGTCCCTCGTCAACCAGCGTGCGCAGCAACCGCCGGGCCGTACGCGGCGTCACCCCGAGCATCTTCCCGGCTCCCTCCGCGTCGACCACCGTGTCACCTCCTTCGAGTTTGGCCGCCAGCCTGGCCAGCACCTCGACGCCCTTGGGCTTGAGCGCGCCGGACCCGGTGGGCGGCATCCGGGGAGCGGGCACCAGGGTCCGGCCCTCGCGGTCCACCGCGAAGCCCTGGGCCTGCTTGCCCGCCTGGGTGCGGGCCAGCGCGGCCCGCGCGTGCGACTCGGCGTCGTGCGTCGTGCGTCCCATCCCCACGCCCACCTCGACGGCCAGCCCCAGCTCGTCGCGGATCCTGGACGCGAACGGCAGCACCCGGAACCCGTCGGTGGCGGTCGCGATCGAGCCCCTGGTCGCGGTGACCAGATAGCTGTGATCGTCGATCGGCCACACGGTCGCGTTGATCCGGTTGGCCTCCTGGACCAGCAGCCTGTGCAGCGACAGCCGCAGCTCGTCGCGCCAGTAACGCGGCGCGGCGCGGCGTACGGGCTCGCGGAGCGTCGGCACCTCCACCAGCACGACGGTGAGCTGCGACTCCTCCAGCCGGTGGTGCGCGCCCAGCAGCGCCGCCGTGTGCAGCGCGGTGCGCACCGCCGCCGAGGTCGGCCTGATCCGGATCACCGCCACCCCGGCCGTCTGGAGCCGCTCGGCGACCGCCGGCAGGCACGTCAGCGCGCCGGTGGTGGCGCCCTGGCGGGCCAGCCGCTCGTGGTAGGCCGCGATCGTGCCGGTGGCCCCCGGCTCGTCGCGGCTGTGCACGTCCGCGGCCGGTATGCCGAGATCTGTGTACGCCTCCTCGACATCGGCACGTGACACCACGTCGACGCTGACCCGTTGGGGGTCCATGCGCGGATCCAGCGCCGCCTTGGCCAGCGCGGCGACCAGTGCGGCCCCGCCGAGCTGGACGTAGGTCGCCGGCATCGTCAGCACGCCGGAACGCCGGGCCAGGTCGTAGGGGACCGGGCTGGCGAACAGGCACGCGTCGACGCCGGGACCGAGCCGGGTCACCTTGTCGGGCGCCTCCTGTTCGTCGCGGTAGGCGGCCGCCACAAGGCGACAGGGCAGGGGCGCGGCTGCGTGCCCCATCAACATGACGCGCTCGACCAAATCGTGGGGTCCGACCACGCCGATGGTGAGGTCCGGTGTCATAGCGCCCGGGCGTGACACTCGGGTTGTTTCTTCGGCCCTCTCGACCAATGTTCGTCCCATCCTGCCGTAAGTTGCAGTGCTCTCTTTTGGAACGATCGCTCGCGAGGGCCGTAATGTCACGCCCGACTTTTCCGGAAAGCCGTTCTGGTTGGCCGCCCGAGAAGTCATTTCAGCAGTTCAGATGGGTTTACCTGACGATTGTCAGTGTCTTGAAATCTCTCGTGTAATGTCCGCTCCGAGCGCCCGCATTCGTTCGGCGAGATGCGCGTGCCCGCGGTCGATCAGGTATCCCGACTCGATGACGGTCTCGCCCTCCGCGGCCAGCCCGGCGAGCACCAGAGCGATGCCCGACCGAAGATCGTGGGCGGTCACCTGGGTGCCGGTCAGCGGGGTGGCGCCGCGCACGATCGCCCGGCTGCCGTCGACCTCCACCTGGGCGCCCATCTTGTTCAGCTCGCCGGCCAGGGCGAAACGGCCGTCGAAGATGCGCTCGTGGATGTAGCTGGGTCCGTCGGCCAGCGCCGCGACCGTCATCATGGGCGACTGCAGGTCGGTGGCGAAGCCGGGATAGGTGTCGGTGATGATGTTGATCGGCCGGAGCGTGCGGTCGCGGCGCACGTGCAGCACCGCGCCCTGCCGGGCGAAGTCGACGCCCATCTGCTCCAGCTTGTAGCGGACCACGCCGAGGTCGAGGCCGGTGCCGACCAGGCTGAGCTCGCCGCCGGTGATCGCCGCGGCCATCGCGAAGACGCCCGCGTCGAGCCGGTCGGGCATCACGGTGTGCTCGACGGCGTGCAGCTCGTCGACGCCCTCGACGGTGATGAACCCGGTGCCGCCGCCGCTGATGCGCGCGCCCATCTTGGTGAGCATGTCGATGACGTCGAGCACCTCGGGTTCGAGCGCGGCGTTCTCGATCACGGTGACGCCGTTGGCCAGCGCCGCGGCCATGATCAGGTTCTCGGTGCCGGTGTGGGACGGGGTGTCGAGGTAGAGCGTCGCGCCGGTCAGGCCGGAGGCCTTGACGTGGATGACGGTCTCGCCCTCGTCGACGACCGCGCCCAGCCGCTTGTAGCCCAGGTAGTGGAAGTCGAGGTTGCGGCTGCCGAGGTTGCAGCCGCCGACGCCTTCGACGATCGCCTCGCCCAGCCGGTGGAGCAGCGCGGGGGTGAAGAGCACCGAGCCGCGGAAGCGCCTGGCGATCTCGGCGGGCAGCACCGGGCTGCGCAGCCGGGAGGCGTCGATGACCAGCGTGCGCTCGGCCTCATGCAGCTCGACGTACGCGCCCACCGTCTCGGCGAGCTCGACCGCGCGGCGGACGTCCTCGATGATGGGCACGTTGCGCAGGACGGTGCGCCCTTTCGCGGCGAGCAGAGCGGCCCCGATCATCGGCAGCACGGCGTTCTTGGCGCCCTGGATGAAGGCGGTTCCACGTAGTGCGTTGCCACCGCGCACGCGGTAACGGACCATTCCTGGGGCTCCTCGGGGTTCTTGGTCTGGCTCGACCGGCCCAAGAGTAGTCGGTCATACCAACTGCCCCAGCCGAATCATCCGTTAAAGGAAGCTCCGGTGAGGCGTTCGTACGCTTCCAGATAACGGCGCCGGGTCTGCTCGACGACCTTGTCGGGCAGGCGTGGTGGAGGAGTTTCGGAGGATTTATCCCACCCGGATTCGGGAGAGGTCAGCCAATCCCGGACATATTGCTTGTCGAAGGACGGTTGCGGATGTCCCGGCTCCCAAGCGTCCGCCGGCCAAAATCGCGAGGAATCCGGCGTAAGGACCTCGTCGCCCAGGGTCAGCACTCCCTCGGAGTCCCAGCCCAGCTCGATCTTGGTGTCGGCCAGGATGATGCCCCGCTCCCGGGCGATCTCGGCGCCCCGGGTGTAGACGGCGAGCGTGACGCGCCGGAGCGCCTCGGCCGTCTCCGCGCCGACCTCCTCGACCACCCGTTCGTACGGGATCGGCTCGTCGTGCTGCCCCACCGGCGCCTTGGTCGACGGGGTGAAGATCGGCTCGGGCAGCCGTGACCCGTCCTGGAGCCCCTCGGGCAGCCGGACGCCGGAGACCGTGCGCTCGCGCCGGTAGTCGGTCAGCCCCGACCCGGCCAGATAGCCGCGCGCCACGCACTCGATCGGCACCATCTTGAGTGGTTTGCACACCATGCTGCGCGCGTCGGGCCCCGGTGCCGCGATGTGGTTGGGCACCACGTCCGCGAGCTGGTCGAACCACCACAGCGACAGCTGCGTGAGGATGGCCCCCTTGTCGGGGATGCCGGGCTCCAGCACGTGGTCGAAGGCCGAGATCCGGTCGGAGGCGACCATCAGCAGCAGGCCGTCGTCGGTCTCGTAGAGGTCGCGTACCTTGCCGGAGTGCAGGTGCTTCATCGGGCGATGTCCGTCCGGTGGAAGGAGCCGCGCAGCTCGACCCGTGCCACCAGCTCGTAGGCGTGGCGCCGGGCGCTCTCCTGGTCGGGCCCGGTGCCCACGACGTCGAGCACCCGCCCGCCGTCGGAGACCACCTCGCCGTCCACCCGCCTGGTGCCGGCGTGGATCACGTAGGCGTCGGCGGTCGGCTCGATCCCCCTGATCACGTCGCCCTTGACCGGGGCTCCGGGGTAGTCCTCGGCGGCGATCACCACGGTCACCGCGGAGCCGTCGCGGAAGACCGGCCGGTCGTGCTCACCGAGCGTGCCGGTCGCGCAGGCCAGCAGCAGCCCGCCGAGCGGCGTCTCCAGCCGGTCGAGCAGCACCTGGGCCTCCGGGTCGCCGAAGCGGGCGTTGAACTCGATCACCTTGGGCCCCTTGGCGGTCAGCGCCAGGCCGACGTAGAGCACGCCCTGGTAGGGCAGGCCGCGCCGGGCCAGCTCGCCGATCGTCGGCTCCACGACCTCGCGCATGACCTGCTCGGCCAGGCCCTCGGGCGCCCAGGGCAGCGGGGTGTAGGCGCCCATGCCGCCCGTGTTGGGCCCCTCGCCGCCGTCGTAGGCGCGCTTGAAGTCCTGCGCCGGCTGCAGCGCCACGGCCGTGCGCCCGTCGCACAGCGCGAACAGCGACACCTCCGGGCCGTCGAGGAACTCCTCGATCACCACCCGCTCGCAGGCCAGCGCGTGCTCCAGGGCCGCGTCGCGGTCGTCGGTGACGACCACGCCCTTGCCCGCGGCCAGCCCGTCGTCCTTGACCACGTAGGGGGCGCCGAACTCGTCGAGCGCGGCGGCCGCCTCCTCGGGGGTCGCGCACGTCCGGGCCCGCGCGGTGGGCACGTCGGCGGCGGCCATGATCTCCTTGGCGAACGCCTTGGACCCCTCGATCATCGCCGCCTCGGCGGACGGCCCGAAGCACGGGATGCCGGCCGCCCGCACCGCGTCGGCCACCCCCGCCACCAGCGGCGCCTCCGGCCCCACGACGACCAGGTCGGCCCCGAGCCGCGTGGCCAGCCCGGCCACCTGCTCTGGATCGGTGGGCGTGACGGCGTGCAGGGTCGCGATCTCCTCGATGCCCGGATTGCCCGGAGCGCAGTGGAGCTCGCCGACCCGCGGGTCGAGCTTGAGTGAACGGCACAGGGCGTGCTCACGCCCGCCGGATCCGATGACTAGAACGCGCACGGGGCCCATTGTCGCAGCTCCCGCCACCCCGCCCCGCATCGGAGGCCCGTACGCCCCACGGCGCTACGGAGGGCATTCCTTGGCGAACTTCTACCTGCCGCGGGTGCCGCTCTGCGGGTATCGTCGGGAGGCGTTCACCCGTCTGTGATAACTTAGGGCGGCTTTGTGGCGTCTTGCGTGATTGGAGGTGGTCCGGGATGAAACCTGGTGATCCCAGCAGTACGTGCTCGTTCACGTACACCCCATGTACCCCCGACCACTCCAATCCGGCAGCCTGATCGTGCCTCCATGCATACGTGTTGATTGAGGTGACTTTTCATCGCGCATGGAGCGTGCCAGGTCGGGCGGAAAGGGACTGCCATGCGCTCGTCCACGATTTTCCGTCGCATCAACCGTCACCCCGTTCAGCCTCGGGCCGCGCGTCAGCCGATCCGGCAGGCGCCTGAGGTCCGGGTGCCCGACTCCATCGTCACGTACGGCGCCTACATCGAGGGCCGGCGAGCCTCCGCCCAGGGCATCGCCGAGTCGCTCGACCTCGTCCGCAAGCACAACAGCGAGTTCGAGGGCGCCAAGGCCTTCCTCTGGGTGGGGTTGCACGAGCCGGCGGCCCCCGAGGTCGAGTGGCTGGCCGAGGTGTTCGACCTGCACCCGCTGGCCGTCGAGGACGCCGTCAAGGCGCACCAGCGGCCCAAGGTGGAGCGTTACGGCGACTCCCTGTTCATGGTGCTCAAGACCATCGCCTACCTGGACCACGACGAGCTGACCGCCACCAGCGAGATCATCGCTGCGGGCGAGATCATGGTGTTCCTCGGCGCCGACTTCGTGGTCACCGTGCGCCACGGCGAGCACTGCCCGCTGACCGAGGTGCGCGGCCGGTTGGAGGATCAGCCCGAGCTGCTGGCCCGCGGCCCGGCCGGCGTGCTGCACGCCATCGCCGACCACGTCGTCGACCGTTACCTTCAGGTGGCCGACCTCATGCAGATGGAGCTGGAGGAGGTCGAGGCCACCGTCTTCGCCGACGTCAGCTCGCGCGACATCAACCGGATCTACCAGCTCAAGCGGGAGATGCTGGAGATGAAGCGGGCGATCACCCCGCTGCAGAGCCCGCTGGCCGCGCTGCCGCAACGCCGCGTGATCCCGTCCGAGATGCGCGAGTACTTCCGCGACGTCGGCGACCACCTCTCCCGGGTGTGCGAGCAGGTCGAGTCGTCCAACGAGCTGTGCAGCTCGATCCTCCAGGCCGCCCTGGCCCGGTCGAACGCCCTGGCCAACGAGGACATGCGCAAGATCTCGTCCTGGGTCGCCATCCTGGCCGTGCCCACGATGATCGCCGGTGTCTACGGGATGAACTTCGACTTCATGCCCGAGACCAAACAGGTCTGGGGCTATCCGGCCGTGCTGGCCGTCATGGTCACGGCCTGCCTGCTGCTGCACCGCGGCTTCCGCCGCAACGGCTGGCTCTGACCGCTCCGAACGCTGCTGACGGCTCTGAACGCTGACGGCTCTGAACGCTGACGGCTCTGAACACTGACCGCTCTGAACACTGACCGCTCTGAACACTGACCGCTCTGAAGCCGGCCGCTCTAGACGCCGACCGGCCTGAGCGGCTCGACGCGCGGGGGCAGTGCCAGCCCACGCTCCCGCCACAGCTCGCGCATCCGGTCGGGGTAGTCGGTCACCACGCCGCTCACTCCCAGGTCGAGCATCCGCGCCGCCAGCCCGGGGTCGTTGACGGTCCACACGGCCACGTCCAGCCCCGCCGCGGCGGCCCGCTCCATCAGCGGCTCGTCCACCATCACATGCTCGGGCGACAGCGTGGTGGCCCCGGCCTCGCGGGCGGCGGCCGGGATGTCGTCGCCCAGGTCCTCGTGCCAGTGGAGGGTGTCGAGCTCGATCAGCGCGAACCGTCGCGTGCCGGGCGCCATCGCGGCGGCGTGACCGATGATCCGCCAGTCGAAGCTGAGGATCGCCACGTTGCCGAGCCGCCCGTGGCGGTCGAGCTCGTCGACCACCAACTCGGTGAACAGCTCGGGATCGGGTGTCAGCTCCGGCCTGGTCGGGTCGGACTTGAGCTCCACGTGCAGTCGCACGCTCTCCGCCTCGTAGGCGTTGACCAGGCCGAGCACCGCGCCGAGTGTGGGCATCCGCGTCTCCGGCAGCGTGACCTGGGTCAGCGCGAACGGGTCGTCGGGGTGGCGCGGCAGGCGGGTGCCGACGTCGAGCGTGCGCAGCTGCGCCAGCGTGAGGAGGTTGATCGGCTTGCCGACGTAGGGGAAGTGCGGATCATCCGGCCTGGCCGGGCGCGTGTCGGCGCTCGTCACGGCCGAGACCGTGAGGTCGTGCGTGAGCACGAGCCGCCGGTCGGCCGTGAGCGCGACGTCGAGCTCGAGCGCGTCCACGCCGAGCTCCATCGTGCGGCTCAGACCCGGCAAGGTGTTCTCGGGCCACAGGCCTCTCGCCCCCCGATGACCATGTATCTCAACGCGCACAACCGGGACCCTACCGGGCGCGCGTCACTATCCCGCACTCCCACGCCGTGCCCTTTTTGTGGGGATACGCCCTAGAGGTACCGATCGAGCGGACGCACAGCGCTGTGCCTTGTCCGCTTGCGCATGCCTTGCACCGATATATGCCTCGATAAACGTAATCGTCTGGCAATAAGCTGATCTCCATGAGGCAGGCTCTCACCACCGCCCGCCCGGAGACCGTACGGGCGTGGGTCGACGGATGGGTGATCTCGCGCCAGGCCCCCGCCCCGGTGCCGGAGCCCTGGGGCCTCCGCGTCGACGTCGGGTTGCCGGACCACCGGACCCGCCACATCCTCCCGGACCCCGCTCCCGCCACGCTCCGCCACCTGACGGCCTCGGTGACCGCCCCGGGCACCTGGCTCAAGCTCTGCGCCCCCGTGGAAGCCGTCGCTCCCTGGCTGCCCGCGCCCTGGTCCGTCGAGGAACCGGAGTTCATGATGACCGCCGCGCTGGAGCGGGCGGCCTTCGCGGCGCCGCCCGGCTACACGATGGCCATGACCACCCGCGCCGGGGTCACGGTCGCCCGCCTGCTCACGATGGCCGGCGAGATGGCGGCACGCGGCCAGGTCGTCATCACCGGCCGTACGGCGGTCGTCGACCAGGTCGAGACCGCTCCCCAGCACCGCCGGCGCGGTCTGGGCAGCGTCGTCATGACGGCTCTCACCGCCACGGCCGCCGCCTCCGGCGCCCGCACCGGCGTCCTGGTCGCCACCCCGGCCGGCCGGTCGCTCTACGAGAGCCTCGGCTGGGTCCTGCACACGCCCGTGACGGCCGCCGTACTGCGAGGCTGACGGCGGCGTCACCGGCGAGGCGGACAGATCAGAGCAGCGGGCGCAGCACCAGCGTGGCGTCGCGGGCCGGGCCGACGCCGACGGCGGAGATCTGAGCCCCGCTCATCTCCTCCAGCGCCCGCACGTACGCCTGCGCGTTGGGCGGCAGGTCCTCGAAGGACTTGGCCTCCGTTATGTCCTCCTGCCAGCCGGGCAGCTCCTCGTAGACCGGCTTGGCGTGGTGGAACTCGGTCTGCGTCATCGGGATCTCGTCGTGCCGCACCCCGTCGACCTCGTACGCCACGCAGACCGGGATCCGCTCCAGCCCGGACAGCACGTCCAGCTTGGTGAGGAAGAAGTCGGTCACCCCGTTGATCCGGGTCGCGTAACGCGCGATGACGGCGTCGAACCAGCCGCAGCGGCGGTTGCGGCCGGTGGTGACGCCGTACTCGCCGCCCGTCTGCCGCAGCCACTCGCCCATCTCGTCCTCGAGCTCCGTCGGGAACGGCCCCGAACCGACCCGCGTGGTGTAGGCCTTGAGGATGCCGATCACCCGCGTGAGCCGCGTCGGCGCGATGCCCGAGCCCGCGCAGGCGCCGCCCGAGGTGGGCGAGGACGAGGTGACGAACGGGTAGGTGCCGTGGTCGATGTCCAGCAACGTGCCCTGGCCGCCTTCGAGCAGCACGAACTTGCCGTCGTCCAGCGCCCGGTTGAGCACCAGCGAGGTGTCGGCGATGTGCGGGCGCAGGCGCTCCGCGTAGCCGAGGTACTCGTCGACGACGGCGCCGGTGTCGATGCCGCGCCGGTTGTAGACCTTGGTGAGCACCTGGTTCTTCTCGGTCAGCGCGACCTCGATCTTCTTGGCCAGGATGCCGGGGTCGAGCAGGTCCTGGACCCGCACGCCCATCCGGTAGATCTTGTCGCCGTAGGCCGGGCCGATGCCACGGCCGGTCGTGCCGATCTTGGCCTTGCCCAGGTAGCGTTCGGTGACCTTGTCCAGGGCCTTGTGGTGGGGCATGATCAGGTGCGCGTTGGCCGAGATCAGCAGCCGGTCGGCGGAGATGCCGCGCGCGGCCAGCCCGTCGATCTCCTTCAGCAGCACCGCGGGGTCGATCACCACGCCGTTGCCGATCACCGGCACGACGTCGGGCGACAGGATCCCGGTGGGCAGCAGGTGCAGGGCGTATTTCTGGTCGCCGATGACCACGGTGTGGCCCGCGTTGTTGCCACCCTGATAGCGGACGACGTAATCGACATCGCCACCGAGCAGGTCGGTGGCCTTGCCCTTGCCCTCATCGCCCCACTGGGCACCCACGAGAACGACAGCCGGCATGGTTCTAGTCTCCCGAGCACAAAACGAAACCCCTGGCGCAAGCGCGACAGGGGCTCTTGCGTGCAGAGACTACCTGAGTCGACCCATTCGTCCCAAGCGCTAGTTCTTGGTCAGCGCGTCGTACGCCGCCTCGTCGCTGTCGCGGAGGAACTGCATGCACCGCTCGGCCTCGTCCTTCTCGCCGATGGCCTGGGCCGCCCTGGCGAGGGAGTAGAGGCAGCGCAGGAAGCCGCGGTTGGGCTCGTGGTCCCAGGGCACGGGCCCATGGCCCTTCCAGCCGCTGCGGCGCAACTGGTCGAGCCCGCGGTGATATCCGGTGCGGGCGAAAGCGTAGGAGGTGACGGCGTGACCCTGCGCGAAGTACTCCTCAGCGAGTGTCGCCCAGGCCGCCGGATAGGCGGGGAAACGGGCCGCGATGTCGGCGGCCTTGACACCGGACTCGAGCGCCTCCCTGGCCTCGGGCAGGTCCGGCAGGTGAGTCGGGGGAGGCCCGGCGAGAAGGTTATCCATAGGACAAGTCATACCCGCCGGGCCCCGAGCGTGGCTAGGAGATCTTCGTCCCAGTGCTCTGGAGGTCGGCGCACGCCTCCACGATGCGGGCGGCCATCCCGGCCTCGGCCGTCTTGCCGTAGGACCGGGGGTCGTAGGCCTTCTTGTTGCCCACGTCACCGTCGACCTTGAGCACGCCGTCGTAGTTGCGGAACATGTGGTCCGCGATCGGCCGGGTGAAGGCGTACTGGGTGTCGGTGTCGATGTTCATCTTCACCACGCCGTAGGAGATCGCCTCGCGGATCTCCTCCAGCGTCGACCCGGAACCGCCGTGGAAGACCAGGTCGAACGGCTTGTCCTTGCCGTACTTGGCGCCGACCGCCTCCTGGATCTCCTTGAGCACGCCCGGCCGCAGCTTGACGTGACCCGGCTTGTAGACGCCGTGCACGTTGCCGAACGTCGCGGCCAGCATGTAGCGGCCCTTGTCGCCGAGGCCGACCGCCTCCGCGGTGGCCAGGGCGTCGCCCGGCGTCGTGTAGAGCTTCTCGTTGATCTCGCCGACGACGCCGTCCTCCTCGCCGCCGACGACCCCGATCTCCATCTCCATGATGATCCGGGCGCGGGCGCACTTCTCGACCAGCTCCGCGGCGATCTCGAGGTTCTCCTCCAGAGGTACGGCGGAGCCGTCCCACATGTGCGACTGGAAGAGCGGGTCGAGGCCCTTCGACACCCGCTCCAGCGAGATGTCGATCAGCGGCCGCATGAACCCGTCGAGCTTGTTCTTGGGACAGTGGTCGGTGTGGAGGGCGATCGTCACCGGATATTTGGCGGCCACCACCCTGGCGTACTCGGCCAGAGCCGTCGCGCCGATCACCATGTCCTTGACCGTGGCGCCGGACAGGAACTCGGCTCCACCGGTCGACACCTGGACGATGCCGTCGCTTTCGGCCTCGGCGAAGCCGCGCAGCGCGGCGTTGAGCGTCTGTGAGGAGGTCACGTTGATCGCCGGATAGGCGAATCCGCCGGCCTTGGCCCTGTCGAGCATCTCGGCGTAGACCTCTGGAGTAGCTATCGGCATGACTCATCTCCCTGAAGAGTGCGGGCTTCGCACAGCCCAGTATCTCGGCTCCGCTACCCCAGGCGGTAGTGACGACGCGCCTTGACGCCGGTCGCCGCCCGTATCGGCCTCCGCCGGCCCTGCCTGATCCGGGTAGGCTCAGCCCGTGGACTCGCTCTTGAATCTCCTCGACCCGACATGGTGGCTCACCATCCTCGGCGCCTTCGCGACCGTCGGTGTGCTGGCCATCATCTTCGCCGAGACGGGTCTGTTGCTCGGCTTCTTCCTGCCGGGCGACTCGCTGCTGGTCGCCGCGGGGATCTTCAGCTCCGTGTCGGTGGCTCAGGGAATGGGGATCGAGCCCCTCTCACTTCCGGTGCTGCTGATCGGCACCCCGATCTGCGCGATCGCCGGCGCCCAGCTCGGCCACTGGCTCGGTGCGAGGTTCGGCCGCAGACTCTTCGACAAGCCCGATTCGCGGCTGTTCAAGAGGGAGCACGTCGTCCGGGCGGAGGTGTTCTTCGAGAAGTTCGGGCCGGCCAAGGCCGTGGTGCTCGCCCGGTTCGTGCCGATCGTCCGCACCTTCATGAACCCCGTCGCGGGCGTGCTGGAGATGCCGCCCAAGCGGTTCTTCCTCTGGAACGTCGTCGGGGCCCTGGTGTGGGTCGAGAGCCTGGTCCTGCTCGGCCACTTCCTCGGCAGCCGGGTCGATCCCAAGCAGATCGACAAGTACATCCTGCCAGGTGTCTTCCTCATCGTGCTGATCTCGTTGATCCCCATCTTCGTCGAGTTCGTCAAGGGCCGCCGGATGGCCAAGGCCGTGCCCGTGCCCACCGGCAAGCATCACCGGGTCCGTCCGGGCGCTGACGGCCCGTAGCCAGACCCCGGCCGACCGGCGCGATACCCTCCCTGTGTGGGACGCCACAGGTCAGATCCGATGGGCATCGCCCGCCTCTCGCTCGCCGTCCTGGCGGTCGTCGGCGTGGTCGGGCTGCTGGTCCTCGGCGGTCGTGCGCTGATCACCTCGTTCGACACGCCCCAGGAGTCGCCCGAGGCGCTGCGCGCCACCGCGAGGGCCACGGCGAGCGTGCCGGTGCCGACCGTCCACATCGTGTGCGCGGCCGACACCTGCCCGCTGGTCACGGTCCGGGTGCCGGGCGGCGACGTGCTGCAATACCGCGACATGACGAGGGGCGAAGAGGTCAGCTACTTCGAACCCGAGCTGGACGTGGTCCTCGCCGACGCCTCGTCGGTCCGTGTCACCGAGAACGGCGAGCCGCGCGCTCCGGGACAGCCCGGCAAGCGGGAGGCGTTCACAGTCCGAGGTCGGTGAGCGTGAAGGCGGTGCGGTAGGTCAGCCCCTCCTCGGCGAGGCGCGGGGCCGCCCCGCGCTCGACGATGGTGGCGACGCCCACCACCTCGGCGCCCGCCTCGCGCAGCGCCTCGACGGCCGTCATCACCGAGCCGCCGGTGGTCGAGGTGTCCTCGACCGCGAGCACCCGGCGACCCCGCACGTCGGGCCCCTCGACCCGGCGCTGCAGGCCGTGCTGCTTCTGCTCCTTGCGGACCACGAACGCGTCGAGCGCCTGTCCGCGGGCCGCGGCGGCGTGCAGCATGGCAGCGGCCACCGGGTCGGCGCCGAGCGTCAGACCGCCCACGGCGTCGTAGTCGAGGTCGGCCGTGATGTCCAGCATCACCCTGCCGACCAGGGGCGCGGCCACGCTGTCCAGCGTGATCCGGCGCAGGTCGAGGTAGAAGTCGGCCTCCTGCCCGGAGGAGAGCACCACTCTGCCGTGGACGACGGCCTTCTTGTTGATCTCGGCCAGGAGGTTGTCACGATCCGTCATGCCTTCCAGCCTAGGGGCCTGATCAGGTGAGACTCGCTGCCGCCCGGAGGTAAAGCCCGGCCATCGGTTTAGCCGGTGCGATGGATGCGGAATGATTGCGCGTGGCAACTCTACGTAATGATGAGGTAACGATGAGTGCGCAGTCAGTGCGGAGCGACGCGGATCTGCTCCATGCGGTCAGGGAGGGTGACGCCGCCGCCTACGGAGAGCTCTACCAGCGCCACGTCGTGGCGGCCCGCTCGCTCGCCCGCCAGCTCGTCAGGGGGGAGGCGGAGGTCGAGGACGCGGTGGCCGAGTCGTTCACCAAGATCCTTGACCTGGTCGGCCGCGGCGGCGGGCCGGCGGCGGGGTTCCGCACCTACCTGCTCACGGTGGTGCGGCGCACGGTCTACGACCGCACCCGCATCGAGAGCCGTCAGGTGACGACGGGCGAGATCGAGAGCTTCGACCCGGGCGTGCCGTTCGCCGATCCGGCGGTCGCCGGGCTCGAGAGGTCGCTGATCGCGAGGGCGTTCCAGTCTCTGCCGGAGCGGTGGCGGGCGGTCCTGTGGCACACCGAGGTCGAGAGCGCCAAGGCCGCCGAGGTCGCGCCGCTGCTCGGGCTGTCGCCCAACGGCGTCGCGGCCCTCGCCTGCCGGGCCCGCGAGGGGCTGCGCCAGGCCTACCTCCAGATGCACCTGGCCGTCCCGCCGAGGCCGGTCTGTCGGCCGGTGCTGGGCAAGATGGGGGCCCATGTCCGGGGCGGGCTGGCCAGGCGCGACTCCAGGGTGGTGGCTCAGCACGTGAGCCACTGCCCCGACTGCCGCGCGGTGATGACCGAGCTGTCCGGCGTCGACCAGGGGTTGCGCACGGTCGTCGGGCCCTTGATGCTCGGCGCGGCCTTCACCGGCTACGTCGCGGCCATGACCGGGGGCGTCGCGCGCTCGCGCGGCCGGGCGCGGTGGCCGCCTTCGCGCCGACGCGGCCTGACCCGGTGGCCGCCTTCGCGCCCGCGCGGTCTGACCCGCCGGCCCGTGGCGCTGGCGGGTGGTACGGCCCTGGCCGTCGTCGCGGCCGCCGCGTTACTGCTGGTCTCCGGCGAGCAGGCGGAGGAGCGGCTCGCCCAGCCCATGGCCGCCCTCCAGCCGCCGCCCATCCCCCGGGTGGCGGAGCTCGCGGAGTCCACTCCCGTGCCGCCGCCCGTCCCCGGCCGCGAGCCGGTCAGCTCAGGGCGGCCCCGCCTGCGCGCGGCGGTCGGGCCGCTCGGCGCGCTGGTCCGCGGCCGTCCGGGCCTCGTGGGCGTACGCCTGAGCAACACGGGCGAGGGGCCGAGCCAGGTGGTCGAGGCCGTGGTCGGCCTGCCCTCGGGCGTCACCCCGGTCCCGGCGGGCAGACGCGGCGGCGGGGCCGGTCCGCTCCAACCGGTGGGGCCGGCCGACGGCTGGAGGTGCCGGGCCGCGGCCGGGAGCGCCAGGTGTGTCAGAGGCCCGCTCGCGGCCGGCCGGTCCACGGCCGTGTTCCTGCGCGTCCAGGTCGCCGCCCTCGCCCCGGCCGGCGCCGGGCCGTCCCTGTCCGTACGGTCAGGTTCGCTGGGCGTCAGTGGGCAGAGCGCCTCGGGCGTGCGGTCCACCGGGGCGCCCGCCAGATTCGCCGCCGACGGCGAGGTGACGGTCAGGGCGGTCGGCAACTCCCTGCTGAGCTGCCCCACCGACCACTACGGCTGCGCGGAGGCCGCCGCCCGGCGCGGCGACCGGCGCGACAACGATCAGTGGCCGATGGTGGCGGTCGATCATGACAGGTCGGCCGCCACCGCGGCCTCCAGCGCCGCCACGCTGCGCCTGCCGAGGGCCGGACGGGTGGCGTGGGCCGGGCTCTACTGGTCGGCGAGCGCCGCGGTCGCCGGGCCGATCAAGATCAGGCCGCCGGGGCGCCGGGGCTACGTATCGATCCGGCCCGACGAGGTGCTGGCCCGGGAGCTGCCCTCGGGCCCCGTCTACCAGGCGTTCGCCGACGTCACCGGGCTGGTCGGCGGCGCCGCGAAGGCGGGGGAGTGGTGGGCGGCCGATGTGCCCATGCAGCCGGGGATCGCGCGTTACGCGGGGTGGAGCCTGGTGGTCGTCACGACGGATCCGGCCCAGCCCTACAGCCGCGCCGTCGTGCTCGATCCGGCCGCGGTGGCCGGCGGCGGGCAGCGGCTGGTGCGGATGCCGTTGAGCGGGCTGGGCCGGCCGGCGGCTCCCGCCCGGATCGAGCTGGTGGCCTGGGAGGGTGACGCCGGGCTCGGCGGCGAGGCCGTCTCGGTGGGGTCGGGGCCGCTGGTGCCCGCCGGTGGTGACCGCGATCCGGCCGACGTCTTCGACGGCTCGGCCAATGGTGCGCGGGGGACGGCGTTCGGTGTCGACGTCGACTCCTTCAGCGCCAGACTGGGCCGGGCTCCCGCGCTGACGATCGCCACGACGAAGGACGCGGTCCTGCTGGGCGTCGCCGCCATAAGCGTTCGGATAGACCAGTGACTTTAATCAGGACAAACTGGTACGGTCCACCTAAATGGGCGGGCGTAATGTCAATCGTCGGGATTAACCCTCGCGCGATCACCCCCTTTCATTACTCTGAGAGAGGGCCGCCGAGTCCGGCTCTGACGGTGACAGAGCCAGTGAGGTCGGACCCATCAGGAAAGGGGCGGTGTCAGTGGATCGCTGCGCGCTGTTCGTGGACGCCGGCTATCTGCTGGCTGACGGCGCGATGGCCGTGCATGGGACCCGTCATCGCGAAGCCGTCGCCTGGGACTATCCCGGGCTGCTGCAGTTGATGACCAACCTGTCCCGCGAGCGCACCGGCCTGCCGTTGCTGCGCTGCTACTGGTACGAAGCGACGGTCGAGGCCCGCCGCACTCCCGAGCACGACGCGCTGGCCGACATCCCCGGCCTCAAGCTGCGGCTCTCCCGCATCCGGCCCGGCCGCCGCGAGGGCGTCGACGCCCAGGTCCACCGCGACCTGATGACCCTGGCCCGCAACAACGCCATCTGCGACGCGGTCGTGGTCAGCGGCGACGAGGACCTCACCCAGGTCGTCTGCGACGCGCAGGACCTCGGCATCCGGGTGACCGTCGTGCACGTCGCCGCTGAGGGCGGCTGGGCGGTCTCGCGGGCGCTGCGGCAGGAGGGCGACGACCTCATCGAGCTGGGCAGCGCCCACCTGCGCCCCTACGTCAACCTGGTGACCGGCGTCACCGAGGTGTCCAACGGCCACCACCACCAGCCGCTCGGCAACGGCCATGCCGCCCACTCGCTGCCGCCGGCCTCCACGCCGCAGCAGAGCACCGGCAGCCACGCCCTGCCTCCCGCGTCGGGCTCGGCGACCCAGAGCAGGCCCTCCACCAACGGTTCGTCGTCCGACCGCGGCCAGGGGGCCCAGCCGCCCGCGTTGCCCACCTACACCAGCTACCAGATGGACATCCCGTCGTCGCAGCCCGCTCCGTCCCCGGCGACCGGCCCCCTCCCGCAGCAGCCGCCGTCACAGCCGCAGGCGCAGTCACCGACCACCGGGCAGTTCGCCTCGCCGCCGTCCGGCGGCAGTTACCAGCAGTCGCAGCTCGGCGCCTACACCGGCCCGCAGGCCGCGCCGGTCCCGCCGCCCTCCGCCGCCACCGCCGGGGCCACCACACTGGCCGACGCCGTCAAGGCCGCCCACCGCGAGGGGCACGACTTCGGCGAGTCGGTGGCCCGCGACGCCCCGGCCCTCTGGCTGGAGGCCGTGCTCGCCCGCAAGCCCCGCATGCCGTCAGACCTGGAGGCCCGGCTGCTGCAGGGCTCGTCGCTGCCGATCGACTTCCTGCTGCACGACGAGGTCCGCCACGCGCTGCGCCGCGGCTTCTGGGACGCCCTCGAACGCGCCCGCCAGTAGGCGGTCACCAACGCAGCAGCGCGGCCACTCCATCGTGGTCGGCCAGGTCGGCCGCGGCCTCGCGCTGCAGGATGGTGACCTCAGCGCTGCTCTCCAGCGCGCGCTCGATCATCCGCTCGCCGAGATCCGGCTCGTCCACGGCCTCGACGCCGGGCGGCACCTGCCCGGCGGGATAGAGCCGGCCGTCCGGGCCGCGGCCGCCCCGCCACGCGCCCATCTCGTCGAGCAGCAGGCAGTCGACCCGGCCCTCGTTCAGCAGCGACAGGGTCTGGCCGAGCCCGAGCGAGCCGCGCCCGCCGGCGAGCGCGGCGTCCTTGGCGCGCTGGATCAGCGAGACGTCCCTGCGGACCCGTACGTGGGCGAGGGCGTCGGAGATGTACGCGACCACCTCGGGCGCCGTCAGCCCGTCGATGATTTTGTCGATCTGGACGACCTCCAGCGGGTGCAGCGCCTCGGCCAGCTTCGCGGTCACCTTCGCGTCGCCGACCAGGAGCACGTCGGTCCAGTGCAGGCCGATGACCCTGCCGCTGATCTCGGGGGCGACGGAGTGCAGGTAGCGGGTCAGGTTCTCCTCGACGCGGCGCTGGAACTTGTCGACCTGCATCGACGCCTGCTGGGAGGTGTTGGCGGCGCCCGGGCCGCGCATCCTTCGCCAGTCGTCGGTGTCCAGGGCGAAGGTGGACTCGTAGACGTCCTCGGCCTGGCCGTACCTGTAGTCGATCAGGCGCACGCCGTCGCGTGAGACCACCGCGACGCAGGCGGGGGCGCTGGTGGCCATGGCGCTGACCATGGGGCGTACGTACGCGGTCGACTCGAACACCGCGCTGGTGCCGACCGGCACCTGCAGCGTGGTGCGGTGGACCTCGTCGGTGCACACGGGCGCGAACAGCGCCCGGCCGAGTCCCGACTGGGAGGGATCGACGAGCTGCTCGATGTCCGGCTCCAGCCCTTGGAGGTGCTCCAGCACGGTGGCGCGCCGCATCCGGTCCGGCCAGCCGGACACCTGCTCGCGCAGGGACTCCAGCTCGTTGCGCAGCAGGATCTCCCAGCCGGGCTTGACCGAGGCCTCCAGGCGAGGATCGGCGGTCACGTACAGCGACACGACGCCAACCTCGTCCTTCATCGCCACGAGCTCCCGCAGGAAGGCATGATCGCGTATCACGATGTTCTCCTCTGTCGTCGGGCCACTACGACTCTAGAGAACCGGAAATACCCCAAATCGCCCTCTTAATGGACAGATGCCCCAGTTTTACCTCCAAGGGCGTCGCGTCAGGAGAGGGCGTCGAACCCGGCGCGCAGGGCGGCCAGCCGTTCGTACAGCTCGGAGAGCGGGATCGACAGCGCCGGATCGGGCGACTTGCGCGCCAGCTCCCGCACGCGGTCCAGCTCCTCCTCGACCGCGGCCAGCCGCCTCGACAGCTCGGGGAGCACCGACGCCTGATCGCCCGCGCCGGCCGGCAGCTCGCCGGTCAGCCGGTCGCGCAGCAGCGCGGCCTGCTCGGTCAGCCGCCTGTTCATGGTGTAGAGCTCGGTGAACACCGACACCTTCGCTCGCAGCACCCATGGATCGAACGGCTTGGTCAGGTAGTCGACGGCGCCCGCCGCGTAGCCGCGGAAGGCGTAGTCGGGAGCGCTGTCGACCACGGTCAGGAAGATGATCGGGATGTTCTTGGTCCGCTCGCGCCGCTTGATGTGCGCGGCCGTCTCGAACCCGTCCATGCCCGGCATCCGCACGTCGAGCAGGATGAGCGCGAACTCCGTGTTGAGCAGTGCCTTGAGCGCCTCCTCGCCGGACCTGGCGCGCACCGGCACCAGGTCGAGCGAGCTGAGGATCGCCTCAAGAGCGATCAGGTTCTCCTCACGGTCGTCGACCAGAAGGATCTTGGCTCGGTCCGGCATTGATCACGCCCCTTCGGCTGAATCCGTCGTGGACACCCGCCCACGGCTGAGCCAGCCACGCAGACGTTCGAGCAGACGGTCCACATCGACCGGCTTGGGCACGTAGTCGGACGCGCCCGAGGCGATGCTCTTCTCACGATCGCCCCGCATGACCTTAGCGGTCAACGCGATGATCGGCAGATCGGCGAACTGGGGCATCCGGCGGATGGCCGAGGTCGTGGCCCAGCCGTCCATCTCCGGCATCATGATGTCCATCAGCACCAACGCGACGTCCTCGTTGCGTTCGAGCTGCTCGATGCCCTCACGGCCGTTCTCGGCGTAGACGACCGTCGCGCCGTGCCGTTCGAGCACGCTGGTCAGCGCGAACACGTTGCGGATGTCGTCGTCGACGATCAGGATCTTCGCGCCGTTGAGCGGGTCGTCTCCCTGCCACTGGGTGGCGGCCTCGGAGGAGGACTCGCCGAGCTCGGGCAGGTCCAGGTCGAGCGGCGGCTCGGGCGAGGGCTGCTCGACCGGCACGGCCATCAGCTGCCTGCGGGCCGCGCCGCCGTCGCTCGCGGCCAGCGGGCCGGTGTAGCTGGCCGGCAGGTAGAGGGTGAACGTGCTGCCCTTGCCCAGCTCGCTCTCGACGTGGATCTCGCCGCCCAGCAATCGGGCGATCTCGCGGCAGATGGACAGGCCCAGCCCGGTGCCGCCGTACTTGCGGCTGGTGGTGCCGTCGGCCTGCCGGAACGCCTCGAAGATGACCTCACGTTTGTCCGGCGCGATGCCGATGCCGGTGTCGATGACCTGGAAGGCCAGCAGGTCATGGGCGTCGTGCAGGGTCTCGTCGTCGAAGGCGACCCCGCGCGGAGCGGGGACGACGCGCAGCCTGACCTCGCCCTTCGGGGTGAACTTCACCGCGTTGGAGAGCAGGTTGCGCAGCACCTGCTGCAGGCGTTGCTCGTCGGCCAGCAGCTCCAGGGGCACGGCGCTGTCGACGTCGACGGTGAACGCCAGGCCCTTGTCGGCGGCCAGTGGCGCGAACGCCGCCTCCACGAGGTCGACCAGCTTGGGCAGCGACACCTGGATCGGGTGGATGTCCATCCGGCCGGCCTCGACCTTGGACAGGTCGAGCATGTCGTTGATCAGCTGGAGCAGCGCCGAACCCGCGCTGTGGATCGTCCGGGCGAACTCGACCTGCTGCGAGGTCAGGTTGCCCTCGGCGTTCTCGGTCAGCAGCTTGGCCAGCACCAACAGGCTGTTGAGCGGCGTGCGCAGCTCGTGGGACATGTTGGCGAGGAACTCGTTCTTGTAGCGGGAGGAGACGGCGAGCTGCTCGGCGCGCTCCTCCAGGGTGCGGCGGGCCTGCTCGATCTGGAAGTTCTGGATCTCGATCGCGCGGTTCTGCTTGGCCAGCAGCGCCGCCTTGTCCTCCAGCTCGGCGTTAGACCTGCGCAGCTCCTCCTGCTGGCGTTGCAGCTCGTCGGAGCGTTCCTGTAGCTCGCGGGTCAGGCGCTGCGACTCGGTCAGCAGGTCCTCGGTGCGCGAGTTGGCGATGATGGTGTTCATGGTGACGCCGATGGTTTCGACGAGCTGCGTCAGGAAGTCGAGGTGCACCTCGCCGAACGGCGTGAAGGAGGCCAGCTCCAGCACGCCGAGCACGCGGTGCTCGAACAGGATCGGCAGCACCACGATCTGCGCCGGCGTCGACTGGCTGAGACCGCTGTCGATGGTGATGAACTTCGGCGGCACGTCGTCGAGGACGATGTGGCGGCCCTCGGCCGCGGCCTGCCCGACGATGCCCTCGCCCACCGCGAAGCGCTGACGCGGCCCCCGGTCGGGGCGCACTCCGTAGCCGCCGATCAGCAGCAGCTCGTGGTCACCCTCGGGGTCGACGCCGTAGAAGGCGCCATAGCGGGCCGACACCAGGGGCGTCAGCTCGCTCATCGTCAGCTTGGCCACCTCGAACAGGTCGCGGTGGCCCTGCATGAGCCGGGAGATGCGGGCCAGGTTGGACTTGAGCCAGTCCTGCTCCTGGTTGGCCTGGGTGGTCTCGCGGAGGTTGGCCACCATCGAGTTGATGTTGTCCTTCAGCTCCGCCAGCTCGCCCTGCGCCTCGACGGCGATCGAGCGGGTCAGGTCGCCGCGCGCCACGCCGCTGGTCACGGTGGCGATGGCGCGCACCTGGGTGGTGAGGTTGCCGGCCAGCTCGTTGACGCTCTCGGTGAGCCGCTTCCAGGTGCCCTCGACGCCCTCGACCCGGGCCTGGCCGCCGAGCCGGCCCTCGGAGCCCACCTCGCGGGCGACCCGGGTGACCTCGGAGGCGAACGAGGACAGCTGGTCGACCATCCGGTTGATGGTGGTCTTGAGCGCCAGGATCTCGCCCTGGGCGTCGACGTCGATCTTGCGGGTGAGGTCGCCGTTGGCGACCGCCGTGGTCACCTCGGCGATGTTGCGCACCTGGTACGTCAGGTTGTTGGCCATGAAGTTGACGTTGTCGGTGAGGTCCTTCCAGACGCCCGACACGCCCTGCACCCGGGCCTGGCCGCCGAGCTGGCCCTGCGTGCCGACCTCGCGGGCGACTCGGGTGACCTCGTCGGCGAAGGACGACAGCTGGTCGACCATCGTGTTGAGGGTGTCCTTCAGCTGGAGGATCTCGCCCTGCGCGTCGACGGTGATCTTCTTGGACAGGTTACCCTGGGCCACCGCGGAGGAGACGGCCGCGATCTGGCGCACCTGGCTGGTCAGGTTGTTGGCCATCGAGTTGACGTTGTCGGTGAGGTCCTTCCAGACCCCGGACACGCCGCGTACCTGTGCCTGGCCGCCGAGCTGGCCCTCGGTGCCCACCTCGCGGGCGACGCGGGTCACCTCGGAGGCGAACGACGACAGCTGCTCGACCATCGTGTTCATCGTCGACTTGAGCTCCAGGATCTCGCCCTGGGCGTCGACGTCGATCTTGCGGGTGAGGTCGCCGTTGGCGACGGCCGTGGTCACCTGGGCGATGTTGCGCACCTGATAGGTGAGGTTGGCGGCCATCGAGTTGACGTTGTCGGTGAGGTCCTTCCAGACGCCCGACACGCCCTTGACCTCGGCGCGCCCGCCCAGCTTGCCCTCGGTGCCGACCTCGCGGGCGACTCGGGTGACCTCGTCGGCGAAGGACGACAGCTGGTCGACCATCGTGTTGAGGGTGTCCTTCAGCTGGAGGATCTCGCCCTGCGCGTCGACGGTGATCTTCTTGGACAGGTTGCCCTGGGCCACGGCGGTCGCCACGGTCGCGATGCTGCGCACCTGCGAGGTCAGGTTGTTGGCCATGAAGTTGACGTTGTCGGTGAGGTCCTTCCAGACGCCCGACACCCCGGTCACCTGCGCCTGGCCGCCCAGCTGGCCCTCGGTGCCCACCTCGCGGGCGACTCGGGTGACCTCCTCGGCGAACGCGGACAGCTGGTCGACCATCGTGTTGACGGTGTTCTTCAGCTCGAACATCTCGCCCACGGCGTCGACGGTGACCTTGCGGCTCAGGTCGCCCTTGGCCACGGCGGTGGTCACCACGGCGATGTCACGCACCTGCGCCGCCACGCGCGAGGACATCGTGTTGACCGCCTCGGTGAGGTCGCGCCAGCTGCCCGACATGCCGCGCACGTTGGCCCCGCCGCCCAGCCGGCCCTCGGTGCCGGCCTCGCGCGCCACCCTGGTCACCTCGGAGTTGAACAGGGCGAGCTGGTCGACCATGCCGTTGATGGCCTTGCCGAGCCGGCGCACCTCGCCCCGGGCCGAGCGGTCGAGGTCGATGCGCCGCGACAGGTCGCCCTTGGCCACGGCGTCGATCACGTCGGCGGCGCCGCTCACCGGGCTCACCAGCGCGTCGATCAGGATGTTGACCGACTCGACGCTCTCGGCCCAGGCGCCCACGCCCGGCCCCGGCGTCAGCCGCTCACCGAACCTGCCCTCCTTGACGACTTCCTTGCGGACCCGTACCAGCTCGTTGGCCAGGTGCTCGCGGCGGTCCGCCACCTCGTTGAGCAGCAGTCGTACCTCGCTGAGGATGCCCGGTCGCGCATGGGGGACCCGGCGCCGGAAATCGCCGTCACGCCAGGAGAAAAGGGTCTCGAGGATCGGGACGAGATCTGACTCGGTGTAGGTCCTCTCCTCGGAACCCGGCGCGGTCTTGGCCGATGTCATGGCCCCTCCTTCAACTCGCGGGGTACCGCCGTGAGTGCTTGAAGTCTGTCACGTTGTGTAGCTCTCAGTCCTGCCCTTGGATTTACCCCAAGTCAACGGGAAGTGTGGTAGGCACGGTTGGATGACTGCTCCTCCTCACGCGGTGCTCGCCGCGACGTTCGCGCCCGGTGAGACCGCTGTGCCGGCTGCGATCAGGTTCACGCGCGAGGTGATGACCGCGTGGGCCGTCGGCGGCATGCTCCACATCGCCGAGCAGGTGGCGGGCGATCTTACGGAACAGGTGATATACGAGCCGTTCGAGGTCATCTGGAAGCATTTCGGCGGTGCCATACAGGTGGAGCTGCGACAGCGGAACACCTCGCACGGCGATCCGAAAGCTCCTTCTGTGGGCGTGGAGGAGTGGGGGATCACCTATTCGGGCGACTCCCGTGTCCATTGGGCAAGACTCACGCTACCTGGCTCCGTGGACAGCGTCGTCTCCGAATGGCAGGAGGAGACCTCCAGGGGCCCCCACTGGCTGGGGTTCCTCGCCGACGCGAGCGACCTGCTCGCCGGCACCCTCAACCCCGACATGGTGCCCGCGATCATCGCCCAGATCGTGGTGCCCCGGCTGGCCAACTGGTGCGCCGTCTACACCGCCGACACCGTGTCCGGCCCGCTCCGCCTGGCCTATCTCTGGCACGCCGACGAGGCCAGGATCGACGGCCTGCGCCACGAGTTGGCCGAGGTCGACGTGAGCCCGCCCGACCACCAGGTCACGTCCTCCATGCACCTGAGTGACTCGCAGGTGCTCGCGGTGCCGCTGATCGCCCGTGGCCGCGGCCTCGGCCTGATGTGCCTGGGCAGATCCGACCGCTTCGGCGACGACGTCATCCAGTTCGCCGAGGACATCGCCCGGCGGGCCGCGCTCGCCATGGACAACGCCCGGCTCTACGCGCAGCAGGCCGCCGCCAACCGGGCGCTCCAGCGCAGTCTCCTGCCGCCGAACGAGCCCGAGGTGCCCGGCCTCGACTACGGCGTCGTCTACGACCCCGCCGGCGAGGCCAACGAGGTCGGCGGCGACTTCTACGACCTGTTCAAGGCGAGCGACGACTCGTGGCGGTTCGCGATCGGCGACGTGTGCGGCACCGGCCCCGAGGCCGCCGCCGTGACCGGCCTGGCCCGCCACACCCTGCGCCTGCTCGCCCGAGAGGGGTACGGCGTCGCCGCCGTGCTCGGCCGGCTCAACCAGGCGATCCTGGAAGAGGGCGAGCGGGCCAGGTTCCTGACCCTGCTGCACGGCGACATCACGCCGGTGGAGACCGGCCTGGAGCTGCGGCTGGTGTCGGCGGGCCATCCCGAGGCGCTGCGCCTGAAGCCGAGCGGCGTGGTCGAGGCGGTCACCACTCCGCAGTCGCTGCTCGGCGTCTTCCCCGAAGTGGTGTTCGAGTCGGACACGGTCCACCTCGACCACGGCGACGTGCTGCTCGCGGTCACCGACGGGGTGACCGAGCGGCGTTCGGGCAGCCGGTTGCTCGACGACGACGGCGGGCTGGCCAAGTTGCTCGCCGAGTGTGTGGGGCTGTCGGCCCGGGCGGTCGCCGAGCGCATTCGCCGGGGGGTGGCCGACTACGCCCCCGAACCCAGCGCCGACGACCTGGCGATCGTGGTGCTTCGCGCCCGCTGACCGACGCCCGCTGACCGCCACCCGCTGACCACCACCCGCTGACCACCACCCGCTGACCACCACCCGCTGACCGACGCCCGTCCACTGGTCGCCGCTGGCCGTCGTCGGCGGTGGGTCAGGGCGGGGTGGGGCAGGGCGGGAAGGTCAGGAGGCGTCGACGTGCTTGCGGGCGAACTCAAGCTGCAGGGTGATCTGCGCGATCCGCTCGGCGACGACCAGGGAGCCGCGCACCGCGTCGTAGGTGTAGACCTCGTGCTCGAGGCCGTACTCGGCCAGCTGGGCGACGTACTTCTCGATCTGGCGCAGCGGGCAGCGGGTGTCGTTCTCGCCGGCCAGGATCAGCACGGGGCTCTGCACCTGGTGGACGTAGGTGATCGGGGAGCTGGCGGCGTAGCGCTCGGGCTGCTCGTCGGGCGAGCCGCCGAGCAGTGCCCGGTGGTAGGCGCGCAGGCTCTCGGCCTCGTCCTCGTAGGAGGTCTGGTGGCAGGCGATGGGCACGGCCGCAATGCCCGCGGCCCACAGCTCGGGCTGGGTGCCGAGGCCGAGCAGCGTGAGGTAGCCACCCCAGGCCGTGCCGGACAGCACGATGCGGTCGGGGTCGGCGATGCCCCGCTCGACCACCCAGTCGCGTACGGCGGCGACGTCCGCGAGCTCGATGTGCCCGACCTCGCCGTGCAGCGCGTCGCGCCAGGCCGAGCCGTAGCCGGTGGAGCCGCGGTAGTTGACGCGCACCACCGCGAAACCGGCGTCGACCCAGGCCGCGACCTCGGGAGAGAAGGCGTCACGGTCGTGCGCGGTCGGGCCGCCGTGCAGCAGGAAGACGGTGGGGAACGGCACCGAGCCGGACTCTGGCCGCGAGACCAGGGCGTGGATGAGCCCACCCGGGCCCGGCACGTCGAGGTCTTCGACGGGAACACTGGGCGGCGCGGCCGGGCCACCGGCGTTGAGCACGACCTGGCCGTTGCTCGACCGGATGACCGGCGGGCGGGACGCGCTCGACCAGGAGTATTCGACGTGGCCGCTGGGGCGCGGCGCGGCCTCCTCGATCACGCCGTGTGGGGTCTCGATCAGGGTCAGCCCGCCGCCCCCGAGGTCGTAGCGGTGGAGGTAGCTGCGGGCGCGGTCGTCGCGCACCAGCATCAGGCCGCGGCCGTCGTGGTACCAGTCGGCCGCCAGGTCGCCGGAGTCGCGCAGCCAGATCTCGCGCTGCTCGCCGGTCACCGGGTCCCACACCAGCGGCTCCTGGCGGCGGCGGCGTTCGTGCAGGACGAGCAGCCGGCGGTCGCCGGTCACGGGCGCGAACCTGAGGCCGATCACGCCGCGCTCGGGGCCGTCGTAGAGCTCGCCGACGGGCTCGCCGAACTGGCTGACGACCCGCAGGGCCGGGTGGCGGAAGTCGCCGTACTCGCCGTGGTTGATGGCGATCAGCCGGCCGTCGAGGGACATGTCGGCCACCCAGGCCGCCTCGGCGTGCTCGTAGAGCAGGCGCGACGTCTCACCGGCGCGCGCCACATGGATGCGGAACGTGCCCTCGCTGGCGAGGCTGATCGCCGCGGCGCCGTTGACGGACAGCGCGATGCCGCCCGGCTGGCCGGGCGGCAGGTCGGGGGCGACGAGCTCGTCAGGGCCGCCGTTGAACGGCTGTCGCCACCACTGGCCGAACTCGTCGCCCTCGGTGTCGGCGAACCAGTAGATCCACTGGCCGGTGGGGTCGATGGTGGCGTGGGCGGTGCCCTTGGCCCGGTCGGTGACCTGGCGGGTGGCGCCGGTGGTGCGGTCCCAGGCGTAGACCTCCCACGTGCCGCTGGTGTTGGAGCGGTAGATGGAACGGTTGGGGGCCTGGCGTGCCCAGAGCGGCAGCGTCATGCGCGACGCTCGGAACCTGGCTTGCCAGCGTTCCTCGGCCTTCATTCGGCGCGCTCCCTCCCTCTGGATCCCAGCCGCCGGGCGTGGGTTGTCGTCCAGTATTGCGCCTGATTCGCGGAAATACTTGGGGAATGTGGGGGAATTTCCGGCCAAATGCCCCATCAGTAACATCAGCCCCACATGTCCGTCAAGGAACAGCGCTTGATCGTGGCGATGCCTCAAAGATAGACAGGTGGAACGCGGCTTGCACTACCACTTTTTCGCGATTTTTCGTGGCCCGTCGGGAGAAATATCCCGAGATTTGCTTCTCCAGTTCGGACGCTTCAGTGTGCCACGCACTCGGCCCCATCCTCACGACCTCGACGATGTCGTCATGAGACAGGTGGAGATCGAACGCGATGGTCCGCCGCTCGGTTTCGACGAACCCGTCCAGGCTGCGGGCCACCCGCCGTTCCTTCTCCTCGTCGACCGAGAGCAGGCCCAGCTCACGCACCAGCGGGCTCAGATGGGACGGGGCCGGCGTGACGACGGCCACCACGCCTCCGGGGCGCAGGACGCGCCGGAACTCGGGGCCGTTCCTGGGCGCGAACACGTTCATCACCACGTCGGCCACTCCGCTCCGGATCGGCAGCGGACGCCACACGTCGGCCACGAACGCCCCCACCCGGGGATGCGCCCGCGCCGCCCGCCGGACGGCGTGCTTGGACACGTCGAACGCCACCCCCACGCCGTCGCCGATCGCCTCCAGCACGGTCGCCAGGTAGTGTCCGGTGCCCGCTCCCGCGTCGACGACCACCGGCGCGTGACCGGCCCGCATCGCCACGCTCTCGGCCAGCGCCTCGGTGAGCGGCGCGTAGTGCCCGGCCCCCAGGAACCCGGCCCGCGCGGCCACCATCTCGGCGCTGTCGGCCGTGCCCGGCGCCCGCGACCCGACGAGCAGACTCACGTATCCCTGCCTGGCGATGTCGAAGGCGTGGCCGTCCGCGCAGCGCAGCGCACCGCGCTCGATCGCGAGGTCGCCCTGGCAGACGGGGCAGGCGAGCAGGTCGACGATGTCAGCGAGCATGACCCCATTCTCCCGCCGGGCGATCGGCCGGACACCGATCAGCACAGCTCAGGGAAGGCAGGGAAAGGGCGTTAGACCGCGGCGGCGTACAGGAAGTGAGCATTCGTCGGCGTCTCGCGGAGCTTGTCGACCAGGAGTTGCATCCCCTGCCGTCGATCCAGCGAGCCGAGCATGCGGCGCAGCCGCCACACCACCCGCTGCTCCTCGGCGGGCAGCAGGATCTCCTCGCGCCGGGTGCCCGACGCGTCGAGGTCCACGGCCGGGAACAGCCGGCGTTCGGCCAGATCCCGCACCAGGTGCAGCTCCATGTTGCCGGTGCCCTTGAACTCCTCGTACAGGAAGTCGTCCAGCCGCGACCCGGTGTCCACCAGCGCGGTCGCCAGGATGGTGAGGGAGCCGCCGCCGAGCACGTTGCGGGCGGCGCCGAAGAAACGCTTGGGTGGGTAGAGCGCGGTCGCGTCCAGCCCGCCGCTGAGCACCCGGCCGCCGCCCTTCGCCAGGTTGTTGTACGCCCGGCCGAGCCGCGTCAGCGAGTCGAGCAGCAGCACCACGTCCCTGCCGTCCTCGACCAGCCGCCTGGCGCGGTCGATGGCCAGCTCGGCGATGGCGGCGTGGTCACGGTCGGGGTGGTCGAAGGTGGAGGAGAAGACCTCGCCCTGGATCGACCCGCGCATCTCGGTAACCTCCTCGGGCCGTTCGCCAACGAGCAGCACCATGAGGTGGACCTCGGGGTGGTTGCGAGCGACGGCGGCGGCCAGTGCCTGCAGGACCATGGTCTTGCCGGCCTTGGGCGGGGCCACGATGAGCCCGCGCTGGCCCTTGCCGATGGGCGCGAACAGGTCGATGACCCGGGTGCTCAGCGACTCGGTCTCGATGCGCAGCCGCTCGGTCGGGTGGACGGGGACCAGGTCGGCGAAGTGCGGCCGGTCTCGCCGGTCGGTGGAGCCGTTGACCGAATGGACCTTGACCAGCTTGCCGCCGGCGACGTCGACGACGACGTGGTCACCGGGGCGCAGGCCGAGCTGTCCGGCCTGTTCGGGTCGCACGCGGACGTCCCCGGGACCGGGAAGGTGCCCCGCGCGGATGAAAGCGTCCTTGTCCCGCAGGTCGAGCAGGCCGCTGACCTGGCGTACGGGAGTTGCGGCGCGCTGTCGGGGGATGGTGTTGACAGACATGATGAGGCCCCTCTCAAGGGCAGGCCGAAAGTCGGCCGAGGTGAAGAGCGAGCCGGCCCTCATCGAAAAGGGGCGGGCCGCGGGGGGATCCGGCGGAGCTTGAGCTCAACGCCGGTGGCAACGTATCACACGTCCCGACGACTGGAACGCCTAGCCCTGATGGACTATTCCCGGGCCGTTCTCGTGTCTTCGCCCGCGAAATGGCTTCTGCCGCCGGGACAATCTTCTCCTGGAAACACCGTCGTATTACCCATGACCGGTGTGCTGAACGGCATGGAAGGCCCATCAACGCAGCGGCATCCTGTCAAGCGTGATGCAGGGCTTCTGCAATCCGAAGAGGCTTTCCTAGAAGCAATCACCCAAGGGGGATCTCATGAAGACCACCAGCTGCTGCCCGCGGTGCCACCACGAGCTCGACGAAGGCCCGATCATCTACCGGTGCGCCAACTGCCGCCGCGCCGTCTACGCCGCGGATGTCGAGAACGAGTACGTTCCGCGCCAGCCGGTCGCCGCCTAGTCTGGACGAATGCCGCACCAACCCCGCATCATCGCAGGCGTCGAAGTGACGCCGCTCTGCGACGCCATCGGCCCGATGGGCGAGACGATCCGCCGCCCGCTGGCCGAGATGTTCCCCGGAGCGGCCCTCCGGGAAGAGCCGTGGATCCTCCACTTCCACTGCTACCTGCTGAAGGATCAGGCAGGCCGCCTCACGCTCGTGGACACCGGCATCGGCCCGGCCGACTCACCGGCGTCCAGTTGGGCGCCGGTGCCGGGCACCCTGCCCGGTGAGCTGGCCGCCGCGGGCGTCACGCCCGCCGACGTCGACACCGTGATCCTCACCCACCTGCACAGCGACCACGCCAGCGGAGCGGTCGCCGACGGCCGGCCGCTGTTCGAGAACGCCCGCTACGTCCTCCAGCAGGCGGAGTTCGACGTGGCCGAGGGCGCGATGCTCGACCAGATCATCATCCCGATCAAGGACCGGCTGCACGTGGTCGACGGCCAGGCCGAGGTCTCTCCCGGCGTTCACGTGCACCTGGCGGCGGGCCACACCCCGGGTCACCAGATCGCCAGGGTCGGCGAGCTGGCCATCACGGGCGACCTGGTGCTGCACCCCGCGCAGCTCGCCGATCCGAGCGTCCGCTACCTCTACGACGACGACCAGGAGTGGGCCGCGGCCACCCGTGCCGAGGTGCTCGACGCGCTGCGCGCCGAGCGTGCCGTGCTCGCGACGGCCCACCTCAGCGACCCGTTCGTGCAGCTCTGACGACAGGGCGCTGACGGCCGTCAACGGCCGCTGAGCGCCGGCTGCTCGGCGAGCAGCGCCGACGGCAGGGCGACCACCGCGGTCAGCCCTCCGTACGGCGACGGGCCGAGCGTCACCCTGATGTCGTGCCGGGCGGCCAGCCGGCCCACCACGAACAGGCCGAGCTGGTCGCTCTGGGCCAGGTCGAACTCCGGCATCTCCGACAGCCGCTCGTTCAGCTCGTTGAGCTCGGTCCGGGTCAGCCCGAGCCCGCGGTCCTCGATCTCGATCGTGAGGCCGTGCGGGGTGGTCGAGGTCCGCAGGTCGACCCGGGTCTTCGGCGGCGAGAACAGCGTGGCGTTCTCGATCAGCTCGGCCATCAGGTGGGCGACGTCGGTGACGGCGTTGCCCACGAGCGCCACCGGCGGCGGCTGCAGCACCTCGACGCGTTGATACTCCTCGACCTCGGCGACGGCCGAGCGGAGCACGTCGACGATCGGCACCGGGTTGCGCCATCCGCGCCCCGGCGCCTGGTCCGACAGGATGATGAGGCTCTCGGCGTGCCTGCGCATGCGGGTGGTGAGATGGTCGAGCTTGAACAGGTCCGCGAGCATCTCGGGCTGCTCGGTGTCGCGCTCCATGCCGTCGAGCTGCAGCAACTGACGGTGCAGCAGCGTCTGGTTGCGCCTGGCCAGGTTGACGAAGACCTTGCTCACCCCGTGCCGGAGCCGGGCCTGGCTCACCGCGGCCTCCACGGCCGTGGCCTGGACGTTGTTGAAGGCGCGGACGATGTCCTGGATCTCGGCGGTGTCGGTCCTGACCTCCAACGGCGTGACCTCCTCAGGCAGCGGCCCGCCGCCTGCCTTGCGCAGCCGCTTGACCAGCCCGGCCAGCCGCACCTCGGCCAGCTCGGTCGCGGCGTCGCGGAGCCCGGCGAGCTCGTCGCCGAGGCGGCGGCGGAAGCGGAGCGACACCAGCACGGAGGCGATCACCGCGAGCAGGCCGGCACCGCCCGCGACGCCGATCTTGACCAGCACGCTGTTCGCGGCGGGGGTCACGCGCTGGAAGATGCCGTGCGCGGCCTCCGACTGGTTGCGCTCGACCGCCGCCCACAGGTTGGCGCCGTCGATGGGCCAGGTGGCGGCCTCGACGGGCAGCCCTTTCAGCGTGGCCTGCCCTCTCATGGCGTCCTCCGCCCGGAGGAACTCCTGGTAGGCGGCCGAGGAGACGAGCCGTTCGTACGGCCCGCGCAGCCCGGAGTCGAGCTGCGAGAGCGCCTGCGCGTAGAGGAGACGCCTGGTGGCGACCATCCCGGTGAACGCCTCGCGCTCCGCCTCGGTCACCCTGCCCCTGGCCAGCACCACGGTGATCAGCGCCCGCTCCCTGGACAGGATGTCCTTGGCCTCGCCCATCATGGTGACGGCCCTGGCCTGCCGGTAGAGCGCGGTGTCGGGCACCAGGACCATGGCGTCGTACATGCGGAACGTCGCGTCCACGATCTGGCTGTAGCCGTCGATCACGTCGAGCGGCTCGGGGCCCGGGGCGTCGACCTTGCGGCGGGTGTCGGCGAGTTGGCCGAGCTTGCCGTACAGGGCGGTGAGCTGGGTGGTCATCTGCGGGGAGAGGTCGCGCTGCTCCTCGGCCCGCTGCCGGAAGTCGGCGATGGTCCGGTCGGTCAGCGCACGCTGGGTGGTCAGGCGTTCGGTGCCCTGACCGCTGGTCAGGAAGTCCACTGAGACCAGTCGCTCGCTCTGCAGCTGGATGTTGATCTGCTCGGCGGGAGTGGCCAGGTTGGTGACGAGTTCGTTGGTCTGCAGGAGGCGCAGCCCGTCGACCCCGGTCAGGCCGGCCGCGAACGCCCACAGGCCCACCAGTGACAGCAGCGGGACGAGCAGCAGGACGAGCAGCTTCAGCGCGATGGGGCGGCCACGGGTGGGGGGCATGCGACCTCCAGGTACAGGATGAGATCGCCTCGCAGAGTACACCCCTCTTTGGCCGGATTTCCGGGCTCTGGCGCGAGGGCCCGTCGCCCTCGCGCCAGTGAGCTACGGCCTCGTGACGTCGGCTACGGCCTCGTGTCGTCGAAGGAGCCGCGCGCGACGAGCTTGTCGCCGGAGGCGTGCCGCGGCTCGGGAACGGGCTCCGGCTCGGGAGCCGGCTCGGGAGCCGGCGCCGGCTGGGTGGCCGGCTGAGTGTCGGCGCGCTCGCGCTCCAGCTTCCGCTCCAGGTCGCGCTTCTCGTTCTCCAGCTTGGCCAGCCGGCTCGACTCCTCGGCCCTGGCGCTGCGGATCCGGCGGCGGCGCCTGGCCGACCGGCGAGAGCCGGAGCCGAGCAGCCACAGGCCCGCCAGCAGGACCGCGGCGGTGGCGGCACCCGCGAGGAACATCTCGACGTGGTCAGGCTGGAACGTGTAACCGAACAGGATGTACCTGGCACTCTCCTCGGTGGCGACCATGTAGATGGCGCCGCCGGCGAGCAGGACCAGAACCAGACCTAGTAAGACCATCCAACTCACCCCTTGTCATCTGAGCGAGTCACCACCTGCCCTCAGGAGGGCGTGGTATGCCGCGAACGCTCGTCGATGAGCGTGACCAGCCGCTCCAGCGGCATGGAGCCGGGCGGCGACTGTTCGCGCGCGAACCGGTTGGCCTCGGCCTGCAGCACCTCGTTGACCGGGGTGGCGATGCCGTACTCGCGGCCGAGCAGGACGATCTCACCGTTGAGGTAGTCGGCCTCGATCGAGCCGCTGGACCTGGCCAGGCTCTGCCACGACGAGCCGCCACCGCGTTCGATGCCCTCGATCGGCAGCACATCGACCTGGCGGCCGCGGAGCTCCCGCTCCTCGCTGGTGGTCGAGTAGGGGATGCCGGCCTCCTCGAGCACGGCGGCGCCCTCGGCCCGTACGCGTTCGTACAGGGAGTCGATGCCCGGCGCCTGCTCGCAGAGCGCTTCGACGGCGTTGGCCAGGTTGCCGAGCAGCTTGCCGTACTTCCAGCGCATGACGTCGGGCGTGGCCAGCGCGACGAAGCCGCTCTTGGCCAGGTCGGCGGCGAACTGCTGGGCAAGGTCGTCCACACCCTGTGGATAACGTCCGACGTGCAGCATGCCCGAGTGGGGATGCCCGTGGGCGGCCACCGTGCCGGGCTCCAGGTGGAGGGCGGGCAGCCACACGCACATGCCGTAGACCCGCTCGAACCTGCGCAGCACGACGCGTTCGTTCTCGACACCGTTCTGGGCGCACACGACCGGCAGGTGCCGGGGCCAGGGGTCGAGGGCGGCGATCGTGTCCTGTGACTTGGTCGCCAGGATCAGCACGTCGCCGTCACGCGGCGGGACCGGAGCGTCGGTGACGGGGATCGTCAGCGTCTCGGCGGAGCCGGGGGCGAACAGGCGCAGCCCGTCGCTCTTCAGCGCCTCGTAGTGGGCGCCGCGAGCGACCAGCAGCACCTCGTGCCCGCCCTGGAAGAGACGGGCACCGATGGTGCCCCCGACCGCTCCGGCTCCGACCACGATGTAACGCATGATCCGAGGATGTCATCCCCTACTTCGCGAGTGCCACCTGGGCCTGCGGGACGGTCGCGCCGCGGAACCGCTCCCGCATGATCGTCTTGAGCACCCGCCAGCCGTCGCGTACGGCGTGCAGGTTGCTCTCGCCGTGGATCCGGCTGCGCTCGTGGCTGGGCACCTCGGCGATGACCAGCCCGGCCTGGGCGGCGCGGACGTTCATCAGCGTCTCGATCTCGAATCCGTCGCAGTCGAGCGCCATGGCGTCGAGGTGGCGGGCCCAGAAGGCGTTGTAGCCGTAGCACAGGTCGGTGTAGCGGGTGCCGTACAGCAGGTTGGTCAGGCCGGTCAGCAGCTTGTTGCCGAGCGAGCGCACCGGGCTGATGTCGTCGGAGCCGCCACCAGGGGCGTAGCGCGAGCCCTTGGCGAAATCGGCGCCGTCGACCAGCGCCGAGACGAAGGAGAAGATCTCCCGGCCGTCGGTCGAGCCGTCGGCGTCGATCATCACGATGATGTCGCCGTTGGCCGCCGCGAAGCCCTCGATCAGCGCGTTGCCCTTGCCGCGCCCGCTCTGCGCGACGACCCGGAGACCGGGACGCAGCCTGCGGGCCACCGCGACGGTGTCGTCGCTGGAGTTTCCGTCGACGAGGACGACCTCGTCGATCCAGTGGGGGAGAGTCGCGAACACGTGCGGCAGATTGTCCGCCTCGTTCATCGCGGGAACGACAACGGTGACACTGGGGGCGAACTGCTGCTTGGTCATGCCAAGAAGATGAGCCAGGTCACATGCAAGCGGCTTTACGCCGCCTTGCATCGATCATGGGCCATGCGCTCCACCAGGAGGTGGTAATCGTCCTGTGACCTGCACAGGTGGAACTCCCGGCACCGGGACCGTGGCGCCGGGACCCCAGTCAACCGCCTGCCAGCTTTCGTACCCGGTCGGCGCCCACGGCCAGCAGCAGCGTCGGAAGCCGCGGCCCGGTGTCGCGGCCCACCAGCAGCCGGTAGAGCAGCGCGAAGAACTCCCGCTGCGCCACCTTGACCTCGGGCGTGGGCTTCGCGTCGGGTGGCAACCCCGCCCGCACCTTCGGCACGCCGTAGACCAGTGTGGTCAGCCCGTCGAGTGACCAGTGCTCGTCCAGGCCGTCGAGCAGCAGCCGCAGCGAGTCGCGGTCGTCCTGCCCGAGCGAGCTCAGCAGCTCCTCGTCCGGCGACTCGCGCACGCGGGTGCGCTGGTCGGCGGCCAATTGGGTGTCGACCCAGCGCTGGGCGCGGTCGAGCCTCGGTCGCGCCGCGTCCAGCGCGGTGATCGCGTCGAGGTCGCCGAGGATCCGCAGGGTCTGCTCGGCGTCACCGGTCGTGATGTCGACGATCGAGGCCAGCGTGCGATAGGGCACCGCCCGGGGAGTGACCGGCAGCGGCCCCTCGGCGGTGCGGACGGCCCGGTCGTAGGCGGCCCGGTCGGCCGGCAGGGCGCTCCCGGCGGCGACCTTGCGGCCGAGGGCGTCCCACTCGTCGTACAGCCGCTGGATCTCCTGGTCGAAGGCGACCTTGAAGGACTGGGACGGCTTGCGCCGCGCGTACAGCCAGCGCAGCACCGGAGCTTCCATGATCTCCAGCGCGTCGGCCGGGATCGGCACGTCGCCCTTGGAACTGCTCATCTTGGACATGCCGGTGATGCCGACGAAGGCGTACATCGGGCCGATCGGCTGCTCGCCGCCGAACACCTCGCCCACGATCTGCTCGCCGACGATCCAGGCCGAGCCGGGCGAGTGGTGGTCGACCCCCGACGGCTCGAACACCACGCCCTCGTACGCCCAGCGCATCGGCCAGTCGACCTTCCACACCAGCTTGCCGCGGTCGTGCTCGGCCAGCCGCACGGTCTCGCCGAACCCGCACACGCAGGTGTAGGCCAGCTCGGTGGTGTCGTCGTCGTAGGCGGTGACCGTGGTGAGGTCGCGTTCGCAGAGCTCGCAGTAGGGCTTGTAGGGGAAGTAGGCGTCGACCTGCTTGGTGCGGTAGCGCGCCAGGACCTCGTCGATCCGCCGCCGCTCGCGCATGGCGAGCAGGATCTGCTCGCGGTAGGCGCCCGAGGTGTATTGCTCGGTCTGGCTGATCGCCCGGTATTCGACGCCCAGCTCGGCCAGCGCGGCGGTCATCGGCGCCTTGAAGTGCTCGGCCCAGCTCGCGTGGGAGCTGCCCGGAGGCGCGGGCACGGAGGTCAGCGGCTTGCCGATGTGCTCCTCCCACGACGGGTCGACGCCCGCGGGGACGCGGCGGAAGCGGTCGTAGTCGTCCCACGACAACAGGTGCACGCAGTCGAGGCCGCGCCTGCGGATCTCGTCGGCGACCAGGTGAGGGGTCATCACCTCACGAAGGTTGCCCAGGTGGATCGGCCCGGACGGGCTCAGCCCGGAGGCGCAGACGATGGGTTCGCCCGGCGCGCGCCGCTCCGCCTCGGAGATCACCTCGTCGGCGAACTTGGAAACCCAGTCGCTCTCCGCACTGTCAGCTGCGCTCATCGCGCCATTGTCGCGGCTCCCCGGTGTTCAGGCCAACGCGACCGATCGGCTCAATTGACAGAAATATTTGTCTAATGATGTCATGTGGCCGTGGCAGCCACCGAGATGTCGCTCATGGACGAGCCGGACCGCCTGCGCGTCGCCCTGACGCCGATCCGCAGGGAGTTGCTGGCCCGCCTGCGCGAGCCCGCGTCGGCGGTGCAGCTCGCCGCCGAGCTCGACCTGCCGCGCCAGAGGGTGGGCTACCACCTGAAGGTGCTGGAAGGGCAGGGGCTGATCGAGCTGGTGGAGGAGCGGCCCCGGCGCGGGTTCGTCGAGCGCGTCATGCGGACCACCGCCAACGCCTTCCTCGTCGACCCCGACGTCCTCGCCTCGCGGGCCGACGTCTCGCGGGCCGACGTCTCGCGGGCCGACAGCTCGCGGGCCGACAGCCCGCGAGCCGACGTCTCGCGGGCCGACGTCGAGGCCGGCTTCCACGGCATCGCCGACCGGTACGCCGCCGAGCACCTCGTCGAGGCCGCCGCCGGCACCGTACGCCACGTCACGCGCATGGCCGCCGAGGCCGACCGGCAGGGCGTCCGGCTGCTCACCTTCACCCTCGAAGCCGAGGTGCGGTTCGCCGAGCCGGGCGACGTGCACCGCTTCACCGACGAACTGGCCGAGGCCGTTGCGCGGGTCGCGGCCCGATACGACAGCCCTGGCGGCCGGCCGTACCGGCTCGTCGCCGGGGGGCATCCCGCCCCAGGTAAGGAGCCTGAGAGATGACCGATGAGCGCTTCACCGTCGAGGTCACCATCGCCGCGCCCGTCGAGGAGGTGTGGACCGCGCTGCGCGACCCGGAGCAGATCCGGCGCTGGCACGGATGGCACTTCGACGGGCTCGACAAGGAGATCGACCTCATCTACGCCCAGCACGTCACCGAATCGGCCGACGAGCACTGGATGGAGGTCCAGGGCGGCGACCGGTTCGAGCTGACCGAGGCCGGCGACGGGCGCACCCGGCTGCGGATGACCCGGGCGCCCCTGAGCGGCGACCCCGACTGGGACGCCTACTATGACGACGTCAACGAGGGCTGGGTGACCTTCATCCACCAACTCAAGTTCGCGTTGGAGCGGCATCCCGGCGCCGACCGGCGCACCCTTTTCCTGCACGGGCCCGGCACCACGTCACCGCTGACCGCCGCGGGGCTGGACGCCGCCGTGGCCCTGCCTCCCGGCAGCCCGTACGAGGCCGTCACGCCGGCCGGGGAGACGCTCGCCGGCCGGGTCTGGTTCCGTTCGGACCACCAGGTCGGGTTCACGGTCGACGGGTGGGGCGACGGCCTGCTCATCGCCGCGCACTCCCCGGCCACCGCCACCCACGCCGACGGGGTCGCCATGATGGTCCTCACCGCGTACGACCTCACCGACGACCGGTTCGCCGACCTCGAATCCCGCTGGACCAGCTGGTGGCAGCGGGCCATCGCCCGCTGATCGTCTCGACGGGGCGAGACCGTGCGACACGGAACGTGACCGCTGGTGGTGCGGGTTCCCCAGGTGGTGCGACCGGCTCAGATGAGGTGGCGACACCGGCGGCGGCGGGCTTCGTCGGCCGCGGCGAGCTCGGCCGCGTCGCTGAGGGTGTCGAGAGCCGCGAGCCATTCGTCGAGTACGGCGGCGATCTGATGATCGAGCTCCCGATAGATACGCCGCGCCTCCAGCCAGTGGGTCCGGGCGGTGGCCCCATCCTCGTGGACAAGGGCGGAGGCGAGGCTGTCGTGAGCGGAGGCCCTCCGCAGCGGATCGCCGATCTCTTCGGCCAGCCGCAGTTGGCGCTCGGCGTGCCGACGGGCCGTGACCGGATCTCCCTGACGTAGCGCTATCTCGGCCAGGTTGTGATGGGAGTAGCAGGCTTGCTGTGTGTCGTCGGCGACGTCGGCGAACATGAGTGCCCGCTGGAGTGCGTCGGCCGCCGCCGGATACCTCTCCATGTCGATCAGGGCGCACCCCAGGTTGATGTAGGCCGCGACGGCGTACTGGGGGACCTGCCCGTACTCCGGAATGGACAGGGCGGTCCGCAGGTGGCGCAGGCCGCCTTCGAGATCGCCCTCGTTGATGGCGAGTCCCCCCAGGTTCGCGTTGAACGCGGCGACCATGCGCATGTTGCCGGCCCTGGCCGCCAGCTCGATCGCTCTGCCGTAGTGCTCGCGTGCCGCCGCGTACCTGCCGATCTGCTTGTGGACCACCCCCAGGGCGTTCTCCATGTGCGCCATGCCCTCCGGCTGGCCGCTTCGCTCGGCCGAGAGCAGGCCTGTTCGCAGAACGGACAGCCACTCCGGCCAACGCCGCCGAATGATGAAGTAGGCGAGCAGATCGGCGGCCAACTGCCATGCGCGGCGATGCCAGGCGTGCGCGGTGGCCAGGGCGACGACACCGACCAGGTTCTCGAGCTCCTGATCGTGCCAGTCCAGCGCGGACGCCCTGTCGGCGAAACGCAGGGGCTCGCGCGGGGGATAGACCACCTCCCTGTCGCCCGCCAGCCGGCGAGGCTGGAGCAACGGGTAGGCCTCGAAGACGGTCTCCGCGTAGAAGTCGACCAGGCGCCGGGCGGCCGTCGTGCGGTCGGCCTCGGGCTCTTCGCTCTCCAGGGTGCGGACGGCATAGCTGCGCAGCAGGTCGTGCATCGCGTACCGGCCGGGGCGATGCTCGCTGACCAGGTGGCCTATGCACAGCTCTTCGAGCCGGGGTCGAATGGTGGCGAGGGAGACGCCGAGCAGGGCGGCCGCGGCGACAGGCGCGAAGTCCTGTCCCGGCAGCAGGCTCAGCAGGCGGAACAGGCGTTGTGTCGCGGGAGGCAGGGCCTGGTACGAGAGCCGGAACGCGGTGCTGACGGCGCCGTCCAGGTCGCCGTGCTCGTCGAGCACGGCCAGTGTGTCGCCGGTCGTCAACTGGCGGGCGTAGTCAGCGAGCGTCAGGTGTCGCTGGCCGGTGAGCTGCGCCGCCGCCAACCGCAGGGCCAGCGGCAGGTACGCGCACCGCAGGGCCACCTGCCTGGCGGCCACGTCGCCGTCCTCGTCACTTCCTCCGGCCAGAGCGTCACTTCCTCCGGCCAGAGCCACGCGGAGCAGGTCACTCGCCTCGTCCTCGGTGAGCGGGCCGAGCTGGAGCAGGCGGGCACCTTCGTGGGCCACCAGCCCGCGTAACCGGTTGCGGCTGGTCACCAGGACGGCGCAGGTCGCCGAGCCCGGCAGCAGTGGCCGTACCTGGTCGGCGCTGCGGGCGTTGTCCAGCACGATCAGAACTCGGCGTCGTGCGAGCAGCGATCGGAACAGGGCGGCGGCCTCGTCCACGTCCTCGGGTGTGGCGCCGGGATCCACTCCCAATGAGGACAGGAAGCGACGCAGGATGGCGAAGGAGTCCAGCGGAGGCCGATCCTGGTCGAATCCCCGCATGTTCACGTAAAGCTGCCCGTCGGGGAACCGATCCCCGTGACGATGAGCCCAGCGGACGGCCAGCGCGGTCTTTCCGACCCCAGGGGTGCCCACGATCAACACCACAGGTGGTGTGTCCCGCACGTCGGCCAGCAGATCCAGCTCGGCCAACTCGCGATCACGGCCGGTGAATCCCCACGTGTCCAGAGGCAACTGGGCCGGTGTGGTGTCACTGGACGGCGCCGAGATCGTGATGGTTCTGGGAGCGAGGTCCAGTGCCGGATCGGCGTTGAGGATGGCCTTCTCCAGAGCCGAGAACCGGGTGCTGGGATCGAGTCCCTGCTCCTCGACCAGCCGGGCGCGCAGGCGTCGGGCCGTCAGCAGGGCTTCGGCCTGCATGCCGGCCCGATACTGGGCGAGCATCAGATGGCAGACCAGGCGCTCTCGTAACGGATGCTGCTCGACGAGCTTGCCCAGCGCCGGAAGCAGGGCGTCGTGGTGCCCGAGTGTGAGCTCGGCTTCGGCCAGCGACTCGTGCGCGTTCAGCCGGCGCTCGTGCAGCGCCTGCCGTGCCGACTGCGCGTACGCCGCGCTGATGTCGGCCAGGGCATGACCGCGCCACAGCCCGAGTGCCGCCCGCAGCCTCCGGACGGATTCCTCGAGTTCGTCGCGTTTCCGCAGATCCCGAGCCGCTTCGACGTGGCGTCCGAATCTGCCGGCGTCCAGTTCGTCGTCGGCCAGGGCCAGCAGGTAGCCACCGGGTCTGGTGGCGATGACCTCGTCCAGGCCCAGTTTTCGCAGGGCTCGGCGCAGTTCGGATAGCGCCACGTGGATCTGCGACCGCGCGGAGCTCGGCTCGGCGCCACCCCAGATCGCCTCGATGAGCTGGTCAGGCGATATCACCTGGTTGGCCTGGAGCAACAGGTAGGCGAGCAGCGCACGATGCCGAGGCCGGGCTACCGATGCCGGTCCGTCAGCCGTCGCCACCTCGACCGGACCGAGGATGAAGAACCGCAACGCCTGCCCCCCGCAGCGCCAGCAAGATCTTGAGTCCCGTTGAGTGATCTTCGGCAAGTGTATCGATAGCCGATCACAAGTCGCTGTATAAATCGCCTTACTTATTCTTCGGACAGGTTCGCCGAAACCCTGTTGAACAGGCTGAAAATCCCCTTTTGGGGCATGCTCGGCCCGGGTCCGCGGGGGTCTGGAGCGGTGCCCGGACGGGTGCCGCCCGTGAGAGGAGAGTCATGGGTTCGAAGGTGAAACGGATGCTGCAGGTGGCCGCGATCGGCGGGATCATGGCCGGCGCCATGGTCCTGCCCACGACGGCCGCGCAGGCCACACCCAGCAACTGCAGCAGCGTCCCCTATGGCAATGGCTGGTCCGGATGGTGCGGCAAGGGCACTGGCACCTACCAGGTGTGGGCCAGGTGCTACAAGATCAATACGCTCAAGTACACGATCAGGCACGGCCCTTGGCGGAGCCCTGGAGGCGACAGGTCCAACGTCAGCTGTCAGAGCACGGAAGAGGTGGGCGGGGGCGGCATCATCCTCTCCTAGTCCGGGTCCGCTGTCTGGGGCGGTGCCCGGACGGGTGCCGCCCGTGAGAGGAGAGTCATGGGTTCGAAGATGAAGCGGGCACTGCAGGTGGCCGTGCTCGGCGGGATCATGGCCGGCGGCCTGGCCCTGCCGGCGACGGCCGCGCAAGCCCAGCCCACCAACTGCGTCACAACGTCCACCTCTCGTACCTTCTCCGTGTCCTGCCACGCCGGAACCGGGGAGTACCAGGCGGAGGCCCGGTGCTACAAGCCCGGTAATCCCGTGCCTACGCTCAGGTACGGACAGTGGCGGTCCGGAGGCGAGAAGTCCATCGCCAGCTGCCAGTTCGACGAAGAGCTGAGGGACGGACGCGTTCGCTTCAGGTAGTCGGAGCCTGACGTTCACAACGCTCCGGGCGGAGCGTCCTCGCGTCACTCACGTGGGCGACAGGGACAGGGCAGGGGGCCTGCCCTGTCGCCGAGTGCTGAGGTCAGCGGCGGTAGGCGGCGCAGTCGATCAGACTGAGGTCGCGCTTGTGCTTCTTGGCGAAACGTACGGCGTCGTCCCTGTGCTTGAAGCCGTGGACCCGTACGAATCCCTTCTCGTCATGGAGATGGACCTGCCACTTCTTGCCGTGCTTGACCGGTCCGGTCAGGCACTCGGTCCTCTTGTGCTTGCGGCGGCAATCGTCGTGCCTCGCCTGCACGACGTGCCACCTGCCGTCCTTCAGCAGGGTGGCGGGCTTGTCGCAGTCGAGCGCGGGCGTGAGCTGGTCGCTGGTGAGGACCAGGGGGTCGTCCGAGGTGGGGGCGGCGAATGCCGGGGCGGAAATCGCGGCGGTGCCTCCGATGGTCGCCAACGCGATGATGGCGGCGCTGAGCGCGCGTCTCATGGGGCCTCTTCTCCGAGAGAACGGGGTTTCCGGGCGTACGGGTGATGACGACCGGCTGATCATCTCCGATAGTGCCGGAAAGATTGTTAAGTCCGCATAATGCGAGCTTTGGCGGACGGTTCGCTGGAGGAGGCGGGCTCCGGAGGCAGGTCCCGAAGACGGACTGTAGGGTGGAAATGGTGCGCCGGGAAGTCTGGTCGGCAACGTTCGACCCGATCCCGAAACCGGAGCACTCATGAACCACGCACCTCAACCTGCCCCTGACCTGCTCGGCCGGGGATCGTGGCATGAGGTGCGCCGCATCGCCGACATCCTGCGCAAGGAGACCGTCGGCGGCACGTTGTTGCTGGTCGGCGCGGTGGCGGCGATGGTGTGGGCCAACTCCCCATGGAGTGACGGCTATCAGGCGGTGCGCGATCTCACCTTCGGCCCGGCGGTGCTGCACCTCGATCTCAGTCTGGCCACGTGGGCAGCCGACGGCCTCCTTGCGATCTTCTTCTTCGTCGCCGGGCTCGAACTCAAACGGGAGTTCGTCGCCGGTGACCTGCGAGAGGCCCGCCGGGCCGCGGTGCCCGTGGCGGCGGCGCTGGGCGGCGTGATCGTTCCGGCCCTGCTGTACCTGCTGGTCGCCGGCGGTGCCGAGGGCGCCGCCCGGGGGTGGGCGATCCCGACCGCCACCGACATCGCCTTCGCCCTCGCCGTGCTCGCGATCGTCGGCCGCCACCTGCCGACCGCGCTGCGCACCTTCCTGCTCACGCTGGCCGTGGTCGACGACCTGGTGGCCATCGTCATCATCGCCGTCGCCTACACCGACCAGCTCTCCCCGATCCCGCTGCTGACGGCACTGCTGCCGCTGGGCCTCTTCGCCGCGCTGGTGCAGCGGCGGGTACGCGCCTGGTGGCTGCTGCTTCCGCTGGCCTTCGCCACCTGGGCGCTGGTGCACGCCTCGGGAGTGCACGCCACGGTCGCCGGAGTGTTGCTGGCCTTCGCCGTGCCGGTCGTGCGCAGCGAGAAGGCCGGGGGGCCCGATGCCGGACCAGGACTGGCCGAGCACTTCGAGCACCGCTTCCGGCCGCTGTCGGCGGGCCTGGCCGTGCCGGTGTTCGCGTTCCTGTCGGCGGGGGTCGCGTTGAACGGCCTGGACGGGCTGACCGACGCCCTGACCAGCCCCGTCGCCCTCGGTGTGCTGGTCGGCCTGATCGTCGGCAAGCCGCTCGGCATCATGGCCGCGACCTGGCTGGTGGCCCGCTTCACCCATGCCCGCCTGCACAAGGATCTGGCCTGGGTCGACCTGGCCGCGCTGTCCATTCTGGCCGGGATCGGCTTCACCGTCTCGCTGCTCATCGGTGAGCTGGCCTTCGGCGCCGGCACCGCGACCGACGATCACGTCAAGGTGGCGGTCCTGGCCGCGTCGATCGTCTCGGCTCTGCTCGCCACCGTCCTGCTTCGGCTGCGCAGCCGCGTCCACCGGCGCGTCCACGAGGCCGAGACCATCGACCGTGACCACGACGGCATCCCCGACCTGTACGAGGACGCCGATGACGAGACCATCGCCGGTGACTCCCGGCAGGGATGACCTCAGCGGACACAGCGGCGCGCTAGTGCGACGGCAGGTCCGCGAGCCTGGGCTGCGGCAGGGCGCGGCGCTCCACCGGGAAGAGCCGATGGATCGTGTCGCGCAGGGTCTCGTCCCGCACCAGTGCGACGAACTCGTCAGGAGTGCTCCCACACAGGCGGCGAAGCTCGGCCGACTCGTCCAGGAGGCACTGGATCAGGCTCCGCTGGTCGGTGAGACGTCTGGCCTGGCCGGTCTCGTCCACCAGGCAGCCGTGGCGGCCGACGTAGACGAAGCAGGGCGGGAGCCGGACACCCGACTCGAGAGTCACAGGGTGGCGCTCGACGGGCAGGCGGCGGCGGTCGTAGTTGGGCTCGGTGGCGTCCAGCACGGCCAGCTCGTGATCGTCGAGCCAGAGCACGAAGAGTCGTGACCTCTCGCCCGGAGCCTCCACCGGCACGGCCGGCACGTATCCCCACCGGTTGACGTGCGCCGAGACGCCCGGCGCGAGGCCCGCCACGTCGGCGAGCGTCATGGGGATGACCGGCCGGATCCCACGCCTGACGAACTTGCGCCGCAGCTGACTCGGCGAGGCGTTGGAGCCCACGGCCACGACCGGGTGGCGCTCCGGCATCGGCCTGCGGCCGAGCTCCGCCAGCACCTCGTCCAGCGTTTCGTCGCCGGCCTGCCACTCACCCGCCGAGGCGTCCGCGATGGGGCGCAGCGGCAGGTACGCGTCGTCCACCAGCACGCCCGACGTGGCGGGGACGCGGCCGGGATAGGTGAGAGGGCGGGACATGGGGTCGTCATGGAAGAGGTTCATACGCTCGCTGGCGCCATGGATTCCGTGGGCGCGGGGTGTCGGGGACGAGGGTTACAGGGTGGGGTAAAGACCCCTACCTGCTCTAGTTTACGCAATGTCAAGGAAAAATGCACAAGGTAAACAGGCTGGCGACCGGGCGTGCGTCAGATACCACGCTGACGAAGGCCGTCCCATATTGGTGCTAAATGTCCGGTGCTGCCCGACCATCACGGCGTTCCGCGTCCGCTGGAGGGGTGACACGAGATCACCCGAGTGGCGGACGCGGGGCCGGTCGCCGCTCGCCTACCTTGCTCGATGCCACGGGGCGCACCAGGCGTCCCGTACGGGAAGAAAGGGCGGCTACGCATGAGCAGGACGCGTACCACGCTGGACGACATCGCGGCTCTCGGTCCGGAGCTGGACGAGGGGCAGCTTCTTCAGGTGAGCGGCGGCGCCAAGAGCCAGGTCATCGTGATCCACGGCGGCCACACCCACACCTCCGGCGACAGCAACTAGTTCGCGCGGGGGCGCGACCGCGTCGCGCCCCCGTCCGGAGCCACGCCGATGATCCTCGTCTTGACCTCTGACGGAGATGAGCACGCCGACCGGGTCGTGAAACCGCTCATGGCCGCGGGCGCGGACGTCGTCGTCTTCGATCCCGCCTCCTTCCCGACCGCCGCCACCCTTGAGATCAGCCACTCCCTCGACGGCTCGACCCGCCGGGTGCTCGGCCGCGACGGCCGCCGGATCGTCCTCGACGAGCTGACCGCGCTCTGGTACCGCCGGCCGCTCGACCCGGTCATCGATCCGCGGGTCGCCGCCCGTGACCACGTGGCGGAGGAGTGCCGCCTGATGACCGAGGGCCTCTGGGACAGCCTCGGCTGCCCCACGGTCCCCGCTTCGCGGCCGGTCATCGACCGCGCGGCGCGCAAGCCGTACCAGCTGGAGCTGGCCGGGCGACTGGGCTTCGAGCTGCCCGCGACGCTGATCACGAACGATCCGGAGAGCTTTCTCGACTTCTACGACCGGCACGAGGGCCGCGTGATCACCAAGCCCGTGCACGGCAACCGGCTCGAGACGGACGGCGAACGGTTCGGCCGGTTCGCGGCCCCCGTCACCCCCATGGACGTCGCGTACGCGGACGCCCTGCGTCTCTGCCCGGTCATCATTCAGGCGTACGTGCCCAAGCACGTCGAGATCCGGGTGACCGTGGTCGGCGGCACGATCTTCGCCGCGGAGATCCATTCCCAGGTGAGCAACCACACGAGGTACGACTGGCGGCACTACGACCCGGGCGCGACGCCCATCCGGCCGCACGAGCTGCCCGCCGAGATCTCGCGACGCTGCCTGGAGCTGGTCGAACGTCTCGGGCTGGCCTACGGCGCGATCGACCTGATCCGCACGCCGGACGGCCGCCACGTCTTCCTGGAGATCAATCCGAACGGCCAGTTCCTCTGGATCGAGGACGCGGCCGGGCTGCCCATCAGCGCGGCCGTTGGCGAGCTGCTCATGCGCGGAGGCACGTGATGGCGGACGGGCGAATGCTCGCCGAGGCGGTCGACCTGCTCAGCGCCGGTGCGGCCGGGCGAGACCTGGCCGCGTTCAGGGCGGACCACCCGTCGGCCCGGGTGCGGCTGGTCAGGCAGCGCGAGGAGTACGACGGATCGCTCCACCACGCCCTGCTCATCAAGGACGGGGACGGCGCCACGATCTCCCTCTCGTGGTGTCCCGACCGGGCGCTGCCCTGGCCCCTGCGTGGCGTGCACCGCGCCGGAGAGCATCTGCTGCTCCGGGTGAACGGAGTCGAAACGCCGGTGGCCAGGGCGATCGCCTGCCTGGACTTCATCTGGGACGAGTCCCGGCTGGCCGACCGCCTCATCACCGACAGCCTGGTGCGCGAGCTGCTGGAGGAGGCGCCGGAACCGCTCACCGACGCCGAGCTGCAGGTGGCGACGGACGCCTTCCGCCGGGCGCGGGGACTGCTGACCGCGGGCGCGGTCCGGGAGTGGATGGATCGCAACCACCTCTCCCACCCCGAGCTGGAGGAGCTGGTCGCCGTCGAGGCGTCCGTGGCCCGGCTCCGCTCGCGGGTGGCCGGCGGGCAGGTCGAGGAGTGGCTCGCCGAGCACGGTCACGAGCTTGACGTCGCCCGCGTCGCGCGGGTCGAGTTCACCGCCGGGGCGGGGCCGCGCGTGCCCGACGCCGACGGCTTCCTCGACGCCGCCGAGCGGGCGTTCGCCGACGGTACGGCCCGGCCGGGCGACGTGTTCGCCACCCTGCGCAGGGGAGAGCTGGATCAGGAGACGGCCGACCAGGTGTTCGGGGCCGCACCGGGGACGGTCGTCGGGCCCTTCCCGACAGAGCGCGGTCACCTGCTGATCAAGGTGCTGGCCGTGGAACCGGCCGTTCTCGACGCCACCGTCCGAGACCTCGCCGAACGCCGGATCTTCGCCGACTGGCTCGAACGGCGCCGGAGCACGGCCAAGATCGAGTGGTTCTGGGGAACCGCCGACCGGACCGGCGGGTGAACCCGCTTCCGTACCGGGAGAAGGCGGTTCACCACCACATCGCCTCCCGGCGGCACGTCGAACGGCCGTACCAGATCTCCAGGAGACTCCTGATCGGCCTGTGGGTCTACGCCGGACTGCTCGGGCTGTCCATGGCGGGCGTGCTGCTGGTCGGCATCCTGCCGGCCCTCGGGGCAGGACGATGAGGCGCGGGCGGGTGCCGGTCATCAGGCAGAGCACCATGGCCGACTGCGGCGCGGCCTGCCTGGCGATGGTCCTCGGGCACCACGGACGACGCGTCACCGTGCGCGAGGTCGGCGAGCACGTCCAGGTGTCGCGGGACGGGCTGAACGCGTTCGCGATCGCCGAGGCCGCCAAGTCGTACGGCCTGCGCGTCAAGGCGCTCTCGCTCGCCCCCGCGCAGCTCGGCGCGGTGCCCGGCCCCTTCGTCGTGCACTGGGAGTTCAACCACTTCCTCGTCGTCGAGCGCTGGCGTCCGGACGTCGTCGAGGTCGTCGATCCCGCCTCCGGGCGGCGCAGGCTCACGGCGGAAGAGTTCGACGTCGGGTTCACCGGGGTCGTCCTGGCCTTCGAGCCCGGCCCCGACTTCAGCGTCGAGGGCCCGAAGCGCGGACCGTGGCGCCGGGACCTGGTCCGCGCTCTCCTGACGCGCCACCGCGGCCTGATGCTCCAGGCGGTGCTCGCGTCCCTGCTGCTGCAGGGGCTCGGCCTCGTCCTGCCGTTGCTGTCCGGGCTCGTCATCGACGAGATCCTGCCCGGCGGGGACCGCTATCTGCTGCGGATCCTCCTCGTGGGCCTCGGCTTCGTGGTGCTCACCCAGGCGATCCTCAGCTACCTCCGTACGGCCGTGCTGCTCATGTTGCGGGCGCGGGCGGACACCGAGTTCACGGCGGGGGTGGTCGGACACCTGTTCGCGCTGCCCTACCGGTTCTTCACCCTCAGGGGTACGAGTGACCTGGTCATGAGCACGCAGAGCGCGGCCAGCCTGCGCGCCATGCTGTCCGGCCAGGTGCTCTCCGCGCTGCTCGACGGCCCGCTCGCCGTGGTCCTCATGACCCTGGTCCTGGTGGGCGATCCCGTGCTCGGCGGCTGCCTGGCGGCCGTGGCGGCCGTACAGGTCGTGATGCTGCTGGCGACCCGCAGACGGATCACGGACCTCACCGGGCGCGGGCTGACCGCCGCGGCCACGACCCAGGGCAGGCTCATCGAGTCCATCGGGGGCATCGAGACGATCAAGGCGTCCAGCGCCGAGTGGCGGGCCATGGAGCGGTGGTCGGGGATGTTCACCGCCCAGATGAACACCGACCTGCGCCTGGGCCTGACCCGCGGCGTCCTGGACGCGGTCCTTTCCGGGGTCAGGATTCTCGGCCCCGCGCTGCTGCTTCTCGTGGGCGCGTCACGGGTGCTCGATGGTGAGCTGAGCCTGGGCACGATGATCGCGCTCAACGCGCTGGCCGTGTCCACGCTCACTCCGCTGACCTCGCTCCTGACCAGCCTGCAGGAGCTCCAGGAGGCCGGCGCGCACTTCGAGAGGCTGGCCGACATCGTCGAGGCCGAGCCCGAGCGGAAAGGCGGGCAGAGACCGCGCCTGCGCGGCGAGGTCGTGCTGCGGAACGTCGGATTCCGCTTCGACCCGCGCTCCCCGTGGACGCTCAGGAACGTGTCCCTCGCCGTGGGCCCCGGCCAGAAGCTGGCGCTGGTGGGAAGCTCGGGGTCGGGCAAGAGCACGCTGGGACGGATCCTGCTGGGCCTCTACCAGCCGGTCGAGGGCGAGATCTGGTACGACGGGACACCCGCGAGGGACGTCGACGTGAGCTGGCTGCGCAGCCGCTTCGGCGTGGTCACCCAGGATCCGCACCTCTTCACCGGGACTATCAGGGACAACATCGGCCTGGCCGTTCCCGACGCCTCGCTGGAGCGGGTCGTGGCGGCGGCCAGACTGGCCTGCGTGCACGACGACATCATGGCCATGCCGATGGGCTACGAGACGCTGCTCACCGAGGGCAGCGGCCTGTCCGGCGGCCAGCGGCAACGGATCGCGCTCGCCCGGGCGCTGCTGCCTCAGCCCCGGGTCCTCCTGCTCGACGAGGCGACGAGCCACCTCGACACCGCCACCGAGGCGGCGATCGAGCAGAACCTCGCCTGGCTGACCCAGACCCGCATCGTGATCGCGCACCGGCTGAGCACCGTGCGCGACGCCGACCAGATCCTCGTCATCGAGGCGGGCCGCGTCGTCGAGCACGGCACTCACGACGAGCTGATGAGGTACGGCGGCCGGTACGCCGACCTGAGCGAGCACCAGTCCATCCGTTAGCCAGGCCGTCCGCCGCCGACCACGACCTCGGCGCGTTCGCTCGACGGGAGGCGATCACGACCGGGTGAGTTCTGGACACGTGGGGACGGCGGGCCCACAGTGAGAATGCGGACTTACCGGGACCTGTCAGGGCGGGAGGTACACGTGCCGGCTCCCCCAGGTACTGTCCAGGAGCGCCAGAACCGGCCCCACATGCACGACCTCCTGCGCGCCGCCCGCCTCTGCCACCTCCGCGCCCAGCGCATCGATGGCCTGCGCCTGTCCGTCTCAGCGCTCCTCGGGCTGCTGGGGCTCGTCGGTGCCGTGGCTCCCGCGACGGCCACGCCGATCGCGGTGGGCGGCGCGTTGTGGGCGATCGCGTACGCCGCCGGACTCGGCACCGTCGGCCGGGGGGCCCTGCGACGGGCGGCGCTGCTGCAGGAGATGTTCGACGTCGAGGTGTTCGAGCTGCCGTGGAACGACGTGGCGGCGGGCAAGCGCATCCCAATCCACGAGGTCCACGCCCTGGCCCAACGCTCCAAGCTGTCCGACGAGGCGGTGCGTGACTACTACGTCACGGTGGGGCTGCCCCGGCCGTTCGACGTGCTGGGCTGCCAGTCGCAGAATCTCAGCTGGGCGGCCAGGATCCGCCGCCGCTTCGCCCGCGTCCTGCTGACGGCGGTCGGCGTGTGGAGCGTGACGGGGTTGGTGGTCGGCTGGGCGGTCGGCCTCACCGTCGGTGAGCTTCTGCTCCGCTGGTACGTGCCGTCGATCGGGGCGTTGCTGATGGCCTTGGACACCTACCGGGCGCAACGTGACACAGCCACCGAACGCGACCGGGTGGCCGACCTGCTCGACGACCGGACCAACTCGCCGGGGCGGGCCGCCGATCTGCTCGTCCTGGCGCGACAGGTCCAGGACGTCGTGCTGCACGCCCGGCAGACGCATGTGCGGGTGCCGGAGGTCTTCTCTCGGTGGTCTCAGGCGAAGGACCGGGCGGACTACGAGGCGGCGCAGGAGGATCTGGCCGCCCGGGTCCGGAACGGGGGGAGGCCACGACCATGAACATGTCGGATTGCGGCATCCATCCGGCGGACCGGCCGCACATCGTCGGCTCTCTGGGCGAGAGCGCTGTCGCAGCGCTGGACGCGTGGGCCCGCGACGAGAACTACCTTCTCGCCCTACCTCCTGAGCGCTGGGAGAAGTCCGGATACACCGACAGCCCGCTTCTGGCTCTCTTCCTGCACGCGGCTCAGGAGGATGTCCAGCCGTCCACCATCGTCGTGGTCAAGGCGTGCGAGCAGGAGTTCGCGCACGAGCCGTCCCGGCACAAGGCCGCGTGGATCCAGCAGGACGACTTCGGCGAGAGACATCTCGTGGGTCGCATGCTGGGCGTCCGGCGGACCGCCGGCGGTGGCGTGGTCATGGTCCAGCAGGTCGCGGGGGGCACGCTCCGCGGCATGCGCCAGATGGCCCAGTTGGACTCCCCTGCCGAGCTCCGCGAGGTCTTCTCCGCCGTCTGCGGCAGCCTCATCCGCGAGTGGAACCGCGGGAAGATCGTCACCGCCCCGAAGGTGAATCCGGCCGCATTCCTGCGGGACGAGCTCCGCTGGGCGTGGCAGGACGGCGGGAGTCTCCTGGAATGGGCCCGACGCAGCGGGTTGCCACCCCATCAGACTCTGCGCTTCGCGGGCGAGAGCCCACAAGCGAACCTGCCCAATCCCCTGGCCCTGGCCGACGGCACGCTACGCGCCGCCGATGGCATCACTCTCCCATGCCTCAACGGGCTCACCCACGGGGACCTGCACACCGGTAACATTCTCGTCCCGAAGACCGCCGCGTCCAGCGCCAAGGCGACCGAATTCCGGCTGGTGGACCTGACGTCCTTCGATCCCAGCGCGCCCCTCACCCGGGATCCCGCCATGCTGGCCCTGTCCGTGATCAACGCACGGCATCCCGCCGAGGACGCGCGAGACCACCTGATCCGGGTGCTCGCCTCGGACGCCGAGTCCGCGCCAGAGGGCGACTTCCTGGGAAGGATGGCCGAGGAACTCCGCCGGCTGTATCCGGACGCGATCGACACGTGGACGCTGCAACTTCTCCTCTCGGTGGCGGCCGCGGCGCTGCTGCACATCACCTTCGACGACGATCGGGACAAGCGGCTGTGGTTCCTCCGCCTGGCCGCGCACTGCGTGAACGCGTTCCTGAAAAGGACGGCACCAGACTGGGAGCCCCAGCCGGGATTCCTCGTCACGTCGGCGCAGATGGGCATGCCCGAGCCGGCGGAGGAGCCCGAGCCTTCACCGGCCCCTCCCGAGCGATTCCCCGAGCCCTCACCTGTGCCACGGCTCCGGCTCGTCGTCCCCGAGCCGGACGAACCGTCAGCCGTGCCGTCCACGACCACTCCGTACGGTGATCTGGGCTACACGACCTTCTGCCACGAGCTCGGCGAGGACCTGAAAGGGCTGCTCCGCCGACTGCACGCGCCCCCCGCCGTCAGAAGAGCGGAAGAGCTGTGGTGGTGGCTGGCCGCGGCGGACCGGCTGGATGACCTGATTCCACACCTGCTCGCACTGCAACGGCAGCGCCTCGCCAACGTGCTGGAGGCGGACAGGCATCTGGGCGAGATCGTCCGCGCGGGGACGGTGGAGCGGCTCGCCGGGCAGGCGAGGGACCTTGAACGCCTGATGTATGAGGCGTCGTCGGCCGTGGACGCCTACGACCTGATCGGCCGAGTCATTCTGCCCCGGCACCTGGCCGAGGAGATCAGAACAGCCCTCGACCAGGTGCCCGCGCTTCAGGCCGACGAGAGATTCCCCTTCGACTGGCGCGTGTCGTTCAGCTCGCTCAGGAGGGACGCGACCATGCATCTCACCCGGCTGGAGAGACTGCTGCCCGTCACTGAGCAGGCGGCGCAGGCGGCGCTGCCGCGGTTCTCCGGACTCGTGAACGGCGCCGTGGCCGCGCGGGAGGCGCTGGAGGCCCTGCGGGAAGCGATGGACCATGATCCCCCATGGTCCCCCTGACCTGGAGCCAAGCCGCCGAACTGGCGGAAACGATCTGGAGCGAGGCCGAGGCGCTGGATGCGAACCTCGACGCGCGACTGATACCGGCGTCCGCCATTCTCCGCTCGCTCCTGGAACGCTGCGACGGGCTCAAGGAGGCACTGCGAGACCGAAGGAAGTTCGTACGCGGAAAACAGCAGGCGGCCACGGTCAGCGGGCTGGTCACGCCGCTGCGCACGTACGCACAGCAGTTGGATCTCCTTCACCAGCGGGTGCAGGAGATGGAGGACGAGGAAAACGGCCTGACGGTCAGGCACAAGGAGAGGATCTTCGCCCGGGCCAACAAACTGTTCAACGCGTGGCGGAAACTCGACCCGGTGCTCCGCGCCTTCGCCCAGGCGGCCAAGACCTTTGACCTCAGGGACGATCGCAGCTCGACCCGGCTGGAGGTGCACGCCGAGATTCGCCGCCGTGACCGCAGCGCCTGACCCGGACCCGCGGCGTGGTCGCGCACCGGCTGAGCACCGTACGCGACCACGATGCGGGTTCCGCTCAGGCCCTTGTCGGGACCGATCAGCGCACGTCAGTACCCCCTGCCTGTGTCTTGGTGATCCAGTCGGTGAGGCGGCGCAGGAAGGTCGTGGCGATGGGGGGCGGATCCTGTGCCATCACGCTCGCGTGGAAGGCGTGCGGCAGGCCCTCGTACAGGTCGAGGGTCACGTCGACGCCGGCGGACGAGGCGGCCGCGGCGAAGCGGCGGGCGTCGTCCAGCAGCACCTCCTTGGTCCCGGCCACCAGCAGGAGCGGGGGCAGGCCGGACAGGTCGCCATGGAGGGGAGACTGGGGTGCCCGGTCGGCCGGGGCTCCGGCCAGGTACTGGCTGACGACGTGTTCGGCCACGGGGCGGCTGATCACGTCCTCGCCGTCGTTGGTGTCCAGGGATCGGCTGGACAGGGTCAGGTCGGTGAGCGGGGAGATCGCGACGGCCGCGCCGGGCAGCGGGACGTCCGCTTCCTTGAGCGCCAGCAGGGCCGACAGGACGAGGGTGCCGCCCGACGACTCGCCGGACAGGATGACGCGGTCGGCGGGAACACCCTGTTCGAGCAGGCTCCGGTAGACGGCCACGACATCGTCGAGGGCGGCGGGGTACGGATCGGCGGGGGCCAGGCGCTGGTCCACCTTGAAAGCGGGGCGGCCGGTGGCCTGGGACAGGCGGTGGGCCATGAGAGGTTCCAGCGCGGGCTGGGTGTGCTCGAAGCCGCCTCCGTGCACGTACAACGTGACGCCGGACTCGGTCGCCGAGCCCTCAGTGGCGGTGACCCACTGTCCCGGTACGCCGCCGGTATGGGGCAGCGCGGGCGTCATGTCGCCGGCGAGCGGTGGCGCCTGGGAGGCCAGGCCCTGCATCTCGGCCATCACGGCCGCGTGGTCGTCGGGGGTGGTGGGGATGCGCGTGACGGTCAAGTGATCCTCGTGTCGGGGCGGTAGCGCGTTCATCAGGGGGACGAGGTGCAGTTCCTCGTAGGCGAGATGGTTTTCGACCTCGGCGATGAGCCGGTCGACCTCGGTCAGCAGTTCGGCCTGGTCGGCCTGGTCGGCCTGCTCGGTTGAGAGCACCGTTTGCAGGTCGTCGAGGAGGCGGGCCAGGACGGCGTGCTCGTCGTACAACCGGTCCAGGACCGCGTCGAGCTCAGGGTGGCGGTCACGCAGGTGGGGGAACAGCCCGCCGCTTTCCTGGGTGTGGTGGTGGTGCAGCCCGCCGCACAGGGTCAGGCAGTTGATCCGCAGTTGCGCGCCCAGGCGCGGACCCGAGGTGGCGGCCTCGGCGCGGATCAGGGCCAGCTCTCGCCTGAAGGCGTCGTGGATCGCCTTCAGCACGTCGCCGCCCGGCAGGTCAGGAAAGGTGTGGGAGACGGGGGTCAGCGCGACGACGGGCAGGACACGGCCGGACTTGTCCTGGTAGTCGGCCCAGCCGGGGTCGGCTTCCACGGCATTGGCGAACAACCGGTCGCGTTCCTCGCCGTCCAGGACGGTGGCCTCGGCCTCGATCGTGAAGACGCCGGTCTCCACGGTGACCTGAGGGTTGGCCCGCAGGTTGTGATACCAGGCCGGGTGGTGCGGCGCGCCACCGGCCGAGGCGATGACCAGCATGCGGCCTCCGCCATCGTGCAGGTAGCCGACCGGGACGGTGTGACGGGCTCCCGAACGAGCTCCCGTGGTGGTCAGCAGGAGCAGCCGGGCTCCCTCGAAAGGCCCGCCTACCTTGCCGCGGTTGGCGCGGAATTCCTGGATGATCTGCTGGTTGAACTCGTACGGCATTCTTTGCTTTCTTGGTGGAAATGGCTCCGCAGCGCGTTTTCGGGCATGGCGAATCAACCACGTCGCCACATGGGGGCCAGTGGTTTGAAGTAATGAGGAAAACGCGCGCGGAAACGGCCGGCGTGACGGCGATTGCGCCGACGCCGTAGGGGCGCGCGGAAGCGCGATGAGAACGATGCTTCAGATCAGGAAGTAAGGAGACGCGGTGGACCTCGCGCCCGCCCGGCGCTCACGCCGTGGCCGGGTGCCCCACTCGCTCTTGGCCCATGGCCGACCCGGCAGTCATGGTCTTTACGTTATCGCTGCCGTCGGAGTGCGGCGACATCTTATCTGCGGGCGGACGCGGCGGGGGCTTCGCAATCACGATACTGCGGCGTTGAAATCCCAGGTGAGCGTGGCGGATACTCGTCGCCCGGCAACCAGAAGTCGCCTTCCCGGATCGCTGGAGATGTTGCCATTATTTGCTCACCGGGGCGGGGCGTCAGGTCGTCGCCCGGCCGGCGTGGGCGAAATTCCGGAAAATCGGGCAGTCCGCCTTGTTAGGGTGCCCGTATGCGTCCTCAGCCGGCCTTGCTACCGCGCTCGACACCGGCGGCTTTAGGGGTCTCGTCCCGTTCGATCGCTGCGGTGCTGGACCAGCTCGACGCACAATCCGTCGAGTGCCACTCCATCATGGTCGTACGCCACGGTCACGTCGTGGCCGAGGGCTGGTGGGCGCCATACTCGGCCGAGCGTCCGCATCTGCTCTATTCGCTGACCAAGTCGTTCACCTCGGTCGCGGTGGGGCTCGCGATCGCCGACGGGCGGCTCTCGCTGAACGACCGGGTGGTGGACGTGTTGCCCGACCACGTTCCGGCCGACATCTCCGAGCAGGGACGCCGCATCACCGTGCACCACCTGCTGTCCATGACGGCCGGGCACAGCACGGACAGCCTCGCCGAGGCCTGGCAGCTGGAACCGGACGACCTGGTGAAGGGCTTCCTGCGCGTACCATTCTCCGAGCCTGAGGGAATCCTGCACACCTACGACAACGCGACCACTTTCGTCCTGGCCCGGATGGTGGAACGAGTCACCGGCCGCGACCTGCCGGAGCTGCTCGACGACCGCCTGTTCCAGCCGATGGGCGTCGACCACGCCGAATGGGATCGGGTGGCGAGCGGTGCCGCCTTCGGATTCCACGGGCTGCACCTCACGACCGAGGCCGTCGCCGCTTTCGGCGAGTTGCTGCTGCGCGGAGGCGTCTGGGACGATCGCCGGCTCATCCCGCGCGAATGGGTGGAACTCGCGACCAAACGGCACATCGAGACCCGGCAACTTGAGGACGACTCGCCTAACCCCGACTTTCTTTGCGGGTACGGCTACCAGTTCTGGATGTCGCGTCACGGTTACCACGGTAACGGCGCCTTCGGCCAGCAATGCGTGGTCGTCCCGTCTCATGATCTTGTGGTCGTCGTGACCGCCGCCGTCGAGCAGACACACGCACTGCCCAGCGTCTTTTGGGACTGCCTGCTGCCCGGCCTGGATGACGCGGGAAGCGCCCGGGACGACGAGATCCTCGCCGATCGACTGCGGCGGCTGTCACTCGTGCCGGTGCCGGGGTCGGCGGCCCCTTCCCGTTCCGGTGCGGCGAGGATCGACGCCTCCGCCGAGGATTCGGCCCTGCCCGACGGCACCACGGTGGCCGTCGAGCCGGTGGACGGCGGATGGCACCTGCGACTCGGGTCGTCCCTCAAGGTCGCCGTCGGCTACGGCGAATGGCGGGAAAGCTCGCCGCTCGGCCGCCCGGTCGTTGCCGTCGGCGCCTGGCAGGGCGACACGTTCGTCGCCGACCTCTACGTCATCACCACCCCGCACCGAGTCCGGCTGGTGCTCGACCCCGACGCGGGGACAGCGGTGGCGACGTGGAGCACCGTGCCCCTGACCAGCCCCAGCCTGGAGTTGCATCTGCGGTCGCCACTGATGACCCGGCCCGACGTCGCCTAGGTGATGGCGACCAGGGCATTCCGTGATGCCCGGCGCCGGGCTGGCCCAGTAGTCGTAGCCCTTGTCCAGCGGACACCACAACGGTCAGCGGTAGCACATCATGAGTGACCAGGGCGTACCCATCGAGACCATCGCCCATGCCGTCGGGCACGCCGGCACCAGCATCACGGAAGCGGTCTATCGGCACCAGCTCAAGCCGCTGATCACCAAGGGCGCCCACACCATGAACACGATCTTCGGCGGCGACAAGCCGACGGGTTGAGTCCGAGTGGAATGACTCCCCGATTGGCTCCTATCGACTCCAGAAACGGAAAAGGGCCTGACCCGCTGAGCGGATCAAGCCCTCTACCTGGTCAAACGGCGTCGGGGTGGCGGGATTTGAACCCACGACCTCTTCGTCCCGAACGAAGCGCGCTGCCAAGCTGCGCTACACCCCGGTGCACGCCGTCTTGCACGTGCTTGGGAAAGTCTAGCGGACTTCGAGGGCGCTTGTGACCGCGTCCGCCCCGCGTCCGCCCTGCCGTCCGCCCGCCTCAGCGCCGGGGAAGCAGCGTGAGCAGCGTGGCCTCCGGGAAGCAGGCGAACCGGGCCGGGGCGTACGGGGAGGTGCCGAGGCCGGCCGAGACGTGCAGCCAGGCGGCGTCGTGGCGGCTCAGCCCCTTCACACGGGCCCGATCGATGCCGCAGTTGGTGACGAGGGCGCCGTAGAACGGGATGCAGAGCTGCCCGCCGTGCGTGTGGCCGGCCAGCAGGAGCTGGTAGCCGTCGGCGGCGAAGCGGGTCATGTTGCGGGGCTCGGGGGAGTGCATGACGCCGAGCCGGAGGTCGGCGTCGGCGGGAGCGGGACCGGCGACGAGGTCGTAGCGGTCGCGGTCGATGTGGGAGTCGTGGATGCCGGCCACGGCCACGTCGAGGTCGCCGACCTTGACGCGGGCGGTGGTGTTGTTCATGTCGAGCCAGCCCTCGGCCGCCATGCCCGCGCCGAGCTCCTCCCACGGGAGCGTGGGGATGTGCTGGCGGCGTTCGCTCTTGGAGGTGCGCCACAGGTAGCGGAAGGGGTTCTTCGGCTTGGGGGCGTAGAGGTCGTTGGACCCGTACACGAACAGGCCGGGGCGCGAGAGCAGCGGCTCCAGGGCGTGCAGGAGCGAGGGAACGGCGTCAGGGTGGGCGATGGAGTCGCCCGTGTTGACGACCAGGTCGGGCCGCAGGGCGCCGAGCGAGCGGACCCAGTTGATCAGCATGCTGCGCCGGGGCGTCAGGTGCAGGTCGGACAGGTGCAGGATGCGTACGGGACGCTGCCCGCGCTCCAGGACCGGCACGTCGAAGCGGCGCAGCCGGAACGAGTTGCGCTCGACGACCGAGGCGTAGCCGACCCCGGCCAGGCCGAGACCGAGCATGGACAGTGGCACCGCGACGGCTTTCCTCACGTACTCATGATGCCCGACATCCGGCGCGAGCCGTTCGCCCAGACGGCAAGATGGACCGCATGAGTGCATTGAAAGACAAGCTGAAGGCCGATCTGACGGCTTCGCTGAAGAACCGGGACGAGGTACGTCTCCGGACTATCCGCATGGCACTGTCCGCGGTGAACGTGGAGGAGGTCGCCGGAAAGCAGGCCCGCGAGCTCTCCGACGACGAGGTCATCAAGGTGCTGACCAAGGAGGCCAAGAAGCGGCGCGAGGCGGCCGAGGCGTTCGGCAACGCCGGGCGCGCCGAGCAGGCCCAGGCGGAGCTCGACGAGCAGGCCGTGCTGGAGGAGTACCTTCCGGCGCAGCTGTCCGACGAGGAGCTGGGGCGGCTCGTGGACGAGGCGGTCGCCGAGACCGGCGCCTCCGGCCCGCAGGCCATGGGGCAGGTCATGAAGGTCGTCAACCCCAAGGTCGCGGGCCGGGCCGAAGGGGGACGGGTCGCCGCGGCCGTCCGCGCGCGGCTCTCCGGTTAATGCCGGTGGGGCCTCCGCGTCGCCGCGGAGGCCTCGCGGGGGTCAGCCGCGGCCCCGGCCGCGGTTGCCGCGCTCGAACGGGTTGTCGTCGTTCAGGTCGAACTGGTCGTTGAGCTGGTCCATGAGGTCGGGCCCGCCGTCCTCGCGCTTCTTCTTGGGCTTGGGCGCGCAGACGTCGGTGCAGCCGCCGAAGCGTGCCTGGTTGACCGGGGTGAACTTGACGGGTTCGATGCCCTTCAGCGCGTCGATCATCGAGTATTTCCAGACGGCCCCGGAGATGGTCGCGCCGTAGACGTAGTCATAGTGGCGCCCCTTGATGACGACGTTGGTCAGGTCATGGCCGAACGCGCCGCGCGGGTCGCCGAGGCTGACCGCGGACGCAAGGTTGGGGGTGTAGCCGGCGAACCAGGCGGCCGTGTAGCCGTCGGTGGTGCCGGTCTTGCCCGCCGCGTCACGGCCGATGCCGCCCACCCCGGTCATCGTGCCCTTGGTGAAGACGCCGGACAGGATGCCGCTGACCGCGTCGGCGACCTCGGGGTCCATGACCTTCGAGCACTTGGGCTTGAACTGCTTGGCCTTGCCGTTGCGATCCTTGATCTCGGTGATCGCCAGCGGTGTGCAGTACTGGCCGCGGGAGGCGAAGACGGCGTAGGTGTTGGCCACCGTGACCGGGTCGACCTCGTTGACGCCGAGCGTGAACGTCTCGACCTCGCGGAGCTTTCCGCCGTCTGCCCGCTTGAGCCCGAGGCGCTTGGCCAGCTTGACCACCTTGCAGAGGGTGACCCGCTCCTCGAGCTTCAGGAAGAACGTGTTGACCGAACCCCAGGTGCCGGACTGCAGGGTCTTGAAGCCGCCGCCGCCCTCACTGGAGTTGCGCACCTCGTGGGTGGGGTCGCCGACCCGGTTGCCCTTGCAGTCGCGGAAGGAGCCGTAGCTGGCCGCGGTGTAGCCGGCGGGCGAGGGGAAGCCGTCGTTGTACTTCATCCCCTCCTCCAGCGCGGCGGCGAGGGTGTACGGCTTGGCGGTGGAGCCCTGCTGGAAGCCGCTGCCACCCCCGTGCTTGGCGTCGGCGACGACGTTGTAGCTGATCTCGTTCTTCTTCTTGTTGCCGCCGAACTTGCGGGAGGCGGCCATGGCCTTGATCTCGCCGGTGCCCGGCACGATCATCGCCTGCGCGGCGACCGGCTTGTCCTTGGTGCTGACGTACTTCTTGATCGCCTTGTCGGCGGCGGCCTGCATCTTCGGGTCGATCGTGGTCTTGATCGTCAGACCGCCGCGCTGGAGCAGGCGCAGTCGCTCCTTCGGAGTCTTGCCGAACTCCTGGTTGGTGAGGATCTCGTTCTGGACGTAGAGGCAGAAGTACGGGTATTTACTGACCTCGCAGCCGCCGGGCACCTTGACGTCCTTGAAGCCGAGCTTCTTGGCCTTGGCCTCGGTCGCCTCCTGCGGCGTGATCTTGCCGAGCTCGGCCATCCGGTCGAGCACGACGTTGCGCCGTTCGAGCAGCGCGGCCCGGGACTTCTTGTTCACGTTGGGGTCGGTGCGCGCGGGGTTCTGGACGGCTCCGGCGAGCGTGGCCGCCTCGACGAGGTTGAGCTCGGAGGCGGGCTTGGCGAAGAAGCGCTTGGCCGCGGCCTGGATGCCGTGGGCGCCGGCGCCGAAGTAGGCGATGTTGAGGTACTTCTCCAGGATCTGGTCCTTGGAGTACTTCTTCTCCATGGCCATGGCGTAGCGCAGCTCGTTGAGCTTGCGGGAGACGGTCGGCGCGATGGCCGCCTGCTGCTCCTCGGGCGTCTCCGCGGCGTTGACCAGCACCTGCTTGACGTACTGCTGGGTGATCGAGGATCCGCCCTGCGTCACGCCGCCGGTGGTCAGGTTCTTGACCAGGGCTCGGGCGGTGCCCTCGATGTCGATCGGTCCGTGCTGGTAGTAGCGGAAGTCCTCGATCGAGATCAGCGCCGTCTGCATGATCGGAGCGACCTTGTCGAGCTCCACCGACTGGCGGTTCTCGTAGTAGAACTGCGCGATCTGCTTGCCGTTGGCGTCCTGGAGCACTGTGCGCTCGGGCAGCGGAGGCTCGTTGAGCTCCTCCGGTTTGAGGTTGATCCCCTCCATCGCGGACTTCGCGGTGACGCCCGCACCGCCGACGGCGGGCAGTGCCACGGCGGCCGTCAGCACCCCTGCGGCCACACCCGCGGCGATCAGCCGCGTGACGTTCAAGAACGCTGATGATCGATCTTTGCCCTGAGCTTGCACAAGGACCAGGGTACGTCGAAAGAGTGACCTTATCGGCAACTCGTCACCATTTCGCCTTGACTGACGGGGGTGACTAGTCATTCCCGGTCAACACTCCACCTAGAAATTGGTCCTCTGGGGTCTGTCGGCCCGAACGTCTAGTTGCGTACGTTCTCCTCTGCGGCAACTGAATACGGAGGCTCGGCGCCCGCGCCCGTCGGCCCCAAATGACGACTGACCACCTAAGGGGAGTGGGGTCGAAATGTGGATCACGGATTGGACCTCCCGTGCCGCCTGTCGGGGTGCGGACCCGGACGCGCTGTTCGTCCAGGGTGCCGCCCAAAACAGGGCAAAGCTGATCTGCCGAGGATGCCCGGTCCGTACCGAATGCCTCGCCGATGCGCTGGACAACCGCATCGAGTTCGGGGTGTGGGGCGGTATGACCGAACGTGAGCGCCGGGCTCTCCTGAGGCGGCGACCGGACGTGGACTCGTGGCGTGAGCTGCTCGAGTCCGCCAAAGAAGAGTACGAACGGACCAACGAGCTGATCGCGGGCTGATCCAGCCCGGAGCGTACGGCCGGCGACCTCGCCGGCCGTACTCTCATGCGCTCGCCAGGAGCTCCCCGATCTCGCGCAGACCTGCCAGGTCGTGGACGTCCTCCGACATCGCGCGCACCTGTGCCACCGGCACGGTGGGATGTGCCGTGACGAAGTGCTCCTGCTCTCGGTGCTCGCGGGCCGCGAGTTGCATCCGACCGGCGTGCAGCCGCAGCACGGCGGCGGTCAGCTCGTGCTCGCCCCGAGACTCCAGCTCCTCGGCCGCGGCGGCGCTCCGTGCGGCTGAGAGCTTCGTGACGGGTGACTCGTGCACCCGGTTGACCACCAGCCCCGCGAGCGGCATGCGCTCTTCGGCGAGCCGTTCGACGAAGTAGGAGGCCTCGCGCATCGCGTCGCGCTCGGGCGCGGCCACCACCAGGAACGCGGTGCCGGGCGCCTGCAGCAGCTTGTACGTCATCTCCGCGCGCTGCCGGAACCCGCCGAAGACGGCGTCGAGGGCCGACACGAACGTCTGCAGGTCCTTCAGCACCTGCGCGCCCAGGAGCTTGGTCATCGCGCCCGCGACCAGCCCGAACCCCGCGTTGAGCAGCCGGAACGCGCTGCGTCCGCCGGCCTTGGCCGGGGCGGTCAGCAACCGGATGAACCTGCCGTCGAGGAAGCGGCCGAGCCGTTCGGGCGCGTCGAGGAAGTCGAGCGCCGAGCGCGAGGGGGGCGTGTCGACGATGATCAGATCCCACTCGTCCGACCGGCGGAGCTGGCCGAGCTTCTCCATGGCCATGTACTCCTGGGTGCCGGAGAAGCTCGACGACAGCGACTGGTAGAAGGGGTTGGACAGGATCTGCCGGGCGCGCACCGGATCGGCGTGGGCCTCGATGATCTCGTCGAACGTGCGCTTCATGTCGAGCATCATCGCGAACAACTGCCCGCCGCCCTCGGGCGAGCTGATCAGCCTGGGCGTGTTGTCGAGCTCGCTGAGACCCATCGACTGGGCCAGCCGCCTGGCCGGGTCGACGGTCAGCACGACCGCGCACCTGCCGCGCTCGGCGGCCCGCAGTCCGAGCGCGGCGGCCGTGGTGGTCTTGCCCACGCCGCCCGCGCCGCAGCAGACGATGATCCGGGTGCCCTTGTCGTCGAGGATCGCGTCGATGTCGAGAACGGGGGGCTTCTTCACGCGGCTCCCTGGGTGCGGATGGTCTCGGCCAGCTCGTAGAGCCCGGCCAGATCGACGCCGTCGGCCAGCAGCGGCAGCTCGTACCGCGGCAACGGCGCCTCGGCCAGGGACTCGCGCTCGGAGTTTTCCAGCTCGGCGCGGCGGGCGTGCTCAGCGATCTCCTCGGCCAGCGCCTCGGCCATCGCGGAGGCGTCGGAGCCGTCGGCCAGACCGGCGGTCTTGAGCCCCAGCGCGAGCTCGGCCGGGTCGAAGCGGCCCTTGACCGCCAGGTCGAGGACGGACCGCGGGAGCTGCGACTCGCGGACCATGTTGATGAAGATCCCGCCGGCCGGCAGGCCCGCCTCGGCCAGCTCGGCGATGCCGTCGAGCGTCTCCTGCACCGGCATCTCCTCGAGCACCGTGACGAAGTGCACGGCCGTCTCGGGAGACTTCACGACCCCGTTGACCAGCTCGGAGTGGTTCTTGATCGGCCCCACCTTGGCCAGGCCCGCCACCTCCTGGGTGACGTTGAGGAAGCGCGCGATGCGACCGGTCGGCGGGGCGTCGAGCACGACCGCGTCGTAGACCCGTTTGCCCCGCTTGTCGCGCCTGCGCACGGCCTCGGTCGTCTTGCCCGTGACGAGCACGTCGCGAAAGCCGGGGGCGACGGTGGTGGCGAAGTCGACGATGCCCATCTTGGTCAGCGCCCGGCCCGCGCGGCGCATCCCGTAGAACATCTCCATGTATTCGAGCATGGCCTCTTCGGGATCGACGGACAGCGCGTAGACGTCACCGCCGTCCGGCGCCACCGCGATGCGGCGCTCCTCGTAGGGCAGGGGCGGCAGGTCGAAGATCTGCGCGATGCCCTGCCGGCCCTCGACCTCGACGAGCAGCACCTTACGCCCGCCCGACGCCAGCGCGAGAGCGAGAGCGGCGGCGACCGTCGTCTTGCCGGTGCCGCCCTTGCCGGTGACGACGTGCAGGCGCACGCCGTCCCAATCGGTGTCCAGAGACTCCACGATTCGAGGCTACCGAACGGTCACTCGACGTAAGTCGACGGGCAGCCTTGACATAGCTCACACTACGCTGATCCCCATGAAGAAATGGGAGTACCTCACGGCACCCGTGCTCATCCACAACACAAAAATGATCTTGGATAATTTCGGCGCCGACGGCTGGGAGCTGGTCCAGATCCTGCAGGGCGCCACGCCCGAGCAGCTGGTCGCCTACTTCAAGAGGGAGAAGCAGTGACTCCGGAGGAGAAGCTGGCCGAGCTGGGCCTGACCCTGCCGGCGGTGGTCGCACCGCTCGCCGCGTACGTGCCCGTCGTCCGCACCGGTGACCTCGTCTACACCTCGGGGCAGCTCCCGATGGTCGACGGCAAGCTGCCCCTGACCGGCAAGCTGGGCGCCGAGGTGAGCGCCGACGAGGGCAAGGAGATGGCCCGTCTCTGCGCGCTCAACGCCCTGGCCGCGCTCAAGTCGGAGGTCGGCGACCTCGCCGCCGTCAAGCGCGTCGTCAAGGCCGTCGTCTTCGTGGCCAGCGCGCCGGGCTTCACCCAGCAGCCGCAGGTGGCCAACGGGGCCAGCGAGTTCCTGGTCGAGGTGCTCGGCTCAGTGGTGGGCTCGCACGCCCGCAGCGCCGTCGGCGTGGCGGTCCTCCCGCTCGACGCTCCGGTGGAAGTGGAGCTAGTCGCCGAAGTGGGCTGAGTGTCGGATATGTCACCATGACCGAGTGATGTTCTAGAAGGAGGTCATTGTGACTGGTCTGTCGCTCCCAGACGAGCTCGCCGCACGGGCACGGGACATAATCGCCGGACGCGTCCAACCGGTCCCCGCTCGGGACTCCGCCACCGTGGCGGTCCTGCGCGAGGGGCCGCCTGGCGGCGGCGCCCAGGTCTACCTGCTCAGGCGCAAGTCCACGATGGCCTTCGCGGCGGGCGCGTACGTCTTCCCGGGCGGCTCGGTGGACCCGCGCGACAGCGACAACGCCGTCGCCTGGGCCGGGCCGTCGCCGGCGGAGTGGGGCCGGACCCTGGCCGCCGACGAGCGGGTGGCGCGCGGGCTGGTCTGCGCGGCCGTGCGCGAGACCTTCGAGGAGTCCGGCGTGCTGCTGGCCGGTCCCGGCCCCGACTCCGTCGTCGCGGACACCACCGGAGACGACTGGGAGGCCGACCGGCTGGCGCTCATCGATCGCAGCCTGGCCTTCGCCGACTTCCTCGCCAAGCGCGGCCTCGTGCTCCGCTCCGACCTGCTCAAGGCCTGGGCCCACTGGATCACCCCGGAGGTCGAGCGGAAGAGGTTCGACACCCGGTTCTTCGTCGCCGTGCTCCCCGAGGGGCAACGCACCCGTGACGTGGGCGGCGAGGCCGATCAGGTCGTCTGGCAGCGGCCGGCGGAGGCGATCGAGCTGGCGCGCCAGGGCTCCATCTTCCTGATGCCGCCGACGCACCAGACCCTGACCGAGCTGACGGCGTACGACAGCGTGGGGGCGGTGCTGGCCGCGGAGCGCGAGATCGTCACGATCCTGCCGAAGGTGCTGGAGATCGACGGCGAGTGGCGGCTGGTGACCTCATGAGTGGCCTGCACATCCCTCTGGGCGGTCCCGACGGATCCCGTACGACCCATGCCGAGAACCTGCTGGCACCCAACCCGTCACCCATGACGCTCGACGGCACCAACACGTGGATCATCGGCGACCGGGAGACCGTCGTCATCGACCCGGGCCCCGACGACGAGCGCCACCTGCGCAGGGTCGCCGACCACCTGGGCGAGCGCCGGGTCACGGGGATCCTGCTCACCCACGGCCACCGCGACCACAGCGGCGGCGCCAGACGGTTCGCCGAACTGGTCGGGGCGCCGGTGCGGGCCCTCGACCCGAGGCACCGGCTGGGCGAGGAGGGGCTGGGCGAGGGCGACGTCGTGACCGCGGGCGGCGTCGAGATCCACGTGTACGGCACGCCGGGCCACTCGTTCGACTCGCTCTGCTTCTGGCTGCCCGCGGACCGGGCCATGCTCACCGGCGACACCGTGCTCGGCAGGGGCACCACCGTGATCGCGTCCGACGGCGGCGACCTGGGCGACTACCTGCGCACTCTCGACCGGCTGAGGGCCGTGGCGGAGAGCCTGGAGGCGGAGGCCCTGCTGCCCGGGCACGGCCCGGTGCTGCCGGACCCGATCGGCGCGCTGGACGGCTACATCGCGCACCGCCGCGTACGGCTCGACCAGATCAGGGCCGCCCAGCGGCAGGGCGCGCGGACGCCCCGAGAGGTCGTCGAGATCGTCTACGCCGACGTCGACAGGTCGCTCTGGCCCTTCGCCGAGATGTCGGTGCGGGCCCAGCTCGACTATCTCGAACGGTTGTAGAGCCGGTCCATGTCGAGGATGACCACGGCCTTGGCCTCGATGCGCAGCCAGCCACGTTGCGCGAAGTCGGCCAGGGCCTTGTTGACCGTCTCGCGCGAGGCGCCCACCAGCTGGGCCAGCTCCTCCTGAGTGAGGTCGTGATGGACCCGGGTGCCCTCGTCGGTCTTGCTGCCGAACCGCTCGGCCAGGTCGAGCAGCTGCTTGGCCACCCGGCCGGGCACGTCCGTGAAGACCAGGTCGGCCAGCACGTCGTTGGTGCGGCGCAGCCGCTGGGCGAGCGCCCGCAGCAGGTGGAGCGCCACCTCGGGGCGGCCGGTGAGCCAGGGTCGCAGGTCGTCGTGGCCGAGCCCGGCCAGCCGCACGTCGGTCAGCGCCGTCGCGGTGGCGGTGCGGGGCCTGGGGTCGAACAACGACAGCTCGCCGAACATCTCGCTCGGACCGAGGACGCTGAGAAGGTTTTCGCGACCGTCCGGAGACTGGCGGGACAGTTTGATCTTGCCTTCGAGCACGACGTAGAGCCGGTCTCCGGTCTCGTTCTCGTGGAAGAGCGTCTGTCCCTTCGACAGCTGGACTTCGGTGATGCTCGTCCGCAGCGCCGCGGCGCTCTCGCGGTCGAGCGCGGCGAACAGGGGGGCCTTGCCCAGCACATCTTCGGTGTTCACTCTGCCTCCTCTGCTGCCATTGTGGCTCACCCCACCCCAGGCGGCCCACATAGGCTATGGGAATGCCCACTGAGTCAAGACTCGCCCTTGTGCGGCGTGCTCGCCGGATGAACCGCATTCTGGCGGAAACCTATCCCGATGCTCATTGCGAGCTTGACTTCGGCAGCCCCCTTGAGCTGCTGGTCGCCACCATCCTCTCGGCGCAGTGTACGGACAAACGGGTCAATATGGTGACTCCTACCCTCTTCGCCAAGTACCCCACCGTGTCCGACTATGCGGCGGCAGACCGAGCCGAGATGGAAGAGATCATCCGGTCCACCGGCTTCTTCCGCGCCAAGACCAACAGCATCATCGGCATGGCGCAGGCCGTCTGCGACCGCTACGGCGGTGTGGTGCCCGCCAAGCTGAAAGACCTGGTCACCCTCCCCGGCGTGGGCCGCAAGACCGCCAACGTGGTGCTCGGCAACGCGTTCGACGTCCCCGGCCTCACCGTCGACACCCACTTCCAGCGGCTGGTCCGCCGCTTCGGCTGGACCGACGAGACCGACCCGGTCAAGATCGAGCACCTCGTGGGAGAGCTGATCCCCAAACGCGAATGGACGGTCTTCTCCCACCGGGTGATCTGGCACGGCCGCCGCATCTGCCATGCCCGCCGGCCCGCCTGCGGCGTCTGTCCCCTGGCCACCCTCTGCCCCTCCTACGGCACCGGCCCGACGAGCGCCGACGAGGCCCGCAAGCTCGTAAGATCGGGTCCTTTCTCCTGACCGGGAAGTCCCGGAAGGCCTGGCGTGTTGGAGATGGCGTGACGGTGGTCCCTGACTGGCTCGACAGACTGGCGGCGCGAGCCGTACATTTCCCCGTTCCCCGGAGCCTGCGCCCGCCCGCCGAGGGCGGCAGACGGGCGGCGGTGCTCATGCTCTTCGGCGAAGGGCCGCTCGGCCCCGACGTGCTGCTCATCCAGCGCAGCACGCTCGGCCGCAGGCACGCGGGTCAGCCGGCCTTCCCCGGCGGCGGCATCGACCCCGACGACGGCGGCCCGGTCGAGGCGGCCCTGCGCGAGGCCGAGGAGGAGACCGGGCTCGACCCGCGCGGCGTGCGCGTCCTCTGCACGATGCCCGAGCTCTACGTCAGCCGCAGCGACAACCGGGTCACCCCGGTCGTCGGCTGGTGGCACCTGCCGTCCGCCGTGCACGCGGCGTCGCCCGACGAGGTCGACTCCGTCGAGCGGGTGCCGATCGCCGAGCTGGTCGATCCGGGCAACCGGTTCACCCTGCGCCACCAGGCCGGGTTCATGGGGCCGGCCTTCCGGGTTCGCGGCATGCTCGTGTGGGGGTTCACCGCGATGGTGCTCGACCGGGTCATGCGCGAGGGCGGGCTGGAGCGGCCCTGGGACCCGGCGCGGGTGGAGCCGTTGCCGCCGGACGTGCTAAAACTCGCCACCCGTGGTTAGCGCCACACCGAGCGAGGCCCAGCCGGCCACGTCGGCGTCGCCGTCGGCCGCCAACCGGCGCAGCGCGTCCAGGCCGGCCCGGTCGGGCGGGTTGCCCAGCACGTGCTGGAGCGCGTAGGCGGCGCCATACCTCACCCGCGCGTCCTCATGGGCGGCCAGGTCGATCACGGAGGGCAGCGACCGAGGGTCGGCCAGATGGCCGAAGGCGATGAGCACCGCGTAGAGCACCATGGCGTCCTCCTCGCTGGCCGCCAGATAGCGCAGCACGGGCAGCGCGCGGTCCACGAACCTGCCGAGCATGCCCATGATGTCGATCCCGAGCATGCGCTCGCCGACGTCGTCCGACGCGCACAGCCGTCGTGCCTCGATGAACGACTCCATGTCGCCGCGCCGCCGCAGCTCGGAGATCACCTCCCAGCGCAGCGGACCGTCGGGATCAGGATCGCCCAGAGCCACCTCGACGAGGCAGCGCACTGTTCCCTCGGTAGGCGACATAGGGCTCAAGGTAGTCATCGGTGAAACGCCGTCATGGACGAAGACGTGCACGCTTGACCGTATCGCTGGTTACCTTTGAACCGTGCGCGGTGATCTGCTTGACCTCATATTGATCGGCCTCGTGATCGCCTTCGGCGTCTCGGGTTACCGGCAGGGCTTCATCATCGGCGTCATGAGCTTCGTGGGTTTCGTGGGCGGGGCGGTGCTCGGCGTCTTCATCGCGCCGCCGATCTCCAAGGCCGTCGTCGACGGTGACACCCCACAGGCCCTGCTCGCCATCGTGATCGTCTTTCTGGCCGCCACGATCGGCCAGTTCGCCTCCTCGACCATCGGCGCCGTCGTACGCAGCCATGTGACGTGGGAGCCCGCCAAGGTCGCCGACGCGGTCGGCGGCACGTTCGCCAGCGCGCTGTCGGTGCTCGTGATCGCCTGGCTGATCGGGTCGCTGATCGTTTCGACGTCGTTCGCGCCGCTCGTCGAGCAGGTGAAGAACTCCATGCTGCTGACCACGGTCGACGACGCCATCCCGCAGGCCGCGCGCAACTGGCAGCAGCCGTTCAAGAAGTTCATCGACCGCTCGGAGTTCCCGCCGGTCTTCGACGCCATCGGCGCCGACCGGCTGGTCGACGTGCCGCCCGCGCCGCGCAGCGTGCTGCAGGGCGCCAAGCTCGGGCGCGCCCAGCGGGCCATCGTCAAGGTGCAGGGCAACGCCGAGAGCTGCAACAAGCACATCGAGGGCACCGGCTTCGTCTACGCCAAGGACCGCATCATGACCAACGCGCACGTGGTCGCCGGCGTCACGCGCGACCTGCAGGTCATCGACTCCACCAACAAACGCCACAACGCCACGGTGGTGCGCTACAACCCGCAGCGCGACATCGCCGTCCTGTACGTTCCCGGGCTCGGCCTGCCGCAGCTGACCTTCAAGAACGACGGCGGCAAGGGCGACAACGCGATCATCGCCGGGTTCCCCAAGGGCCACGGCTTCACCGCCGAGCCGGCCCGCATCCGCAGCCGGCTCGAAGCCCAGGGCCCCGACATCTACCGCAGCACCAACGTCGAGCGCCAGGTCTACTCGATCCGCGGCAAGGTGCTGCCCGGCAACTCCGGCGGCCCGCTGCTCACGGTCGACGGCCAGGTCTACGGCGTGATCTTCGCCGCCGCGGTCAGCCAGGAGGAGACGGGCTACGTGCTCACCGCCGCCGAGGTCAAGCCCGACGCCGACCAGGGCCGCGACGACACCACCCCGGCGGGCACGCAGGACTGCGACTAGCCGGGCAGCGCGGCCAGGATCAGCGCGATGGCCTGGTCGGGGTCGCTGTCGTCGCTCAGGCCGGAGGCCGCCCGGCCCACCTCGTCGTACGGCAGGCCGTACCCCTGCACGCGGGCCGCGCCGCGGCCGAAGAGGGTGAGGGCCCCGCGCCCGTTGCCGCGTTGCAGGTGGGTCAGGCCGACGCAGATCTGCGCGAGCCCCTGCCACAGCTCGCGTTCGTCGTCGGGCGCGCACTTCCAGCGGCCCTCGAACACCTCGTGCGCGTTGAACGGCAGGCCCGCGGCGAGGAAGTGGCGGCCGTCGGCCAGCGCCTGCTCGGTGGTGGGGGCGTAGTCGTCGGGCACCCGCTCCACCCCGGGCGCGCCGTGAGGCAGCGGCCTGCCGAAGGCGTCGCGGGGCCGGGCGCTGCGCGGCCTGCCGTCGGGGTCGCGGTCTCTCATCGGTCAGGCTCCGGATCGGACAGCCAGCCGATCAGCTCCGTGTCGAACATCCCGGCCACCTCCTCATGCGGATAGTGTCCCGCCCCTTCCATCAGCCTCCACCGGTAGGGGGCGGCGACGTAGCGGCTCGATCCCTGCGCGGTGCGCGGCAGCACGCGGCGATCGAGCGCGCCGTGCAGTTGCAGGGTCGGCGCCTCGATCTCGGTGCGCATGGCCCGGGCGTAGCGCCGGCCGTCGGGCCGGAGCTGCGAGCGGCCGAACCAGCGGTGGTACTCGAGCGCGCAGTGGGCCACGGCCGGGATGCGGAACGCCTCGCGGTAGGTGCGGGCCGTCTCCTGGTCGGGCCAGCCGGGGACGGACCACCGGTCGAGCAGCCGGCCGACCAGTGACGCGCCGTCGCGCGTGAGCCGGTGCTCGGGCAGCAGCGGCAGTTGGTAGCCCAGTGCGTGCGAGCTCGCCCTTAACTGGCCGAACGGGTCGGTGAACAGCGCGTTGCGCAGCCGCAGAGGGTGCGCCGCCGAGACCGTCACCAGGCGGTAGACGCTCTTCGGTTCGAGCACCGCCATCGTCCAGGCCAGCAGGCCGCCCCAGTCGTGGCCGACCACGATCGCCCCGGTCTCGCCGAGCGCCCGGATCAGGCCGGTCGCGTCGCCCGCCAGCGTGGGCAGGTCGTAGCCGCGCGGCGGCTTGTCGCTGCCGCCGTAGCCGCGCAGGTCGACCGCCACCGCCCGGTAGCCGGCCGCCGGGAGTGACGCGAGCTGGTGGCGCCAGGTCCACCAGAACTGCGGGAACCCGTGCAGCAACAGCACCAGCGGGCCCTCGCCGGCCTCGACCACGTGGAAGCGGGTGCCGCCCGCGTGCACCTGCCGGTGCTGCCAGGGGCCCTCGATCTGGACGACCGACTCGTCAGGCGCCATCTCGGCTCACCGGCTCGCGATGCAGACCGACCTGTCCGGCCGTCGGCTCCTCCGGCGAGGCGATCTCCTTGAGGTCCCTGATCGACTGGGTGGTGCGCTTCATGCCCGACAGCCCCTTGAGCCGGCGGATCCCGACGAACACGAGCAGGCCCGCGACCAGCAGGTAGAAGACCGTCACGATGAGGAAGGACGCCCAGGTGGGCAGCCACTGGTCCAGCACGTAGGCGATGGTGAACGAGGCGAGGATCAGGCACAGGTGCGCCATGAAGGCGGCGGCGGCGAACATCCCGCCCGCCATGCCGACCCGCTTGGCGTCGAACCTGAACTCGGCCTTGGCCAGCTCGATCTCGGAGCGGACCAGGGTCGAGATGTGGCTGCTCGCCTGGGCGACCAGTGAGCCCAGGGATTCTTCCTCGGGAGTCTGCGGCATGAACGTCTCCTATCGAGGCCTGGTGGCCGTGTCAAACATCATCCAGTTCATCGCGCCCCTTGCGTACCCGTACGGGAGTCGGCGACGCCCCTACCTCGGACGGTCTCGCCGGGCCTGGTCGTACGGGCTTGTCAGGCGCCCCCCGGATACGCCGGGGAACGGGCGTGCGATCCCCGGCATCCCTTCCACACCTACCCGATCGACGAAGATACCGCCGTGAGGGGAGGAGTGCGCTTTTGCCCTGCCCCTACGCGAACAGACCGCTTGTCCCGAAATTTCGGGACAAGCGGTCTGTTCGCTGCCGGAGGTCAGTCCTCCGACTTGGCGCTCGGCAGCTTCTCCGAGATGAGGTTCATCACCGTGCTGTCGGCCAGCGTGGTCACGTCGCCGATGCTGCGGTTCTCCGCCACGTCGCGCAGCAGCCGCCGCATGATCTTGCCCGAGCGGGTCTTGGGCAGCTCGGGCACGATCAGGATCTGGCGCGGCTTGGCGATCGGGCCGAGCGTCTTGGCCACGTGGGCGCGCAGCTCGGTGGCGATGTCGTCGCCCTCCTCGGCCGAACCGCGCAGGATCACGAACGACACGATGGCCTGGCCGGTCACCGGGTCGGTGGCCCCCACGACGGCCGCCTCGGCCACCTTCGGATGGCTCACCAGCGCGCTCTCCACCTCGGTGGTGGAGATGTTGTGGCCGGAGACGAGCATGACGTCGTCGACGCGGCCGAGCAGCCACAGGTCGCCGTCCTCGTCCTTCTTGGCGCCGTCGCCGGGGAAGTACATCCCCTCGAACCTGCTCCAGTAGGTGTCGATGTAGCGCTGGTCGTCGCCCCAGATCGTGCGGAGCATGGCCGGCCACGGGTCGCGGATCACCAGGAAGCCGCCGCCGCCGTCGGGGACGCTGTTGCCCTGGTCGTCGACCACGTCGGCGCTGATGCCGGGCAGCGGGCGCATCGCGGCGCCCGGCTTGCCGTGCGTGATGCCGGGGAGCGGGCTGATCATGATGGCGCCGGTCTCGGTCTGCCACCAGGTGTCGACGACGGGGCACCGGTCGCCGCCGATGTTGTGGCGGTACCAGACGTACGCCTCGGGGTTGATCGGCTCGCCGACCGAGCCGAGGACGCGCAGGCTGGACATGTCGAACTTGGCGGGGATGTCGTCGCCCCACTTCATGAACGTCCGGATCGCCGTGGGAGCGGTGTAGAGGATGCTGACCTTGTACTTCTGCACGATCTCCCAGAACCGGCCCCGGTGCGGGGTGTCGGGAGTGCCCTCGTAGATGACGCTCGTCGCGCCGTTGGCCAGCGGGCCGTACACGATGTAGGAGTGCCCGGTCACCCAGCCGATGTCGGCCGTGCACCAGTAGATGTCGGTCTCGGGCTTGAGGTCGAAGACCGCGTCGTGCGTCCAGGCCGTCTGGGTCAGGTAGCCGCCGGTGGTGTGCAGGATGCCCTTCGGCCGGCCGGTCGTGCCGCTGGTGTAGAGGATGTAGAGCGGGTGCTCGGCGTCGTGCGGCTCGGGGGTGTGCTGGTCGCTCTGGCGGTCGACCAGGTCGTGCCACCAGATGTCCTTGTCGCTGACGGCCACGTCCTGGCCCGTCCTTCGTACGACGAGGACGTTGCGCACCTGCGGACACTGGGCCACGGCCTCGTCCACGGTCGGCTTGAGCGCGCTCGGCGCGCCGCGACGGTAGCCGCCGTCGGCGGTGATGACCAGCTTGGCGTCGGCGTCGTCGATGCGGTTCTGCAGCGCGGTCGCCGAGAACCCGCCGAACACCACCGAGTGGATCGCTCCGATGCGGGCGCAGGCCAGCATGGAGATCGGCAGCTCGGGGATCATCGGCAGGTAGATCGCGACCCGGTCGCCCTCGCCGACGCCCAGCTCGCGCAGCGCGTTGGCCGCCTTGCAGACCTCGCGCTGGAGGTCGGCGTAGGTGAGCGTGCGCGTGTCGCCCTCGGGCTCGCCCTCCCAGTGGTAGGCGATCTTGTCGCCGCGGCCCGCCTCGACGTGGCGGTCCACGCAGTTGTACGCGACGTTCAGCTCGCCGCCGACGAACCACTTGGCGAACGGGGCGTTCCACTCCAGGGTGGTGTCCCACCGTCTGGCCCAGGTCAGCCGGTCGGCGGCGCCCTCCCAGAACGCGAGGCGGTCGGCGGCCGCCTCGGCATAGGCCGCCTCTGTCACGTTCGCGGCCGCCGCCAGCTCGGCCGGGGGTGCGAAGCGACGGTTCTCCTGCAGCAGGTTGGACAGGGCCTGCGGCTCGGTGCCAGGGGTTTCCGGGGCCACGTCGTGCTCCTTCTATGGCCAGATTACGTAGGTCATGTCCCACTCCACCAGCTCACGACCTCCCCACACAAGAGGTCTAGACAGGTCTGTACCGTCGGATGATCTGGTTGGCGCGCTTATCGGATCACGTGACAAACGCTATTCAACTGTTGTCCGTTCGAAATGGAACTAACCTGGAACGCGCCAATTCCCGTGCTTCTCGAAGGGGCGGGCGACGGTTTATGGGCCCCCGGTGACCCCGGCCGCCGGACGCGGTGGAGGGCGGAGCCGTACCCGCAGGTAAGGTCGGGATCCGTGAGTGACCCATTGGCAGTGATCGCGCGGCTCCCCGGCGTCTTGGAGGCGGTGGAGGAGGCCAGGCAGGCCGTCGACAGGCTCTACCGCCACCGCGTACTACGCCGCGCCAGCCCTGCGGTCTCCACCGAGTCGTCCCTGCGGGGCGCCCGCGCGTCGGCCGCGATCGAGGGCGCCGACGTTCCCCTCGACGCCCTGCGCCGTGACGAGGTGCACGATCCGGTCGTGCAGGGCGCGCTGCGCGCCTCGGCCGAGATGGGTCGTCTCGGCTCCACCTGGCGAAAGGCCCCCCGGCAGGTGCTCGCCCGGCTGCACACGGTCGCCGCCGCCGGCCTGGCCGCCGAGCCCACGCTGGGCCGTCCCCGCGTCCACGACGACGCCCCCGACCCGCTCGGGCTGGGCGCCGCGCCGAGCGCCGCCGAGACGGCGGCGCGGATGGACAGCCTGCTGGAGCTGCTCGAGAAGCCGACGAAGGCGCCCGCGATCGTACTGGCCGCCGTCGTCCATGCCGAGCTCGCCGTGCTGCGTCCTTTCGGTACGGCCGACGGCGTGGTCGCGCGCACGGCCGAGCGGCTCACGCTGGTCGAACACGGCCTCGATCCCAAGTCGCTGGTCGCCGTCGAGGTGGGGCATCTGGAGCTGCCGTACGCCGATGGCCTGCGCGCCTACCTCACGGGGAGCCCTGAGGGCGTGGCCGGGTGGATCGGGCAGTGCGCGTCGGCGGTGACCCTCGGCGTGCGCGAGACGACGGCGATCTGCGAGGCGCTGCAGCGGGGCTGAGGGGGCGCGGGGGGCGACATAGCGGACGGCGTCTCGCTGATGAGACGCCGTCTCGCCGGTACACCACACCGGGTTACCAAGCGTGCACCTGAATTCGTCGGAGCGGGTCAAGCCCGTCTCGACGCGCCTCCCGCGGCTGGTCGCGCGTGGGTACCCGGTTGATGCACCCGGACAACTCGTCCGTAGCCCCTTTCTACGACGGATTCACCCTGATGGGAACCCCCGGGAACAAGACCTTTGCCAATACGGGGACCGGAGGGCTCGGGCGCGTGCATACCGGCGCCTGGCGGTGCGGTTACCAACCTGTGATGATTACGCAGGGTGAGCATCTTTATGTGATCGTTATGGGATGACGAAAAAAACTTGGCGAAAATACGAGATTGCTCCTCGACGAAACTCAAGTTGATCGGGCAGCATACGGTGGTATCACCTGAAACTGGAGCGACTGCGCATCGGATTGGTTTCCAGATCTCTTGCCATGCTCTGGTCAAGTGATGAAAGCTTTCTTCTGAAACGGGACCGGCTCTACCCCCCCGGAGCCGGACCGATCAGGCGACCCCCGCTCTCCCCCCCGGCGGGGGTCGCCCTTTTTCTCCCCTCAGCCGCAGCCCGGTCGGGGCGCTGCCCGTTCAGAGGCCGGCTCTGCTTGGTTCTCTTCGGAGGGGCGACCCGGGGTTCTCCTTCGGGCGAGGCTCGTCCACAGGCCCGGCCGGGCCGTTCTGTCCACAGGTCTGGTTCGGGCAGGGCCGTTCTGTCCACAGGCCGGGCTGGCAGGGCCGTTCTGTCCACAGAACTCCGTTCGGCTCCTCGGCGCCATCCGGCCCTGGAGCATGGTTGGCCTCCCCGACGACAGGGAGGCCCCCGATGAACCGTCCACTGGTCATCACCGAGGATCGCGAGCTGCTCGACGACCTCGTCCGCACAGCCGCCGCAGCCGGAGCCCAGCTCGACGTGGCACACGTTCCGGCCCACGCCCGCCCCTACTGGAATCTCGCCCCGCTGGTGGTGATCGGCAGCGATCTGGCCGACGCGGTGGCAGCCACGGCGCCGCCTGCCCGCGAGCGGGTGCTGCTGGCGACCCGCGATGCGGAGGACCACGACACCTGGCGGCGCTGCGTCGCGGTCGGCGCCCAGGCCGTCGTGAGTCTCCCTGACGGTGAGCGCCGCCTGATGGAGGAGTTCGCCGACGCCATGGAGCCCGAGCCTCGGTCCGGCGCCGTGCTGTGCGTGATCGGCGGCCGGGGAGGTGTGGGGGCCAGCGTGCTTTCGTCCTGCCTCGCCCTCCGCGCCTCCCACGACCACCTGCGCACCCTGCTGATCGACGCCGATCCGCTGGGCGGCGGCATCGACGCCCTGCTCGGCCATGAGGAGGCCGCCGGTGCCCGGTGGGCCGACCTCGTCGCCCGTGAGGGGCGGGTCAGCTCGACGGCGCTCCGCGAGGCCCTGCCTGCCTTCGGCGATCTCGCCGTGCTCTCCTTCCACCGGGGCGATGTGCGCCCCATTCCCGCCCAGGCCATGCGCTCGGTCCTCGAAGCCGGCCACCGCGGGTTCGACCTCGTCGTGGTCGACCTGCCCCGCTACCTCGACTCTGCCGCGACCGAGGCGCTCGGCCGGGCGACCGGCACCGTCCTCGTGGCCACCGCCGACGTACGAGGCGTTCTGGCCGCCGCCCAGGTGCTGGCCGAAACCGCTCGCCACACCTCCGACATCCGCGCGGTCATCCGGCCAGGCGTGCTCGACGAAGCCGTCGTGGCGTCCTCACTGGGCGTCCCCGTGGTCGGCCAGCTGCCCGACCAGCCGCGCCTCACCGCCACGCTCAACCGGGGCGAGCTGCCGAAGCTGGGCCCGCGCACCGCGCTCGGCACCCTGTGCACCTCCCTCCTGCGCGATCTGCTGCCGTCGTGACCTCGGTCAACGCCGGACCTCCGGCCCACCCGCCTGCCGCCTCGCACGGTCGCCCGGAGCAGGTGAGCGTCTCGCCGGAGCTGGTCGAAGCCGTACGCGTGCGGCTCGCCCGGGCCGGCGTCGAGCCCAGCGCCGCGCAGGTGGCCGTCGCGCTGCGGGCGGAGAAGTCCGTCTACGGTGACGCCGAGATCCTCGCGGTCGCCAGAGCCCTGTGCGCCGACCTGATCGGGGCGGGCCCGCTTGAGCCGCTGCTGGCCGCGCCTGACGTCACCGATGTCCTGGTCAACGGCCCGAGAGACGTGTGGGTCGACGACGGTCAGGGGCTCCGGCGCACCGCCGTGACCTTCACCGACGAGGCCGCCGTACGCAGGTTGGCCCAGCGGCTGGCCGCGGCGGCGGGCAGGCGGCTGGACGACGCCTCGCCCTACGTGGACGCCAGGCTGGCCGGAGGCGTGCGCCTGCACGCCGTCCTGCCGCCGATCGCGTCGGGCGGCACCTGCGTCTCGCTCCGGCTGCCACCGAGGCGCACGTTCACCCTGCCGGACCTGGTGGCGGCCGGCACCGTCACGCCCGAGGCGGCCCGGATCCTGACCTCGATGGTGTCGGCCCGGCTGGCCTTCCTCGTCACCGGCGGCACGGGCACGGGCAAGACGACACTGCTCTCGGCGTTGCTGTCGCTCGCCGGGCCCGGCGAACGGCTCCTCCTCGTCGAGGACTCCGCCGAGCTCCGGCCTCTTCACCCTCACGTGGTCCGCCTGGAGTCGAGACCGGCCAACCTGGAGGGCGCGGGCGGGGTGGGCCTGCGCGATCTGGTCCGTCAGGCTCTGCGGATGCGGCCCGACCGGGTGGTGGTCGGCGAGGTCCGAGGGGCCGAGGTGGTCGAGTTGCTGAGCGCCCTCAACACGGGCCATGAGGGAGGCTGTGGCACCCTGCACGCCAACGCGGCGGCCGACGTGCCGCCCCGGCTGGAGGCGCTCGGCTGTGCGGCAGGGCTGAGCCGCGAAGCCGTGCACAGTCAACTCGCCGCCGCCCTCGACGTGGTGGTCCACCTGACCCGCGGCCGTTCGGACGGTCGTCGCCGCGTCGCCGAGATCTGCCTCCTGTCGCGGACCGGCGCGGGCTTCGTGGAAGCCGTCCCGGCCCTGGCCGTCGATGCCCATGGCCGCACTCACCTCGGCCCCGGCCACAGCCTCCTCACCAGCCGGGTCTCGCCGTGAGTCCGCCCGTCCGCCGGGCCGGCGCCGATCTCGATCGTGCGAGGTGCCGCCCTGAGAGCGCCGTCGTGGTGCGCGGTGGCGACCCAGGTCCACAGGATGATCGCGCGGTGGGCTCATGACGGCGGCACTTCTGGCCGCGCTGTCCACAGCCGCGGCCGTATGGCTGTGGACAGGCCCCGATCTCGCGATGGCCCGCCTGCGGGTGCTGACCTCGGACGAGCGCACCTGGCCCTGGCCGTCGTTGCGCCGATACGTCGTGCGTCCCAACCCCGCGCGACGAGCCGACGCGTGGCGCCGCGCCACGATCGAGCTGTGCCAGTCCCTGTCCGCCGAGCTCACGGCGGGCCGCACTCCTGGAGAGGCGCTGACCCGAGCGGTCGCCGCGGTCGACTTCCCCGATCCCGAGGCCCTGCGTCCGCTGGTGGCGGCGGCCAAAGACGGCGGTGACGTGTCCGCGGCTCTGAGAGCCGTCGCGCCCGCCCAGGGCGGAGAGGGGCTGTGCCGACTGGCCGCGTGCTGGGACATCGGGGTGACCGCGGGCGCGGGTCTGTCCGCCCTCGTCGAACGGATCGGCCGCACGTTACGAGCCGCTCAGGCCCACCGCCAGGACGTCGCAGCGCAACTGGCCGGCCCTCGCGCCACCGCCCGAATGCTGGCCGCTCTTCCGGCTCTCGGGCTCCTCATGGCCGGAGCGCTGGGCATGCGCCCGCTCGACTTCCTGTGTGGCAGCCTGCCCGGATTCGCCTGCCTGGTAGCGGGTCTCGCCCTCGACGCGTGCGGCCTGTGGTGGACCCACCGCATGGCCCTACACGCCCAAGCCTCCTGAACTGTGCCCGTAGGGGTTTCGTGCTCGCACGGTCACTCAACGGCTATTAGTCATGACTCTTAGCCATGTGTCCGGGTTCTATGTGGTAATCCCCACTCCAAGGCGCTCTTGCCTGGGGGCGCTAAGCGGTCGCTGTGAGCGCGTATCGGGCGGCCCCACCGTGCGGTCAGTCGAAACCATCGGCAGTGTGCTGCTGCCCGGTCAGCGGCGTGGGCCTGGCGAGCGCCGTCGCTTTCGTCACTCATCACGAATGACCGGTCCGTACCACCTAGACCTCACCGTGTCCGCATCCCGCACGGTTGCCGTCCACGGCTGCGCAGTTGGCCGGGGCGGCTCCCCAAGCGGCATGCACCTCCTCAAACGGCATGCACCGCACCAAGCGGCAAGTGGCTTATAAAACGGCATGCGACTCGCCGAACGGCAAGGAGCGACATACGGCAGGAGCGTTCCGTGGCGGATGCGGCTCCCAGCCGGTCGTGGTCCGCGGCCGGGAAAGACAGAGGACGGAACCTGACAATGCTCGAACTGCTCTCGGCCCTCTGCGTCGCCCTGGCCGCGTGGCTGTGCGTGCCGCCGACGAACCAGGCGGACCGCCTGGCCCGCCTGCGCCCTCCACCTACCCGCGCCAAGCCGACGCTCCGCACCGCGGAGACGACACGATTCTCCCCGCGTGCGCCTGCTCCGGCTCTCTCGGCCGGAGCCGTGGACCCGCGACACTCGCGGGCAACGACTTCGCCATGGCGAACCTTTCAAGCGAGATCCGCACCCGGTGACCCGTTCAGGAGGCCTACGGCAGAACCTGCGGCTTTGCCCCAGGGGCGCGGTATCAGAGCGGAAGCCTCTGTCGTCAGGGCCGCGATCGGCGCCGAAGAAGCTTGGCCCTTGAGTCATCCGGATACGAGTAATGGTGGGGTGATCACGCCCGGCTGGCTCCAGTCCGGTGGCAAGGGGCCGAGGCGGCTTGACCGCCGGACGGTAGTCGGCTCAGCCATCGCAGGACTCCTATCCGGCCTGCTGGTCGGTGGGGTGACGGGGATCGTGGCCGGCCTGCTGATCGCTCCGGTAGTGGGTGTGATCCTGCACAGAAGAGAAGATCCCGCCGATCGGCAAACCCGAAGTCGGATCATCACTGACCTCCCGTTCGCCGCCGACCTGATGGCCGCCTGCCTCCTTGCGGGGCAGCCGATCAGCTCGGCGATCGAATCCGCCGCGTCCGCTGTGGAAGGCCCCCTCGGAGAACGCCTCTCCTGGGTGAGCAGCCAACTCCGTCTGGGGGCGGAGCCCGAACCCACCTGGGCGTACCTCGCTCGTGACTCGGCAATGGGCAGCCTGGCCAGAGCGATGACCCGTGCGACCCAAAGCGGGGCCCCCGTGGCGGATGTCCTCATCCGTCTCGCCGACGACGCCCGAGACGCCGCCCATGCCGCTTCGGTGGCCGCCGCTCGAAGCGTCGCCGTCAAGGCGGTGGCACCTCTCGGGCTGTGCTTCCTGCCGGCCTTCGTGCTGGTCGGGATCATCCCCGTCATCGCGGGCCTCGCCGCCACCATCGTCCTCCCATAGCCGTCACCTCCGCGACCCTCCACAGCGGTCGGCCACCTCCGCCGTTTCCCATGGCGGTCACCTTGGCGGTCTTCCATGGCGGTCGGTCAGTTCTGCCGTTTCCCATGGCGGTCACTTTGGCGGTCTTCCATAGCCGTCGGTCACCTCCGCCGTTCTCCCAATGGCCGCCCCCCTCCACCGCGCGACCTGCAATCACCTTTGTCGATCACAAACCTGCGGCGATCGTCCTCGAAGCTGCTTCCGCCTCCACGGTTGCCATAAGCACCCCTCTCCAGGCGTTCAAGCGCCTCTCCATCACATTCGCATGGGCGGTTCGGCCCGCTGGCGGGTCGGTCTACCTGGCGGTTCGGCGCGCTTGATGACAGCCGGCGCGGCCTCGGCGCCTGCATCAGTCAGTCGAGCCTGTCCACAGCCTGTGTTCCATGCCTCGGCGGTTATCCACAGAACGTGACTCGGCTGCCCGGCGTATGGCCGGGTTCAGGGACGCTAAGGCTCGCCAGGCCGGACAAGACCCCGGCGAACAAGCACCTGGAGGCATGATGCGTGTTGTCGCAACCACCCCGGATGAGCCGAGCACGACCCCGGAAACGCCATCGACCTCCGCAGCAACAGCTTTGATCGACCGCTGTCGACGCTGGTGGGTCTCCAGGCCGTCCATGGTCACGGCGGCGTACAGGGAGCGTGGCATGTCCACAGCCGAATACGCGGTGGGCACCATAGCGGCCTGTGCCTTCGCAGCCCTGCTCTTCAAGGTAGTCAGCAGTCCTGAGGTGCAGGAGATGCTCTCATCACTGATCGATCGCGCGCTGAAGACGGGCGGATGACGAAAGGAAGCCGTCTGCCGTGAGGGATGTGGCGATGCCCACGGCGATGGCCATTCCCCGGGGCAGGGAGTGGTCGGCGTGTCGAGGCTCGGTGACGGCTGAGACGGCCGCGATGCTGCCTGCGCTCACGATCGTGCTGGCCGCGGGGCTATGGGCGATCCAAGCCGTTGGGGTGCAGCTCGAATGCGTGGACGCGGCCCGTGCGGCGGCGCGGGCCGCTGCCAGAGGTGAGTCCCTGGACCGGGTCGGTGATCTCGCACGTTCGGTGACCCGCCCGGGAGCACAGGTGACCGTGAGCCGTGACAGGGAGCACACGACGGTGAACGTCTCGGTGGAGGTACGGCCCTCCTGGGGCTCGTCACTTCCGGCGGTCCAGGTGTCAGCCACCGCGGTGGCCAACACCGAATGATCGACTGTCATATCGGTGCTCAGTTGTGTTCGCTCAAAGAGCGTGCTGTCGCACTGGTCTAATCGGCTCACGTGTAGATCAAACCCACCGTCGCGCAGAATCCCCTGAGGGTTCGTGCTTCAGATATCTGCCCACGTGATACGTGCTGTCGTAACCCGTAACGTCATCAGGCAAAGGATGTGTCTCCTGTGAGTAGGCGGGCCGTGGTGGCCGCATTGGCATACAAGATGTGCCCTCTGGAAACCGGCATCGCGTTCTTTGCTCCGCCGGTCGCAGCATCGTCAAGAAAGGTTGACAATGTCTGGCGCGCGTAGAGATCGCGGTTCCGCGACGCTGTGGGGAGTGGCGTTCATGGGGTTGCTGATGGCGGTCGCCATGGGGGTGGCCGCGGTGGGTGTCGCGCGCGTCGCTCGCCATCGCGTGAACAATGCCGCCGATCTGAGTGCGTTGGCCGCCGCCAGGCTGGTAGTGGTCGATCCTGGCGGAGCTTGCGGGAAGGCGGCGGCCGTAGCCCTAGGAAATGGCGTTGACCTGGCCGAATGCACGATCAGTGACGAGGTGGTGGATGTCCGGACGTCACTCGCGATCACCTTGCCGGTCGTGGGCTCCCGCGCTCTGACCGGTAGGGCGCGGGCTGGTCCGGAACGGGTGGCCCCAGGGGCGCCGGGGGTGATCGATCAGGTCGAGCTCGACTGACGCGATTCGACCCGTCCAGGCGCAGGCGTGCGATGAGACGGCAGATACCCAGCTGGCCCGGGTCGAGGTGAAATGGTGTCACGGTCCAAATGGAGCGCGTCGGCCCAGTGTCGAGATGCTGAGACAGTCGTTCGCTTCCGTGCTTGGGCTGGCGAACAACCTTGATCGGTGTTGGATGAGAAGCGGTTCTTTCGGGGCGAAATGGCAGATTAAGGCTGGTCAAAAGGCCGGGGCTTATGAGGTAAGTGGTGCTAGGTCGCAATCGAATCACGAGTTCTTGGACGTGGTGTCCAAGAGCTGAATATCTCACATAAGGTTCCGCTTACCTCGGTTCCATGCCGACTACGACGGATTCTGGTAGCTCCAGGATTAAGTCGTCAGGGGATGCATCCGAGGGAGCGGTTGATGATCGTGGTCGGCCGGTGGATCGCACTTCCGGTCGCCGCGTGAGCGCCTCGGGCGGTCGCGCGGCCCGAGGCTCTCGATGGAGGGACGCGTCGTGACGGTGGTTGGCAGAGTTGTGGCCGCGGCAGTGGTCGTGGCAGGAGCCACCGTGTTCGGTGGATCCGCTCAGGCGGCCGTGGTGACGGGACACGCCGGAGCCGCCGGGCAGATCACGTCGCCGGCCGACGGGCAGGTGGTGTCGAGCGGATCCGTGCTGGTCTCCGCACGCACCGGCGTGATCCAGCTGAAAATGGGCCTGTACGTCGAGGGGACCTCCACGGGCCGGCAGCAGGTCGCGAGCGGTGGGGCGAACCAGACGATCTCCGGGACCTTCGACGCGGACAGTGCTCCCAACGGCACCTTCTCCGTGATCCTCAAGGGAGAGATCACCGGCAGGACCTACGCGACGAGCACCTTCAAGTTGAGGAGACCGGCGGCGGCACCGAGTAACGTCGACGCCGCCCTCCAGGGCACCAAGAAGATCCAGGTGACCTGGACCAAGGGCACAGAGCCGGACCTGCAGTCCTACGAGGTGTCCACCAGCCAGTCCGGTGTGGTCGGCAGAATGCCCGCCGACAGCGCGTGCTCGGGTTCCTCGTGCAGGGCGGTGCTGGCTGTGCCTGCCAAGGCTGCGGGGCGCCGGGTGGGGTTCACGGTCAAGGCGTTCAGGAGTGACGGTGACGGCGGAGTGGTGGGCTCGGGGAGTTCGGGTGTCGCGTATGTGATGGTTCCGGCCTCGAAGGTCGTGCAGCCGGTGAAGAGTGCGAAGCCCAAGAGTGAGGACACCACGCGGGGTTCTGAGGCGTTGCCGACGTTGCCGGCCAAGAAGCAGGAGAAGGTCGTTGCCACGCCGACGCGTAAGCAGACGGCGCCGGCCAGTGATGACAAGCTGCCTGCGATGCCGGATACCGACCGGCAGGGCAATCTTCCGATCCCGACTGCCGAGACCGACCCGGGCAGCAGTGACAGCCTCACTCCCGAAGGCGTGAAACCCGGCACCGAGGCGGTGCCGATCGCCACCCACGTGACGGCCCAGTCAGCGGAGTCGCCACTCGGGGCCCTGGGACAGTACGGCCTCTACATCGCGGGCGGCATCGTTCTTTTATTGGCCGCCGCCCACATCGGAGCATGGGCCCGCCGCCGTGCCCTGGCCGCCGAGACGGGCGCCGGTCCCCCCATCGTCGCCGACGCGCCGTCCGGTGACGGACCTGCTCGGATGAGGGGCGACAGTATCCGGCCTACCGCGACGACTGCACGCCGTCCCGCCGTCGTCCTGGCGATTGCCAAGTCCTCTGATCCGCTGGCGCCCCGCGCAGTCCACACCGAAGATCGCTGGGACGACTACCTCCCTCCGTCGCCCAGGTCGATGGAGGACAGCGGGTTCTGGGAACGTCCCACCGGTAAGGCGATCGAATTATGGGACGCCGATCGAGGAGGACAACCCCTGCGCGGTTACCGAGGCGGCGAAAGCTGAACGATCTGGGGCCGCAGACAACCGAGGTGACTGAGTTCGCGGCAAGGTCCGCGGTAGACCTGGACGAGTAAGCCTGCGGCGGGCAGGTAGCCGTTTGGCCGTGGCGAGTGCACAACGGTGGAGATACGAGTCACGGAGGGAGGGTGGACACATGTCCGTCGGAAGTGGGGATCGGGGCTCCGCGACGCTATGGGGATGGCATTCGGGGCTGGTGATGGCGGTCGCCACGGGCGTGGCCACGGCGGGTTCCGTCTCGTCGCCCGCCATCGAGTGAACGGCGCGGCCGATCTCGGTGCGCAGGCCGCCGCGAGGTCCGGCGATCGTCGATCCCGGGAGCCTGCGGCCTAGCGGTGCAGCCGAGGCTGATCGTGGCCAGCGGCGGGTGCAGCGGCTTGCCCGTGGGCACGCCGTGCAGCAGGTCCCGCGCTGGCCGAATGCAGGATCGCCGATGGGTCGTCGATTCATACACCACGTCCGTGGACGTGACCCTGGACCTCACCGGTGATCACATTGCCGGTGCTCGGAGCGCGCGTTGTGACCGGAAGGGCGTGCAGGTCCAGGAGACATCGGCTCCAGCGCGCAGAAGGCGGCATCAGAGGGACGAAGGCGGTTGAATCGGCTGTCCCAGGGCGGAGACAGCGCGGCGCGAGGGTAGTGCGCCGGCAGCCGGGGGGTCATCGTGCCGAGGCGGAGCGGGTATCGGCTCACTTCGGGCCGTGGGGAGACGTTGGTTCAAGGTCGATCCACTCGTGTGACTAGGCACCTTGATCGTTCGATTGAAAAGTGATTCCATCTGGGGCTAAACGTGATTTTGGTCAGGCAAGTGGCTTGTGGGGTACATGGTGTTGGATCGCGATCAAATCACTGGTCCTTGGACATGAGGTCCAAGAGCTGGGTATCTCACATAAAGTTCCGCTCCTCTTCGGGCCCGTGTCGATCGGCACCGCATTCCGGGAAATCCGGAACCGAGTCGTCAAGGTGCGTCCGAGAGACGCTTGCTGATCGTGTTCTGTCGGCAGACTGCACTTCCGGCCGTCGCCTGAGCGTGCCAGGGCGGTCAGGTGGCGCGAGGCTCTCGTTGGAGGGACGCGTCGTGGCGGTGGTTGGCAGAGTTGTGGTTGCGGCGATCGTCGTGGCCGGGGTCATCGTGGTTGGCGGATCCGCGCAGGCTGTCGTGGTGGCGGATCGGACGAGCGCTGTCGGCCAGATCACGTCGCCCCCTGAAGGCCAGGTCGTCTCGAGCGCCTCCGTGCTGGTTTCCGCGCGGACCGATGCGCTTCAGTTCAAAATGGCCCTGTACGTGGAGGGTCCCTCCACCAGTCGGTTGATCGCCCGTGGCGACAACAACCAGACGCTCTCCGGGACCTTCGACGCGGGCAGGTCTCCCAACGGGACCTACACGGTGGCTCTCAAGGGAGAGATGGCCGGCAGGGTCCACACGACGAGTACGTTCAGGTTGAGGAGGCCGGCGGCGTCGCCGAGCAATGTGAAGGCGGTGCTCCAGGGTGCGAAGAGGATTCAGGTGACCTGGAGCAAGGGCGTTGAGCCGGATCTCCAGTCGTATGTGATTTCCGCCACTCAGTCCGGTATGGCTGACAGGGTGGCGGCCGGCAGCGCGTGCTCGGGTTCCTCGTGCAGGGCGGTGCTGGCTGTGCCTGCCAAGGCTGCGGGGCGCCGGGTGGGGTTCACGGTCAAGGCGTTCAGGAGTGACGGTGACGGCGGAGTGGTGGGCTCGGGGAGTTCGGGTGTCGCGTATGTGATGGTTCCGGCCTCGAAGGTCGTGCAGCCGGTGAAGAGTGCGAAGCCCAAGAGTGAGGACACCACGCGGGGTTCTGAGGCGTTGCCGACGTTGCCGGCCAAGAAGCAGGAGAAGGTCGTTGCCACGCCGACGCGTAAGCAGACGGCGCCGGCCAGTGATGACAAGCTGCCTGCGATGCCGGATACCGACCGGCAGGGCAATCTTCCGATCCCGACTGCCGAGACCGACCCGGGCAGCAGTGACAGCCTCACTCCCGAAGGCGTGAAACCCGGCACCGAGGCGGTGCCGATCGCCACCCACGTGACGGCCCAGTCAGCGGAGTCGCCACTCGGGGCCCTGGGACAGTACGGCCTCTACATCGCGGGCGGCATGGTCCTCATGTTGCTCGCCGGGTTCGTGGGAGCGTGGACTCGCCGTCCCCCCGTGGCCGCTGAGGCTGCAGCCACGCCGCTGTCGGGCGGCGCACCCGGCCAGACCAACCCGGGCGGCATGCCTTTCACCACGATGGCCTCTCGCCGCCCCGCGATCGTCCTGGCCGTCGCCAAGACCCATTCAGAGATCCAAGAGCCCCGGCCGAAGGCTACCGAGCAGGTCGACACCGCTCAGAGATCCCTTGCCGCGCAGGGGTCCGAACGTGCCGCGAGTGCCGTTCACGAACTGCCGGCGGTGCAGGGTCCTGAGCGCGCTTCCGGAGGGCAGTGGGAGCTTCCCGTCATGTGGGGTCCCGAGCGAACCCAGGCGCCCGAGAAGTCCGGCGGCGAAATGCCGGTGGCTCTCCCGTTTTACAAGAGTGCTGACGACAAGCCCACCGGGGCGCAAGAGACGGCCAGACAGGAACCGGTATGGCTGACCCTGCCCAGTTCGGCGGTCACCGACGTGTCCGACTCGCTGCCCTCCGGCAGCCAGCCCGGCGTACGTATCGATGATCGATGGAATGACTACCTTCCTTCGGTGCCCAGGTCCATGGAGGACAACGAATACTGGAACCGCTTCAAGCCGGGGGCCGACTTCTGGGCCCCTGACGACGAGGACGACTCTTACGTGGGCCGTCGCCGCCACGACGACGACACCTGAACCCGTCCGCCTTCCCACAGGCCACCGGCGTCTGGCTGTTGCGCAGATCGTCACCGGCTGCGTCCGGTCAACTCTGAGGCGGTGTCAGGAGCCGAGGAGCGTGTTCAGGAGGTGGACGGCGCCGCGTTTGTGTAGTGGATCGTTGCCATTGCCGCATTTGGGCGACTGGATGCAGGAGGGGCAGCCGTGTTGGCACTCGCAGGAAGTAATGGCCTCGCGGGTAGCCGTCAGCCAGTCGCTCGCGCGGGCGTAGCCGCGTTCGGCGAATCCGGCGCCACCCTCGTGCCCGTCGTACACGAACACCGTGAGCAGGCCCGTGTCGGCATGGAGCTCGGTGGAGACGCCGCCGATGTCCCACCGGTCGCAGGTCGCGAAGAGCGGGAGCAGGCCGATGGCGGCGTGTTCGGCGGCGTGGGCGGCTCCTCCGAGATCGAAGCCCTCACCGGCCAGGGCGGCGACCACCGACGTGGGAAGGGTCCACCAGACCGCGCGGGTACGGAGGGTTCGGGGCGGCAGGTCCAGTGGCTCGTCGCCGAGCAGCTCGCCTGACTGGATGCGGCGCCTGAGGTAGGAGACCACCTGCCTGGTGACCTCCACCTCGCCGAAGTGGAGGCGGCCCGGGCCCAGTTCCTGGGAACGCAGGGAGGCCAGGATGGTGATTTCCGTGACGTCACGAGCGAAGGTCGTGTAGTCGGGCTCGGCGCCGCTCACCAGGGCCACGCCGGCCTCGAGGTCGAGCAGTTCTACCAGGAACGATTCGCCCTGATGCAGGTAGACCGCACCGGTGTGGACGGTGGTGTGTGCGGAAGATTCGTCCACGCTGCCGAGTAGGCGGCCGGTGGAGGACTCGACGACCTGGATGGGTGCGCCGCCGCCGCCGCGGATGTCGGCGAGATCCGTGGCACGCTCACGTCTGGTCCAGAACCAGCCTGCGGACCGCTGCCGGAGGAGACCCTGAGAGACCAGGTCGCCGAGGACCTTCGGCGTGGTGGGGCCAAAGGTCGGCAGGTCGTCCTCGGCCAGCGGGATCTCCGCCGCGGCGGCGCAGAGATGGGGGCCGAGAACGTACGGGTTGTCGGGGTCGAGCACGATCGCCTCGACGGGCTGGCCGAACAGGGCGTCGGGGTGGTGCACGAGGTAGGTGTCGAGGGGGTCGTCCCTGGCGATGAGCACGGCCAGCGCGTCCTGACCGTCGCGGCCCGCGCGACCTACCTGCTGCCAGAGGGAGGCGCGGGTGCCCGGCCAGCCGGCGATGAGCACGGCGTCGAGCCCGGAGACGTCGACGCCGAGTTCGAGGGCGTTCGTGCTGGCCAGACCCATGAGCGAGCCGGAGCGCAGCGCCTTCTCGAGCAGCCTGCGATCTTCGGCCAGATAGCCGGCGCGATAGGCGGCGATCTTGTTCGGCAGGTCCGACCAGTCGGACTCCTCGACCCTCAGGGTTTCGGCCGCAGGGTGCGGCCTCAGAGTTTCGGCCGAGGGGTGCGACTCTGAGGGCTCGGCCGAGGGGGGCGGCTCCGGGGGTTCGGCCGTGGCGTGCGGCCTGGCGGCCGGGGTGCCTGAGAGGGAGAAGGCGACATCGGCGAGTTTGGCGCGGGCCGACAGGGCGACGGTCTCCGCGCCGCGGCGGGACCGTACGAAGGCGAGGGTGCGGACGTCCGCCAGGACGAGGTCGGCGAGGAGGTCGGCCGCCTCGGCTGTGGCGGTGCGTCGCACCGGAGCCCCTCCCTCGCCCCGTAGCTCCGTCAGGGGCGGCTCCCACAGCGCGACGGTTGTCGAACCCTTCGGCGAGGCGTCCACGGTCACCTCGGCCATCTCAAGCCCCGTCAGCCGCATCGCGAACGCCCCCGGCTCGCTGGCCGTCGCCGAGGCGAGCATGAAGACGGGCCGTGAGCCGTACCGCGAGCAGATCCGGCGCAGGCGCCGCAGGATCTGGGCCACGTGCGAGCCGAACACCCCGCGATAGCCGTGACACTCGTCCACCACGACCATGCGCAGGCGGCGGAAGAAGGTCGACCACTGGGCGTGCCGGGGCAGGATGCCGCGGTGGAGCATGTCCGGATTTGTCAGGACGTAGTTGCCGTGCTGGCGGACCCAGGACCGCTCCTCGAACGGGGTGTCACCGTCGAAGCAGGCGGCCCGTAGCTGGGTCATGCGCAGCTCGCGGAGGGTGCGGAGTTGGTCGGCGGCCAGGGCCTTGGTCGGCGTCAGGTAGAGGACGGTGCCGCCGTCAAGGCAGGAGGCGACCGCCGGGGTGAGGTATGCCAGGGACTTCCCGGAGGCGGTGCCTGTGGAAATAATCACGTTTCGGCCACGATGGGCCAGGTCGGCAGCCTCGTACTGGTGAGGCCACAATCCTGTGACGCCTTGGTTCGCCAAGCGCGTAACCAGAAGTTCGGGGGCCCATTTCGGCCATCTCGCTTGACCGGCCTGACGTGCTGGAACATGCTCCACATGCGTGACACGCTCGTGACGTGCGGGAACGCCGAGCAGGTGCTGGAGGAGTGGACCTGGCCGGTGTGGGGAGGAAGCGGAGGAAGTCACTGTTTCCAGTTTGCATCTGTGGGCAAAGTCGCCGGGAATCGTGATTTCGTATAGACACAAGCGAGACGCATGGTTGAATGCCGCGCGTCGGGGTCGGACAGTCTGGAGCACCCTCCAGACTGCCAGGCCCGCAAGGGTACTTTCGCAGGCGAGGCGCTGGAGGATCTGTGGATCTGAAGTTGGATCACCGCACCGAAGACCGACTCACCATTGTGGAGGTCGAAGGTGAGATCGATGTCTACACGGCGCCGAGATTGCGTGAGCTCCTCATCGACCTGGTGAACAAGGGCAACTTCCACCTGCTCGTCAACATGGAGAAGGTGGACTTCCTCGACTCGACCGGGCTTGGTGTCCTGGTCGGAGGGCTCAAGCGAGTTCGCGCGCACGACGGCTCCCTGGAGCTGGTCTGCACACAGGAGCGCATTCTGAAGATCTTCCGGATCACCGGTCTGACCAAGGTCTTCGGGATCTACGCTTCGGTCGACGAAGCCAAGGAAGCTCACGGCAAAGACAAGTAGTCATGGCTACCGTCGAGCTGACGTTCAGCGCGCTTCCCGCGCATGTCCGCACCGCCCGGTTGGTGGCGACGGCGATCGCCCGCCGCACCGGCGTGGAGGAGTCGTTGCTGGACGAGGTCAGGCTCGCCGTGGGTGAAGCTTGCTCCCGGGCGGTGGAGGCGCATCGCGCTCACTGCCCGGGCGAGCCCATCCGCATCGAGCTGCGCGACGACTCGGGGCGGTTCGAGGTGACCGTGAGCGACCAGGCCCCCAGTGACGAGCAGCAGCACGAACAGACCTACGAGCTGGGTATGCTCGCCGACCCGTTCATGTCCAGCTTCGGCATCGCCGTGATCGCGGGCCTGGCCGACGACGTCGAGGTCTTTCCCAGCCCCAAGGGCATGCGCATTCGCATGAGCTGGCCCGCCGCGCACAACGGTCACCCGCCGATCTGACGGGGTCCGTTCACCGCGAACGGCCGATGCTGTGAGGAGACTTGTCAAGTCCCCAGGGAGTCACCTGGGGACTTGTCGTTTTCCGCCACGGCCGCGACCGGCCTGAGAGTACGGAGGCGCGGGACCGGTCTCATGTCCGCGCACGGGTCGTCCGGGTTCGCGTGTCTCCTTCTGTCGTGCGGACCGCTCTGACGTGGCGCGCTGAGCGCTCTCGCGTGCTGTGCGGTCGGCCGGACTCGTTCTGGTCCGGGCCCGTACGACGCGTCCCGTGCCGACGGCCGCAAGCGGGCGTCGGCCGGGCGGTGGCCGTGTGCGGCCGTGCGCGGCCGACGGCAGGGCGGTGGCCGACAGGTCCGGTGTGTCGTTCGTGGTGAGGCCGGTCGGTCACCAGGTGTGGCCGGGGTGCCCGCCGACAGGCCCGGCGCGGTGGCGGCTGAGGCCCGCATCCGTCCTTCGGACAGGTTTAGGGCGTGTCGTAAGGGCAGCTAGTCATGGCCGTAAACCACCGGAAATATGCCTTGTCAGATCCCAAATCGGGCCGCTGTCAGCGGATTACTGGACTCGCGCATAATTGGCCGCCCGCAGAGCCTTCATATCGGCGCAGACGCTGCGTAGACTCCCGGCACCGGCCAAGGTGATCCGGCGAAACTGCGGACTCAACCGGAAGCGGCACCCACAACCCGGATGGTGCCGCACCGCCCGCCGATATTCGCAGCACCGCCCGGGCAGGACGACCGGTCTTGCCGAGGAGAACGATGTCTAGGCACATGCTGGCCGCGGAGCCAGCGTCCAATCTGGCCCTCAGCGGTAACAATCTCACCATCGTGATCGTGGTCGCCGCGGTCGCACTGATCGCCCTAGCCGTCGCCGGCGGCCTGGTGCGCGAAGTGCTGTCCGCGGACCAGGGTACCGAACGCATGCAGAACATAGCCCGTGCCGTGCAGGAAGGCGCCGCGGCGTACCTGACACGGCAGTTCCGCACGTTGGCGATCTTCGTCATCGTGATCCCGTTCCTGCTGCTTCTGCTACCGGGCGAAACCGACGTACGGATCGGTCGCTCGATCTTCTTCGTGGTCGGCGCGGTCTTCTCCGCGCTGACCGGTTTCATGGGCATGTGGCTGGCCGTACGCGGAAACGTCCGTGTGGCCGCCGCGGCGCGCGAGTCCGGCGAGAAGCGCGCCATGCGCATCGCCTTCCGCACCGGCGGCGTCGCCGGCATGTTCACCGTGGGCCTCGGCCTGCTCGGCGCGGCGGTCGTCGTCTTCGTCTACCAGGGTGACGCGCCGGGCGTGCTCGAAGGCTTCGGCTTCGGCGCGGCGCTGCTCGCGATGTTCATGCGAGTCGGCGGTGGCATCTTCACCAAGGCCGCCGACGTCGGCGCCGACCTGGTCGGCAAGGTCGAGCAGGGCATCCCGGAGGACGACCCGCGCAACGCGGCGACCATCGCCGACAACGTGGGCGACAACGTGGGCGACTGCGCCGGCATGGCCGCGGACCTGTTCGAGTCCTACGCGGTCATGCTGGTCGCCAGCCTCATCCTGGGCAAGGTCGCCTTCGGCGAGCAGGGACTGATCTTCCCGCTCATCGTGCCCATGATCGGTGTGGTCACCGCGATCATCGGCATTTTCCTCACGGGGATGCGCGACCGCGACCGCAGCGGCATGGCGGCCATCAACAGGAGCTTCTTCCTCTCGGCCGGCATCTCGGCCGTCCTGGTCGCGGCGGCGGCGTTCTGGTATCTGCCGAGCAGCTTCAGCGGCCTGACCGGCTCGGCCGTGCAGTCCGACTCCGACCCGCGGCTCATCGCCATCGGCGCGGTGCTCATCGGCCTGGTCCTGGCCAGTGCCATCCAGCTGCTGACCGGCTACTTCACCGAGACCACCAGGCGTCCCGTCCGCGAGATCGGCGAGAGCTCGCGCACCGGCCCCGCGACCGTCATCCTGGCCGGCATCAGCGTCGGCCTGGAGTCGGCGGTCTACTCGGCACTGATCATCGCCGGTGCGGTCTACGGCGCGTTCCTGCTCGGCTTCGGCAACGTCACGGTCGCGCTGTTCGCGGTGGCCCTGGCCGGCACCGGCCTGCTCACCACGGTCGGCGTCATCGTGTCGATGGACACCTTCGGCCCCGTCTCCGACAACGCGCAGGGCATCGCGGAGATGTCCGGCGACGTCGAGGGCGAGGGCGCGCAGGTGCTGACCAGCCTCGACGCCGTGGGCAACACCACGAAGGCCATCACCAAGGGCATCGCCATCGCCACGGCCGTCCTCGCGGCGACCGCGCTGTTCGGCGCGTTCCGGACGGCGGTGGAGAGCGAGCTCGCCGTGGCCAGCCAGGCGGCCAAGGACGCTCTCGGCTCGTTCAGCAGCTTCAGCCTCAGCATCGACCAGCCCAACGTGCTGGTCGGCCTGGTGATCGGCGCGGCAGTGGTGTTCCTCTTCTCCGGCCTGGCGATCAGCGCGGTCGGACGGGCCGCGATGCGGGTGGTCTTCGAGGTACGCGACCAGTTCCGCAAGAACCCCGGCATCATGGACGGCACGGTCAAGCCCGAGTACGGCCGCGTCGTCGACATCTGCACCCGTGACTCGCTGCGCGAGCTGGCCACGCCCGGCCTGCTGGCGGTCATGACGCCGATCGCGGTGGGCTTCGCCCTCGGCTACGCCCCGCTGGGCGCGTTCCTGGCCGGGGCGATCGCCTGTGGCACGCTGATGGCGGTGTTCCTGTCCAACTCCGGTGGCGCCTGGGACAACGCCAAGAAGCTGGTCGAGGACGGTCACCACGGCGGCAAGGGCTCCGAGGCCCACGCCGCGACCGTCATCGGCGACACGGTCGGCGACCCGTTCAAGGACACCGCCGGCCCGGCCATCAACCCGCTGATCAAGGTGATGAACCTGGTCGCCCTCCTGGTGGCGCCCGCCGTGGTGCTCTACGCGGGCAACCCGGCACTCCGCATCGGCATCACGGTGCTGGCGGTGGGCGTGGTCGTCGGGGCCATCATCATCTCCAAGCGCCGCTCGGTGACGAACGAGCCGTCCAACGACCAGGACCGCGAGCACGCGCCCGTCGCGTCGTAGTTCCTGCCGCACACCGGACGCCCGCCCTCCCCGTACGGGAAGGGCGGGCGTTCCGCGTCTCCACCGGTCGGCTTGGTGTCTCCACGGCCGGTTTCAGGTCTGTACGGGTCTGTACGGGCCGGTCGCGTGTCAGCGTGGCCCGTTGGCGGCTCCGCGGCCGGGCGGTGGGAAACTGTGCGGATGGCAGACAAGCGGACCAACGGCGGCAAGTCGCTCGCCATCATCCTGGTGGCGATGCTGGTCATCCTGGCGGCCATCGTCGCCCTGGCCATGTGGGCCTCGAGGGGAGCGTGACCTGGTGCGCACACTGATCGTCCTCCGGCACGCCAAGGCCGCTCATGTGGTGGGTGTCGCCGACCGGGATCGGCCGCTGACCGGCCAGGGCGAGCAGGACGCCGAGCGGGCGGGGGAGCGGATCAGGGAGATGGGGCTGGCGCCCGATCTGGTGCTGTGCTCGCCGGCCCTGCGCACCCGGCGCACCGCCGAGCTGGCCTTCCCCGGTCTTGAGCCGAGCTACGAGCGGGAGATCTACGAGGCGTACCCTGACGAGTTGCTGGAGCTGCTCAGGCGGACCGACGCCGACGCCGGGACCGTGGTGCTGTGCGGCCACAATCCCGGCGTGCACGAGCTGGCCGTCGTGCTGGCGGGGGGCGACTACGTGTTCCGGCCGGGGGCGTTCGCCGTGATCCGCACCGGCTCCGCGTGGACGGATCTGGGGCCGGGCGAAGGAGATCTGGTCATGAGGTGGGACCCCAAGGAGGACTGACCCGGCTCACCGGCTGAGCACGCCGTCCTCGGCGTCGGCGGCCTCGACCTCGTCGCGCGAGATGCCGAGCAGGTAGAGGATCGAGTCGAGGTAGGGCGTGTTGACGGCGGTGTCGGCGGCCTGACGGACGACCGGCTTGGCGTTGAAGGCGATGCCGAGCCCGGCGGCGGCGATCATGTCGAGGTCGTTGGCCCCGTCGCCGATGGCCACGGTCTGGCTGATGGGCAGCCGCGCCTCGCTGGCGAACCGCTCCAGCGCGCGGGCCTTGCCCGGCCGGTCGACGATGTCGCCGACGACCTTGCCGGTGAGCCTGCCGTCGACGACTTCGAGCACGTTGGCCGCGGAGTAGTCGATGCCCAGGTCCTCGACCAGGGCGTCGGTGATCTGGGTGAAGCCGCCGCTGACGATGGCGAAGCGATAGTCGAGGCGCTTGAGGGTGCGCACCAGCGTGCGGGCGCCGGGCGTGAGCACGACCTCCTGGCGTACCCGTTCGAAAATCTCCGCCGGCAACCCTTCGAGCAGCGCGACCCGTCGTCGCAGCGACTCGGCGAAGTCGAGCTCGCCCCGCATGGCCTCCCCGGTGACTCGTACGACCTCCTCCAGGCAGCCGGCGTGCGCCGCGAGCAGCTCGATGACCTCGCCCTGGATCAGGGTCGAGTCGACGTCCATGACGATGAGCCGTTTGGCCCGCCGGGACAGGCCGGTGCGCTGCACGGCCACGTCCACCTGCTGGGCGGCCGCCTCGGCGGCCAGCTCGACGCGGAGGGCGGCGGGGTCGGCGCCGGAGACGGACAGCTCGATGCAGGTGACGGGCCACTGGGCGAGCCGCTCGATGCGGTCGATGTTGGCGCCCGCGGCGGCGATGCGTCCGGCGATGCCGGCGATGGCCGCGGGCTGCAGCGTCGCGCCGAGCACGCTGACGGACAGGCGGCCACGCCGGCGCTGCTCCTTGGTCTGCGAGCCGGTGGCCAGCTCGACCTCCATGCCGAGGTCCTCGGCGACTCTCTCGACAGCGGTCCACATGGCGCCGAGGGTGCTGCCGGTGCCGGTGGAGGGGCCGCCCGCGTAGGCCACGAGCACGCCGAGCGTGAGCCTGCCCCGGATGACGACCTGCTCGATGTCGGCCACGGTCACCGGGAAGCCGGACAGCACCGAGAAGAGCCGTGAGGTGACGCCGGGTCGGTCGGGGCCCGTCAGAGTGATCAGGAGGGTGCGCTGGTCCACATCAGGTCACGGTACTGCGCCCAGCCCGGTGCTCGGGTCACAGGGTGGCCACTGGGCGTCGAGCGAAGGCGGCCGCCGGCTGTCGCGCCGGGTGTGGACTGGGCGTCGAGCGTGCGCGGATCAGGCGGCGAGCAGGAGGTGGGCGTCGCCGAACTCGTGCCACAGATAGCCCTCGCGCAGCGCCTCCTCGTAGGCGCGGGCGAGCGGGCCGGGGCCGGCGAGCGCGGTCAGCATCATCAGGTGGCTGGAACGCGGCTCGTGCAGCCCGGTGATGAGCCCGGTCACGGTCCTGACCCCGGTCGCTGGGGTGACGACGCGATTGGTCCAGCCGGCGGAGGCGGTGACGCGGCCGTCCTCGCCGGTGGCCGTCTCCAGGGCGCGGACCACGGAGGTGCCGGCGGCCACCACCCGGCCGCCGTTCCTCCTGGTCAGGTTGACCAGGCCGGCGGTCGGGGCGGGCACCGCGTACCTCTCGGCATAGGGAGGCTCGTCCTTCTCGGGTGAGGCGACGCCGGTGTGCAGGGTGATCGGCGCGATCTGGATGCCGCGCGCCACCAGCGCCGTGACCAGGGCGGTGCTGAACGGCCGGCCCGCGCTCGGCATCTCGGCGCTGCCGGGCACGGTGGCGAACACGGTCTGGTAGGCGTCGATCGGCCAGTCCCGTTCGACGTAGGAGTAGCGGATCGGCACTCCGTGGGCGTCGAGGTAGGCGGGTACGTCCCGGTCGAGGACGGCCCGCCACAGCCGGGGCGTCTCGCGCCCGATCAGCCGCAGCGTGGCCTGTCCCGGCATGGGCAGCCATTCGCCCGGCTCGCCCCCGCCGTACGGCTCGGTGGCCCTGGGCGTACGGCGGCGCAGCTCGACGAGCCAGGTGCCGTCCTCCCGCGCGGTGGAGAAGTGCACCGCGAGCCGGTCGAGCCGGACGGCGGCGGGCAGCGTCGCCGAGTTGTTGACCACGACGAGGTCCCCGGGATCGAGCAGGCCGGGCAGGTCGGTGAAGCGGTGGTGCTCCGGAGCCTGACGACCGCGCGAGACCAGCAGCCGGACCGCGTCGCGCGCCATCCCCCGGGCCTCGGGCGGCGCGTGCGCGGAGAGCGCGGGCGGCAGAGCGAACTCGGGCGGCGGGGCGGAGTCGGGCGGCGGGGCCAGGACGGGCGGCCGGGCGGAGTTGGGTGTCGCGCTCATTGCAGGCTCACCCTGCCGCTTGCGGGACGGGAGGCGACGAGGTCGCGCAGGGAGGCGGCGACCTTGGCGGGGTCGGTGGCCCCGGCCGCCTCCTCGACGCCGACGGCGTCGGCCAGCATCCGGGTGTTCATCTCGCCGGGATCGACCCACCAGACGGCCAGGTCGGGCTCCTCGGCGGCCAGGACGTTCGACAGCTGCTCCAGGGCGGCCTTGGTGGCCCCGTAGCCGCCCCAGCCCGCGTAGGCGCCGGTGGCGGCGTCGGAGGTGATGTTCACGACGGCGCCGCGCCGGTCGCGCAGGGCGGGCAGCGTGGCCTGGATCAGCGCGAGGGGCGCGGTCACGTTCGTGTCCAGCAGCACCTTGAACGCTTCCAGCGGGTAGCCGGCCAGCGGCGGCAGCGGCGTCACGCCGAGGTCGCTCGCGTTGTTGACCAGCAGGTCGAGTTCGGGCGCGGCCAGGGAGAGCCGCTCGACGTGCGCGGGATCGGTCACGTCACCGGGCAGGGCCACGGCGTCCAGTTCGGCGGCCACCTGTCGCAGTTCGGCGGCGCCGCGGGCGGTGAGGACGAGGCTCCATCCGGCCTCCGCCAGGGACCTGGCGAGCGCCAGGCCGAGGCCGCGGGAGGCGCCGGTGATGAGTGCGGTGTTCGTCATGCTCTGACGGTAGGAACGCGGCGCCGGCCGGACATCGGGCGCAGGGCCCGGCCGGGCCTGGGCACTTCGTCCTAGGACCATAGAGTGGGCTCGTGACGGGCGACAGAGACGAGATCCTGCAGGCGGTGAGCAGGGCTGTGCTCGCGGTCACCCGCCACCTGTCGGTGCGCGAGGTGTTGCAGGTGATCGTCCGCTCGGCGCAGCGGCTGCTCGACGCCCGTTACGCGGCGCTCGGCGTGCCCGACGACGATGGGTCGTTCGCGGAGTTCGTCGCCGAGGGGCTCACCGACAAGCAGTGGGACGCGATCGGGCCGCTGCCGCGCCAGCACGGCATGCTCGGCGCGATGCTCCGTGACGGGGCCCCGGTGCGGCTGCCCGACCTGCGCGAGGACGACAGGTTCGAGTGGTGGCCGAAGGCGCACCCGGTGATGAAGGACTTCCTCGGTGTGCCGATCCATGACGGCGACGAGGTGCTGGGCATCATCTTCCTTGCCAACAAGCGTGCCGAGGGCGGCTTCACGCGGGAGGACCAGGACCTGCTCACGCTCTTCGCGGCGCACGCCGCGATCGCGCTGACCAACGCGATGCTCTACGAACGCGGCCGCGAGCTGGCCATGCTCGAGGAGCGCAACCGGATGGCCCGCGAGCTGCACGACGCCGTCACCCAGAAGCTGTTCTCGCTGCGGCTCACCGCGCAGGCTGCCGCGACCATGCTGGAGCGCGATCCCGGCGCGGCGGCGGCCGAGCTCCAGCGGGTGCAGCGGCTGGCGGGCGAGGCGCTGTCCGAGCTGCGCGCGGTGATCGTGGAGCTGCGTCCGGCCGAGCTCGACCGCCACGGCCTGGCCGAGACGCTGCGCAAGCACGTCCGCCTGCTCGACCGGCTGCATCCCGTGCGGGTCAGGTTCGGCGGCGACGCGCTGCCGCCGCTCGACGCGGCGGTGGAGGTGGCCGTGCTGAGGGTGGCGCAGGAGGCGCTGCACAACGCGCTCCGGCACGCGGCCGCCGCCGAGGTGTCCGTACGGCTCGACCTGCGGGGCGGCAAGCTGGTGCTGTCCGTGGCCGACGACGGCAAGGGGTTCGAGCCCGGTGAGTCGCGCGGCCTCGGGTTGATCTCGATGGGCGAGCGGGCCGAGTCCGTGGGAGGCGTCATGGCCGTGGACACGGCGTGCGGCCGGGGGACGACGGTCCGCATGGAGGTGGGAGTGTGATCCGGGTGCTGATCGCGGACGATCATCCAGTGGTGCGCCAGGGCCTGCGCACCTTCCTCGACCTGCAGGACGACATCGCGGTCGTGGGTGAGGCGGCGGACGGGGCGCGGGCCGTCGAGCTGGTCGGCGAGCTGGCTCCCGACGTGCTGCTGCTCGATCTGCGGATGCCGGTGCTCGACGGCCTCGGCGCGCTGGAGCGGCTGGCCGGGTCGGACACCCGCGTGGTGGTGCTCACCTCGGTGAGCGATCCGTCGGACGTGGCTCCGGCGATGCGGGCGGGGGCGGCCGGCTTCCTCTACAAGGACGTCGACCCCGGCGCGCTGGTGCAGGCCGTACGCGCGGTGCACGAAGGGCAGGTGCTGCTGGCGGCCGAGGCGGCCGAGGCGGTGCTGGCCGGCGACGGCCCGACGAGGGTGCCCGGGCCGGTGCCGCTGACCGAGCGTGAGCAGGAGGTGCTGGCGCTGATCGCGGGGGGACGTTCCAACCGCGAGATCGCGAGGAGCCTGGCCGTCGCCGAGAAGACGGTCAAGACGCACGTCTCCAACGTGCTGATGAAACTCGGGGTCCAGGACCGCACCCAGGCCGCTCTCTACGCGGTGCGGCACGGGCTGGGCTGACCGGTCAGGGGTCGCGCCCGGCTGGGTGGGACGTGGCCGACGCCGGACCGGTCAGGGTTCGCGGACCGGCTCGAAGATCGCGTGGTGGGCGGCCACGATGGCCTGTCGCACGGCGTGGTCGAGGTCGCGCAGGGCGGTGCCGCGTACGGCGATCTGCCCGGAGGTGAGCCCTCTCTCGTCGGCCAGGCGCAGCACCGCGGCCAGCCGGGTGGCCAGCGCGGAGACCCGGTGGGCCCGGGCGGGGTAACCGGGCGCGAGGGTGCCGTCGGCGTGGGCGAGCCGGTCGGGGCGGCCCTGCGCGGGGCCGTCGACCGAGCCGAGGGCCTCGGTGGCCGCCCGCATCGCGGCTGCCAGCTGCTGCTCGGCCTCGGCGACCGACGGCAGGTCGGGACGTACGGGGCCCGAGTCGTGCACGGTGAGGCGGACGCCCACGTAGGAGGAGCCGCGCAGGTCGGGGGAGGGGACGAGGCCGAGGCACCGGTCGGCGAGCACGGCGATCACCGCCTGGCCCGCGTCGACGGCGGCCGAGTTGAACACCGGAGGCCCGGAGAGCCCGAGCGGGTCGCCGGGCGCGGGCAGCGCCAGCCGGAGCTCGCGCAGGCCGTCGGCCCGTAGCTCGGCGAGGTGGGCACGGAGCGGCACCTCACCCACGACGGTGGGGCCGGAGATCTTTTCGACGTGGTCGGCGGCCTCGTCGAGCCCGGCGTGGCCGGACAACCAGGCGTTGCCCCAGGCGACCAGGATGGCTGAGACAGGTGATTCAGGGCGCACCGATCCACGATATGCGCTCGCCCTGCAATAGGTTTGTCCACGAGCGTTCTCCAAAGGGAGGGATCCGGGATGGGTGGTCAGGTGCTGCGGCTCCAGGACGTCGCCGTCAGGCGTGACGGAGCGGCTCTGCTGCGCGGCATCGACTGGACGGTCAACGAGGATGAGCGCTGGGTCGTGATCGGGCCCAACGGCGCGGGCAAGACCACCTTGTTGCAGGTCGCGGCCACGCTGCTGTATCCGAGCGAAGGCGTCGTCGAGGTGCTGGGCGAGCGGCTGGGGCAGGCCGACGTGTTCGAGCTGCGGCCGCGCATCGGGCTGGCGAGCTCGTCGCTGGCCGAGCGCATCTCGGCGGAGGAGAAGGTCATCGACCTGGTGCTGACCGCCTCCTACGGGATCATGGGCCGCTGGACCGAGGAGTACGACTCCAACGACGTCACCAGGGCCGTTGAGCTGATCGACATGCTGGGGGCGGCCCATCTGATCCGCCGCCGGTTCGGCACGCTGTCCGAGGGCGAGCGCAAACGCGTGCAGATCGCCCGCGCGCTGATGCCCGACCCCGAGATGCTGCTGCTCGACGAGCCCGCCGCCGGGCTCGACCTGGGGGGTCGCGAAGACCTGGTGCGCCGCCTGACGGCGCTCGCCGGCGACTACCGCTCGCCCACGCTGGTGCTGGTCACGCACCATGTGGAGGAGGTGCCGAGCGGCTTCACCCACGGGCTGCTGCTGCGCAACGGCTCGGTGGTGGCGCAGGGGCCGCTCGATCACGTGATGACCGCCGAAAACCTGTCGCACACGTTCGGGGTGCCGCTCACGCTCGACCGGAGCGGCGAGGGCCGCTGGTACGCCCGCGCCTACTAGATCCCTTCTCTTGGATCCAGGGTTCCCTGGCCACCCGCTGTGATCGTGCGGCGGTGTTCCCTCTAGGCTCGTGCGGATGATGCTGTGGGAGACGGTCGCGGTCTGTGCGGCGGGAGTGGCGGCCGGCGCGATCAACGCGATCGTCGGCTCGGGGTCGCTGATCACGTTTCCCACCCTGGTGGCCGTAGGGGTCGAACCGGTGGTCGCCAACGTGTCCAACACCATCGGCCTGGTGCCGGGCTCCTTCACCGGCGCCTACGGCTACCGGCGGGAGCTCGCCGGGCAGCGCGACCGGCTGATCCGGATGGGTGTGGTCTCCGCGCTGGGTTCGGTCATCGGCGGGATCCTGCTGCTCTACCTCGACCCGGGCGTGTTCCAGGTGGTCGTTCCGGTGCTGATCGGTGTGGCCTGCGTGCTGGTGGTGGTGCAGCCCAAGCTCAACGTCTGGCTGTCGGCACGGCGCGAGCACGCCCATCCCGACGGCGGGGTGCTGCTCCTGCTGGGCGTGTTCGCCTCGGGGATCTACGGTGGCTACTTCGGCGCCGCCCAGGGTGTGCTGCTGATCGGGCTGCTCGGCAGCTTCCTCAGTGACGGCATTCAGCGGGTCAACGCCGCCAAGAACGTGCTGGCGCTGATCGTCAACGGTGTCGCGGCGGTGCTGTTCGTCCTGATCGCCGAGGTCGACTGGTGGGCGGTGCTGGCGGTGGCCCTGGGGGCCATCGTGGGCGGGTTCGTGGGGGCCAAGGTGGGGCGCCGGGTTCCGGCGCCGGTCCTGCGTGGCGTGATCGTGGTGGTCGGTGTACTGGCGATTATCAAACTGGTGTACGGATAAATGCCGGGCATTGCGGGTATAAATCCGTACATGAAGGGTGATTGGGTGGAGATCGTCATCGATGCGGGCGGCACCCCGCGCACCTACGAGGTCATCGCCACCCGCGCGGGCCGCCGCGTCGAGGTGGCCACGCGGCGAGGGCTGGTCGAGGTGAGCGAGGTCACCCGGAGCGGCACCGCTGTACGCACCGCCCGGTTCATGTCGAGCCGCATCCTCGCCCTGGTGGAACATCCGGCGGACGAGCACCCGGGCTGAGTGCCCGGGCGCTGTCGCCCCCGTGCTCAGCGGAAGTCGGCCGCGTGGTCCTCCGCCCACTGGCGGAAGGTCAGCGCGGGCCGGCCGAGCAGTGTCCGCACGGTGTCGGTGACCTTCTCCGGCTCGGTCACGAACGACGCCCACCCCCGCAGGGCGCCGTCCACGAACGTCGCGTCACCCCATGCCGCCAGCAACTCCTCACGGGCGACCTCCGGCGGCAGATCCTCCCAGCGCACCTCGCGCCCCACGACCTCGCCGATGACGCGCACCTGCTCGGCCTGCGTCAGCCGCTCCGGCCCGCTGAGCACGTACGCCGCGCCGCCGTGCCCGGCCGAGGTGAGCACGTGCGCGGCCACCGCCGCGATGTCCTTCTCGTGGATCAACGACCGCGAGGCCTCCCCGTACGGCCAGCGCACCACGCCCTGGCGGATCTGGTCGGCCCACCCGAGCGTGTTGGTCGCGAAGCCGCAGGGCCGCAGGAACGTCCACGTCAGCCCGCTCTTCCGGATGAGCCGTTCGACGTCCTGGTGGAAGATCGTGGACTGCTCGTCCTCCCGGAGGTCCGCCACGTCCGCCGACAGGTAGACGATGCGGCGCGCCTGTCCGGCGATGGCCTTCACCACGGCCGAGGCCGTCTCGGCGGAGAAGCCCGGCCAGACCAGGAAGACGGTCTCCACGTCCTTCAGCGCCGGGCCCAGGGTGTCAGGCGCCGTCAGGTCGCCGCGGATCGCCTCGATCCCGGCGGGAAGGGTGGCTCTGGAGGGGTCACGGACCAGCGCCCGGACGTCGAGTCCGGCGCCGGCGAGCTGGTTGGCGACGTGCTTGCCGACGTTGCCGGTCGCCCCGGTCAGCAGAATCTTGCTCATGAGCCGACCGTAGGACCTCAAGTAAAGTTCAGGTCAAGCTCGGGCGGACCTGGATCATGCCGTCCTTGCGGATGCGCGTCTCGAAGACGGGCGCGGGCGCGGTCGCCGGCCCGTGCTCCACCGCGCCGTCGTCCAGCCGGAACGTGCTGCCGTGCCAGGGGCAGACCACGCACACCTCACCGTCCTCCACGACGAGTCGGCCCTGGTGGAGCGGGCCCGCCAGGTGCGGGCAGCGGTCCGCGAGCACGGTGACGCCGTCGCCGTGCCGGAGCACGAAGAGCTGGATGTAGCCGAGCCGCCGGGCGACCGGCCGGCCCTGCGGCAGGTCGTTGAGCATGCACAGGTCATGCCAGCCCAGCGGCACCAGATGGGTCACCTGCGGGGCGTGGTTGGCGCCCGCCGCCAGCCGGTAGGCCAGGTGGCCGCCGAGGTAGGCTCCGAGGCCGCCCACGGCGAGGCCGGCGAAGGACAGCACGCGTCCGGCGCGCTCCCGCCCTGACACGCGTGACAGCACCGAGGCGGTGAACAGCCCGAGTGCGGTCACATTTGCCAGCATGTGCACGAATCCCACCCGCTGCTGCTCGCGGTGCAGAGACGACCAGTCGGTCAGCCCGGCGGCGGCTGTGGGCAGCGCGTTGCCGATGCCCACGGTCAGCAGGAGCCGCGCGGCCCGGGGATCGATGGAAGTGAGGTCGAGCACGGCGGCGGAGAACCAGCAGCCGAGGCTGATCGTGGCCAGCGGCGGGTGCAGCGGCTTGCCCGTGGGCACGCCGTGCAGCAGGTCCCGCAGCTTCCCGGGTCGCAGCTTGCCGCGTACGGCCGTGGCCAGCGACTTGATGGGTTTGTCCATGACCGTGGACTTCTCAAGCCGTACGGCGAGATCGACCGGTCCCGTGAAACCGTGCATTTGCTTACGTCTCGGTCGTACTGTCTCTTTCACGACAAGTCACCTACCCCGGGGGTAAGGGGGTCATTCGGATAGGTGTCCCCTGGTGACGGAGAGTCGTACCAGCTCCTGGGCGTACGCGCCGAGTGACGGCGACCCCTCGGCGATGAGCCGGACCTTCTCCTCGACCTGCGTGGCCGTCACCTTGAACAGCGGCCACGTCCCGCCTTCGGTGTTGTGGTTGGCCAGGATCGGCGCGAACCGGTCGAGCGCCCTGGCGAACCTCGCCTCCGGCGTCTCACGGGCCTCGAACTCCTCCCACAGCGCGCGCATCGGCTCGGCCTGGCCGGCGGGCAGCAGGCTGAAGATCCGGTCGGCGGCGGCCCGCTCGGCCTCGGCCTGGGCGGCCACCGCGACCGGATCGTAGATGAAGGTGTCGCCCGCGTCGATCTCGACCAGGTCGTGCACCAGCAGCATGGCCGTGACCCGCTGGAGGTCGGTGCCGGGTGGAGCGTGCTCCCCGAAGATCATCGCGAGCATGGCCACGTACCAGGAGTGCTCTGCGTCGTTCTCCCGTCGCGAGCCGTCCATCAGCAGGTTGCGGCGGATGACCCGCTTCAACTTGTCGATCTCGACGGCGAAGGCGATCTGGGCGGTCAGGCGGTCCTCTGCTGGTGCGATAGTCACGCGCGACACCCTAATGCGCGATGATCACAGCAGTGGGCGAAATCGTGACCGGAACCCCGTTGAACACCGCGTTTCCGGACGGAACATCGATAGTGGTCTCATCGGTCAAGGCATTCGCGTTGACCCCGGCGTGCTCGGCGGCCACCGACTGAGCGCTGCCCGCGTGCCCCCAGCCGTGGGGCAGGGAGACGACGCCGGGCATGATCGTGTCGGTCGGCTCGATCGGCACCCTGAGCTCGCCCTTGGCCGAGCGCACCACGGCCTCGCCGTCGAGCGCGAGCCTGGCCACGTCGGCCGGGTTGATCTGCAGCGTGCACCTGTTGCTGCCGCCCACCAGCGGCCCGACGTTGTGCATCCAGCTGTTGTTGGACCGCAGGTGCCGCCGCCCGATCAGCACGATCTCCGCCGGCTCTCGCTCCAGCCCGGCGCGCAGCCGTTCGACGTCCTCGACGAGCTGAGGCGGGGCGAGCTCGATCAGGCCCGAGGCGGTCTTCAGCACCTCGGGCAACCGGGGCTCCAACGGCCCGAGGTCCAGCCCGTGCGGGTTGTCGAGCAGCTTACGCAGCGACAGGTCGCCGCCGCCGGACCACTCGCCGTAGGGGCCGAGCCTGAGCATGAGGTCGAGCCTGCGCTCCGTCCCCGACTCGCCGTCGAGCGCGGCCCGCAGCTCGGCCACGTCGCGTCCCTCGACGCCCGATCCGGGGGTGTCCACGGCCTTGGCCAGCGTCTGGCCGATGACGAACTCGTCGAGATCGCCCTCCAGCCCCGACGCGATCATGGCCAGCCTGGACAGGATCCGCGCCTCGGACGGCCGCCCGTCCAGCGGCAGCGCCGGCGGCGAGTAACGGGTGTAGTTGCGCACCGCGAACCCGAGCAGCGCGAAGTCGTAGTGCCCCGACTGCAGCACGCGCGGCGGCGGCAGGATGACGTGGGCGTGCCGGGTCGTCTCGTTCAGGTAGGGGTCGACGCAGACCATGAAGTCGAGCCCGGCGAAGGCCGTGTCGAGCCGCGGCCCGTTGGGGGCCGACAGCACCGGGTTGCCCGCCACGGTGACGAGCATCCTGATCTGCCCGTCTCCCGGCGTCTCGATCTCGTCGGCGAGCGTCGCCACGGGCAGCTCGCCGTTGGCCTCCGGCAGCCCTCTGACGCGGCTCCGCCACCGCCCCACCGTGTACGGCCTGCGCCTGCCGCCGGACTCCGTGGCCGACTTGGGGAACATGACGCCGCCCGGCCGGTCAAGGTTGCCGGTCAGCACGTTCAGCACGTCGACCAGCCACTGGGCCAGCGTGCCGAACTCGGCCGTACAGGTGCCGATCCGGGCGTAGACAGCGGCCCGGCGCGCCCCGGCCAGCTCTCGCGCGAGCCGTACGATCACCTCGGCGGGCACGCCCGTGTGCCGGGCCACCACGTCCGGCGGGAAGTGCTTGGCCGCCTCGCGCACCTCGTCGAGCCCGTTGACCTCGTGCGAGAGCCGGACCAGATCCTCGGCGAACAGCGTGTTCACCAGGCCGAACAGCAGGTAGGCGTCGGTGCCCGGCCGGACGAACACGTGCTCGTCGCCGAGCGCGGCGGTGCGGGTGCGGCGCGGGTCGACCACGACCAGCCGGCCGCCCCGCGCGCGCAGCGCCTTGAGCCTGCCGGGGAAGTCGGGCGCGGTGCAGAGTGAGCCGTTGGACTCCAGCGGGTTGGCGCCGAGCATGAGCAGGTAGTCGGTCCGGTCGAGGTCGGGCACCGGGATGGCGAGCGGGTGGCCGAACATCAGTCCGCTGGCCACGTGCTTGGGCATCTGGTCGGACGTGCTCGCGGAGAAGATGTTGCGGGTGCCGAGCGACTTGATCATCGGCCCGGCGTAGAGGGCGCCGGCCATGGTGTGGGCGCTGGGGTTGCCCAGATAGACGGCGACGGACTCGCGGCCGTGCCGCTCGGTGACCGCTTTGAGGCCCTGCTCGACGGCGGCGAACGCCTCGTCCCAGCCGGCCTCTCGCCACTGCTCGCCGTCCCTGATCAACGGCTTGCGCAGCCGGTCGGGGTCCTCGTCGAGGCGGCCGAGACTGGCGCCCTTCGGGCAGATGAACCCCTTGCTGAACGGGTCATCGCCGTCTCCCCGGACGCTCGTGACGTGCCCGCCCTCGTCGAGGGTGAGCGTCAGGCCGCAGACGGCCTCGCACAGGGGACAGGTCCGGTGAACGGTCGACGTCATCACGACTCCTGAGTTCGGAAGTTGAACTCATCTTGTCTCGTACGGCGCGCATGCGGAAGCCCCGGAGCCCCCGCGGTCTCCGGGGCTTGGCCGGCGGGCCGCCCGGCCGGTCAGCCGGCCAGGGGGCGCCGGCCGATCAGCCGACCCGCGGCAGCGCGAGCTTTCTGGACAACTCGGGCAGCGTCAGCAGATCAGGCGGCTCCTCGACGTCGGGTCGCATCGAGATCCAGGCTCGGCGACCGTAGAACCGGTCGAGCCCGGGGGAGACGGCACCCGGGATCTCGTCACGCCGGACGATCTCGACGACCACCAGGTGCGCCCAGGCGCGGTGCTTGTAGACGTTGACGGTCCTGGCCCAGCAGGCCGCCGCGATCTCCTCGGCGTACGCCTCGAACTCCGCGGCCGAGATGCCGGCCCTGGTCAGGATCAGTGCCTTCTCGCCCGTACGGGTCGGCGTGATCCAGAGCACCAGCGGAATCCGGCCCGACCGGGTGTGCATCGTGGTCTCCAGGCAGGTGCGCTGCAGGCGGTGTCTGGAGACCACGCACCAGATGTGCGCCGTCACCCAGTTGCGGCCCGCCCGGGTCGCGGCCGGCACCGAGATCGCGCTGGTCAGCACGATGAACGGCATCCAGTGGCCGTGCTGCGCCGCGCTCAGGAAGGTGAAGGTGAGCAGGCCGAGCGCGGCGGTCAGCAGCAGCTCGGTGCGGATCCGCCACAGTCTGGCCGGCAGGCTCCCGCGGCCGGCGGCGGGCAGGTCCTCGTTGGCCGGGTACATCTGGTTCCGTGGGTTCCTCGGCATCTCACGACACCTCCTCTGGCACTCTCGGCATGACCCTGAGCTGGTCGAATCGGGGATCCCGATAGGTGCGGGCGCCGAATCCGGACTTCGAGACGGTCCAGTCTCGCCGGAAGGCGAACTCGTCCGGCTCCATGCAGATCTCTCGATCCGCCCACGCGATGAGTTCCCGGATCCGGGACTTGATTCGACTGAGTCCCTTGGTACCTTGTGAGTACATAGAAGACCCCTTTCGCGGCATTATTCGAGGTGGCTTCTTTCGCCGGACTGATGGCTTACGACCGGCGTCGTCGCAGGGTGGCAGCCCTTATGCGGCGATCGGTGGTCGGCCTCGGTCCGGCTTTTCCATGGTGATTCCGGTGCTCGATCGCGATGCTGGACGGCGATGCTCGACCGAGCGATGGTCGCGGCGATTCGTCAGGTGGTGGCGGGATCCCTCCGGCAGACGGCCTCCCTGGGGTCGAGATACAAATCCGGGACGGCGACGTTGCCGATGGAGCGGCCCGCGAGGCCGCGCGTGCACGTGGACGGAATCCCCCGGGTGCTCGGCCGTCCGGTCAACCCCGGCCTCCTCGTCGATCGGGTTCCTCCTGCGCACGATCGTCTCCCCGTCGCCGTGATGCCGCAATACTTTGAGCAAGAGAAGATTTAAATTTCTTCGTGCATTGCTCGCCGATTTGCTATGCATCTACATGTGCAACTTGCACGCGAACTCTCGGGAACGCCTGTGGCTCGTGAGGGTGCAAGAAATCGTCGCCCCGTCCCCGTCCCCCGAGAGAAGCTTGCTTGCCTCCTACCGTCTCTCCGTGAAAGCCTTATGGCAAGCCTGAGTGGCACTACACATGCAAGTTGCAGTGTAAGATTGGATGAACGGCCCAGGTGGCCGGAGTTCAAACGGTCCTTTCCGGCTACACCTTCCTTCCCGACGAGGAGAGTGGACGGTGCCATCGCAGCAGGGCAGCCCGACTGTCCGAAGGCTCCGACTGGGGCAGGAGTTGCGCCTTCTCCGAGAGCGGCAGAAGCTGACGGGGGCCAAGGCTGCGCGAGAGCTCGGCTGGTCTCCCAGCAAGGTGAGTCGCATCGAGGCGGCGAAGACGATGCCCAGCGCCGAGGACATCAAGGCGATGGGCGAGCTCTACCAGGTCGACGGCGGCAAGCTTGACGAACTCTTCGGCCTGTTGCGGGATGCGGATCAGCGTGGCTGGTGGGAAGATTACGAAGACTCTCTGCCTGAGGAGTACACAAAACTCCTGGGGTTGGAGGCGGAGGCCACGGTCCAACGCAGTTGGGAACCACAGATTGTGCCGGGTCTCCTCCAGACCGAGGATTACGCGCGGGAGGTCATCCTGGCCACCCGTGGCATCGCGCGCATCACGCACAGTGGTGTCCGCAGCCGCGTCGAGGCCCGCCTCGACCGGCAGCGGCGGGTCCTCAGCAAGGCCGATCCGTCCGAGCTGAACGTCGTGCTCGACGAGTCGGCGCTGATGCGCCGCTTCGGCGAGCCGTCGGTGATGCGTGAGCAGATGGAGCATCTCCTGGAGATTTCTCTGCTGCCACACGTCAGCGTGCGCGTGCTGACGCTCGACTCGCTTCACCCGGTCAACACGGGTGCCTTCATCCATCTGAAGTTCGTGGCGTTCGACGATGTTGTATATCTAGAACAGCTGTACAGCGCACACTTCGTCGAAGACCTCGGGCTGGTGGCTGGATACGAGACGGCCTTCGACCACATCAGGTCGGAGGCGCTCGATGAGGACGAGTCTCGCGTGCTCATCCAGCGCAAGGCCATGCTCTGGCGGCGTTAGAGACGAAGACTTCCACAAGGGGCAATGGCGCCCCTTTACCCATTTGGGGAGAAAATGTACACCGACTCGAAGATGGCGGCTTGGCGGAGGAGTAGCTTCTGCAACGGCGCTTCGGCGTGCGTTGAAGTCGCTCCACTCGCGGACGGCAATGTCGCTCTCAAGGACAGCAAGACCGAGGACGGCCCCGTCCTGGTCTTCACGCCCGCCGAATGGGCCGCCTTCACCGCGGGTGTCCGCGATGGTGAGTTCGACCTGGCCGCGCTCGCCGCCAGCGCATAAAGAACGGCCCTGGCTGGTTGCTGGCACAACACACGCAGGGCCGCTCTGACGCTCCAGCTCTTTGACGGGCGGAAGACTTGCACATCATGGCACAGGACCGACCATGATGATCAACCTCTGAATTGCCCTTTCCCTGGCACGGAACGGAAAACACTCAGCCAGCCCACCGACGACCGCCGCCGCAGCGCCGAGCGCGGCAGGACGGCTCGGGTTTCGAGACCCACGAGCGGGACGACGGCCTGACGTCTCCGTGCGCTCGCGAAGCCGTACGCCCGCGGGTCCTTCGGCCCAAGAGGTCATCCACGTTCCGCCGGGCGGCGGCGCCGTACCAGGAAGAGGGAGCAGGTGCCGGCGAGGACGGCCAGGCCCGCGAGGGCGGCGGCGGTCAGCATCGTGGCCGAGCCGGTGCCCTGGTGGGAGATGAACAGGGTGCCCACCGTGGACACCCCGATGACCTGGCCGAGCTGGATCACGGTGAGCAGCGCGCCGCTCGCGTCGGCGGCGTGGGCGTCGTCCACCTGGGCGGTCGCGATGTTCGTCACCGCCACCTGCACGCCGAGCCCGGCGCCGATCAGCGCGCTCATCAGCGCGTACGCCACCCCGCCGCCGTCGGCGAGGCCGAGGCCGAGATAGGCGGGGGCGGCCACCACGTATCCGAAGGGCACCAGCGTGCGCTGCTGACGAGCGGGCAGGCGGGGCCAGCCGAGCCCGACGACGGCGAAGGCGAGCGCGCAGGGGATCATCATCATGCCCGAGGCCAGCGGCGACAGGTGGAGGTCGTTCTGCAGGTGCAGGGCCGAGGTGAAGAGGAAGGCGCCCCAGGTCGCCGGCCCGAAGAGCAGCACGCCGAGACCTGGCCGCATACCCGGGGCGCGCAGCACGCCGGCGCTGATCAGGGGCCGCCCGCCGCGGGCGGTCACGCGGCGTTCGACGGCGACGAAGACCCCGAAGACCACGACGCTCAGGCCCATCGAGACCCAGCCCCACGGCGGCCAGCCCAGATCCCGGCCCAGCACGAGCGGCACCACGAGCAGCAGCACCGCGGCCGACAGGCTGATCAGGCCCCATGGGTCGAGCCCGCCCTGGCCGCGCTCGTCGTCGGCGGGCAGCGCCCTGACACCGGCGATCAGTAACAGCGCGCCGATCGGCACCACGACCAGGAACACGACCCGCCAGCCGGCGCCGAACCCCAGCAGGATGCCGCCGAGCGCCTGACCGGCTACGATGCCGCCGCTCACCACCGCGGACCACAGGGCGATCGCCCGGCCCCGGGCCGCGCCGTGGTAGTTGCGCTGGATCAGGGTGAGCACCTGGGGCATCATCAGCGCGGCGCCGGCGCCCTGCCCGAAGCGGAACCCGATCAGCCAGCCCGTCGAGGCCGCCAGTCCCGCGCCCAGCGTCATGAGGGTGAACAGGGCCAGGCCGCCGAGGAAGGCGTTGCGATAGCCGAACAGGTCGCCGAGCCTGGCCCCGGTGATCAGCAGGACGGCGTAGACGATGGTGTAGCCGGCCACGATCATCTGCAGCGCGGCGCCGGATGAGCGCAGGTCGGCCTCGATGGTGGGGGTGGCCACGTTGACGATGTTGACGTTCAGGATGGCCAGGAACTGCCCGACGAGGATCACCGTCAGGAGCAGGCCGCTGGCCCGGGTCCGCTCCGGCGGGATGACCGGAGTGGTGGAAACGGCGATGGCACGCGTCATGACCTCTAGCATGAGGCCCATCTGATACCAGTAACGAGAGCCCATTTATACTGGTACTGGTGCTACCTGGCTAACCGGTTCCGGGTGCCTCCACAGTGGAGTGGTGACCGTGACAGAAGCTCGGCGTTCGGACCTGGCGGCCTTCCTGCGCAGCCGTCGCGAGCGGATCACACCCGAGATGGTCGATCTGCCGCCGGGCCCGCGCAGGCGCACCCCCGGCCTGCGCCGCGAGGAGGTGGCGCAGCTCGCCGGGGTGGGCGTGACCTGGTACACGTGGCTGGAGCAGGGCCGCCCGATCAACGCCAGCACCCAGGTGCTCGACGCCGTCGCGCGCACGCTCCGCCTCGACCCCGTGGAGCGGCAGCACCTCTACCGGCTGGCAGGCCAGCCGGAGACCGCGCTCACGGCCGACGTGACCCGGGTGACCCCCGAGATGCGGGAGATCCTCGACCGGCTTGACCCCCTGCCCGCCTGCCTGGCCAACAGCCGCTGCGACGTGCTGTCCTGGAACACCGCCTACGGCGCGCTCTTCCCCGAGGTCGTCGCGGCCCCGGAGGGCGAGCGCAACACCCTGTGGCAGGGCTGCGTCAACCCCAGGATGTCGGCGACCCTGGCCGACCGCGACCAGGATCTGTCGCGGGCGGTGGCGATCTTCCGGGGCGCCTACAGCCGCCACTCCGACGATCCCGGCTGGCAGGACTTCGTCCGGCGGCTCAGCGCGGAGAGCGCCGAGTTCGCCAGGCTCTGGGCACGCCAGGACGTGGCCGAGCGCGGGCCGCGGGACAAGAGGTTCAAGCACGAGGCGCTGGGTGAGATCGGCTTCCGCATCACCAGCTTCGACCTGGCGTCGGCGCCCGAGACCCGGCTGGTGATCTACACGCCGCTCGGGGAGGAGAGCCGGGCCGCCGTCGAGTGGCTCATGGCCGCCGGCTAGCAGCCGCACCGCACCGCGCACAAACCGGTCGCACATGGCATGCTCGTGGGCTGAACGTCTGGATCGAGCGGAAGTGCCAACAAGTGAGACTCCCCCGTGCCCTCCTCGCCGTGGCCGTCGTCGGCGCCCTCACCGCGGCCTCCGCGTGCTCCGCGGCCCAGTCGGAGCCACAGAGCCAGGAGGTGGTCGAGAAGCCCACGACCGCCTCGGCCAAGCCGTCGCCCGTGCGCCGGCCGTTCACGATCTCGTTCGGTGGCGACGTGCACTTCGAGGGGATGCTGCGGCCCCGGCTGAACGACCCGCGCACGGCGCTGGGGCCGATCGCGCAGGTCCTGCGCAAGGCCGACCTGTCCATGATCAACCTGGAGACCGCGATCACCACGGGCGGCACTCCGGCACCGGGCAAGCAGTACACCTTCCGGGCGCCGGCCAGCGCGTTCACCGCGCTCAAGGCCGCCGGCGTGGACGTGGTGTCGATGGCCAACAACCACGGCATGGACTACATGGAGACCGGGCTGGCCGACTCGCTGGCGGCCATCAAGCGGTCCAGGTTCCCGGTGGTGGGCATCGGCAAGGACGAGGCCGAGGCGTACAAGCCGTACCGCAAGGTCGTCAACGGCAACCGGGTGTCGATCATCGGGGCGACCCAGGTGCTCGACGCGGAGTTCATCGCCTCGTGGACGGCCGGCGGCGAGAAGGGCGGGCTCGCCTCGGCCAAGAACGAGGACCGCCTGCTGAAGGCGGTGCGCCAGGCGCGCAAGAACTCCGACACCGTGATCGTGCACCTGCACTGGGGCACCGAGATGCAGAAATGCCCCAACCCGGCGCAGCTCTCGCTCGCCCCCAAGCTGGTCAAGGCGGGCGCCGACGTGGTGGTCGGCGGCCACGCGCACATCCTGCTCGGCGCCGGATACCTGGGCAACGCCTACATCAGCTACGGCCTGGGCAACTTCGTCTTCTACAACTCCAACCCCGCCACCACCGGCCGCACCGGCGTGCTGACCCTCACCATCAACGGCCGCAAGGTGCTCAAGGACAGCTGGACCCCGGCCACCATCCAGGGCGGCCTGCCGGTGCCGATGACCGGCTCGGCCCGCACCCAGGCGGTGGCCGACTGGAAGGCGCTGCGTTCCTGCACCGGTCTGGCCTCGCGCCCCTGACCCGCTCTATGTTTGGACGAGTCGTCCAATAGGAGGTCGCGATGCGATGGATCGAATCCGGTGACGTGCGACTGGCGGTCTTCGAGGAAGGCGATCCGGACGATCCCACGATCCTGCTGATCCACGGCTATCCGGACACGCATCGCGTCTGGGACGAGGTGGCCGAGCTGCTGCGCGACCGTTTCCATGTGGTGCGGTACGACGTGCGCGGCGCCGGCGACTCGGGCGCCCCGCGCGACAACGGCCACTACACCCTCGACCACCTGGCGGCCGACCTGGTGGCCGTGCTCGACGCGATCGGCAAGCCCGCCGTGCACCTCGTCGGCCACGACTGGGGCTCGGTGCAGGGCTGGGACGCGGTGGCCAGGCCCGGCCTGCGCGACCGGCTCATCTCCTTCACCGGCTTCGGCGGCCCGGGCGTCGCCCAGACGACGAGCTTCGTCCGGCGCGGCAGGCGGCGCGACGTGGCCGGGCAGCTCGCCAGGTCGTGGTACATCGGCGCGTTCCAGACCCCCTACCTGCCCGAACTGGCCTGGCGTACGGTCATGCCCGGCCTGCTGGAGCGCACCCTGCGGCTCGACGGCGTCCAGCCCCGCCCCGGCCATCCCGCGCCCACGCTGGAGAAGGACGCCGCCAACGGGCTCTGGCTCTACCGGCGCAACATCGGCGACCGGTCAGGCGAGGCCGAGCCGGACATCGGCGTGCCGGTCCAGCTGATCGACGCCACCCGCGACCGGTTCGTGTCGCCGGGCCTGGTGGCCTGGCTCGGGCGGGGGGTGCGGAGGTTCTGGCATCGCCGGATCGCCGCCGGGCACTGGGCGCAGCGCAGCCACCCCGCCGTGGTCGCCCGGATGATCGCCGAGTTCGCCGAGCACACTGATGGCGGCCCGGCCGCGAGGAGTCTGCGCGCCGCGCTGGTGGAGGAGGGGCGCCGGGCGTTCCAGGATCGGCTGGTGGTGATCACCGGCGCGGGCAGCGGGATCGGCCGCGCCACCGCGCGGGCCTTCGCGGCGCACGGGGCCGAGGTGGTCTGCGCCGATCTCGACGCCGAGGCGGCGGCGCGCACCGCCGACGGCATCGCCAAGGACCTCGCGGGTACGGCGCACGCCGTACGGGTCGACGTGGCCGACGCCGCACAGATGGAGGACTTCGCACGAAATATCCAGACTGAGTACGGCGTGCCGGACATTGTGGTGAACAACGCGGGGATCGCGGTCAGCGGCGGTTTCCTGGACCACTCGGTCGAGGACTGGCGCCGGACCATCGACGTCAACCTGTGGGGCGTCGTCCACGGCTGCCGCCTGTTCGCCGCGCAGATGGTCGAGCGCGGAGAGGGCGGTCACATCGTCAACATCGCCTCGCTCGCCGCGTTCGCCCCGTCGAGGCTGCTGCCCGCCTACTCCACCTCCAAGGCGGCGGTGAAGATGCTCAGCGACTGTCTCCGGGCCGAGCTCGCCGGCAAGGGCATCGGCGTGAGCGCGATCTGCCCCGGCTTCGTGTCCACCCGCATCGCCCACAACGCCACGTTCGTCGGCGACGACGACCTGCGTGAGGCCGCCGAACGCGGGCTGGAGCGCCGTGGCTATCCGCCCGAGCGGGTCGCCGCGCATATCCTCCGCGCCGTGCACCGTGACCAGCCCGTCGTCCCGGTCAACGCCGAGGGGAAGATCGGCTACGCGCTGTCCAGGATCTCCCCGGGCGCGATGCGGGGACTGGCCCGGTTGTCCGGTGTTTCTGAGAGAGCGGTCTCCCGGAGAAATAAGCCCATTGACCGGTAACGATCGCCCCGATGGGGGGAGGATGGAATTCGTGCCGTCCCCCCAGATTGACGAAGACTGTTCGCAGCGCCAGCCGTTACGACGGCGGCCCACGCAGCGCCGTAGCGCGCGTCGTGTCGAGCGGATGCTCGACGCCTGCGCCGAGCTTCTCGACGAGATCGGCTACGAAGCGCTCTCGACCACTCGCATCGCGGACCGGGCCGGTGTCGCGATCGGGTCGGTCTACCAGTTCTTTCCCGACAAACGGGCGATCACCCAGGAGCTGACCCGGCGCAACGTCGAGTTGTTCGTCTCCCGGGTCGGCCGCAGGTTCCTCGACGAGGACTACGACGGCTGGTGGGAGGCGGTCGACGCGATCATCGACGAGTACGTCGCGATGCATCGGAGCGTTCCAGGTTTCAAGAGCCTGCACTTCGGCGACGTGGTCGACCTCAACCTGCTCGACTCCGACTCCGACAACAACACGGTGATCGCCGGGCGGCTGCGCGGGCTGCTGCTCCGTGAGTTCGGGCTGGCCGACAGCCATGAGCTCGACGTGGCCGTGCTGGTGGCCGTCGAGGCCGGCGACGCGGTCCTCAAGCTGGCGTTCCGGCGTCTGCCCGAGGGTTCGCCCGAGATCATCGAGGCGGCCAAGCAGCTCATCCGGGGCTTCCTGTCGCGCCAGCTCAAGGCCTGGTCGCCCACTCCCGCCTAGGGCCGACGCGGGTTCGGATCTTCTTTCGCCCTCCCTGGGTTCTTCGTGCATCCGACACTCGCTGTTGCTACCTTTGGCCGCTTTGGTCCGGAAATATCGGGAGGCGGTCTTGATGCGGCGATTGGTGTTGATAGTCGGGTGTTTGGCGGCGGCGGGATGTTCCGTGCTGCCGGGGGCCGGCGCGAAGCAGACCCCGCCCGCGACGGCCACCGGCACCCCGACACCGGTGGCCGCGCCCGTCACCGCTCAGGAGACCGCCACGGTCCTGGCGAACTACGTCAAGCGCAACAACGCCGCCAACAACGTCAGGAGCGACAAACTGCTGGCGGGTTACGAAGGCGGCTCCAGCCTCGCCATCGACAAGGCGGGTTACGCCTCCAGCCGCAGGCTCGGCCGAGGCGGTTACCGGCCGTTCGGCTACGTCAAGCCCACCCACGCCGTGCCTTCCGTCAAGGAGGGCCGCTGGTTCCTGACCACGGCGTACTGGAACCGCGGGAGCGAGACCGCCAAGGAGCCGACGTACCTGCTGTTCGCCCGCGACGGAGAGTCCTGGCGGCAGATGTACGCCCCCGACGTCTTCGAGGGCCAGGCCGTGGACGAACTCCCTGAGATCACCACGGACGCCTCGGGAACGGCCACTGAGGTGGCCCAGTCGGACGCCGCCGGGCTGATGATGTCACCCGCCATGTTCGCCAGGAGCTACGCCGCCCACCTGGTCGGCAAGGGCGCGACGAGGTCCAGGAGCCGTTTCGCGGCCGACCGGCTCACCACCGACGCCGCGTCCAGCCGCGTCAGGATGAACCAGTACGCCAAGCTCACCGAGCGCGCCCGCCCGGCGACCGGCCATCCCTCCTACGCCCTGCGCACGGCCGACGGCGGAGCGCTCGCCTTCACCACCATCCAACGGACCAGCCGCTATGACGTACGCCAGGGGCCGCGACGCAACTACGTCTTCCAGAAGGACAACGGACTCCTGCCCGGCAAGTACTACACCTACATGAAGGTCACCCGGCTGATCCAGGTCGTCGCGCACATCCCGTCGAAGACCGCCGACCTCGGCCAGGTCAAGGTGATCGGCTCCTACCAGGGCATCATCTCGGGCAGCGGTCGCTAGCCCGACCTGAGCTCGGCCCCCGCGGCGGCCCCTCGCGCCTAACGCGCCTCGGCCAGTGAGTCGACCAGCTGGGGCAGCCAGTCGGACAGCTGCGCGGGCCGGTGGTCCCTGCGGTGGTGCCGGTCCTCGGGTCGCAGCGCCGTGGCCGGTGGCTCGACCGTCGTCGGCGGGTGCACGCAGTGCTCCGGGAACGACACGGAGCCGCCCTCCCGCGCCTCGCGGGCCATCCTGATGTCCAGCCTGACCTCGACCGCTCGCAACGAGCGCTCCGCCGAGCGGATCGCGTCCAGGCGTGCCGACAGGTAGCCGGCCGTGCCCGGCAGCAGGGCCGACAGGCTCACCACACAGGCGAGCGTGAAGGTCATCTGCTTGGACATGCCCATCGCAGCCCCTCCCGCCCACGCGCGTGTTAGCGGAATATGCCCGTCGAGCAGCAGGGACACGCCGAGCGTGGTCAGTCTTTAACAAACTGTCGCGAAAACTCGTGCCCTATCGGCGATGTGCATTGACCGGGCAAAGCGGCATGCGGCTCGGTAGTCTCACGTTGTGGCGCATGTGACCCGTGAGCACCTTGATCGCCTGCTTGAGCAGGCACTGCTGGCCGACGACCACAGCTCCCTGGCCAGGCGGCTGTACGACGTCGCGCTGAGTTATTCCTCCGGCGATGTCTCCAGAGCGTCCATCCTGGTCCTCGCGGCCGAGGAATGGCGAGCGGCCGGGCAGCCGGCCCGCGCGATGGAGTGCTTCCAGCGCGCGGTGGAGGACGGCGGCGAGTCGAGCATCGACCCGCGCGCCGGCATCGCCGACACGCTGTTCGAGCTCGACAGACCCGCTGAGGCGAGGGAGGTCATCGAGACCATCCGCGCCGAGGGCCGGGCGACCCCGGCGACGTCCCACACGATCGCCGAGACCCTGGTCGCCTACGGCGACCTGAAGGCCGGGCTCGAGTGGGCGACGCAGGCCGTGCTCGCCTGCGACGAGGACGACCCCGAGCACCTGGCCCTGTTGCGCACCCGCTATCGCATCAGGGTCGACCTGGGGCTGCCCGAGGACGAGATCGACGCGCTGATCTCCTGAGCGCGGCGCGAAGAGGCCGCGGCCGGCCGGTCGCGGCCCCTTCACCTATGGAGAGCCGTGGGCGGGCGGTGCGGCCCGCACACGGGCGTGGTGGGCGTCGACGCCGGACCGGCGCTCGCCCAGCGGCCATGGTCAGCCGAGGTCGAGATCCTTCAGCAGATCGCCGACGGCGCCGGCCTCGGCCACGTCCGTCCGGGGCAGCCCGGTGGCGGCCACCGCCTCGGGCACCGTGGCGAGGGTCTTTTTCGCGACCCGGCGAGGCAGCCTGTCCACCGGCCGGCGGAAGACCCCGGGCCGGGGGAGGACCACCGGCCGCTCGCCGTCGGTGAGCTCGCCGAAGGACGTCCTGACGGGCAGCGCGGACGGCACCGTCGGAAGCCCGGGAAGGTCGGGCGTCGAGGTCATCGTCGAAACGTCCCGCAGGCCCGCCGGGTTCTGGACTCCGGACGGCAGCGCGGGGCGGCCCGAGGCGACGTCTCCGGCCAGATCGGCCGCGGCCGTGTCGGGCCGGGCCGTCGCCAGGCCGGTCAGGCCGAGCCGCTTGGCCGTCCGCGTGACGACCTCGGACACCTCCTCGCCCTCCTGGCCGGCGAGGTCGTACACCTCGGCGCCCTGGACGCCGGGCAGGCCGTCGCAGAGCGTCGTCGTGGCCGCCGGCAGGTTCGGCGTCGCCGACCGGTGGGCGCAGTCGTCCGCGGCCGCCGGGCTCGCCGCGAACCAGGCCACCCCCGCGGTCAGAGTGGCCACCGCAATGACGCTTCGGATGTTCCGAGATGACACTTCACGTCCCCCTGATCGTTCTCGGTGATCTGACGAACGCTGAAGCTAGCCAGGCGGGCGACGCGCGGCAGGCGGCTTGCCTGAAGGGTGGGCCAGACCTTACCGAGAGGGGCGCCGCCTGACCCTCCCGTGAGACGCCGACGCCCGGAGACCGATCGGTCTCCGGGCGTCGGCCGGGTGTGGTCAGGCCCGCTGGATCGTCAGCTCGTCGTCGCCGAGGTCTACCTTGACCCCGTCGCCGTCGGTGACCTCGCCGGACAGCACCGCCTTGGCCAGCTTGTCGCCGATCGCCGACTGGACCAGGCGGCGCAGCGGACGCGCGCCGTACATCGGGTCGTAGCCGGTGAGCGCCAGCCACTCGCGGGCGGCGGGCGTGACGTCCAGCGTCAGCCTGCGGTCGGACAGCCGCTGCGCGAGCCGGTCGACCTGCAGGTCGACGATGCGGGTCAGCTCTTCGGAGCCGAGCGCGTCGAACAGGATGACGTCGTCGAGCCGGTTGAGGAACTCAGGCTTGAAGGAGCCCCGCACCGCGCCCATGACGGCCTCGCGCTTGGCGCCGTTCTCCAGCTTCGGATCGACGAGGAACTGCGAGCCGATGTTGGAGGTGAGGATCAGGATCGTGTTGCGGAAGTCGACCGTACGGCCCTGCCCGTCGGTCAGCCGCCCGTCGTCGAGCACCTGCAGCAGGATGTCGAAGACCTCGGGATGAGCCTTCTCCACCTCGTCGAGCAGCACCACGGTGTAGGGCCGGCGCCGCACCGCCTCGGTGAGCTGGCCGCCCTCCTCGTAGCCCACGTAGCCGGGGGGCGCGCCGACCAGCCGGGCGACGCTGTGCTTCTCGGAGTATTCGCTCATGTCGATGCGGGTCATCGCGCGCTCGTCGTCGAACAGGAACTCCGCCAGCGCCTTGGCCAGCTCGGTCTTGCCCACACCGGTGGGGCCGAGGAACAGGAACGAGCCCGTCGGCCGGTCGGGGTCGGAGATGCCCGCGCGGCTCCGTCGTACGGCGTCGGAGACGGCCTGTACGGCCCGCTGCTGCCCGATGAGACGCCTGCCCAGCTCCTCCTCCATGCGGAGCAGCTTGGCCGTCTCAGCCTCCAGCAGACGCCCCGCCGGGATGCCCGTCCAGGACGAGATGACCTCGGCGATGTCGTCGGGGCCGACCTCCTCCTTGACCATGGCGTTGTCGGGCGGCGCGGCCTCGGACGCGGCGCGCAGCGCCTGCTCCAGCCTGGGGACCTCGGCGTACATGAGCTTGGACGCCGTCTCGAAGTCGCCGTCGCGCTGGGCCCGCTCGGCGCCGCTGCGGGCCTCGTCGAGCTGCTTCTTCAGCTCGCCGACCTTGTTCAGGCCGGCCTTCTCGTGCTCCCAGCGGCCGACCAGGGCGTTGAGCTCCTCCTGGCGGTCGGCCAGCTCCTTGCGCAGCCGTTCGAGCCGCTGGACGGAGGCGTCGTCGGTCTCCTTGGACAGCGCCAGCTCCTCCATCTTCATCCGGTCGACGTTGCGCTGGAGCTGGTCGATCTCCACCGGGCGGGAGTCGATCTCCATGCGGAGCCGGGAGGCGGCCTCGTCGACCAGGTCGATGGCCTTGTCGGGGAGGAAGCGGTTGGTGATGTAGCGATCGGACAGGGCGGCGGCGGCGACCAGCGCGCTGTCGGCGATCTGCACCTGGTGGTGGGCCTCGTAGCGGCCCTTCAGCCCGCGCAGGATCGCGATCGTGTCCTCGACGGTGGGCTCACCCACGTACACCTGCTGGAAGCGGCGCTCCAGCGCGGGATCCTTCTCGATGCGCTCGCGGTACTCGTCGAGCGTCGTCGCGCCGATCATGCGCAGCTCACCGCGGGCCAGCATGGGCTTGAGCATGTTGCCCGCGTCCATCGAGCCCTCGGCGGCGCCCGCGCCCACCACGGTGTGCAGCTCGTCGATGAAGGTGACGATCTGCCCGTTGCTCTCCTTGATCTCGGACAGCACGGCCTTGAGCCGCTCCTCGAACTCACCCCGGTATTTGGCGCCCGCGACCATCGCGCCCAGGTCGAGCGAGATCAGCCGCTTGTTGCGCAGCGACTCGGGCACGTCACCGGCCACGATGCGCTGGGCCAGGCCCTCGACGACGGCGGTCTTGCCGACGCCGGGCTCGCCGATCAGCACCGGGTTGTTCTTGGTGCGCCTCGACAGCACCTGCACGACCCGGCGGATCTCGGAGTCGCGGCCGATGACCGGGTCGAGCTTGCCGCCGCGGGCCCGCTCGGTCAGGTCGACGCCGTACTTCTCCAACGCCTGGTAGGTGTCCTCGGGGGTCTCGCTGGTGACGCGGGCGTGGCCGCGTACCTTCTCGAACGCGTCGAGCAACGCCTGCGGGGTGGCCCCCTGCGACTTGAGCAGCTCGGCCGTCTGGCCGCCGTCGGTGGCCAAGCCCACGAGCAGATGCTCGGTGGAGACGTACTCGTCCTCCAGCCGCTTGGCGCGCTGGGCCGCCGTGTTGATCACGGTCAGCAGCTGGCGCGAGCTCGACGGCGCGCTCACGGTCGAGCCCTGTGCCTTGGGCAGCGCGGCCAGTTGCTCCTCGGCCTTGGCCCGCAGTGACTTCCAGTCGGCGCCCACGGCTTCCAGCAGGGGCACGGCGGTGCCGCCGGTCTGGGAGAGCAGTGTGCCCAGCAGGTGAACCGGAGCGATCTCCGGGTTGCCCTCGGCGGCGGCGCGCCGCATGGCCCCCGAAAGAGCCTCCTGACTTTTCTGGGTGAGCTTGTAGTCCATCTTCCTAGGCCCCCGGTGGCAGCTCGTATCGGATCAGCGCCCTGACCATCCGCATCTCGGAGCGGAGGCGGTGAACCTCCTCACGCAGCCGCAGCGCCTCGTTCTCGAGCTCGAGAATCCTCTTGATGCCGGCGAGGTTGATGCCCTCCTCCTGGGAGAGCCGCTGCACCTCGCGCAGCTGGAGGATGTCGCGGGTCGAGTAGAGGCGGCCGCGCCCCGCCGTACGGCCCGGGCAGACCAGCCCGAGCCGGTCGTACTGCCGCAGAGTCTGCGGATGCAGGCCCGACAGCTGGGCGGCCACCGAGATCACATAGACAGGAGTGTCGTCTGACAGGTCGAAATAGTTGGCGTCCATCGGCTACTCGCTTCTGGCTCGCAGAATGAGATCGGCCCGCGGGTCGTCACCCGCGGTCGCGGTGTTGAACTCCGACAGGAGCTCACGCGACTTGTCGTCGAGCGTCTTGGGAACGACCACCTCGACACTGGCGAGCAGGTCTCCCTTGGTGCCGTCCTTGCGGGCGACTCCCCTGCCGCGCACCCTGAACGTACGGCCGTTGGGCGTGCCCGGCGGAATGCGCAGCGTGACCGGCATCCCCTTGAGGGTCGGCACCTTGATCTCGGCGCCGAGCGCCGCCTCGGTGAACGTCACCGGCACGACGATCGTGAGGTTGTCGCCCATCCGGCCGAACACCGCATGCGGCTTGACGTTGGTCTGGATGTAGAGGTCTCCGGCGGGACCGCCGTTCTCGCCCGGCGCGCCCTTGCCCTTGAGCTTGACCCGCTGGCCGTCGGCTACCCCGGCGGGAATGCGCGCCTGGATGGTGCGGGTGCTCTTGGCCCGGCCACTGCCCTCGCACACGGGGCAGGGGTCGTCGACGAGCAGCCCGCGGCCCTTGCAGTCGCGGCAGGGCTCGGAGAACGCGAAGTTGCCGAGGTTGCGGCTCGCCGCCCCGGTGCCCTCACAGGTCGGGCAGACCCGCGGGGTCGTGCCGGCCTTGGCTCCCGTGCCGGTGCACGCCGCGCAGGCGGCCGAGCTGGTCAGCCGGAGCGACACGGTGCTGCCCTCGACCGCCTCGGTGAACGTCAGCGTGACCTCGGACTCGACGTCCTGGCCGCGACGCGGACGCGTCGTGCCGCTCGTACGCGTCGAGCCTCCGCGGTTGAACAGCCCGCCGAACAGGTCGCCGATGCGGTCTCCCGCACCGTGACCGCCCTGTGGGCCGGCCGTGCCGCCGAACAGGTCACCGAAGTCGAACGGGAACCCGCCACCGCCGGGACGCTGGCCGCCGACACCCGACCCGAACAGCGTGCGCGCCTCGTCGTACTCCTTGCGGCGCTTGCTGTCGGACAGGATGTCGTAGGCCTCGGAGACCTCCTTGAACTTGGTCTCCTTGGCCGAGTCGCCCTGATTGGTGTCCGGGTGATACTGCCTGGCCAGCTTCCGGTACGCCTTTTTGATCTCATCGGCGGTGGCGGACTTGGGCACACCAAGGACGGCGTAGTAATCCTTCTCCAGGTAGTCCTTGGTGCTCATCTACAGGGCCCTTCGCTCTTCGTCAGTTGTCGTCGTCTGAGGACGCCGGGGGGGCGTCCTCGGGCTCGGCCACGGCCACCCGCGCCGGGCGCAGCAGCCGGTCACCCATGCGGTAACCCAGCTGCAACACCTCGATCGCGGTGGGCTCGGTCACGTCCGGTGAGTAGCTGTGCATCAGCGCCTCGTGGACGGTCGGGTCGAAGGGGTCGCCCTTCTGGCCGAACGCGGAGAGCCCGAGCTTGGTGAGCGTCGCCTCCAGTGACTCTGCCACCTTCGCGAAGCCCCCGTTGAGCTCACCGTGGTCGCGAGCCCGTCCGATGTCGTCGAGCACCGGAAGGAGCTCCATCAACGCGCCCGCGACGGCCTGCTCGCGGACCGCGATCCGGTCGCGCTCGACCCGCTTGCGGTAGTTGGTGTATTCGGCCTGGAGGCGCTGGAGATCGGCGGTCCGCTCGGTGAGCTGTGCCTTCAGCTCGCCGTCCTGGGCCGTGGCCTCAGGAGCGGCGGGCTGCTCGGCCTTGCCATCTGCGGGCACGCGCACCTTTCCCGTCTCAGGGTCGATCTTGCGGTTGTCGCGGATCACCGGCTCCTCGTGCCCGTTTTCGCGCGGCAGCATCACTTGTCCTTCTTCGCCTGGTCGTCGTCCACGATCTCGGCCTCGACCACGTCGTCGTCGGCCTTGTCCTGGGTCTGCTGGCCCTGCGCGGCGTCCTGCGGAGCGCCCTCGCCGCCCGCGCCCTGGCTCTGGGCGTAGATCGCGGAACCCATCTTCTGGCTGACCGTGGCGAGCTTCTCCGCGGAGGTGCGGATGAGGTCGGTGTCGGTGCCGTCGAGAGCCTTCTTCAGCTCGCTCAGCGCGTCGTTGACCTCGGTCTTGATCTCGCCCGGAACCTTGTCGTCGTTCTCGCGGAGGAACTTCTCCGTCTGGTAGGCGAGCCCGTCCGCGTTGTTGCGGACCTCGGCCTCCTCGCGGCGCTTCTTGTCCTCCTCGGCGTAGGACTCGGCCTCGCGCATCATCCGCTCGATGTCGTCCTTCGGCAGCGCGGAGCCGCCGGTGATCGTCATCGTCTGCTCCTTGCCCGTGCCCAGGTCCTTGGCGGAGACGTTGACGATGCCGTTGGCGTCGATGTCGAAGGTGACCTCGATCTGCGGGATGCCGCGCGGCGCCGGGGCGATGCCGGTCAGCTCGAACGTGGCGAGCTTCTTGTTGTAGGACGCGATCTCGCGCTCGCCCTGGTAGACCTGGATCTGCACCGACGGCTGGTTGTCCTCGGCCGTGGTGAAGACCTCGGAGCGCTTGGTCGGGATCGTCGTGTTGCGCTCGATGATCTTGGTGAAGATGCCGCCCTTGGTCTCGATGCCGAGCGACAGCGGGGTCACGTCGAGCAGCAGGACGTCCTTGACCTCGCCCTTGAGCACGCCCGCCTGCAGCGCGGCGCCGATGGCGACGACCTCGTCGGGGTTGACGCCCTTGTTGGGCTCCTTGCCCCCGGTCAGCTCCTTGACCAGCTCGGTGACGGCGGGCATGCGGGTCGAGCCGCCGACGAGCACCACGTGGGCGATGTCGGAGAGCTTGATGCCGGCGTCCTTGATGACCTGGTGGAACGGGCCCTTGGTCCGCTCGAGCAGGTCGGCCGTCAGCCGCTGGAACTCGGCGCGCGTCAGCTTCTCGTCGAGGTGCAGCGGGCCCTCGGCCGAAGCCGTGATGTAGGGCAGGTTGATGCTGGTCTCGGACTGGCTGGACAGCTCGATCTTGGCCTTCTCCGCCGCCTCACGCAGGCGCTGGAGGGCCATCTTGTCCTTGGACAGGTCGACGCCGTGGGCGTTCTTGAACCGGGTGACCAGCTCGTCGACGACCCGCTGGTCCCAGTCGTCACCACCGAGGTGGTTGTCGCCGGAGGTGGCCTTGACCTCGACGAAGCCGTGGCCGTCCTCCTGGCCGACGTCGAGCAGGGACACGTCGAAGGTGCCGCCGCCGAGGTCGAAGACCAGGATCGTCTGGTCCTGGTCCTTGTCGAGCCCGTAGGCGAGCGCCGCGGCGGTGGGCTCGTTGATGATGCGGAGCACGTTGAGGCCCGCGATCGTGCCGGCCTCCTTGGTGGCCTGCCGCTGGGAGTCGTTGAAGTATGCCGGAACGGTGATCACCGCGTCGGTGATCTTCTCGCCCAGGTAGGCCTCGGCGTCCTGCTTGAGCTTCTGCAGCACGAAGGCGCTGATCTGCTGAGGGGAGAACTTCTTGCCGTCGATCTCCTGGGACCAGTTGGTGCCCATCTCGCGCTTGACGGAGCGGATGGTCCGGTCCACGTTGGTGACGGCCTGGCGCTTGGCGACCTCGCCGACCAGGACCTCGCCGTTCTTCGCGAAGGCGACCACGGACGGCGTGGTCCGCGAGCCCTGCGCGTTCGCGATGACGGTGGGCTCACCGCCCTCGAGGATCGAGACGACGGAGTTGGTCGTCCCAAGGTCGATACCTACCGCACGTGCCATGAGTACGTCCTTGTAGTCAAAGTTGAGTCGGTCAGACTCAACCTACGAATGCCTGGAAGGTTTGTCAAACGACTTGAGCCTACTCGACTCAAGCTAACTGACGCGCCACGCATTCCCGGCCTCACGCACACGAAAACCCCCGGCGACCCCGGCACGGACGCCGTGCCGGGGTCGCCGGGGGTTTCGCCCGGTCAGCTCAGGATCTGCCGCCGTCCACGAGCTTGCGCGCGCCGAGCGGCTTCCTGAGCTTGACGGTCGTGGTCTTCTCGATCGCGATCATGATGCAGGAGACGTCCTTCGCCTGCGGCGCCGTCCCCTCGTACAGGGTGATCGTGACCCGCTTGCGGGTCTCCTTGACCTTCACCCGGTCGAGCACGGTGCAGGGGGCCACACCCGACGTCCAGACCAGCTGGATCTGGCGGCCCTTCGAGACGCGTTTGGCCTTGGTCCAAGGAACCTTGCGGGTGTTGATCGCGTCGCCGATCGGCTTGACCGGCTCGGGGCCCTTGGGGACGGAGGTGGTGGGGGTCGTGGACACGGCCGAGGCCGACACCGGCGTGTCCGGAGCGGAGGCCGAGGTCCGCCCGTCGGACGACGCCGTGCCGCAGCCCGTCGCGAGCACCAGACACCCGGCCAGAAGAGTCGCTGTCATCGTGCGCATACCCATACGACGGACGGGGGCGTCCACAGGTTCATCGGACAGACCGGACGGGGTCGTCCACAGGTTCGTCCGACAGACCGGACGGGGTCGTCCACAGGTTCGTCCGACAGACCAGCGGTCGCCGCCCCGGTGAAGTTAGGGTTGGACCCGTGCTCCGTCAGGCCCTGCTGGCCGTCTCCAGAAGCGAGCGCGCCGAGCGCCTCGTGTCCACCTCGCCGCTGACCAAGGACGTGGTCAGGCGCTACGTCGCCGACGACGTCGGCGCGGTCGTGTCCGAGCTGACCCGCGAGGGCCTGCTCGTCTCGGTCGACCACCTGGGCGAGGAGGTGACCGACAGGGCGCAGGCGGAGGGCGCGGTCCACGCCTACCTCGACCTGCTCGGCCGGATACCCGAGGGCGCCGACGTGTCGGTCAAGCTGACCGCGCTGGGCCTGCGGCTGAGCGAGCAGACCGCGCTCGACAACGCGGCCACCATCTGCGAGCGGGCCGCCCTCCGGGGCATCACGGTCACGCTCGACGCCGAGGAGCACGACACCATCCCGGGGCTGCACTCCGTGCACGCGATGCTGCGCAAGGAGCACCCGGGCGTGGGCGTCGTGGCGCAGGCCTACCTGCCCGACGCGCACGAGCGCTGCGCGCGGCTCGCCGAGCTCGACGGCGCCCGGGTGCGCCTCTGCAAGGGCGCCTACACCGCGCCGGGGGCCTACACGTCCACGTCCGACATCGACCGCTCGTTCGTACGCTGCCTCAGGGAGCTGATGGCCGGCGCCGCCTACCCGATGGTCGCCACGCACGATCCGCGCCTGGTGGAGATCGCCTCGACGCTGGCCGCGCTCCACGGGCGCGACCCGTCGTCCTACGAGCACCAGATGCTCTACGGCGTACGTCCCGACGAGCAGCGACGGCTGGCGGCGCTGGGCTGCCGGATGCGGGTCTACGTGCCCTACGGCTCCGACTGGTACCCCTACCTCATGCGCCGCCTCGCCGAACGGCCCCGCAACCTGGCCTTCTTCCTGCGGTCGCTGCTGGGCAGGCGTTGAGCGGTCGGTAGGCTGCTGGCGTGATTGCGATTCTGGGCACCGGCAAGATGGGTGAGGCCCTGCTGTCCGGGCTGCTGCGCGCCGGGCTCGCGCCGGGCGACGTCCTGGCCACCACCCGCAGGCCCGAGCGGGCGCAGGCGCTTCGCGAGTCCTACGGCGTGCGCACCGTCACCAACGCCGAGGCCGCCAAGGCCGCCGACACGCTGATCCTGGCCGTCAAGCCGCAGGACATGGCGACGCTGCTGGCCGAGATCGCCCCCTACGTGCCCGCCGACCGCCTGGTGATCACCGCCGCGGCCGGCATCACCACGTCCTTCGTCGAGCAGCGGCTAGGTGTCGAGGTGCCCGTGGTCAGGGTCATGTCCAACACGCCGATCCGCTTCGACGAGGCGATGAGCGTCATCTCGGCGGGCGCCCACGCGGACGAGGAGCACCTCAGGCACACCGAGGACCTGCTCAAGCCGGTCGGCAAGGTGCTGCGCATCCCCGAGTCGCAGCAGGACGCCGCCACCGCCCTGTCGGGCAGCGGCCCCGCCTACTTCTTCTACCTGGTCGAGGCCATGGTCGACGCGGGCATCCTGCTCGGCATGCCGCGAGCCGCCGCGCTCGACATGGTCACCCAGTCCATCGTGGGCGCGGCCGTGATGCTGCGCGACTCGGGCGAGCACCCGGTGATCCTGCGCGAGGCCGTCACCTCGCCCGGCGGCACCACGATCGCGGCCATCGCCGAGCTCGAACGGCACAGCGTGCGCGCCGCCTTCCTGGCCGCCATCGAGGCCGCCCGCGACCGGGGCCGCGAGCTCGCCTCCGGCTGACCCCCGAAAAGGGCCGGAAGCACCCGCGCGCAGGGAGGACGGCTCGATCCCGTCATCGCCCTGCGCACCGGGTGACGGCCCATCGTCACGCGTCCCGCCGCCGCATGAGGACGGCCGCCGCGACCAGGGTGACCGCGATCCAGGCCAGGTAGACGCCGAACCCGCTCCACGGGCCCAGCGGATTGCTCTCCACCGGCATCGCGATCTGCAGCCCGGCGTTGGAGGTGAAGTGGTTGTGCACGGCCGTGCCCCACTCGCCGGGCAGGACGTTGGTCAGCTGCGGCAGCACGAGGATGAGGGCGATGGCCGCCACGATCGCGCCGGGCGTGTGCCGTACGAGCGCGCCGAGCGCCAGCCCGAACAGGCCGGACGCCGTCAGGTAGAGGCCGGTGCCGGCGACCGTCCGCAACGTGCCCGGCTCGCCGAGCGCGGGCCCGTCGAGGATCGCCTGCGCGATGAGGAAGGTGGCGAACGACGAGGCCAGGCAAGCCACCAGCGCCACCACGGTGAAGACGATGATCTTGCCGGACAGCAGCCGCAGCCGCCTGGGCACGGCCATCAGCGAGGTGCGGATGGCGCCGGTCCGATACTCGCTGGAGACGACCAGCACGCCCAGCGTGGCGATGGCCAGCGAGGCGAACGTCACCCCGGCCATGCTGACCCGCGTGGCCTCCGCGTCGTTCACCGGACCGTCGGCGGAGCCGGCCACCGCGAGCGCCAGCAGGACACCGATGGCCAGCATCAGCAGCGCCGTGCTCGCGAGGGTCCAGACGGTGGAGCGGACCGAGCGCATCTTGGTCCACTCGGAGGCGAGGATCTCCATCATGACGAGAACTCCAGACTGTCCTTGGTGAGCTCCATGTAGGCGGCTTCGAGCGAGGGCTGGACGAAGGTCAGCTCCTCCAGCGGCAGCCCCGCCCGCGCGGTGATCGTGCCGATCTCCAGGGGGGTCATCCCGGTCACGCGCAGGTGGCCGTCGTGCGGCTCCCCGATCTCGATCAGCTTCGCCACCTCGTCCAGGCGGGGCGAGCGCACCCGTACGTAGCCCTGCGAGCTACGCCCGATGAACTCCGCCACGCCGGTGTCGGCGATCAGCCTGCCGCGGCCGATCACCACCAGGTGGTCGGCGGTCTGCGCCATCTCGCTCATCAGGTGACTGGAGACGAAGACCGTGCGGCCCTCGGCGGCCAGCTCGCGCATGAGCGTGCGGATCCACAGGATGCCCTCGGGGTCGAGCCCGTTGACCGGCTCGTCGAAGAGCAGGATCTCCGGGTCGCCGAGCAGCGCGGCGGCGATCCCGAGGCGCTGCGACATGCCGAGCGAGAAGCCGCCGATCCGCCGTCTCGCCACCTCGCTCAGCCCGACCAGCGCCAGCACCTCCTCGACCCGGCTCGCGGGGATGCCGTTGCTCTGGGCGATGGCCAGCAGGTGGTTGCGGGCGCTCCGGCCGCCGTGCACGGCCCTGGCGTCCAGCAGCGCGCCGACCTTGCGCAACGGGTGGCGCAGCTCCTGGTACGGCAGCCCGTCGACGAGCACCGAGCCGTCCGAGGGCCGGTCGAGGCCGAGGATCATGCGCATGGTGGTGGACTTGCCGGCGCCGTTGGGTCCGAGGAACCCGGTCACCTGGCCGGGTTGGACGTCGAAGGACAGGTCCGACACGGCGACGGTCCGCCCGTAGCGTTTGGTCAGGCTCGTTGCCCGGATCGTGGTCATGACTCCAGCGTGACCGAGGTGGCCGCCGATCTCGTCGTGCTGGAGAACCGTTCCGGCGGCGTGTCCCTGGGACCTTGGTCCTACTCTCCAGGAGTGATCAGGCCCGCCTCGTAGGCGATGATCACGGCCTGTGCCCGGTCCCTCACGTCGATCTTGGCGAACAGGTTGGTCACGTGGTTCTTCACGGTGGACGACGACACGCCCAGCTCGCCGGCGATCTCGCCGTTGGACCTGCCGCGGGCGATCAGCTCCAGGATCTCCCGCTCGCGCTCGGTCAGCGCGGCCAGCCCGGCCGGGGGCGTGGGGGGCGTCGACCGGCGCTGCCGCGAGGCGCGGACGAACGTGCCGATCAGGCGGGTCAGCAGGCGGGGCGCGACGGCCGACTCGCCCCGGTGCACCACCCGGACGCCCTCGACCAGCTCCTCCGGCGAGATGTCCTTGGGCAGGAACCCGCCGGCTCCGGCCCGGAGCGCCGCGACCACGTTCTCGTCCAGGTCGAACGTGCTCAGCGCCAGCACCCGGACGCCGGGCAGCTCGGCGGTGATCAGCTCGGTCGCCCGCACTCCGTCGAGGCCGGGCATGTGCAGGTCCATCACCACCACGTCGGGTCGCAGCCGTCTGCTCAGCTCGACCGCCTCGGCGCCGTCGCCGGCCTCGCCGACCACGCTCAGGTCAGGCTGGGCGTCGAGCATCAGCCTGAACCCCATACGCACCAGCGCGTGGTCGTCCACCAGCAGAACCGTGATCATGACTGCTCCAGAGGGATGAGGGCGTGCACCCGGAAGCCGCCACCGGGACGCGGCCCCGTCCGCAGCTCTCCACCGCACAGCGCCACCCGCTCGGCCATGCCGCTGAGCCCGAACCCCGGCGCGCCGCCCGGCGGCACCGCGACCCCGTCGTCGACCACCTCCACCTCGACCGCCGCCTCCTGGTAGGTCAGCAGGACACTGGCCCGCGCGCCCGAGGCGTGCCTGCGGGTGTTGGTCAGCGCCTCCTGGACGATGCGGTAGACGGCGTGGTCGACGGCCGTGGGCAGGGGGGCGACCTCGCCGGTCACGGTCAGGCTGGTGGGCAGCCCGGCCGTCATGGCCTCCTTGACCAGTGCCGACAGCCGGGCGGCGCCGACCCCGGTCGCGGCGTCGGCGTTGTCGCCGTCGTCGGCCCTGAGCACGTGCAGCAACTGCCGCATCTCGGCCAGCGCCTGGCGGGCCGTCCCCTCGGCGCCGGTCAGGGCCTCACGGGTGACCTCGTGACCTGGCGGGAGCGTGGCCCGGGCGCCGCCGACCAGGGCGTTGATCACGCTGAGGTGGTGGGCCACGACGTCGTGCAGCTCCCTGGCGATGCGCCGCCGCTCGGCGCGGACCGCGTTGTCGGCCGTCTCCCGCCGCTCCCGTTCCCGGAGCTCGGCACGGACCCTGACGAACTGTCCCAGGCCGACGAACACCAGGACGTAGACCACGGCCGGCACCACCGCTCCCGGCCCCGGGGCGGTCAGCTGGGACGCCGCGCCGTACGCCACGGTGGCGGCCCCCGCGGTGAGCGCCGCTTTCCGGCCCGTGGTGTAGCGGCCCACGCTGTAGAGGGCGATCGCACCGGGCAGGCTGTTGGACGTGACGACGCCGAAGCCGAGGCCGAGGATGTCGAGCGTGATGACGACGGCCGCGACGTGGACCGGCCTGCTCCGCCGCAGCAGCAGGGGGAGCGAGGTGATCATGAAGAGCGCCGCGCCCATGGCGACGTCCAGGTGATCCTGGAGCAGCACCGAGATCATCCCGACGCACGCGCCGCCGGCCAGCACGACGACCAGCGCGGTGTCGAAGACGCGGGGGCGCATGAGGAAACGCCATGCGGCCGTGACCCGACGCACCAAGCGCATGAGCCGACCCTACGCGGAAAAGCGGCCGGATTTCGCTGAGGTTACCGGCCTTCCCGTGTGGACGGCGGCAGTTGACGCTGCGGTAACGTCGCCCTGTGGGCGAGTGACGGGAGCACGCATGAGTCGGACGGCACGGGTCATCTGGGACGATGCCCTGACCGCGTACAACTTCGGGCCCAGCCATCCGCTCGCTCCCGTCAGGGTGGAGCTGACGATGGCGCTGGCGCGCGAGCTGGGCGTCCTCGACAAGGTCGAGCTGGCCGGCTGCGTGCCCGCGAGCGACGACGAGTTGGCCATGGTGCACAAGCGCGGCTACATCGAGGCGGTCAAGGGGGTCTCCGCGACGGGCGCTCCCGACCTGTCGGCGGGGCTCGGCACCACCGACAACCCGGCGTTCGCCGGGGTGCACGAGGTGTCCGCGTTGATCGCCGGCGCCTCGCTGGCCGCCGCCCGCGCGGTCTGGGAGGGCACGGCCGAGCACGCGGTCAACGTGGCCGGCGGCCTGCACCACGCGATGCCGTCCGCGGCCAGTGGGTTCTGCGTCTACAACGATCCGGCGCTGGCCATCGCCTGGCTGCTCGCCCAGGGCGTGAGCCGAGTCGCCTACGTCGACGTCGACGTGCACCACGGCGACGGCGTGCAGGCGATGTTCTACGACGATCCGCGGGTGCTGACGATCAGCCTGCACGAGAGCCCGCGCACGCTGTTCCCCGGCACCGGGTTCCCGTCGGAGACCGGCGCCGACGGCTCGGCGGTCAACGTGGCGCTCCCGGCGGGCTGCGGCGACACGGGCTGGCTGCGGGCCTTCGACGCGGTGGTGCCGCCGCTGCTCCGTGAGTTCCGGCCGGAGATCCTGGTGACCCAGCACGGCTGCGACAGCCACGCGCTCGACCCGCTGGCCAACCTGATGCTCAGCCTCGACGCCCAGCGTGCGTCCTACGCCGCGCTGCACCGGCTGGCCCACGAGACGGCGGGCGGGCGCTGGATCGTGACCGGCGGCGGTGGTTACGAGCTCGTCCAGGTGGTGCCGCGGGCCTGGACCCACCTGATCGCCGAGGTCGCCGGGCATCCTCTCGACCCGGCCACGCCGACCGGCCAGGCCTGGCGGACCATGGCCAGGGAACGTACGGGCGAGTTGCCGCCGCTGACGATGACCGATGGCCGCAGTCCGGAATTTCGTGACCTTTCCCATGGTTATGACCCTGCGGACCCCATAGACCGTGCGATCATGGCGACCCGGAACGCGGTCTTCCCGTTGCACGGCCTCGACCCGATGCCCTAGCGAGGAAAGCTGTGCTGAGCCGCGACCAACTCCGCGAGCACCTGATCCGAACCCGCATCGCCGGTGAGGTCGCGACCCCCCGGGAGAACAACCTCGACCACTACAGCTCGCTGGCCAACGATGACCCCTACTACATGCTGGGCCTGACGTTCGACCAGCCGTGGTCCTTCCGCGACATCCTCGCCACGATGGCCAAGTCCGCCGGCGTGATCGCCGATCCCGGTCACCGCTGGGGCCAGGACACCATTGACCCGGAGCGGACGATCGACGCGCTCGACGCCATGGCCGACCGCATCGCGGCCGCCCTGTCGCGCGATCAGCCCAAGCTGTTGTTCGCCACCGGCCACCCCACCGGCCTGCTGGCCATCCACCAGCCGCTGGCCAGGTTCGCCGCCGCCCACGGAGCCACGCTGCTGACGCCCGCCGAGGGCTGGGTCTACTCCGGGTCGGGCTACGGCCGCCACCGCCGGATCCGCTACCTCGACGACGTCGCGATGCTCGACGACAAGGGTGGGTTCGTGCACACGCACGACTCGGCCCCGATGGAGCGGATGCTGAGCGAGCTCGGCGACCTGGCGCCCGACCTCGTGATCGCCGACCACGGGTGGGCGGGTGCGGCGGGTGAGGCAGGAGTGCCCACGGTGGGCTTCGCCGACAGCAACGATCCGGGGCTCTTCCTGGGCGAGGCGGAGGGCAAGCTGGACGTCGTCGTCCCGCTCGACGACAACGTGCTACCCCGTTATTACGAGCCACTGACCGACCGTCTGGTCACACGCGTCTCACGAGCCCTTCGCGTCTAATTCGGTCCTCCCGATACCGTCTTTTCGCGCCTGCATTCCAAGAGGCTCGCAGTCCCTTTGCCAACTTTTGATGGGGCCTGGGCGACTCTTATGTGTGACATGTTGGACAGTTCCAACGTGCCGGCGAGGTGCTCGGCCATGCTGCTGGCCAGCGATTTCGTTGGTCCGGCTGACAGGTGGCTCCGCCAACTGAGAAACTAGGGGGTTTGCGCACTCGGAGTCCCGACTTACGCTGACGGCAGTACACGTGCGTGAGCAATGGCACCAGTGGGGATAACCCGGAAACACGTGCGGAAGAGGCGTCCGATGGCTGCAGGCGAAAGACCTCTCAGCGAGGTGAAGTTCCTGACTGTGGCGGAAGTGGCCACGGTCATGCGGGTCTCGAAGATGACCGTGTACCGGCTGGTGCACTCTGGCGAGCTGCCGGCGATCCGAGTAGGCCGGTCGTTCAGGGTGCCTGAGCAGGCGGTCCACGACTATCTCCGGGAGGCCTACATCGAGGCAGGTTGATGCAGGAGTAGCGGCGTGGACCGTACGCCGTGAATACCGTCGCGGGAGAGGTCCGGCCGGCGCGACGCGGCCGGGCTCTCACCCCAAGGGGCGATCTACCACCGATCGCCGGTAGTCTGTGACGCGGTGTGCGCTCGCACATCGTTTTCAGCCTTGCTACCAGTACCTGGGGGTCCCGTGGGCTCTGTGATCAAGAAGCGCCGTAAGCGGATGGCCAAGAAGAAGCACCGCAAGCTGCTCAAGAAGACGCGCATCCAGCGGCGCAACAAGAAGTAACAAGACGCAGCTGTGAGGCGCTGATGACCCACACCGTGCTGGTCACCGGGGTCTCGCGCCACATTGGCGCCCGGGTGGCGAGTGTTCTCGCGGCGGACCCGGACGTCAGCCGCGTCATAGGAGTCGACACCGTGCCGCCGCCCTCGCTGACGCGAGCTGGCGGCGTCTCTCTGGGCCGGACGGAGTTCGTCCGGGTGGATCTCCGCAGCCCCGACATCGCCGAGGTGATCGCGGTCGCGGACATCGACACCGTTGTGCACATGAGCCTGGTGAGCGCCCCGTCCCGGGGCACCGGCCGGGCGGTGATGAAAGAGCACAACGTCATCGGAACCATGCAGCTGCTCGGCGCCTGCCAGCGGTCGGCGACCGTGCGGCGCGTGGTGGTGCGCTCGACCACCGCGGTCTACGGCTCGTCGCCGCGCAACCCGGCGGTGCTCACCGAGGACATGGAGCCGCACGACGGCCCCGTCCACGGCTACGCCAAGGACGCGGCCGAGGTCGAGGGCTACGTGCGCGGTTTCGCGCGCCGCCGTCCCGACGTGGCCGTGTCACTGCTGCGTTTCGCCAACTTCATGGGGCCCGGCGTTGACTCGCCGCTCACCCGCTACTTCACCCAGCCGGTGCTGTCGACCGTGTTCGGCTTCGACCCTCGGCTGCAGTTCGTCCACGAGGACGACGCGGTCGAGGTGTTCCGGCGGATGGCGAAGGAGGACCACCCCGGCACGTTCAACGTGGCCGGGGCCGGCGTGCTGCTCCTGTCGCAGTGCGCGCGCCGGGCCGGGCGGCCGTCGCTGCCGCTGTTCTCGCCGGTCTTCCACGCGCTCGGCGACGTCGTACGCCGGGCAGGGCTGGTCGACTACTCGCCCGAGCAGGTGCGGCTGATGAGCCACGGCCGCGCGGTCGACTCCAGCAGGCTGGAGTCCGAGCTGGGCTGGAAACCCAAGTTCACGACCGGCGCGGCCTTCGACGACTTCCTGCGTTCGCGCGGGCTGCATCCGTTCGGAGGTGCTCGGTGAGTGTTCCCGGCCACGAGGCGCGGGTGATCCCGATCAGCGCGGCGCCCTCCTACGGCGAGCCCGACCCCATGGCCAAGGCACTGGCCTTCCTCCGCAGGCGGATCAGCGGCGACTACGAGGTCGACGAGTTCGGCTACGACGCCGAGCTCACCGACAAGGTGCTGCTGGAGCTGATCCGGCCGCTCTACCACCACTGGTTCAGGGTCGAGACGTCCGAGCTGAAGCACGTGCCCGAGGAGGGTGGCGCGCTCATCGCGGCCAACCACTCCGGCACCCTGCCGGTCGACGCGCTGATGATGCAGGTGGCGCTGCACGACGAGGTGGGCCGGCCGCTCCGGCTGCTCGGCGCCGACCTCGTCTACCAGCTTCCCGTCCTCGCCCATCTGGCGCGCAAGAGCGGCCACACGCTGGCCTGCCCCGAGGACGCCGACCGGCTGCTGCGCAAGGGCGAGTTGGTCGGAGTGTTCCCCGAGGGCTTCAAGGGCGTGGGCAAGCCGTTCTCCGAGCGCTACAGGCTGCAGCGGTTCGGCAGGGGCGGGTTCGTGGCGTCGGCCATCCGCGCGGGCGCGCCGATCGTGCCCGCCGCCATCGTGGGAGCCGAGGAGATCTACCCCAAGATCGGTGATCTGCCGTTCCTGGCCAGGCTGCTCGGGCTGCCCTACGTGCCGATCACGCCGTTCTTCCCGCTGCTCGGGCCGCTCGGGCTGGTGCCGCTGCCGTCGAAGTGGCTGATCGAGTTCGGTGAGCCGATCCGCACCGACGGTTACGATCCGTCGGACGCCGACGATCCCATGCTGGTGTTCAACCTCACCGACCACGTCCGCGAGGTCATCCAGCAGATGCTCAGCGAGCTGCGGCTGCGCCGCGGGCACGCGTTCCCGCCCTTCCTCTGAGCCGCTGAGGGCGGCTCCCTCTGGTGTGAACCCGTTCGGCGGGCTGTGGCGAGACATGCGTGACCGACTTCCCCACAGAAGGGCGGAGATGATCACACAACCCGCCACCAGGGACGCGGACGCCGACCTCGTCAGCGCCTCCTGGACCCAGCCGGAGGCGTTCGCCGAGCTGTTCGACCGCTACTCCGCCATGCTCTACCGGTACGTCTCCAAGCGGCTCGGCCCCGAGCCCGCCGAGGATCTCGTCGGCGAGACGTTCCTGGTCGCCTTCTCCCGTCGCAGGAGCTACGACCTGGCCTACACCGACGCCCGGCCGTGGCTCTTCGGCATCCTCACCAAGCTCATGTCCCGCCACCACCGCACCGAGGCGGCCCGTTACCGCGCGCTGCTGCGGGCGCCGGTCGACGGGCACGTGGAGTCGCCGGCCGACCGGGTGGCGGCCGGGGTGACCGCGCGGGCCGCGCGCCCCGACCTGGTCAGCGCGCTCGCGGCGCTTCCGGCCAGGGACCGTGACGTGCTCCTGCTGATCGCCTGGGGCGATCTGACGTACGAGGAGGTCGCGCGGGCGCTCGGCATCCCGGTCGGGACCGTGCGCTCCCGCCTCAACAGGGGCAGGCGGAAGGTACGCGCGGCGCTCGGCGACAGCAACCCGATGATCGAGGAGGAGTGACGATGGACGACCTGCGGTTGCTCCGCGATCTCGGCGGAGAGCTGGAACACGAGCCACCCGCGACGCTCGTCAGGCAGCGTGAGCGCATGCTGAGCGCCGGGTCGCGGTTCCGGCCGGCTCGCCGCTGGACGGGCCGCTGGACGGGCCGATGGACGGGCTGGTGGGCGGCCGGGCTCGTCGCCGTCGCCACCGCCGCCGCGGTCGCGGTGCCGGTCGTGCTGGTCGGTGACCGCCACACGGCCGCGCCTCCGGCGGGTGCGCGCGTCGTGGACGTGTCGGGGGCGCTCAACGTGCTGCTGATCGGCTCGGACACCCGCGAAGGCGCCGGCAACGAGGTGTACGGCCCGCGCATGGCCAGGGACAAGGTGGGCAAGCGGTCGGACACGATCGTGCTCCTCCACCTGCCCGCCGACAGGAGGCGGGCGACCGCGGTCAGCGTGCCGCGCGACTCGATCGTGCGCATCCCCCGCTGTTCCGGCCGGCCGGCCAGAACCGACCTGATCAACACCGCGTACGACCAGGGCGGGTCCGCCTGCCTCGGCGCGACGCTGGAACAGCTCACCGGTCTGACCATCGACCACTCGGTGGAGGTGGACTTCACCGGGTTCAAGGCCATGGTGGACGCGCTCGGGGGTGTGGAGGTCAGGCTGCCGACGGCCGTGAACGACAAGGCGTCGAAGCTCGTCCTGCCGGCCGGCAGGAGCCTGGTGAACGGCGAGCAGGCCCTCGGCTTCGTCCGGCTGCGGCGCTACGGCGACGGCTCCGACATCCAACGCGTCAAGCGGCAGCAGCAGCTCATGCTGGCGATGCTGAAGAAGGCGCAGAGTCAGGCGGCCGAGCCCGCCAAGCTCAAGGAGTTTCTCGGCGCGGTGTCCAGGTCCGTACGGACCGATCTGGACCCGCAGTCGATGTACGAGCTGGCCAGGAGCCTGTCGAAGGCCAAGGTGAGCTTCCGCACCGTGCCCTGGACCCGCCATCCCGACGACCGCAACCGGATCGAGTGGGCGCAGCCGGAGGCGAGCCGGCTCTTCGAGAGCCTGAAGTAGCCGTCCGTCGTCCGCGGCGCTGCGTGGCGCGGTGTCACTGGACCGAGCGGTAGTGCCTGCGCAGCGCCACGCCCGCGGCGACCCCGCCGGCCACGGCGCCCAGACCGGCGGCGATCGGCAGCGCGGTCAGGGTCGCCTTCCGGCCGGTGCGGAAGTCCTTGATCGGCCAGCGCTGCTCCTTGGCGTACTCGCGCAGCTCGCTGTCGGGGTTGATGGCCACCGCGTGGCCCACCAGCGAGAGCATGGGCAGGTCGTTGGCCGAGTCGCTGTAGGCGGTGCAGCGGGTGAGGTCGAGGCCCTCGCGGCGGGCCAGCGCCCGCACCGCCTCGGCCTTGGCCGGACCGTGGAGCAGGTCACCGACCAGCCGCCCGGTGTAGACGCCGTCGGAGCTCTCGGCCACGGTGCCGAGCGCCCCGGTCAGGCCGAGCCGCTGGGCGATGACCCTGGCCAGCTCGACCGGCGTGGCGGTGACCAGCCAGACCCGCTGGCCCGCGTCGAGGTGGCTCTGCGCGAGGGCTCGGGTGCCGCCCCAGATGCGGTCGGCCATCACCTCGTCGTAGATATCCTCGCCCAGCCGTACGACGTCGTCGACCTTGGCGCCGGCGACGAACGCCAGCGCGGTCTCGCGGGCGACCGCGATGTGGTCGGGATTCTCGTTGCCGCGCAGCCGGAACGCCGCCTGGCCGACGGCGAACTTGAACAGGTCGGACGTGGTGAACATGCCGCGCGTGGCGAGACCTCTGGCGAAGTGGTAGATGGAGGCGCCGCGCATCATCGTGTTGTCGACGTCGAAGAAGGCCGCCGCCTGCAGGTCGGGCTCGGCGGGTGGCGCCGTCACAGCCGCCGCCGCCGCGGCCTCGCCGGCGATCTTCGCCTCTGCCTGGTGCCGTCGTCGCATGAGCCGCCACATGTGCGTCAGCTTACCCAGAAGGGGCGACGAGACCTTCGATGTAATCGAGGTATCCCGTGGCCTGGTCCTGGTTGACCTCGTTCAGCTGATCGAGCATCGGCTCGACCATGTCGCGCTGGTCCTTGGCGAAGGAGTCGAGCTTGGAGGAGCGTGGTTCGGCCCGCTTCAGCCTGCTGATGCCCGAGCGTGTCGACTGCTCCATGTCCTTGAGCGTTTCAGAGACCAGCGGCCCCTCGCCCGAGGAGCCGAGGAGCTCGGCGACCTCGGCGGCGCGGTTCCGGGCCGAGTGGAGCTCGCGCTCGGCCCGTTCGACGTCGTCGGTGCTGAGCCGGACCAGTGTGCTCTCCGCGGCGCGCTTGAGCGGGTACAGCGTGTCGCCCGGCACCGCCTGGTAGGTGGCGAAGGCCGACAGCATCATCCCGGCGGCCAGCCCCAGCGTGGCCACCTGGGAGAACCAGGAGATCCGCCGGGGCGGTCGCCGGTGGCCGCGCCGCGCGCCGCGCGGCGCCGGCTCGGCGGGCGGAGGGGCCGTCAGGAGGTCGCGCCGGAGCCGGGCGCGGAAACCGGCCTCCGGCCCGCCGCCCAAGGGGAGCCTCCGCAGCTCCGTGAGGTGATCCACAACCCGTTCGCGCGATCTGCGCGACCTACCCATGACCGCTCCCTGACGCCCCCGGCTAATGATCCTGACGTGACACCTGCCTAACGACGGGATGCGGTGCGAGGTTACGCGAGGTCGTGACGGAGAGCCCTCGCGAGTGCACGGATCGCACGGAACTGCAGCGCTTTGATGGCTCCACTCTTCTTCCCCATGATCAGTGCCGTCTCCGCCAGCGACAGTCCGTGCAGGAAACGCAGCACCACGCATTCCTGTTGTTCCGGATTGAGATCTCTGACCGCCCGCAGGACCCGGTCGTTGATGATCGCGGTCACCACCGCGTTCTCCGGGATGTGCGGCCCGTCGAGCGGGACGTCGATCACCTCGCCCGTCGGGATCTCCAACCGGTAGCGCCCGGACTTGAAATGGTCGGTCACCAGGTTGCGCGCGATGGTCACCAGCCAGGCGCCGAAATCGCGGCCCTGCCAGGTGAAGTCGGTGATATGGCGTAACGCCCGCAGGAACGTCTCACTCGTGAGGTCCTCCGCGAGCGGATGGGAGCCCACCCGGAAATAGATGTAGCGATAGACCAGATCCACATAGCGGTCATAGAGCGTGCCAAAAGCCTCCGAGTCGCCGGTCTTGGCATGTAACACCAGCGTACGGAGGTCGTCCGGGATCTCTTCCCGCACAGCAGGCTCGGTCGGCCGGGCGGGGCCAGCGACCGCTGGAGTGAGCAGCCCGGCGAACGGCCACGAGTCAGGCATCCGGTATCCCTACGGGTAAGGGGTGCGGCGTGCTCGAACACTCTAGAAATCAACTGGAAATTCCACAATCCGCTTCCCCGAGGCATGACTTGCCGTAATCGGCGGATAGCGTGTGGACCGCCCCCGTTCCCTCTTCGGCTACCGGCTGGGAGGCATAGTCCGGCAGCATTGGAGTCACCATGGAGATCCTCGTTGCTGTCATCGCCTTCGCCGGTGCCCTCCTGGCCGCGATCGCGGCCGTGGCACTGGGCCGCCGGCTGCGCGACGACCGGGATGGGTGGTTGATCGCCTGGACCGTCGCGGTGGCCGCGCTGGCCGTGTCGCTCGCGGCGATCACGATCGGCCACCTCGTGGGATTCGGGTCGGTCAGCTTCAAGCTCTACCAGCTCACCGGGTCGTTCCTGGCGCCGCTCTGGCTGTCGATCGGCCTCATCCAGTTGCTCGCCGACAAGGTGCCGCCGAAGTTCGCGGGCTGGTTGTTCGGCATCGCCTTCACCATCGTCGTCGGTGTGATCCTGCTGGTCGACCCGGTCCGCAAGAGCGACGAGATGACCAAGGCGCTGCCCACGGCGGCCGGCCACTGGGGGCTCATCCCCGACAAGCTGCTGCTCGGCGCGCACGTCATCATCGCGCTCATTCTGCTGGGCGCCCTGGTGGTCGCGGCGCTGCGGTGGCGCGGCGGCGACGACTACGACACCGACAACCTGCACGCGACGATCGTCGTCGTGCCGTCCGGCCTGGCCCTGCTCGGGGCGATGCGGTTCGCGGTGCCGGGCCTGTTCGCGGCGGCGCTGCTCGTCGTGGTGGCCGCCGCGATCTGGTACTCCGTGCTGCGCCCGCTGGCGCCGTACGAGGACGACGACGAGGACGACGACGAGGTCCCCTCCCGGCACGACGAGCGGGCTCAGGGAGCCCATGGAGCCCAGGGAGCGGGCCGCCGGGCCGCCGCTCCCGTGTCCCAGCCGCGGCTGGATCCGGTCGTCGCGAACGAGATGCCGCCGGCCGTCCAGCCGCGCAGGTCGTCGGGGCTGGGGGACCTGGTGGCGGAGTACCGAGCGGGCGACCGCGAGATCGACTATGCCGCGCGCATGGCGCCGCCACCACCCGAGTCCGGCCCGTCCACCGGCTTCATCATGAACGGCAGGCACGGCGCGCCCGAATACGGCATGCCGGCGACCGGTGCCGTCTATCCCGGGGCCGACATGTTCGCCACGGGCGCCTACACCGCGCAGCCGCAGGCCGCGCAGGCCCCCCAGGCCCCGCAGTCACCTCAGCCGCCGCAGAGCCGTCCACACCCCCAGCCGCAGCCTGTCTCCAGCAAGCCCTCGCCGAGCATCTACGGGATGCTGACCGTCTTCTCGCTCATCGACGGCTCGGGCGAGGCGTTCGACCGGCTGGCCGAGCAGACCGTCGAGGCGGTGCGGAGCGGCGAGCCCGACACGTTGATCTACGCCTGCCACGCGGTCAAGTCGGCGCCTCTGCAGCGCATCGTCTACGAGCTCTACCGCGACGAGGTGGCCTACCGCGACCACCAGCGTCAGCCGCACGTCGAGAGGTTCGTCAACGACCGTCAGGCGTTGGTGCTGGCCACCAACATCATCGAGCTCGACGTCAACGCCGCCAAGGTCGTGCCGCTGCCGACCGCGATGTTCTAGGCCGCCGACTCGCGGGTCGCTCCGGTCCCGGCCGTTCCGGTCTAGGGTTCCCGGTCGCCGAGCGCGGCCCGCAGGCGCTCCTCCGAGACCCGCCAGAAGTCGTGCTGGACGCCGTCCACAAGTGTGACGGGAATCATCTCCCAGTATTTCTCGCGCAGTTCGTCGGAGGAGTCGATGTCGACCTCCTCCCACGGCATGCCCAGCTCTGCCGCCACGCGAGAGATGATCGCGCGGGCGTCGTCACACAAGTGACAGCCGGGTCTGCTGAGCAAGGTGATGCGATGCATGACTCCTCCGTAGCGCCACACTTTGTGCGTCGGTTCACAAAGGGATTAACCTGAAAGAAGGTTCTACCCCATCGCGGTCTCCGACCGCCCGTTCCTCTGGAGCTCCGGCACGTGAAGAGCCCGTCCCACCCCCGTGACCGCGGCATCCCCGAGGCAACGGTCGCCAGGCTCCCGTTGTACCTGAGGGCGCTGCACGGGATGGCCGAGCGCGGCACCGCGACCGTGAGCTCCGAAGATCTCGCGGTGGCCGCCGGAGTCAACTCCGCCAAGCTCCGCAAGGACCTGTCCCATCTCGGCTCGTACGGTACCCGCGGCGTCGGCTACGACGTCGAGTACCTCGTCTACCAGATCTCCCGTGAGCTCGGTCTGACCCAGGACTGGGCCGTGGCCATCGTCGGAGTCGGTAACCTCGGCCGTGCGCTCGCCAACTACGGCGGGTTCGTCTCCAGGGGTTTTCGGGTGGCCGCGCTCATCGATGCCGACCCCGAGGTGGTGGGCGACGACATTGCGGGGTTGAATGTTGAACACATTGACGAACTGGAAGCCGTGATCCAGCGGCGGGGAGTCTCGATCGTGGTCCTGGCCACTCCGGCGGCGGCAGCGCAGAAAGTCTGCGATCGGGTCGTCGCCGTCGGCGTGACCAGCATCCTGAACTTTGCTCCCGTCGTGCTATCTGTGCCTGAGAGCGTCGATGTCCGTAAAGTCGACCTATCAATCGAACTGCAGATCCTTGCGTTCCATGAGCAACGCAAAGCAGGGGGGCCACTGATGGCCGTGGACAGCCAGTGAGCATTCTGGCGATCGGACTCAGCCACCGGACAGCGCCGGTGGCCATGCTGGAGCGTGTGTCGGTGACCGGCGACGCGCTCGTCAAACTCTTGCACGACGTGCAGCAGGACATCTCGGTGGCGGAGACCATGGTGGTCTCGACCTGCAACAGGGTCGAGATCTACGTCGCGGTCGACCGTTTCCACGCTGCCGTCACCGCGCTCAGCGACCTGTTGAGCGTGCACTCGGGCGTGCCCGGTGACGAGCTGAGGCCGCACCTCTACGTGCACTACGAGGACCAGGCGGTCGAGCACCTGTTCTCCATGGTGTGCGGCCTCGACTCGATGGTGGTGGGCGAGGGGCAGATCCTCGGCCAGGTCCGCAGGGCGCTCAAGCTGGCGCAGAAGCATGGCACGGTCGGCGCCTCGCTCAACGAGCTGGTGCAGTCGGCGCTGCGCGTGGGCAAGCGCGCCCACACCGACACCGGCATCGACCAGGCGGGCGCCTCGCTGGTCAGCGCCGGGCTGGCGCTGGCGGGCGAGCTGCCCGGCCGGCGGGCGCTGGTGGTCGGCGCGGGCTCGATGAGCTCGCTGGCCGCCACCACCCTGGCACGGGCGGGCGTGACCGACATCGTCGTGGCCAACCGCACCTTCGACCGCGGGTTGCGACTCGCCCAGTCGGTCGGCGGCCGGGCGGTCGAGTTCGCCGCGGTTCCCCGAGAGCTGGCGGCGGCCGACCTCGTCATCACCTGCATCGGCGCCGGTCGCCACGTGATCACTCCCGACATGCTGTCCCGCGAGGCGTTCCTCCTCGACCTGGCGCTGCCCCACGACATCGACCCCGGCGTACGCACCGTGCCCGGCATCACGCTGGTCGACCTGGAGACGATCCAGGAGTCCGGCATCGGCTCCCACGAGGACGACGCCGTCCAGGCGGTCCGCGAGCTCGTCACCCGGGAGCTCACCGCGTTCCTCGACGCCGGCCGCGCCTCCAGGGTCACCCCGACCGTGGTGGCGCTGCGCGGTAAGGCGGCGGGCGTGGTGGAGGCCGAGCTGGGCCGGTTGCTGATGCGCATGCCCGACCTCGACCGCAAGACCAGAGACGAGGTCACCCAGACCGTGCAGAGAGTCGTCGACAAGCTGCTTCACGAGCCGACCGTGCGTGTCAAACAGCTCGCCACCTCACCCGGAGGCGATCATTATGCGGAAGCGCTGCGCGAGCTGTTCGACCTGGATCCGAAGATGCCCCGAGCCGTGAGGGAGGTGGAGTTGTGACGTTGCGGTTGGGGACCCGGCGCAGCCTCATGGCCACCACCCAGTCCCAGATGGTCGCCGACGCCTACACCGAGCGCACCGGGCGGGACATCGAGCTGGTCGGCATCACCACCTTCGGTGACGTCAGCAAGGCCCACCTGGCGCAGCTGGGGGGCACCGGCGTGTTCGTCAGCGCGCTGCGCGACAAGCTGTTCGAGGGCGAGATCGACTTCGCCGTCCACTCGCTGAAGGACCTGCCGACCAAGCCCGACCCCAGGGTGACCCTGGCGGCGCTGCCCACCCGCCACGACCACCGCGACGCGCTGGTCGGCCCGCTCGCGTTCGCCGACCTGCCCGCCGGGGCCAAGGTCGGCACCGGCTCCCCGCGCCGGGTCGCGATGCTCCGCGCGCTGCGCCCGGACCTCGAGTACGTCCCGATCCGCGGCAACGCGGACACCCGGATCGGCAAGGTAACCTCAGGTGAGCTCGACGCCGTCGTGCTCGCCGCGGCCGGCCTGACCAGGATCGGCCGCACCACCGAGATCGCCCAGATATTCACGGTCGAGGAGCTGACTCCGGCGCCGGGCCAGGGCTCGCTGGCCGTCGAGTGTCTGTCCGGTCGTGATGACCTGATCGATTTTCTCGGTGTGCTCGACGACGCGCGGACCCGCTCCGCGGTGTCGGCCGAGCGCACCATTCTGTCCGCTCTCGAGGCCGGATGTTCGGCGCCCGTGGGTGCGTTCGCCTTCGATGACGGGCAGACTCTCAACCTGACCGCGGTGGTCGTCGCACTCGACGGCCGCCAGGCGGTCCGCAAGTCCGCCGCCGGTTCTCCTTCGGAGGCTGTCGATCTGGCCCGCGTCCTCGCGGCAGAGATGATCGCCGAAGGGGCCGACAGATTGATGGGGGAGCAATCCCATTGAGCTCCGATAGTCCAACCTTCGGATTCGTCGCCTTCGTGGGCGCGGGCCCGGGCGACCCCAACCTCCTCACGCTTCGCGGCGCCGAACTGCTCGGCAAGGCCGACGTGGTCGTGGTCGACGAGGAGCGCTACGGCGCGCTGCTCCGGCACTGCCGCACCGGTGTCGAGGTCGTGTCCGGCGACGTGGTCGGCCACGCCAAGCGGGGCCGGCTCGTCGTACGCGTGTCGGAGGGCGACCCCATGTTGTTCTCCTCGATCACCGAGGAGGTCGCGGCATGTGTCGCGGCGGAGGTGGACTTCGAGATCGTGCCGGGCGTGCCGCCCGCGACCGCCGTGCTCGCCTACGCGGGCATCCCGCCCGCGACGTCCGTGCCCGAGTTCAGGGTGGTCGACGCGGCCCAGGACCAGGACTGGTCCTCGCACGCCGGCTGCCCGGGCACGCTGGTGATCTACAACGGCGTCGCCGAGGCCGTGTCGATCGGCAAGGCGCTGATCGCCGGCGGCAAGCCCGACCACACCCCGGTCGCGGTCAGCAGCGGCGGCACCACCACCGAGCAGTACACCGTGGTCTCCACGCTCGGCAGGCTGCAGGCCGACCTCAAGCACGCCGGCTTCACCGAGCCCGCGCTCATCGTGGTCGGTGATGCCGTGGGGCAGCGCGACAAGCTGTCGTGGTTCGAGACCAAGCCGCTGTTCGGCTGGCGGGTGCTGGTGCCGCGCACCAAGGAGCAGTCCAAGAGCCTCACCGAGCAGCTCATCTCCTACGGCGCGGTGCCCGAGGAGGTGCCGACCATCTCCGTCGAGCCGCCGCGCACCCCGCAGCAGATGGACCGCGCGATCAAGGGCCTGGTCACCGGCCGCTACGAGTGGGTGGCGTTCACCAGCGCCAACGCGGTCAAGGCGGTGCGCGAGAAGTTCGAGGAGTACGGCCTCGACGCCCGCGCCTTCGCCGGGCTCAAGGTCGCGGCCGTGGGCGACGCCACGGCGCGGGCCCTGGTCGAGTTCGGGGTCAAGCCCGACCTGCTGCCTTCGGGCGAGCAGTCGTCCGAGGGCCTGGTGGCCGAGTGGCCGCCGTACGACTCGATGCTCGACCCGATCAACCGGGTGCTGCTTCCTCGTGCCGATATTTCCACTGACACCCTGGTAGCCGGGCTCACCGAGCTAGGCTGGGAGTGCGACGACGTCACGGCCTACCGGACCGTACGCGCCGCACCGCCGCCCGCGCCGATCCGCGAGGCGATCAAGGGAGGCGGGTTCGACGCCGTTCTCTTCACCTCATCGTCGACCGTGCGCAACCTGGTGGGCATCGCGGGCAAACCGCACAACGTCACCGTGATCGCTGTCATCGGGCCCCAGACCGCCAACACGGCGGAAGAGTTCGGGCTGCGCGTCGATGTCATGGCCGACAAACCTTCGGCTTCCGCCCTCGCGGCCGCGCTGGCCGAGTACGGTGCGAAGCAGCGGCAGGCGGCCGTGTCCGCCGGCGACACCCCGCGGCGTCCTTCCCAGAACCGAAGAGGAGCCAGGAGGAGAGCCAAGTGAGTGCCGAGTTTCCTGTCGCCCGTCCCCGCAGGCTGCGTCGCAACGCGGCCATGAGGCGGATGGTGGCCGGCACCAGGCCGCATCCCGCAGATCTGATCCTGCCGATGTTCGTCAAGGAGAACATCGACGAGCCCGCCCCGGTCGCCTCGATGCCCGGTGTGTTCCAGCACACCCGCGACTCGCTGCGCAAGGCCGCCCATGAGGCCGCCGAGGCCGGGGTCGGCGGGCTGATACTGTTCGGGATCCCGGCGGTCAAGGACGCGCGCGGCTCGGCGGGCGACGACCCCGACGGCATTCTGCAGGTGGCCCTGCGCGATGTCAGCGCCGAGGTGGGCGACACCCTGGTGGTGATGGCCGACACCTGCCTCGACGAGTTCACCGACCACGGCCACTGCGGCATCCTCACCGACGCGGGCGACGTCGACAACGACGCGACCCTGGAGCGCTACGCGTCCATCGCCGTCGCCCAGGCCCGGGCCGGCTCCCAGATGGTGGCGCCGAGCGGCATGATGGACGGCCAGGTCGGGGCCATCCGCGCCGCCCTCGACGCCGACGGGTTCGCCGATGTGCCGATCCTCGCCTACTCCGCCAAGTACGCCTCCGCCTTCTACGGGCCGTTCCGCGACGCCGCCGAGTGCGCGCCCCGGTTCGGCGACCGCAGCACCCACCAGCAGGACCCGGCCGGGCCGCTGGAAGAGGCGCTGCGCGAGGTGCGACTCGACCTGGCCGAGGGCGCCGACGCGGTCATGGTCAAGCCCGCGCTCGCCTATCTCGACGTCATCAGGCAGTTCCGTGACACGGTGGACGTGCCGGTCGCGGCCTACCAGGTCAGCGGCGAGTACGCGATGATCGAGGCGGCCGCGGCCAACGGCTGGGTCGACCGCGAGCGCATGATCATGGAATCCATCGTCGCGATCAAGCGGGCCGGCGCCGACCTCATCCTGACCTACTGGGCGACCGAGGTGGCGCGCGCCCTCTAACGAGGGGGTTTCCCGTTAACTCCTGGGGCCTGTGCGTTAGAGTGCGATAACAAGTGCTGGTGTGCCCCGCATGCGCTAATGGCCAGGAGCCGGGGCCGCTTCAGGCGCGGTAACTCGACGGGAGACACCATGGTGGGGGTACCACTCGCTCGGCGTACCAGAAAACGGTCTCGCCCGACCCGGATCGACTCCGTGCTGGGCTACGCCGCTCTCGGTTGGCCGGTGGTGCCCGGTGCTCACCCCCTGCGGCACGGCTCCCGCGCGTGTTCCTGTGACCGGCTCGGCTGTCCCGACCCCGGCGCGCATCCCGTCTCGCCCGCCTGGCACGTACAGGCCACGACGGACCCCACGCAGCTGACCCGCTGGTGGCAGCGGGAGCCCGAGGCCAATGTGATCCTGCCCACCGGGCGGGTGTTCGACGTGTTCGACGTACCCCTTCCGACGGGCCTCGCGGCCCTGACCCGCATCGACGCGGACGAAGCGCACTCGGGCCCGGTCGCCGCCAACGGCGACCGGGTCCTGTTCTATGTCGCCACCCGTGGCAATCCCGAGGACGAGGACGAGTGGTGGTCCTGCCAGCTCGACTGCGATCCGGCCACCATCGACGACACACCGGGGCTGCGCTGGCACTGCCGCGACAGCTACGTCCTCGCCCCGCCCTCCACGCTGCCCACCGGCCAGCCCGTCTCCTGGCTGCGCCCGCCCGACGGCCGGCCGCTGCCCGACCCGCTGCGCATCCTGGACGTGCTCGCCGACTAGCGCCTTTCCGACGGAAGGCGGCACGGCGGTTGCCGACTAATCTGGACGCGTGAGCCGTACAAAGAAGTCCGAGGACCTGTTCGCCCGCGCCCGCGCCATCGTGCCGGGAGGCGTCAACTCACCCGTCCGCGCGTTCGGTGCGGTGGGCGGCACCCCGCGGTTCATGGCCGCCGGTCAGGGGCCCTACATCACCGACGTCGACGGCAACCGCTACGTCGACCTGGTCTGCTCGTGGGGGCCGATGATCCTCGGTCACCGTCATCCCGCGGTCGTCGAGGCCGTCGCCCGGGCGGCGTCCCACGGGTTCGGCTACGGCACGGCCACGCCGGGCGAGGTGGAGCTGGCCGAGGAGATCGTGGGCCGGGTGGCGCCCGTCGAGAAGCTCCGCCTGGTCAGCTCGGGCACCGAGGCGACCATGAGCGCGGTGCGCCTGGCCCGTGGCTTCACCGGCCGATCCAAGATCGTCAAGTTCGCCGGCTGCTACCACGGCCACGTCGACGCGCTGCTCGCCTCGGCCGGGTCCGGGGTGGTGACGTTCGGCCTGCCCGACACCCCCGGCGTGACGGGCGCCTCGGCGGCCGACACGATCGTGCTGCCCTACAACGACGTGGCGGCGGTCGAGGAGGCCTTCGCCTCGGCCGAGATCGCCTGCGTCATCACCGAGGCGTGCCCGTCCAACATGGGGGTGGTGCCGCCCCGCGACGGCTTCAACGCGCGGCTCCGCGAGCTGTGCACGGCCAACGGAGCGTTGCTGATCGTCGACGAGGTGCTGACGGGCTTCCGGGTCTCGCCCGCCGGTTGGTACGGCCTCGACCCCGTCGACGCCGACCTGGTGACGTTCGGCAAGGTGATGGGCGGCGGGCTGCCGGCGGCGGCCTTCGGCGGGCGGGCCGAGGTGATGGCCCACCTCGCGCCCGAGGGCCCCGTCTACCAGGCGGGCACGCTGTCGGGCAACCCGCTGGCCTGCGCCGCCGGGCTGGCCACGCTGCGCGCGCTCGACGCCGACGCCTACACCAGGGTGGACGCGGCGGCGCTGGCGGTCGGCCAGGCCGCCTCCGAGGCGCTCGCGGCGGCAGGGGTCCCCCACCGGCTGCAGCGGGCGGGCAACCTATTCTCGATCTTCTTCACCGAGGACGAGGTGACCGACTTCGCCGGGGCCCAGACGCAGGACACCGCGGCGTTCCGGGCGTTCTTCCACGCGATGCTCGACCAGGGGGTCTACCTGCCGCCGTCGGCCTACGAGGCGTGGTTCCTGTCGGCGTCCCACGACGACGAGGCGCTGACCCGGGTGGCCGAGGCGCTGCCGTCCGCCGCCAAGGCCGCCGCCTCGGTCCGCTGAGCCCTGCCGCGGGTGCCGGCCCACAGCACTCCTGACACGATGAGGGCTCCCGCGACGAGGCTGACCCAGGAGATCGGCTCACCGGTCACCAGGGCCGCCGAGGAGATGCCGAAGACCGGCACCAGCAGCGTGTACGGCGCCACGGTCGAGGCGTCGTACCTGCGGAGCAGCCAGCCCCACACCCCGAACCCACCGAGGGTCGAGACGAAGGCCACGTACCCGAGCGACAGCCAGCCCTCCACCGGGGCGACCAGCGAGGGCAGGCCCTCCACCAGCAACGACATCGCCAGGAGCGGCGGCGCCGACAGGGCGCTCACCCACACCATGAACCGCAGCGAGTCGGGCGGGGCGGCCTTGCGCTGCAGCACGTTGCCGAGCCCCCACGCCGCCGCCGCGGCCACGCACAGGGCGAAGGCGCCCACGGGGCCTGACAGGCCGAAGTCGTAGGCGACCAGGGCCAGGCCGGCGAAGGCGACGGCCAGGCCGGTCACCCGGCGCGCGCCGAGCCGTTCGCCCAGCAGCGTCACCGCGAACAACGCGGTGAACAGGGCCTGCACCTGCAGGACGAGTGAGGTGAGCCCGGCGGGCATGCCGGCCCGCATGGCGACGAGCAGCAGGCCGAACTGTCCCGCGCCGAGTGTGGCCGCCACCCCCACGACCCACCGCCACGGTACGGCCGGCCGCCCCACGAACAGCAGGGCGGGGAAGGCGGCCAGGGCGAACCTGAATCCCGCGTACTGCAGGGGTTGGAAGTGCCGCAAACCCACTTCCATCACCACGAAGTTAAAGCCCCACACGGCCGCCAGCCCGATGGCCAGCGCCAGGTGACGCGGACTCACGCAGCGCGCGTCTTCTGGCGACGGACGCGGATGTCGCGAGCCTGCTCGGCCAGCGTCTTGAGGTAGGAGACGGAGGAGGACTGCTGCTGCTTCGACTTAATGTTTCGCATGCATATATTTTCGTCCGCTACAGAGTTGACGACAAGCGAGACTTTCTACGCTTAACCCTTTAGGCTGGCTTACATGTTGGACCTGAACCGGCTCAAGGCCCTTCACGCCGTGCACGTCTACGGCTCGGTGGGGGCCGCGGCCGACGCGCTCATGGTCACCCCGTCGGCCGTGTCGCAGCAGATCGCCAAGCTGGAGCGTGAGACCGGAGCCCGGCTGATGGAGCGCAACGGCCGCGGTGTCCGGCTCACCGACGCGGCCGGGCTGCTCGCCGAGCACGCCGAGCGCATCCTGGCGCTGGTCGAGACCGCCGAGGCCGACTTCGAGGCACTGCGCGGCCAGGTCGTGGGCCGGCTGAGCGTGGGCGCGTTCCCGACCGCCGCGCGCGGGCTGCTGCCCAGTGCGGTGGCCAGGCTCAAGGAGCGCCATCCCGACCTGCTGCTCCAGCTCGACGAGCGCGAGCCCGAGCGGGTGACGCGCGAGGTGGCCAGGGGCGAGCTCGACCTGGGGGTGGTCCAGGACTGGCTGAACCGGCCGATCGCGCTGCCCGACGGGCTCTCGCGGTCGACGCTGCTCGACGACGTCGCCGACGTCGTGCTGCCCGCGTCGCACCCACTGGCGGGCCGCAAGGAGATCGAGCTGGCCGAGCTGCACGGGGAGCGCTGGATCAGCTCCAGGCCCGGCACCGTCTGCCACGACTGGCTGGTCTTCACGCTGCGCAACGCCGAGCTCGAACCCGAGATCCACTGCAGAGCCGACGAGTATCCCACCCAGATGGCGCTGGTCGCCGCCGGCCTCGGCTGCGCGATCGTGCCGAGGCTGGGGCGCGACTGCGTGCCCGACGGCGTGCGCATCGTGCCCATCCGGCCCAGGCAGTCGCGCCGCATCTACACGATCTGGCGCACCGACGCCGCCCGCCGCCCCGCGATCAGGGCCGCGATCGAGGCGCTCGCCGAGGTCAGCCGCACCCATGAGAACGCCTGGGCGGTCAACTGAGTCAGCCGCACGAGAACGCCTGGGCGGTCAGCTGAGCGCGATCGCCACGATCCCGCCAAGGATCACGCCGGCGGCCACCAGCCTGCGCGGCAGGTCGCCCTCGGCCAGCAGCCGGCCGCCGAGCACCACCGCGATCAGCACGCTGACCTCGCGAGCGGGGGCCACCACGCTGACCGGCGCCATCGTGAAGGCGAACAACACCAGCAGGTACGACAGGAAGCTGAGCACGCCCGCGCCCACGACCGGCCACCGGTGCTCACGCCAGGTGGGCAGGATCAGCCCGCGCCTGGCGAACACCACCGGGGCGAGCAGGAGTGCCCGCCCGGCCTCGCCGAGGTAGACCAGCATCAGCGGCGCCACCGCGAAGGCGCTCACCACCTGGGAGTCCCAGATCGTGTAGCCCGCGATCAACACGCCCACCATCAGCCCGAACGCCAGGCCCCTGAGGTCGCCCCGGCCACCGCCGCTCATCATGAACACGCCCACCCCGACCAGGACGATCCCCGCCACGCCCACCGGACCGGGGCGCTCGCCCAGCGCCAGCACGGCCACCAGGCTCGCCAGCAGCGGCCCCGTGCCGCGCGCCACCGGGTAGACGACCGACAGATCGCCCTTGCCGTACCCCTTCTGGAGCAGCACGAAGTAGCCGAGGTGGATGATCGTGCTGACGGCGATCACCCCGAGGTCGCCCAGATCGGGCCGGGCGCCCGTGACCAGCAGGAAGCCCGCGAACAGCGGGGCCCAGACGACCGTGGAGGCGACCGCGACCAGCCAGACGAACACCACGCCGTCGGCCCGCGCGGCCCGCTTGCTCAGCACGTTCCACGAGGCGTGGGCCACGGCGGCCACGAAGACGAGAAGGAGAGCCCACGGACTCACGCGGGCGACTCCCTCGGGACACCACAAGATCTGATCGAGATGACCTTGACTTTACCGTCCGGTCTTGATCCGGACCAGGGTGCCCACCCGCCGCGAGCGGTACGTGAGCGGATAGGCTGAGGCACACCATGGCTGAAACCACTGTCGTCCACCTGATGCGTCACGGCGAGGTGCACAACCCCGGCGGCATCCTCTACGGCAGGCTGCCCGGCTACCACCTGTCCGAGACGGGCCGCCTGATGGCAGAGACGGTCGCCAAGGCGGTGGCCGGCCGCGACGTCGTCGCCCTCTACAGCTCACCGCTGGAACGGGCCCTGGAGACGGCGGCCCCGCTGGCCGCGACGTTCGGGCTCGAACCCGAGGTGGACGACCGGCTGATCGAGGCCGGCAACATGCTCGAAGGCCGCATGGTCGGCCAGGGCCTGGCCATCCTGCGCAACCCCCGCAACTACCGCTACTTCTGGAACCCGATGCGGCCCTCGTGGGGCGAGCCCTATCCGCTGATCATCGAGCGCATGCGGACGATGGTCGACGACGCCCGCAAGGCGGCGCGCGGCCACGAGGCGGTGCTGGTCAGCCACCAGCTGCCGATCTGGACGATCAGGATGGCGGCCGAGGGACGCCGCAGGTTCGTGCACGATCCGAGGCGCAGGCAGTGCGGGCTGGCCAGCCTCACCACGTTCACCTTCGACGGCGACCGCCTCGTCAGCGTCGGCTACAGCGAGCCGGCCGGGTCGCTCAGCCAGGGGCCGACGATCCCGGGGGCCTGACCGCGAGCGGGGAGGGCCCCAGCGTGCCGGGCGTCCGGTTCCGCCGGTAGAGTTGCAAGCTCTACCTCTTGTAGTACAAGGAGATCTTCCCCGTGCGCGCGAAGTCCATCTCCCTCGTCCTCCTGGCAGCGCTCACCGTGAGCGCCGCGGGCTGCGCGGGCAACCAGGGCGGGCAGCCTCAGGCGGGCGACACGCGCTTCGTCGCGGGCGACGGGAAGATGCAGGTGTTCACCGCGACCGACCGTCAGGCGGCGCCCTCGGTCGAGGGTCCGACGCTCGACGGCGGCACCGCTTCGCTGGCCGCCCACAAGGGCAAGGTCGTGGTGCTCAACTTCTGGGCGTCCTGGTGCGGGCCATGCCGGGCCGAGGCGCCGGTGCTCAAGGACGTGGCCGCCAAGACCAAGGGCACCGGGGTCGAGTTCATCGGGGTCGACTTCAAGGACCGCAAGGCCGACGCGCTGGCCTTCGAGCGCACCGAGCAGACCGGCTACCCCAGCATCTTCGACCAGCCGGGCAAGGTGGCGCTGGCCTTCCAGGGCACGGTGCCGCCCGCGGCCATCCCGTCCACCCTGATCATCGACAAGCAGGGCCGCATCGCCGCCCGGGCGCTCGGCGCGGTCCGCTACACCGACCTGATGAACACGGTCACCAAGGTGCGCGATGAGTGACGTCGTGGCCTCCGGCTCGCTGCTGCTGGCCGTGCCCATCGCGGTCCTCGCCGGGGTCGTGTCGTTCCTCTCGCCGTGCGTGCTGCCGCTCGTGCCCGGCTACCTGTCCTATGTGACGGGCATGAGCGCCGACCCCAGGCGGGGCCGGCTGGTGCTCGGCACGACGCTGTTCGTCGCCGGATTCGCGGTCGTGTTCGTGCTCAGCGGGGCGCTGTTCGGCGGGCTCGGCTCGGTGATGCTGGGCAACGCCGAGATCATCACGCGGGTGCTCGGCGTGCTGACCATCCTGCTCGGGCTGGCCTTCCTCGGCGTGCTGCCCGGGCTGATGCGCGACGTGCGCATCCACCGGGTGCCCTCGGCGGGGCTGGCCGGGGCGCCGCTGCTCGGCGTGGTGTTCGGCCTGGGCTGGACCCCGTGCATCGGGCCCACGCTGGCGGTCGTGCTCACGCTCGGGCTCAACGAGGGGAGCGCCTCCAGGGGAGCGCTGCTCGCCGTGGCCTACTCGCTCGGGCTCGGGCTGCCCTTCGTGATCGCCGCCTTCGCCTACAGCAGGGCGTTGCGTACGTTCCGGGCGGTCCGGCGGCACTCCCGCCTGATCACCAGGATCGGCGGCGGGATGATGGTGGCCGTGGGCGTCATGCTCGTGACCGGCCTGTGGGGAGAGATCATCGCGACCATGCAGGGGCTCATCGGCACGTTCAGGCCGGTGATCTGATGAGCGTCGACGAGTTGGAGCGGAAGCAGGCGGCCAAGGGGCCGGTCGGGCTCGGGGTCATGGGCTGGCTGCGCTGGACGTGGCGCACGCTCACCTCGATGAAGACGGCGCTGATCCTGCTCTTCCTGTTCGCCCTGGCGTCGGTGCCCGGCTCGCTGGTGCCGCAGCGCGGGGTCGACCCCGACAAGGTGGCGCAGCTCTACGAGAACGACCCGACGCTGGCCGAGTGGTACGACCGGTTCCAGCTCTTCGACGTCTTCACCTCGGTCTGGTTCGCCGCCATCTACCTGCTGCTGTTCACCTCGCTGATCGGCTGCATCATCCCGCGCACCTCGACCTACCTGCGCGAGCTGCGCCGCCGCCCGCCGGCCGCGCCGCGCAACCTGTCGCGGCTGCCGCACTCGGCCGCCTTCTCCGGCGACCTGACGGTCGAGGAGGCCGCCAGACGGCTGCGCCGGCGGCGCTTCCGGGTCGACACCGGCGACGGGTGGGTGTCCGCCGAGAAGGGCTACCTGCGCGAGACCGGCAACCTGGTCTTTCACATCTCGCTGCTCGGCCTGCTGGTCGCCGTGGGCTTCGGCTCCCTGTACGGCTACCGCGGCAACGTCCTGGTCGTCGAGGGCGACGGCTTCGCCAACACCGTGGCCGCCTACGACCGGTTCATTCCCGGCAGCCAGGTGTCCGCCGAGTCGCTGGAGCCGTTCGCGTTCCAGTTGACCGACTTCCAGGCCACCTACCAGGTCGAGGGCGAGAAGAAGGGGCAGGAGCTCGACTACTCCGCCTTCCTCCGGGTCAACGACGCGCCCGGGGCGGCCGAGCGGCCCTACGAGCTCAAGGTCAACGAGCCACTGGAGATCAACGGCACGCAGACCTACCTGATCGGTCACGGCTACGCGCCCGTGTTCCGGGTGACCGACGGCAAGGGCGAGGTGGCCTACGAGGGGCCGGTGCCGTGCCTCATCGAGGACAAGCCCACGTACACCTCCGGGTGCGTGGTCAAGGCGCCCGACGCCCAGCCCCAGCAGCTCGGGTTCCTGCTGCGGTTCCTGCCGACGAGCGTCCCGCTGGTCGACGGCTCCTACGCCTCCGCCTTCCCGGGCGCGATCCAGCCGGAGGTGCAGGTCCTCGGGGCCTTCTCCGGCGACCTGGGGATGCGCTCGGGCAAGCCGCAGTCCGTCTACGAGCTCGCGCCGCCCGAGGCCATGAGCAAGCTCACCCCGCTGCTCATGGGCACCGCCGTGCCCAAGCCGCTCGCCGTCGGCCAGTCGGTCGACCTGCCGCAGGGGGCGGGCAAGCTGGAGTTCACCGGCGTCAAGGAGTGGATCACGCTCCAGATCGCCTACGATCCGGGCCGGGTGCCCGCCCTGGTCTTCGCCGCGCTCGCCACCGTCTCCATCGCGCTCTCGCTGACCATCCGGCGCCGCCGGGTCTGGGTGCGGGTCAAGGACGGCATGGTCGAGGTGGGCGGCCTGACCCGCACCGAGGGCTCCGCGGCGGGCTTCGCCGAGGAGTTCGACGACATCGTGAAGGTCCTATCAGCAGGAGACAAGGATGCCCGCTGAGCAGCTAGCCGAGGTGAGCGACCTGTTCGTGGTCGGCGCCATTCTGCTCTACCTCTTTTCCATGATCGCGTTCGCGGCGGAGCTGGCCTTCGGGCGGGTCCGGGCCGACGCGCCCGCCGTGCCCGCGCGGCGGCCCGTCGCCGTGGGGGCGGGCGCCGACGCGGCGCCCGACGAGCCGGTCGAGGCGCCGCCCGGAGACGTCGAGCCGCCGGCCTGGGCCGCCAAGACCGGTGTCGCGGGTCTGGCGCTCGGCTGGGTGGGCTGGGCGGCCAACCTCGCCGCCATCCTCACCCGGGGCCTGGCCGTGGAGCGGTGGCCGTGGGGCAACATGTACGAGTTCGTCGTCGCGCTCTGCTTCGCCGCGGTGACCGCCTTCCTCGTCACCCAGGTCCGCTACAACGTGCGCTTCCTGGGCTCCTTCGTGATGATCGCGGCGGCGGTGGGGCTCGGCGCCGCCGCCCGGCTGCTCTACACGTCCGCGGGGCCGGTGGTGCCCGCGCTCGACTCCTACTGGGTGGCGATCCACGTCTCCGCGGCCGTGCTGGCCAGCGGCCTGTTCGTGGTGGGCGCGGCGTCCGGGGGCCTCTACCTGGTGCGCGGCGACGGTCCGTCGCGGCTGCCGTCGCGGGCCGACCTGGAGCGGGTGGCCCACCGGGCGATCGTGGTGGCCTTCCCGCTGTGGACGTTCGCCGTCATCACGGGCGCGCTCTGGGCCGACAAGGCGTGGGGGCGCTACTGGGGCTGGGACCCCAAGGAGGTCTGGTCCTTCATCACGTGGGTGGCCTACGCGGCCTACCTGCACGCGCGGGCCACCGGCGGCTGGCGCGGGCGGCCGGCGACGATCATCCAGCTGGTGGCGTTCGCCTGCCTGATGTTCAACCTGATCGGCGTGAACATCTTCCTCTCAGGGCTGCACAGCTACGCCGACCTGTGAGCTGAGGGCCGTACGAACCTGCCGTGAGAGGCCTCCGTGCGAACGGTGGCCTCTTCGGCGTGCGTGCGCTCAGTCGTCGCCGCGCATGCGGCGTTCGAGCTCGCGGAGGAACTCGGGGTCGTCGTCGGGCCCCTTGGGGGGAGCGGCCGGGGGAGCGGAGCCGGCCTGCGGCGAGGACCGCCACTCGGATCGGGGGGTCTGGGGACGGCCGCGAACCAGCCAGAGCAGCCCGCCCGCAATCGGGATCAAAGCCACGATCAACATCCAGAGTGGCTTTGGTACGTTCCTAACCTCGTCTTCCGGACTGGTGATGACGTCGAAGAGTGAGTAGAGCCAGAAGGCCAGCAGCGCCAGGCCGACAAGGACACCTGCCATGCCCGAACTGTAAGCCATCCGCGACGTGATCGTGTCAGATGCATGCACCATTTCGGGTGACTAGGGATGATCGGCGTCGTACGGTAGAACACGATTCAGCGGAGTCCGCCTTCCCCCGGGGCAGCCCTTCCCGCCGCCCGGCGGCTCGCGTGGAGAGGTGCGATGGCCTTTTCTCACGACAAGGGCCGCCATCGGCGGGGTCGTTGGTGGCGACGTGGGTCATACCTTTTCTCCCGTCGCAGGGAGGCGCCTCCGGAGGCCGATCGTTCCGTCTGGGTGAAAGACCGGCCGGCCCGCAACGGCGCCGACCACCGCTTCACCGGACAGGAGACCCAGCGCCCGCGTCCCGTCTCGCGTGAGGGCGTCCGGCCGCGCGAGCGCCGCCAGCGCTGGGAGGGCGGCGAGCGACTGTCCGCGGCCGTGGCCGAACGCCCCCAGTACACCTGGCACGACTTCGAACTGGACGACACACCTCCCCGGGCCCAGCCCAACCGCCCCGACGCGCCCTCGATGGGCGACGGGCTGCGCCACTGCGGCAAGCTGGAGGCGATCCTGCACCGTCAGTGGGACGCGCGCCTCGGCCCCCCTCCGGCCGAGGTCGTACGGGCCGTGGAGAGCCTCGCCAGGCTGCCCGAACGGCTCAAGGAACTCCTGGCCGGCGGGCTCGAAGGGATCTACGTTGGCCCCGGCGGCGTGCCGGACCTCGACGACATGGGTTACCTGCGCGGCGCCCCGCTGCCGTCGGGGCGGGCTTCGTGGGACATCTGCGCGGGCGCGTACGGCGATCGCAAGATCGTGGTGGGCGACCGGCCCTCACCCACGCCGGACGTGATGATGCACGAGGTCGGCCACGCCATCGACGACGTCGACTCGGTCTACGGCGACTGGGTCTCCGACTCGCCCGCCTTCGTGGCACTCTACGAGGAGGTCACGCCGCTGCTGGCCTCGGCCTTCCACCGCCAGGGCGGCGGGCTGGGCCGCAAGGAGTTCTTCGCCGACGCGTTCGCCGCGATCGCCTCGCGCCAGCGGCCGGCACTCGTCGACATGCTCAGGGGCGACACGCGGATGGCCCTGAACGTCATGCTCTTCTTCAACCGGCGCTACGGAATCTAGGTGATCAGCCATGCACGTCATCCGGCTCGCTGACGGGACCCTGCGCGTGCCGCGGAGCCTGACGAGCGAAGACGGGCGGCTCATCGGCAACGCGTACGTGGAGCTCGAACCTGGTGACCCCGAATACGACCAGTGGCTGCCGGAGTCGCTGACGGAGGAGGAGCTGGCCGAGCGGCGGCGGCTGTGGCAGGCCGGCAACGACGAGCTGGAGCAGGAGTTCCTCGCGTTCAAGGCGGAGCAGGAGGAGGCCTAGCGGCTCGGAAGAGGTTCAGCGGTCCCGAGGAGGCTCGGCGACGGGAGGAAGGCACGTCGGGGTCGGCGCGGCGCGGGCCGGGCTGGAGGGCGCGTCACAGGCATGGAGAGACGCCAGCCACGATCGGCGGTTGGCGCCCTCCCATGCCGTGCACATTCCTGGACGGCATCCCGTCGCGGTGATCCTGGCTCACAGGATCACCGATGATGACGGAACGTCAGACGCGCGGGGACTCACCTGTTGGCCTGTCGGCCGTAAGAACGTCCTCGCCTCGGAGAAGGGCGTGCACTTCCGACTCGCGGAACCGCCGATGCCCTCCGGGGGTGCGGATACTACTGATGCGGCCTGCCGCAGCCCAGCGCGTAACTGTCTTTGGGTCTACCCGGAAGAGGGCGGCAACCTCTCCCGGGGTCAGCAGACGCTCGCTGCTACTCTCCACCAATCTCTCCCCCTCGCATCCCGCTTCCTGCCAGCGGGCGGACAGGTAACTAGTGTGTCGAGCGAAGCCTGATTTATCCGTGGTTTCGACAAAGATCACGGGTTGTTATCAGCTGACTGCCCGATTGTTATATGATAGAGCCTCTTTGGGGCTCTCGTGGGTGTTTCTTTACGAAACTCCCTAACTGGGCACAGTAGCAGCGCGCGCGCCAGATGCGAAGACCGAGCGCACTGTCGGGCGAGTAACCTCGACGTGTGCGTCCAGTTCTCGTTTACACCGCGTCGCGGGTCGCCCTGTTCCTGGTGACCGCGGCTGTCCTCTATCTGGTCGGTCTGCAAAACCTGCTGGTGCTGATCGCAGTGTCTTTCTTGGTCAGCGGCATCGCCAGCTACGTGCTGCTGTCGAAGCAGCGTGACGCCATGAGCGCGCGAATCAGCGGCAAGATCGACCAGCCGAAGCCTCAGGGCGACTAGGGCAGGGGGAACATGCCAATCCGGGCATGGTACTCCCCGCCGAGTCTCGTCGTGTCACTACCAACCAGTAGGCCACCGGGGTGGGCAAGAAATGCCTTCACCCCGATCCCACGTGATCGCCCGGGATTCCAGCTGAGCGCCTTTCCGGTACGCGGATGAATGGCGCCAATGCCTTCACGGGGCACCGCTCCCGGCCCGGCGGAGTCACGACCGCCGGGGTTGTCCAGCCACCGCAGATGACCCCCGACGTAGACCGCGGCCCCCGTCACCGACACCGAATAGAGCGAGTCGCCGCCGGTGTGGTTGATCCACGTCGGCCGGACGCTCTCGCTCCTGGTGAGCGTCTCGAACCTGGCCGCCGTGTCGCACATCCGCTTGCTGCCCAGGGGGCCGCCCGTGGTCACCACGACGAAATAGGACCCGTCCGGCGAGACGTCCAGCCCGCGCACGTAGGAAGGGAACTCAGGCTTGCACGCCGTGGCGTAGGTGGTGGTCCGCCAGGGGGCGACCGTGGGTGTGGGCCGGCTGATGTCGATGACCCCGAGCTGATGCCTCGGCTTGTCGTCGAGCGTGGTGAAGCTGCCGTCGACCACCAGCCGGTCGGCCGTGACGGCGAGGGCGTGAACCCTGGTCCTGGGTGTCAGCGGTGAGCCCGGCTTGATGGCGAACATCGGATCGGCCGCGCCCGTCGTGGCGTCGAGCCTGGCCAGCGCCGTCCGCGGCCGGGTGAACTCACCGCCCGCGTACAGCTGCGAACCTCGCCTGGCCAGTGTCGTCACCATGCCGCCCGCGATGCCGGGCTCGAAGGTGGCCACGAGCGAGCCGTCGAGCAGGCGGAGCCGGGCGAGCGCCTTCGCGGGCCAGCCGTTGACCTCGGGGAAGTCGCCGCCCACGTAGACGGTGCCGTCGTCGCCGGCCGCCAGGCCGTACACGGTCCCGTCGACCTGCGGCGCGAAGTCCGGCAGGATGCGGCCGGTGGCCAGGTCGTAGGCGAACAGATTGTCGCGCGTGACCGAGAACGACCGCGAGGAGTCGGCCACCTCGGTGAACGAACCGCCCACGACGACGGTGGTGCCGCCGACCAGGGCGATGCTGTTGACGATGCCGTCGAGCACGTGGGGCGTCGTGTCGACCGGGTCGGCCGACACGACACGCGAGTGCGCGACGGGAGCGAGGGCGATGAACGCCGCAAGGGCGGCACGGGCAAGCATTCGCCAAGTTCTAGCAGACACAGAGTAGTGGTGTGACTACTTTCGGTTGATTGTCGGGATAGCCCGTAGGCTTGGGCCCATGACGCGCGCTCAATTGGACAAGCAGCCCGACCAGGTCGCCGCGATGTTCGATCGCACGGCCCGGCGCTACGACCTGGTCAATGACGTGATCTCCTTGGGGCAGGTCCGGTTCTGGCGCAAGGCGGTGGCCGCCGCCGTCGACGCGGGGCCCGGTGAGGTCGTCCTCGACCTCGGAGCCGGCACCGGCACGTCCACCGACGCGTTCACCACCCTGGGCGCGCGCGCGATCGCCTCCGACTTCTCCCTCGGCATGCTCCGCACCGGCGTACGACGCCACGGCGGCAACGCGCTGAGCGGGCAGGGCGTGCCCTTCATCGCCGGTGACGCGATGCGGCTGCCGTTCGCCGACGACAGCTTCGACGCGGTGACGATCTCGGTGGCGCTGCGCAACGTGCACGACACCTCGCAGGCGCTGCGCGAGATGCTCCGCGTGACCAGGCCCGGCGGGCGGCTGGTCATCCTGGAGTTCTCGCACGTGACGGTCCCCATGTTCGACCGCGTCTACCGCGAATACCTGATGCGGCTGCTGCCCAAGGTGGCCCAGGTGTTCGGGTCCAACGACGACTCCTACGAGTACCTCGCCGAGTCGATCAGGGACTGGCCCGACCAGCCGACCCTCGCGCGCACGATCCAGGACGCCGGCTGGCGGCGGGTGGCCTGGCGCAACCTCTCCATGGGCATCGTCGCCGTGCACAGGGGCTTCAAGTCCGCCTGAGCCCCATGGTGAGCGGGTGCGAGCGCCCACCAGGGCCGAGCGCGTGCCAGGTCCGAGCTCGGCGTGTCGAGCTGTATACGGCCCTCCGTTCTTGACGGGGGGCCTACTTTTGTTACCGGACCTGTCCCTGACTGCCACTTTGTGCTCGAAAAGGGTTAGACTGCGGGCCGACCAGTTTGTGAAGAGGTTCACAAAGGAACGAAGGCGCGACACCCCAAGACCTTCGACCCGCGTAGGACAGGACAGTCCAGTGACCGTGCCAACAGCCGAACTCCAAGCGCAGGAGCTCGACGCGAGAGAGCGACCCAGGAGCCGACGCATGGCGAAGCGGGCGCGACCATGAGCACACCTGACGCCGACGTCATCGTCGTCGGCGCCGGTCCCGCCGGCTCGGCGACCGCCTTCTATCTCGCTCGGGCCGGTCTCGACGTGCTGCTCCTGGAGAAGACCAGATTCCCCCGGGAGAAGGTCTGCGGAGACGGGCTCACCCCCCGGGCGGTCAAGCAGCTGATGAACATGGGCGTCGACATCGACGCTCCCGGCTGGATCAGGAACAAGGGGCTCCGGGTCGTCGGCGGCGGGCTGCGGTTCGAGCTCGACTGGCCGCGGCTGGACCGGTTCCCCGACTTCGGGCTCGTACGCACCCGTAAGGACTTCGACGAGATCGTCGCGGTCAACGCCGTCAAGAAGGGCGGCGTGCGACTGATGGAGGGCGTCAACGTCACCGCGCCGGTCCTCGACGACCGCAGCGGTCACGTGGTGGGCGTGACCACCAAGGACGGGACGACCTACCGCGGCCGGTTGGTGGTGGCCGCCGACGGCAACAGCACGCGCCTAGCCCTCGGAATGGGGCTGCACAAGCGTGCGGACCGCCCGATGGGCGTGGCCGTACGAACTTACTTCGAGAGCCCGCGCCACGACGACGACTACCTCGAGACGTGGCTGGAGCTGTGGGACGACGACACGCTGCTGCCCGGCTACGGCTGGGTGTTCGGCGTCGGCGACGGCACCGCCAACGTGGGGCTCGGGCTGCTCAACACCAGCGCCCACTTCGGCAACATCGACTACCGCGACCTGCTGAAGCGCTGGTGCAAGGCGATGCCGGCCGAGTGGGGCTTCACTGAGGAGAACATGCGGGGCCCGATCCGCGGCGCCGCGCTCCCGATGGCCTTCAACCGCCAGCCGCACTACACCCGCGGCCTCGTGCTCGTGGGCGACTCGGGCGGGGCGATCAACCCGTTCAACGGCGAGGGCATCGCCTACGCCATGGAGACGGGCGAGATCGCCGCGGAGGTGATCGCGAAGGCGCTCCGTGCGGGCACCCCCGCGGCTCAGGAACGCATCCTGCGGACGTACCCTCAGGTGCTGAAGGATGTTTACGGCGGATATTTCACTTTGGGCAGATGGTTTGTCGAGGCGATCGGAAAGCCCGGTGTGATGAGTTTCGGCACCAGGCACGGGTTGCCCCACCCGAGGCTGATGCGCTTCGCTCTCAAACTCCTTGGTAATCTCACCGACCGGCGGGGCGATGCGTCGGACAAGATCATCAACGCACTCTCGAAGGTCGCGCCACCAGCATGAATCTCAGACTTGCCAGGCAAACGCATAGATCAGGCCGCTCGCCCGCGCGCGCGGCGACTCCGGAGGAGGCGTAGCGATGGACCTTTACGTGCCCATCCTGGTGCTCGCCGTTCTCGCGGGGGGCTTCGCGATCTTCTCGGTCGCCATCGCCCCCTTCACCGGTCCCAAGCGCTGGAACCGCGCCAAGCTTGACGCATACGAATGCGGCATCGAGCCGACGCCCCAGCCGGTCGGTGGCGGACGGTTCCCGCTCAAATACATGGTCACCGCGATGCTGTTCATCGTGTTCGACATCGAGATCATCTTCCTCTACCCCTGGGCCGTCTCCTTCGCGCCGCTGACGAACGACGCCGGCAGCGTGCTCTCGTCGGGCCTCGGGGTGTTCGCGCTGGTGGAGATGCTGCTGTTCATCCTCACCGTGCTCGTCGCGTACGCGTACGTGTGGCGTCGCAAGGGTCTGGACTGGGACTGAAAATGGGACTTGAAGAGAAACTCCCCAGCGGGTTCATCCTCAGCACGGTCGAGCAGGCCGCGGGCTGGGCGCGCAAGAACTCCGTGTGGCCGGCCACGTTCGGTCTCGCCTGCTGCGCCATCGAGCTGATGGCCACCGGCGGCCCCCACTACGACCTCGCGCGCTTCGGCATGGAGCGCGCTTCGGCGTCTCCACGTCAGGCCGACCTGATGATCGTGGCGGGTCGCGTGTCGCAGAAGATGGCGCCCGTGCTGCGGCAGATCTACGACCAGATGGCCGAGCCCAAGTGGGTCATCGCGATGGGCGTGTGCGCCTCCAGCGGCGGCATGTTCAACAACTACGCGATCGTCCAGGGCGTCGACCACGTCGTGCCCGTCGACATCTACCTGCCCGGCTGCCCGCCGCGGCCCGAGATGCTGATCGACGCGATCGTGAAGCTGCACGACAAGATCCAGAACATGAAGTTCGGCGCGCACCGGGCCAAGCAGATCGACGAGCTCGAGCTGCGGGCGCTGCGCACGCTGCCGCTGATCGACCAGGGGGCCGCGAAGTGACCTCGCCAGACAATCTCCCCGAGGTCCCCGAATCCGCCGAGGGGCCCGAGGTCGCCAAGGTGCCCGGCGCGGCCGACGCGCCGGTCGCCCGGCGCGGCATGTTCGGGGCCGCGGACTCCGGCGACACCTCCGGCTACGGCGGCCTCGTCGTACGCCGGGCGCCGCAGCTGTCGACGCCCCGGCCCTACGGCGGCTACTTCGACGAGCTGGTCGACACCCTGGGCCTCGACGACGCCATCGAGCGCGTCGTCGTCGACCGGGGCGAGCTCACGCTGCACGTCAGGCGCGAGCGCCTGGTCGAGGTCTGCCAGAAGCTCCGCGACGACCCGGCCCTGCGCTTCGAGCTCTCGCTCGGCGTGACCGGCGTCCACTACCCGCACCTGGCGGGGGAGGAGCTGCACGCGGTCATCCACCTCTGCTCGATCACGCACAACCGGCGGGTCCGCGTCGAGGCGAGCTGCCCCGACGCCGACCCGCACATTCCATCGACGGTCGGCGTTTACCCTGGTCATGACTGGCACGAGCGCGAGGCGTACGACTTCTTCGGGATCGTCTTCGACGGTCACCCCGGTCTCACCCGGATCATGATGCCGGACGACTGGGACGGCCACCCGCAGCGCAAGGACTACCCGCTCGGCGGCATCCCGGTCGAGTACCGGGGCGCCACGATCCCCTCGCCCGACCACAGGAGGTCGTACGCGTGAGCGAGCATGTCGGGCGATGCGTTGACGAGCGAAGCGAGGACCACTGATGACCACCGGCTACGACGAGGCCACGGAAGGCAAGGTCTACTCGGTCAACGGGGGCGACTGGGACGAGGTCGTCAGCGGGGCCCGCGACTCCGGCGAGGAACGCCTGGTCGTCAACATGGGCCCGCAGCACCCGTCCACGCACGGCGTGCTGAGGCTGGTGCTGACCCTCGACGGTGAGACGGTCACCGAGGCGCGCAGCGTCATCGGCTACCTGCACACCGGCATCGAGAAGAACATGGAATACCGGACGTGGACCCAGGGCACCACGTTCGTCACCCGGATGGACTACCTGTCGCCGATCTTCAACGAGACGGCCTACTGCCTGGGCGTCGAGCGGCTGCTCGGCATCGAGGACCGGATCCCCGACCGGGCCTCGGCCATCCGCGTGATGATGATGGAGCTCAACCGCATCTCCTCGCACCTGGTCGCGATGGGCACGTTCGGCATGGAGCTGGGCGCGACCACGCCGTTCCTCTTCGGCTACCGCGACCGCGAGATGGTCATGGACCTGTTCGAGTACATCACCGGCCTGCGCATGAACCACGCGTACGTGCGTCCCGGCGGGGTGAGCGTCGACCTGCCCGCGGGCGCGGTCGACAAGGTGGGCGCGTTCCTCAAGGAGATGCCCAAGCGGATCAAGGACATCCGCAAGCTGCTCGACGCGAACCCCGTCTACGTGCGCCGTACCCGTGACGTGGCCTACCTCGACCTGACCGGCTGCATGGCGCTCGGCATCACCGGGCCGATCCTGCGGGCCGCGGGCCTGCCGTGGGACCTGCGCAAGTCGCAGCCCTACTGCGGCTACGAGACCTACGAGTTCGACGTGGCCAGCCAGCGCGGCTGCGACGTCTACTCCCGCTATCTCGTGCGCATGCAGGAGATGGAGGAGTCGCTCAAGATCATCGAGCAGGCGCTCGACCGGCTCGCCGGCCCGCTCAAGGGCGACCCGGTGATGATCGAGGACAAGAAGATCGGCTGGCCCGCGCAGCTCGCGCTCGGCCCCGACGGCTTCGGCAACTCGCCCGACCACATCGCGCACATCATGGGCAGCTCCATGGAGGCCCTCATCCACCACTTCAAGCTGGTGACCGAGGGCTTCAGGGTGCCGGCCGGGCAGGTGTACGTGCCGATCGAGTCGCCCAAGGGCGAGCTCGGCGCGCACGTGGTGAGCGACGGCGGCACCCGCCCCTACCGGGTGCACTTCCGCGAGCCGTCCTTCACGAACCTGCAGGCCGTCCCCGCGATGTCCGAGGGCGGCCAGGTCGCCGACGTCATCGCCGCGGTGGCATCTATCGACCCCGTCATGGGAGGTGTGGACAGGTGAGTGAGCGCAGCGAACGAACAATCGGACACAGCACGCTTGCCACGTGTCCGACCGAGGAGGACGCGTGACGTATCCACCGGAAGTCCGGGAGCGTCTCGAGCGGGACGCCAAGGAGATCATCGGCCGCTACCCGAAGGCGCGGTCGGCCCTGCTTCCGCTGCTCCACCTGGTGCAGTCGGAGGACGGCTACGTCTCCGACGCCGGGCAGGAGTTCTGCGCCGAGCTGCTGGGCCTCAGCAAGGCCGAGGTCGTCGGGGTCTCGACCTTCTACACCATGTACAAGCGCAGGCCGGCGGGCGACTACCACGTGGGCGTCTGCATCAACGCGCTCTGCGCGGTCATGGGCGGCGACGAGATCTGGGAAGAGCTGAGCGAGCACGTCGGCGTCGGCCACGAGGAGACCACCCCCGACGGCAAGGTCTCGCTGGAACGCCTCGAATGCAACGCGGCCTGCGACTTCGCGCCGGTCATGATGGTCAACTGGGAGTTCTTCGACAACCAGACCCCCGACTCGGCCAAGCAGCTCGTCGACGACCTGCGCGACGGCAAGGACGTGCGGCCCACGCGCGGCCCCAAGAAGCTGTGCACCTTCAAGGACGCCTCGCGAGTGCTCGCCGGGCTGCCCGACGACCTGGCGGGCGACGGGCCCTCGGCCGCGGGCGCCTCGCTGGAGGGCCTCAAGGTCGCCAAGGCCAACGGATGGAAGGCCCCCGAGGCATGAGCACCACCCTGACACCGGTCCTCACCGCCAACTGGGACCAGGCCGACTCCTTCACCATCGACGGCTACGGGCCCTACGAGGCGGCGAAGAAGGCGCTGGGCATGGACCCCGACGCCGTCATCCAGGCCGTCAAGGACTCCGGCCTGCGCGGCCGCGGTGGCGCCGGCTTCCCGACCGGCATGAAGTGGGGCTTCATCCCGCAGGGCGACGGCAAGCCGCACTATCTCGTCGTCAACGCCGACGAGTCGGAGCCGGGCACCTGCAAGGACGTCCCGCTGATGATGGCCAACCCGCACTCGCTGGTCGAGGGCGTCATCATCACGGCCTACGCGATCCGGGCCAACCACGCCTTCATCTACGTGCGCGGCGAGGTGCTGCACGTCATCCGCCGGCTGCACGCGGCCGTGCGGGAGGCGTACGAGAAGGGCTACCTCGGCGCCGACATCTTCGGCTCCGGCTACGACCTCGAACTCGTCGTGCACAGCGGCGCGGGCGCCTACATCTGCGGCGAGGAGACGGCGCTGCTCGACTCGCTGGAGGGATTCAGGGGCCAACCGCGGCTCAAGCCTCCCTTCCCCGCCGTGGCGGGCCTCTACGCCTCGCCCACTGTGGTCAACAACGTCGAGTCCATCGCCAGCGTTCCCTCGATCGTGGCCAACGGCGCCGACTGGTTCGCCGGGATGGGCACCGAGAAGTCCAAGGGCTTCGGCATCTTCTCGCTGAGCGGCCACGTCACCCGGCCCGGCCAGTACGAGGCCCCGCTGGGCATCACGCTCGCCGAGCTGCTCGACATGGCGGGCGGGATCCGCGCCGGACACGAGATCAAGTTCTGGACCCCCGGCGGCTCGTCCACGCCGATCTTCACCGCCGAGCACCTGGACGTGCCGCTCGACTTCGAGGCGGTCGGCGCCAAGGGCTCCATGCTCGGCACCCGCGCCCTGCAGATCTTCGACGAGACCACCTGCGTGGTCCGTACGGTGCTGCGCTGGACCGAGTTCTACGCCCACGAGTCGTGTGGCAAGTGCACGCCGTGCCGCGAGGGCACCTTCTGGCTCAAGCAGGTGCTCAAGCGCCTGGAGAAGGGCCAGGGCACCGAGGAGGACCTGTCCACGATCACCGACATCGCGGACAACATCCTGGGCCGTTCGTTCTGCGCCCTGGGCGACGGCGCGACGAGCCCGATCCACTCCTCGGTGAAGTACTTCCGCGACGAGTACCTGAAGCACTTCGAGGTCGGCGGCTGCCCGTTCGACGCGAAGAAGTCCACTCTCTGGGGTGACCAGTGACGACAACCGCCGTAGAGACCAACCTGGTGACCCTCACCATCGACGGGTTCCAGGTCAGCGTCCCCAAGGGCACCCTGATCATCAGGGCGGCCGAGCTGCTCGGCATCCAGATCCCCAGGTTCTGCGACCACCCGCTGCTCGACCCGGCGGCCAACTGCCGCCAGTGCCTGGTCGACATCCCCGACGCGGGCAACGGCCGGGGCTTCCCCAAGCCGCAGCCGTCGTGCGCGATCGAGGTCGCCGAGGGCATGGTGGTGCAGACCCAGCTGACCTCCCCGGTCGCCGAGAAGGCGCAGCGGGCGGCCATGGAGTTCCTGCTCATCAACCACCCGCTCGACTGCCCGGTCTGCGACAAGGGCGGCGAGTGCCCCCTGCAGAACCAGGCCATGTCCAACGGGCAGGGCGAGTCGAGGTTCCAGGAGCAGAAGCGGACCTTCGCCAAGCCGGTCCCGCTGTCCACCGAGGTGCTGCTCGACCGCGAGCGCTGCGTCCAGTGCGCGCGGTGCATCCGGTTCTCCGACCAGATCGCCGGTGACCCGTTCATCGACTTCTTCGAGCGGGGCGCCAAGGAGCAGGTCGGCATCGCCGACGGCGAGCCGTTCCAGTCCTACTTCTCCGGCAACACGGTGCAGATCTGCCCGGTGGGCGCGCTCACCGGCGCCGCCTACCGGTTCCGGGCCCGCCCGTTCGACCTGGTGTCCACGCCGAGCGCGTGCGAGCACTGCGCCTCCGGCTGCGCGCTGCGCACCGACCACCGGCGCGGCCGGGTCACCCGCCGCCTGGCGGGCAACGACCCGCAGGTCAACGAGGAGTGGAACTGCGACAAGGGCCGCTGGGCGTTCAGCTACGCCACGCAGCCCGACCGCCTGCAGACGCCGCTGGTCCGTGACGAGGAGGGCGTGCTGGTGCCCGCCTCGTGGCCCGAGGCGCTCGACGCCGCCGCCCGGGGGCTCGCCGCCGCCCGCGGCAAGGCCGGCGTGCTGGTCGGTGGCCGCGCCACGGTCGAGGAGGCGTACGGCTACGCCAAGTTCGCCCGGATCGCGCTCGGCAGCAACGACATCGACTTCCGCGCCAGACCGCACTCCGCCGAGGAGGCGCGCTTCCTGGCCCACGAGGTCGCGGGCCGGGGCATCGAGATCTCCTACGCCGACCTGGAGAGCGCGCCCGGCGTGCTGCTCGTCGGGTTCGAGCCCGAGGAGGAGTCGCCGATCGTCTTCCTGCGGCTGCGCAAGGCGTGGATGAAGCGGGGGCTCAAGGTCACCGCGATCGCGCCGTTCGCCACCAACGGGCTGGCCAAGATGGGCGGGACGCTCATCCGCACCGCCCCCGGCGGCGAGGCCGACGCGATCGGCGACCTGGTCGGCACCCTCGCCGAGGGCACGATCGTGCTCGCCGGTGAGCGGCTGGCCACCGTCCCCGGCGCCCTGTCCGCCCTGGTACGACTCAGCGCCGCGTCGGGCGCCCGGCTCGGCTGGGTCCCGCGCAGGGCCGGCGAGCGGGGCGCGATCGAGGCCGGCGCGCTGCCCAACCTGCTGCCGATCGGCCGCCCGGTCGACGACGAGAGCGCCCGGGCCGAGGTCGCCAGGGCGTGGAACGTGAGCTCGCTGCCCGCCACGCCGGGCCTCGACACCGCGGGCATCCTCGCCGCGGCCCGTGAGGGCGAGCTCGACGCGCTGGTGGTGGCCGGGGTCGATCCCTTCGACCTGGCCGATCCCGCCGCCGCGCTCGACGCGCTGGAGCGCACGCCGTTCATCGTCAGCCTGGAGATCCGGGCCAGCGCCGTCACCGACCGCGCCGACGTGGTCCTGCCGGTCGCCTCCGTCCAGGAGAAGGGCGGCACGTTCGTCAACTGGGAGGGCCGCGGACGCTCGTTCGAGGCGCCGTTCAAGGTGCCGGGCCTGCAGAGCGAGCTCGCCGCGCTCGGCGCCATCGCCGACCGGATGGACGTCCACCTGGGCCTGCCGGACGCCGCGGCCGCGCGGCGCGAGCTGAGCGCGCTCGGCGCGTGGCGCGGCACCCGGGTCACGGCGCCCAGCGCCGCCACCCGCTCCCAGGCCGCGCCCGCCCAGGGCGAGGCGCTGCTGGCCAGCTGGCACCTGCTGCTCGACGACGGCCGCCTGCAGGACGGCGAGCCGTACCTCGCGGGCACCGCTCGCCCCGCCGAGGCGCTGATCTCGGCGGTCACGGCGGTGGAGATCGGCGTCGCCGACGGTGACAAGGTCGTCGTCGGCGGGCCGGGACCCAACCCCGTCACGCTGCCCGTCCGGATCGCCGACCTGCCCGATCGGGTGGTCTGGGTGCCGTCCAACTCGGGCGGCTGCTCGGTCACCCGTGACCTCGGCGCGGTGGCCGGCGACATCGTCACGATCGGGAGCGCTTCATGATCCACGTTCTCGCGGCCGATCCGACCCTTGCCGACTTCGGCAAGGATCCGCTCTGGATCACCATCATCAAGGCCGTGCTGCTCTTCGTCTTCCTGATGCTGGGCATCCTGTTCGGCGTCTGGTTCGAGCGCAAGCTGATCGCGCGGATGCAGAACCGCTACGGCCCCAACCGGGCCGGCACGTTCGGTCTGCTGCAATCGGTCGCCGACGGCATCAAGATGGGCCTCAAGGAGGACCTCTTCCCGCGGACCGTCGACAAGGTGCTCTACCTGATGGCGCCCGTCATCATGGTGATCCCGGCCTTCCTGGCCTTCTCCATCATCCCGATGGGGCCGATGGTCAACCTGTTCGGCGTCGAGACGCCGCTGCAGCTGGTCGACCTCCCGGTGGCCGTGCTGTTCATGCTGGCCATGGGCGCCATCTCGGTCTACGGCGTGGTGCTGGCCGGCTGGTCGTCCCGCTCGCCGTACGCGCTGCTGGGCGGGTTGCGGTCGGCGGCCCAGGTGGTCTCGTACGAGATCGCGATGGGTCTGTCGTTCGTCGGCGTCTTCCTGTTCGCCGGGACGCTGTCCACCTCGGAGATCGTCGCGGCACAGGAGCCGACCTGGTTCGCGGTGCTGCTGATCCCGTCGTTCCTCATCTACGTGATCTGCATGTTCGGCGAGGCCGCGCGCATCCCGTTCGACCTGCCCGAGGGCGAGGGCGAGCTGGTCGGCGGGTTCCAGACCGAATACTCCTCGTCGCTGAAGTTCGCCGTGATCATGATGGGCGAGTACCTTCACACGTTCGTCGCCTCCGGAATCGCGGTCACGCTCTTCCTCGGCGGCTGGCGGGCCCCCTGGCCGATCTCGATGTGGGACGGCGCCAACGAGGGCTGGCTGCCCTTCCTGTGGTTCTTCATCAAGTTCGTGCTGACCTTCTGCTTCATCGTGTGGGTGCGCGCGTCCCTGCCACGGGTGCGGTACGACCAGCTCATGGCCCTCGGCTGGAAGGTGCTGATCCCGCTCAACCTGGCCTGGATCCTGCTCGTCGCCGCCGTCCGGACCGTGATGTACGTCTACGGCGGCCGGTTCGAAGGAGACCTCTACGTGGTCGCCGGCATCGGCGTGGCCATCCTGTTCGGCGCGATCGCGATCTGGCTCAGGTTCGACACGGTCAACCAGCGGCGCAGGGAAGCGAGGAAGGCCGAGGTCGAGGCCGAGTTCGAGGAGCTGTCCAACGAGCCGACGGCAGGTGGCTTCCCTGTGCCGCCGCTCGATCTGCCGCACTACCACGGGGTGCAGCACAAGGAGATTCCCAGTGGGACTAACTGATTTCCTGAACCCCGTCAAAGGCTTCGGGGTCACCTTCCACACGATGTTCAAGAAGCCCGTCACGGTCAACTACCCGGAGGAGAAGAGGCCGACGGCCCCGCGCTTCCACGGGCGGCACCAGCTCAACCGCTGGCCGGACGGGCTGGAGAAGTGCGTCGGCTGCGAGTTGTGCGCCTGGGCGTGTCCGGCCGACGCGATCTTCGTGGAGGGTGCCGACAACACCGACGAGGAGCGCTTCTCGCCTGGTGAGCGCTACGGCCGCACCTACCAGATCAACTATCTGCGGTGCATCCTCTGCGGCCTCTGCATCGAGGCGTGCCCGACCCGGGCGCTCACGATGACCAACGAGTACGAACTCGCCGACAGCAACCGCGAGGGCCTCATCTATACCAAGGAGATGCTCCTCGCCCCGCTGACGCAGGGGATGGAGCAGCCTCCGCACCCCATGCGGCTCGGCGAGACCGAAGAGGACTACTACCGGCTGGGACGGACCAATGGGTGAGGCCATCACGTTCTGGGTGCTCGCCGTCGTGTCGGTCGGCGCCGCGCTCGGCATGGTCTTCAACCGGAAGGCCGTCTACTCCGCGCTGATGCTCGGCACCGTGATGCTCTGCCTGGCGGTCATGTACGCCGTGCAGGACGCGCCCTTCCTGGCCGCGGTGCAGATCATCGTCTACACCGGCGCCGTCATGATGCTCTTCCTGTTCGTGCTCATGCTGGTCGGCGTCGACTCCACCGACTCGCTCGTCGAGACCCTGAAGGGCCAGCGCTTCTGGGCCGCGATCGCCGGGCTCGGCTTCGCGGCGCTGATCGTGCTCGCCGTGGGCAACGTGGTGTTCGCCGAGCCGGCCGGGCTCGCCGCGGCCACGGCGCAGGGCGGCTACATCCGCTCGATCGCGTTGCTGCTCTTCACCAAGTACGTGTTCGCGTTCGAGGTCACCTCGGCGCTGCTGATCACCGCCGCGCTCGGCGCGATGGTGCTGGCGCACCGCGAGCGGCTGACCGAGAAGGTCACCCAGAAGGACCTCTCGCGCGCCCGGTTCCTCAGCGACCAGCCGTCGCCGCTGCCCGGCCCCGGCACGTACGCCAGCGGCAACGCCATCGACATGCCGGCCCGGCTGCCCGACGGCACGGTGGCGGAGACCTCCGTCAACCGCTACATCGCCCGCTTCGACGTCGAGCAGGGCCACCTTCCGGAGGACCCCGCGCTGGCCGAGGCCATCAAGCACTCGGCTGAGGAGGAGTCCAAGTGACCACCCAATACCTCATCCTGTCGGGCCTGCTGTTCGCCATCGGCGCGATGGGCGTGCTGATCCGGCGCAACGCGATCGTGGTGTTCATGTGCGTCGAGCTCATGCTCAACGCCTGCAACCTCGCGTTCGTCACGTTCGCCCGGCAGGTCGGCAATCTTGAGGGCCAGATCATCGCGTTCTTCGTGATGGTGGTGGCAGCGGCCGAGGTCGTGGTAGGCCTGGCCATCATCGTGACGATCTTCCGAACCCGCAGGTCGGCGTCCGTGGACGACGCCAACCTGCTGAAGTACTAAGAGGTGACTGGTGGAATCTCCTGTTGAGATCGTCCAGCACACCGCTGGTGGCGTGATCGGGCTCTCCTGGCTCATGATCGTGCTTCCCCTGCTGGGCGCGGCGATCCTGCTCGTCCTCGGGCGGAAGACCAACCGGTGGGGCCATCTGCTGGGCGTGGCCATGTCCCTCGCCTCGTTCGTCGTGGCGGTGCTGGGGTTCTTCGCGCTGATCGGCCTGCCGGACGACCAGCGTCGGCAAGCCGTACATCTGTATGAGTTCATTCCCGGCATGGTCGACATGGGGTTGCTCATCGACCCGCTGTCGATCAGCTTCGCGCTGCTGATCACCGGTGTCGGATCGCTGATCCACATCTACTCGATCGGCTACATGGCGCACGACCCCGACCGGCGCAGGTTCTTCGCGTACCTCAACCTGTTCGTCGCCGCGATGCTCCTGCTGGTGCTGTCCGACAACTATGTCGGGCTGTTCATCGGCTGGGAGGGCGTCGGCCTGGCCTCCTACCTGCTGATCGGGTTCTGGCAGTTCAAGCCGTCGGCCGCGGTCGCCGCCAAGAAGGCGTTCATCGTCAACCGGGTCGGCGACTTCGGGCTGCTGGTCGGCATGTTCATCATCTGGACCTCGTTCGGCACCCTCGCCTTCGGCGACCTGGGCGCCAAGGTCAACGGCGTCCAGGACGGCACCACGCTGGCCATCGGCCTGCTGCTGCTCCTCGGCGCGTGCGGCAAGTCGGCCCAGCTGCCGCTGCAGTCCTGGCTGCTCGACGCGATGGAGGGCCCGACCCCGGTCTCCGCCCTCATCCACGCCGCGACCATGGTCACCGCCGGCGTCTACCTGGTGGTCCGCTCGGGCGCGTTCTTCTTCCCCGAGGGCTCGACCGCGGCGCTCGCCGTCGCCATCGTCGGCGCGGCCACGCTGCTCGCCGGTGCGATCATCGGTTGCGCCAAGGACGACATCAAGAAGGGCCTGGCCGGCTCGACGATGTCGCAGATCGGCTACATGATGCTCGGCGCGGGTCTCGGCCCGGCGGGCTACGCCTTCGCGATCGGTCACCTGATCACGCACGGCTTCTTCAAGGCCGACATGTTCCTCGGCGCCGGCTCGGTCATGCACGGCATGAACGACGAGGTGAACATGCGCAAGTACGGCGGTCTCCGCAAGTACATGCCGATCACCTTCGTCACCTTCATCGTCGGCTACCTGGCGATCATCGGCTTCCCGCTGCTGTCCGGCTACTTCACCAAGGACGGCATCATCGAGACGGCCGTTCACCACCAGCCGGTCCTCGGCTGGCTGGCCGTGGCGGGCGCCGGCATCACCGGCTTCTACATGTCGCGCATGATCTTCATGACGTTCTTCGGTGAGAAGCGCTGGGACGCCGACGCGCACCCGCACGAGTCGCCGGCCGTCATGACGGTGCCGCTGATCATCCTGTCGATCGGCTCGATCTTCCTGGGCGGCTACCTGATCCTGAGCAACACGCTCATGAAGTTCCTGGCCCCCGCGGTCGGACGGCCCACGGACCTGCCGGTGTTCCACTTCGCCAGCGTTCCCGGCCTCACCACGCTCGCGCTGGTGGCCGTCGGCGCGGGCTTCGCCTGGTTCAAGTACGGCCGGGCCGAGGTGCCCGTCGTGGCGCCGCGCGGCTCGTTCGTCACCACGTTCGCCCGGCGTGACCTGTACGGCGACGCGCTCAACGAATCGCTGTTCATGCGCCCCGGCCAGTGGCTGACCCGGATCGCGGTGTTCTTCGACAACCGCGGCATCGACGGGGTGGTCAACGGGCTGGCGGCGGGCATCGGCGGGACCTCGGGCCGGCTGCGGCGGCTCCAGACGGGCTTCGCCAGAACGTACGCGTTGTCCATCCTGATCGGCGCCGCCCTGCTGACAGGCGCCCTGCTCCTCGTTGGGAACATCTGATGTCGTCACTCTGGCTCCCGATCCTCATGGCGGTGCCCGTGCTGGGCGCCATCGTGGTGGCGCTGCTTCCCAAGGGGAGCGACAAGCTGGCCAAGCAGGTCACGCTGGCGGTGTCGCTGGTCGTCCTGGTGCTGACGCTCGTCATGGCGTTCCAGTTCCCGTCGGCGAGCGGTGACCGGTTCAAGTTCGAGGCGGTCTACGACTGGATCCCGAGCTTCGGGGTGCACTTCGGAGTCGGCGTCGACGGCATCGCGCTCGTCCTGATCGCGCTGTCGGCGGTGCTGGTGCCGATCGTGGTGCTCGCCTCGTGGCACGACGCCGACGGGGTCCGGACCGCCGACGGCACGCTGATCACGCCGAAGCGGTCGGTCAAGACGTACTTCTCGCTGCTGCTCGTCCTGGAAGCGATGATGATCGGCGTCTTCGCGGCGACCGACGTCTTCCTCTTCTACGTGTTCTTCGAAGCCATGCTGATCCCGATGTACTTCATGATCGGGTCGTACGGCGGCGCCCAGCGGTCCTACGCGGCCGTGAAGTTCCTGCTCTACTCCCTGTTCGGCGGCCTGCTCATGCTGGTCGCGGTGATCGGGCTGTACGTGGTCGCGGGCAAGGGCACGTTCATGTTCCCCGAGCTCGTCGGGGTCATCCAGGACCCGGCCACGCAGAAGTGGCTGTTCGCCGGATTCTTCATCGCCTTCGCCATCAAGGCGCCGCTCTGGCCGGTGCACACCTGGCTGCCCGACGCGGCCGCGCAGGCCCCGGCCGGCGCAGCCGTACTGCTCGTGGGCGTGCTCGACAAGGTGGGCACGTTCGGGATGCTCCGCTTCTGCCTGGAGTTGTTCCCCGACGCGGCCAAGGCGTTCACGATGCCGATCGTGGTGCTGGCGGTCATCAGCATCATCTACGGCGCGATCGTGGCCATCGGGCAGAGCGACATGAAGCGCCTGATCGCCTACACGTCGATCTCCCACTTCGGGTTCATCGTGCTGGGCGTGTTCGCCATGTCGCAGGTCGCCCAGGCGGGCGCCGCCCTCTACATGGTCAACCACGGCTTCGCCACCGGTGCGCTCTTCCTGGCCGCCGGGTTCCTCATCTCCAGGCGCGGCTCGCCGCACATCGCCGACTACGGAGGCGTCCAGAAGGTCGCCCCGCTGCTGGCGGGATTCTTCCTGGTCGCCGGCCTGGCCGGACTGTCGCTGCCGGGGCTGTCGTCCTTCGTCAGCGAGTTCATGGTGATGATCGGCGCCTACTCCAGCACGGCCTTCGGTTCGGGCGCGCTGAGTGTGGCCGCCGGCATTTCGGCGCTGGCCGTGATCCTGGCCGCCGTCTACATCCTGTGGATGGTGCAGCGCACCCTGAACGGGCCGACCGCCGAGCCGGTCAAGGCGTTCAAGGACCTCAACGTGCGTGAGATCCTCGTGCTGGCGCCGCTGGTCGCGCTGATCATCGGTTTCGGGTTCTACCCCAAGCCCCTGCTCGACGTGATCAACCCCACGGTGACCCAGACGCTGGTCAACGTACAAGTGGACAACCCGGCTATCGCTGAGAAGGGAGCCGGCCAGTGAACGGAGCCATCGAGGCGCCGACGATCGAGTACGGCCTGCTGGCGCCGCTGCTGCTGGTCTTCGGCGCGGCCGTGATCGGCGTGCTCGTGGAGGCGTTCGCGCCCCGCTACCTGCGCAAGTCGATCCACGTGCCGCTCACGCTGCTCTCCCTCGCCGGCGGGTTCGCCCTGGTGCTCGTACAGGCGCTGCGGGGCAGCCTGCCCACCACGCCTGCCGCCATGGGCGCGGTCGCCGTCGACGGGCCGTCGCTGTTCATCTGGGGCGTCATCCTCGTCCTGTCGTTCGTGTGCGTGCTGCTGATCAACGACGAGGGTCACTTCGTCGCCTCGGCCGCGGCCGTGCCGGGCAGCGCCGACGAGGAGGAGGCCGAGACCGCCGGCGGCGGGCACACCGAGGTCTACCCGCTGGTGCTGTTCGCGGTCGGCGGCATGATGCTCTTCCCCGCCGCCCACGACCTGCTGACGATGTTCGTCGGCCTTGAGGTCATGTCGCTGCCGCTGTACCTCCTGTGCGGCCTGGCCCGCCGTCGCCGCCTGCTCTCGCAGGAGGCGTCGATGAAGTACTTCCTGCTTGGCGCGTTCTCCTCGGCGTTCTTCCTGTACGGCATGGCCATGATCTACGGCTACGCCGGCACGGTGTCGCTGCCCGGCATCAACCAGGCGCTGTCCACCGGGGTGCTGCTCGATCCGCTGCTGCTGATCGGGATGGCGCTGCTCGGCGTGGGCCTGCTGTTCAAGATCGGTGCGGCGCCCTTCCAGGCGTGGAAGCCGGATGTCTACCAGGGCGCCCCGACTCCCATCACCGCGCTCATGGCCTCCGGCACCCTGGTCGCCGCCGTAGGCGCGCTGCTGCGGGTGTTCTGGGTGGGTCTGGGCAACCTCGACTGGGACTGGCGCCCGGTCATGTGGGGCGTCGCGGCCCTGACCATGCTGGTCGGCTCGATCCTGGCGATCACGCAGACCGACATCAAGCGGATGCTCGCCTACTCGTCGATCGCGCACGCGGGCTTCCTGCTCATCGGCGTCATGGCCACGTTCGACACCCCGGCCGGCAACTCGGGCTCGCTCTCGGCGATCCTGTTCTACCTGGTGGTCTACGGCTTCACCACCGTGGGCGCGTTCGCCGTGGTGACGATCGTCCGTGATCCCGGCGGCGAGGCGTGGCACCTGTCGCGCTGGGCCGGGCTGGGCAAGCGGTCGCCGCTGCTGGCCGGCACCTTCGCCTTCTTCCTGCTGGCCTTCGCCGGCATCCCGTTGACGAGCGGTTTCTTCGGAAAGTACGCCGTGTTCACGGCGGCGCTCGGCAGCGGCGCCGAGGTGGGCGACTCGCTGGGCGGCTGGATGGTCGGCCTGGTCGTGCTGGGTGTGGTCGCCTCGGCGGTCGCCGCGTTCTTCTACGTCCGGGTCATCGTGCTGATGTTCTTCAGCGACGCGGCGGCGGACGGTCCGTCGATCGCGGTGCCGAGTACGGGGACCGTGGCCGTCATCTCGGTCGCGATGCTGGTTACGGTAGGAGTGGGGCTCTTCCCGCAGCCCGTGCTTGACCTCGCAAACCAGGCGGCATCCGGCCTGTTCATTAGATAAGGGGACTACGTATGTCTGCGCCTCCCGTTGTTGACCTTCCCATTGAGGATGCGCGGTTGGCGCAGGACGTGGCCCAGGGGCTGGCCGCGGTCGAGAAGCTGCTGCGGTCGTCGGTGGAGACCGAGGACGTCTTTGTCACGGAGGCGTCCAAGCATCTCATCGAGGCCGGTGGCAAGCGGTTCCGCACGCTGATGGTGCTGCTGGCCGCGCAGTTCGGCGACGCCTCGGCGCCGGGGGTCGTGACCGGCGCCGTGGTCATCGAGCTGACCCATCTCGGGTCGCTCTACCACGACGACGTCATGGACGAGGCTCCGGTGCGCCGGGGCTCGCCGTCGGCCAACGCCCGGTGGGACAACACCGTGGCCATCCTCACCGGCGACTACCTGTTCGCCCAGGCCTCCGACCTGCTGGCCGACCTCGGGCCGGAGTTGATCCGCATCCAGGCCCAGACGTTCTCCCGCCTCGTGCAGGGGCAGATCCGCGAGACCGTGGGGCCGCGCGACGACGAGGACCCGGTGGCCCACTACATCAGCGTGCTGGCCGACAAGACCGGCTCGCTGATCGCCGCCTCGGGGCGGTTCGGCGCGCTGCTGTCCGGGGCTCCGGCCGACGTGGAGGAGCGGCTCAGCCGGGCGTGTGAGGCGATCGGCGTGGCCTGGCAGCTCGGTGACGACCTGCTCGACGTGGCGTCCTCCTCCCGGCAGTCGGGCAAGACGCCCGGCACCGACCTGCGCGAGGGCATCCGCACACTCCCCGTCCTGTACGTGCTCGGCTCGGACCCGGAGTCTCGGCTGGGGCGGCTGCTGTCGGGGCCGGTGGGCGAGGAGGACGTCGAGGAGGCGCTGACGCTGCTGCGCGCGCATCCGGCGATGGAGAAGGCCAGGGCCGAGCTGACCGCCTGGGTGGATCGGGCCCGGCATGACATCTCCGGCCTTCCCGACATCCCCGCCAAGACCGCATTTTTGACGCTATGTGACTACGTGGTCGAGCGTTCGGGCTGACCGCCGGGTCCGCGCGGTGGCGCGAGCCGTACGGATGCTGTCGTACGTGAAGATCGCCAGGGCCAGCCAGACGATCGAGAAGCCGACCCAGCGGCTGGCCGGCATCGTCTCCTTCACGACCAGCACCCCGCACAGGAACTGCAGCACCGGCGCGATGTACTGAAGCAACCCGAGCGTGCTGAGCGGCACCCTGATCGCGGACGCGGTGAAGCACAGCAGCGGGACCGCGGTGATCACGCCCGCGCCCACGAGGAGCAGCGCGTGTCCCGCACCCAGGTGCCCGAAGGTCGCCTGCCCCGCGCTCTCCAGATAGATCAGGTAGCCGAGGGCGGGCGCCAGCAGCACGAGCGTCTCGACGGTGAGACTCTCGGCCGCCCCCACGTTCGCGTGCTTCTTGACCAGCCCGTACACGCCGAAGCTGACGGCCAGCGTGAGCGCGATCCACGGCAGGCGCCCGTAGTCGACCGTGAGCACCACCACGGCCAGCGCGCCGAACCCCACCGCCGTCCACTGCAACGGCCGCAGTCGCTCCCGCAGCAGGACCACCCCGAACAGCACGCTGACCAGGGGGTTGATGAAGTATCCGAGCGCGGTTTCCACCACGTGGCCACTGTTGACCGCGTAGATGTAGACGCCCCAGTTGGCGGTGACGATCGCCGCCGCCAGCGCCAGCAACCCGAGCTTCTTCGGTTGCCGGATCATCGTCCTGAACCACGACCAGTGCCTTCGCACGGCCAGCACCGCGATGACCGTTATCAGGGACCAGGTGATCCGGTGGGCCAGGATCTCGACGGCCCCGGAGGGCTTGAGCAGCGGCCAGTACAAGGGGAAAAGTCCCCACATGGTGTAGGCGGCGATCCCGAACAGAACGCCTCGCCGGAGGTCAGGCATGTAGCCCATAGTCGGGCATTACCATGCTTAAACACAAACGTGTATCGCTATACGGGATTATGTAGCCTCTCTAAAATGTTGCGGCCTATGTATGGTGAACAGAGGCTATGGAGGTGGCACCATGGGGTGGCTGTTCGGCGGCAACAAGACATCGATGGTCCGGCCCGAGGACGCCCTGCCGGGGCGAGAGACGGCCATGCCGGTCCCGGCGCGGCACGCGGTCCTCGACGCCCCGCTCGCCCCGCCGTACCCCTCGGGAGTCGAGATCGCCGACTTCGGGCTGGGCTGCTTCTGGGGAGCCGAGCGGAAGTTCTGGCAGACGCCCGGGGTCGTGACCACGGCCGTGGGCTACCAGGGCGGCTACACGCCCAACCCGACGTACGAAGAGGTCTGCAGCGGCCAGACCGGCCACGCCGAGGTGGTGCGGGTCGTCTTCGACCCGTCGAAGGTCTCGTACGAGGAGCTCCTCAAGGTCTTCTGGGAGTCGCACGACCCCACGCAGGGCATGCGCCAGGGCAACGACGTCGGCACCCAGTACCGGTCGGCCATCTACTTCCACTCGCCGGAGCAGGAGAAGGCGGCCACGACGTCGCGGGCGGCGTACCAGTCGGTCCTCAAGGAGGCCGGCTACAGCGACATCTCCACGGAGATCGCCCCCGCCGGCCCGTTCCACTTCGCCGAGGATTATCACCAGCAGTACTTGTACAAAGTGCCCAATGGGTACTGCGGAATCGGCGGGACGGGCGTGGCCTGTCCGGTCGGCCTAACCACTGGCGAGGCCTGAGCGCATCGCTGAGATGTTGACAAGGTGTGTCCCGGCTTCCTGGAAAGCCTTGTCTATACAATGACGTCATGAGCGTGATGCGCGAGGAACTCCATCACCTGGTGGACCGGCTCCCCGAAGAGAAGGTCGCGCCTCTGCTGCGCTTGGTCAAAGATCAGCTCGATGAGCCGTCGGCCGTCCGTGATCTGCCATTCATCGGTCTGCTGGCGGCTGAGCCGGATTTTGCCGAACGCAGCGAAGAGATCCTGAAGTCGGAGGACAATCACTGCCTGTGATCGTCCTTGACACAGGCCCACTGGTTGCGGCGCTCAACCGCGGAGACAAGCACCACGATGCATGCGCACGCCTGCTGAGGACTCACCCTGGTCCGTTGCTGGTCCCCTCCTCTGTCGTCGTAGAAGTCTGCCAGTTGGTCGAAAGACGACAAGGCGGTAAGGCGGAAGCGGCCTTCTTGCGGAGTCTCGGGGCGGGATTGACGCTTGTGGATCTCGCCGCGTCAGATCTGGATCGCATGAGCACCTTGGTCGAGATGTACGCGAGTCTTCCTCTGGGCGCAGTGGACGCGTCCGTGATCGCGATTGCCGAACGGCTCAAGATCTCAGAGGTGGCCACACTTGATCGCCGTCACTTCACGGTGGTCCGACCGAACCACACCAGCGCACTGCTCCTCCTTCCGGAAACGCTCTGAATTACGACCTGAAGCGAGCGCTATCACCAGCAGTATTTTGTACAAAGTGCCCAATGGGTACTGCGGGATCGGTGGCACTGGGGTTTCCTGTCCGGTGGGCGTTGCTCCCGCTGGTGAGTGAACAGGGCTGTCTGCGCGAGATCTATGCGCGATGCGTGATCCGTAGGACGTGGGCGAGGGCGTCGACTGCGGCCGGGTAGGTGCGCTCGCTCGGTGTTCCGTAGCCCACGATGATGCCCTGCGGGTGGTCTCCGGGGGCATGCCAGCGATCGCCCAAGTGTCCCACGCCCACGTCGTTGGCCGCTGCGGTGTGGAGTACCTGCTGCTCGGTCGGGCCTTCAGTCGGCAAGCTGATCAGGACGTGCAGGCCGGCGGCGATTCCGTGGACGGAGAAACCGGTCGGCAGGGGGCCCGGCTGAGCGTGGAGACGGGCCAGCAGCAGGTCGCGCCTGCGTTGGTAGCGCAACCGGCCTGCGCGGACGTGCCGGTCGTAAGCATGGCAGGCGATGAAGTCCGCCAGCGTCAGTTGGCCGATGGTCTCGGTGTGACGATCATTGTGGCGCTTGGCTTCGATCAGCGGCTCCAGGAAGTGATGGGGGAGCACGATCCAGCCCAGACGCAGGGCGGGACTGAGGGTCTTGGAGACGGTTCCGACGTAGGCGACATGGTCGGGCGCTGTGCCCTGGATCGCGCCGATGGGTTGACGGTCGTAGCGGAACTCGCCGTCGTAATCATTCTCGATGATCAGAGCGCCGCTGGAACGCGCCCAGCCGATGAGGGCCCGGCGGCGTTGCGGGTCGAGGGTGTGTCCTGTCGGATGCTGATGGGCCGGGGTCACCTCCACGGCGTCAACCGACGGGAAACCCGGGGCGCCGAGCAGGTCGGTGCGGGCGCCGCGCTCATCCACGGCGAGCGGGACGACCGCCGAGCCGTTGCGACGGATCACCTCCCGGTGGAAGGCGACTCCCGGATCCTCCGTCGCGATGGTGGCCGTGCCGGTCTCGCTGAGTACGCGGCTGAGCAGTGCCAGGGCCTGGACGTACCCGTTTGTGATCATGATGAGGTCTGGGTGAGCGAGGACGCCACGGGTGCGTCCGAGGTACTCGGCCAGTGCGGTACGCAGTTCGATCCGGCCGCGCGGGTCGTCACAGGTGTACGCGTCGGCTGCGGCGGAGCCCAGTGTCCGGCGGGTGGACCGCAACCATGCCGCCGTGGGGAAGGCGGAGACATCTGGGCGGCCTGGGCGGAGATCGTGCCGAGGGCCAGGCGATGCCGGGTCACGCCGACCGGCTGCGCTGTCCGTGTGGCGCTGGGGGAGCCCGGCCACCGCCGTGCCCGATCCCTGGCGGGCGGTCAGGTATCCCTCGGCGATGAGCTGGTCGTACGCGGCCCTGACGGTTCCACGGGACAGCCCGAGCTCCGCAGCGAGATTGCGGCTGGCAGGCAGCCGGGCATGGGGTGCCAGCCGTCCAGTTTGGATCGCGGCCCGTAACGCCTGCTCGAGAGCGGCGCGGCGGCCAGTTGCCGGGTCAAGTTCCAGATGCAGATCGATACCGGAAGTGGGCCAAGAATTCGACATATTGGTGGATCTTAATTCAGGCCCAATACTCTCGTAGCGTCGCTACGGTGACCATCGACGAGAGGCGCCCATCGTGTACGGGGCAGGCCGTCCACGCTCCAGGCCATCAGGTATGGCTCCTGGCGGTGAGCTACGGGGTGGCCATAGCAAACCTCTATTACTGCCAGCCGCTGCTTCCTGACATGGCGCGGTCGTACCCCTCGGCCTTCGAGGTCGGGTACCTGCCTGCCGTCGGGCAGCTGGGCTATGCGCTGGGGCTGGTTCTTGTCGTGCCGCTCGGCGACATCGTCCGTCGACGCCCGCTGGTCTGCCTGCTCCTGCTCGTCGAAGTCGTGGCGCTCGTCGTGACCAGCACGGCATCCACCGTGGGCGTACTGCTGGCCGCGGGGGCGGTGATCGGCTTGGCCGGCGCGAGTGTGGTAAACATCCTCATCCCCTACGCCGCCACCCTCGCCGGCGAGCACGAGCGCGGCCGCGTCATCGCGACGGTGCTCAGCGGTGGCCTGGTGGGCATTCTGCTGTCCCGAACGATCGCCGGCCTGACTGCCGAGGCGTTCGGCTGGCGTGCGCTCTTCCTGGGCGCTGCGGTTGTGACGCTCCTGCTCACCGGCGCGCTGGCACGCACCCTGCCGTCAGCCCCCGCCGAGATGGCGATCGGCTACGCCGCGCAGTTCCGGGCGACCGTCAAGCTGGCGGTGAGTGAGCCGCTGCTCAGGAGACGCTCGCTGATCGGTGCCTGTACCTTCGGCGCGTTCGGGGTGTTCTGGGCGACCGTGGCGTTCCTGCTGGCAGGACCTCCCTACCAGTACGGCGAAGCTGAGATCGGCCTGTTCGCGTTGGTCGGCGCCGCAGGCGTGATCGCGGCAAAGGCGACGGGTCGGGCTGTGGACAGGGGACGGCAACGCCAGTTGACCGGCATTCTCCTCATGGTGGGTGTGGCCTCGTTCGGACTGATGGCGATCGGAACGCAGGGCCTGGCATGGCTCGTCGTCGGGCTCCTGGCGATGGACATGGCGGTACAGGGCACACACCTGCTGAACATGAGCGTGGTCTATGGCCTGGTGAACGTGGCACGTTCACGGATCGCTTCCGTATACATGACCATCTACACCCTTGGGGGCGTGGTCGGCACCGCTGCGGGCACGGCGGCCTATCGGCTCGGCGGATGGGCTGCTGTCTCGGCGGTCGGCGCCGTGTTCATGGTTTTAGGACTGATCGTGTGGGCCCGCAACAATCATGGAGGTCTTCATGCAAGCTGACATGCCGACTCCTCTTCTGGTGCTCTGGGACATCGATCACACGCTGATCGACGCCGGCACGGTCGCGCGCCAGGCCTATGCCGAAGCGTTCCGTAAGGCGACAAACCTGACGCTGGAGCAGCCCTGGCAGTTTCGACGGCCGCACCGAACTGGCCTCCGCTACCGATGTGCTGAGGGCTCACGGCCTGGATCCCGGCGCTGACCTGCTGGACGCCTTCACGGATCTGCTGATCGCAGAACATCTGGACCGTGCAGGCGACCTGGTTGCTGACGGGCGTGCGCTGCCAGGTGCGGCCGATGCACTGACGGCTGTGGGGGCCGTCCCAGGAGTGCGTCAGTCAGTACTGACCGGCAATCTGTATTCGCTCGCGGTATTCAAATTGGAAGTGTTCGGACTCGACCGCCACATCGACTTCCGTCTCGGCGCGTATGGAGGCGACGCCTTCGAAGGCACCGACCTGCCGGCACACGCCTTCAAGCGCACCGAGCGGCATCTCGGCCACCGACACAGCGGCGCCGACACTGTCATCAACGGCGACACCCTCCGTGACATCGCCACCGCCCACGCGGCCGGGACCCGGATCGTCGCGGTCGCAACCGGAACCAACAGCGTCGCCGAACTACAAGCGGCGGGCGCAGATGTCGTGCTGCCGGATCTCACGGACACCTGCGCCGTCCAGCGCGCTGTTACCGAAGGGAGGCGGCCCATCTGACCGGAGGGGCAGGAGCTCAGGTAGCTCTGCCGGCGGTGTGGCGGCAAGTGGTGTATGCAGTCCGGGCGGGGCTGAGCGTCATCGAAGCGGCCCAGCGAGGGGTTGCGCGCCTGGTGGCTGATGCGGAGCAGGTGAGTGGCGTGCGTCTTGTCCGATGGTTCTGCTGGATCTGCTGCAGCGGCTCTCCGGCGGTGTAGAAGCGCTCGCCCCCTACGGTCCGCTCCTGGGGATCAAGTCATCGTTATGTCGAACCTCAAGGACTCCCCGCGACCCTCACGTCCTTCGGGGCAGTTTGCCTGCCCTGTCCCGCAGGTAGCGCTGTTCGGGGAGGCTTGTGGTGCGTCGGGCCGCCAGCCGGTAGTTCTCTCGCGCGGCGGCGTACTCGCCGGCCAACTCCTGCAGGTGGGCGCGTACGGCGTGGAGGCGGTGGTGATGGGCGATCCGGGGGTCGCCGTCCAGGCTTTCCAGCAGTTCGAGCCCGGCGTGGGCCCCTCGGCTCATCGCGACCGCGACGGCGTGATTGAGCGTGACCATCGGGTTGGGCGCGATCCGAGTGAGGATTCCGTACAGGATGCGGATCTGTTCCCAGTCGGTGTCCCCGGCTCGCGGCGCCTGGACGTGCAGCGCGGCAATGGCCGCCTGGAGCTGGTAAGGGCCGAGAGGTGAGGCGGACATGGCCGCGGTGACCAGCGCGGTGCCCTCCTCGATCATGGCGGTGTCCCATCGGGTGCGGTCCTGCTCGGCCAGTGGCACGAGGTCGCCGTCCGGGCCGGTGCGCGCCGCTCGGCGGGCGTCGGTGAGCAGCATCAGCGACAGCAGCCCGGCCACCTCGCCGTCATCCGGCAAGGACCGGTGCGCCATCTGGGTGAGCCGGATCGCCTCCGCGGTGAGCTCGCCCCGGTGCAGGTCGGGTCCGGAGCTGGCGGTGTAGCCCTCGTTGAAGATCAGGTAGAGCACGTGCAGGACGGCGTCCAGCCGGTCGGCCCAGTCCTGGGCCGACGGCATGGCGAACGACGCGCCGACGGCTCTGATCCGTTGCTTGGCGCGGCTGATCCGCGGCGCCATGGTGGCCTCCGGCACCAGGAAGGCCCGCGCCACCTCGGCGGCACTGAGGCCGCCGACGGCGCGCAGGGTGAGCGCCACCTGAGAGGCGGGCGTCAGCGCCGGGTGGCAGCACAGGAACAGCAGCGCGAGGGCGTCGTCCTGGTCGCCCGGCCGCTCGTCGCCGGGCGCCGGCGCGAGGCCGGCGTGCGGTGTCTCGCGCGCCGCCGCGGTGACCTCCCGGCGGCGGCGGGCCTGCTCGCTGCGGACCTGGTCGACCAGGCGGCGGGAGGCGACGGTCACCAGCCAGGACCGCGGGCTTCGCGGGACGCCCTCGGCAGGCCACTGCGTCGCCGCCGCGAGCAACGCCTCCTGCACGGCGTCCTCGCACTCCTCGAACCCGCCGTACCGGCGCAGGAGCACGCCGAGGACCTGCGGCACGAGTTCGCGCAGCAGATCCTCGAGGCGTTCGGTCGTGCTCACATCTCCATACCGGCCGAGTCCATCAGCGGTCGTATCTCCACGCCGCCGAGACCGCCCGCTATCAGGGTGGCCAGCTCCACGGCGCGCGCCCGGCTCTCGCAGTCCACCACGTACTGGCCGACGACCTGATCGGAGGTCTGGAGGTACGGGCCCTCGGTCACCGTCACCACGCCGTCCCGAGCCCGTGCGACCGCGCTGATGGACGGATCGGCGAACGCGTGGGCACTGATCAGCTCTCCCGCCTGCCCGGCCGCGGCCAGGAACTCCGCATGGTCGAACCCCTCTCCCGGCAGGTCGGCCGCGGGCAGGTAGAGATTGAGCAGGAACTTCACCGCGTGCTCAGCCGTCCGCCGTGCCCGCGTAGATCACCGGTCGCACCTCGATGCCCAGGCCCTCGACGCCGGCGTCGGGGATGAGCGCGGCCAGCTCCAGGGCACGCTTCCGGCTGTCGCACTCCACCAGGTAGTAGCCGCCGAGGTACTCCTTGGCCTCAAGGTAGGGCCCGTCCGTCACCGCCGCTACGCCGCCCCGCACCTTGACCACAGCGCTCTGCGAGGGGTCGGCCAACGCGACGGTGCTGATCATCTCCCCGGACCTCTTGATGGTCTCCATGAACGGGCCGTGGCCGTTCATCACCTCGTTGCGCTCCTCGTCGGTCAGCGCGTCCCAGATCTGCGGGTTGGCATGCATGATCAACATGAACTTCACAGGTCGTCTCCTTCGACGGTCGGGTGGCGCCCTTGAGGCGCCGTTCTCCCTGAGGTCGGAGCCGGTGCCGCATTCTTGCGGCACTGGCGCCGAGCTGGAGGCGCTGAACACCGTGCTGCCCAAGCTGGACTGGGTGGAGATCAAGGAGCGCAAGTCCGGCGCGACCAAGCCGACAAAGATCGCCGCAGCGGAGGAGCCGCAGAACCTGCGCAAGATCAAGAAGGAGGTGGGCCGTCGCTGGGGCTCGGTTCCGCTGATCGACATGCTCAAGGAGGCGGTGCTGCGCACCGGCTGCCTGAACGCCGTCACCTCGGTGGTGGGCAGCTCCAGCCTTGCGCCCGAGGTCCTGGCCGAACGCCTGATGCTGGCGATCTACGGGTACGGCACCAATTCGGCGTGACCCTGCTCTTGGGTTTGACCTGCTGCCGCGCATCAAGCAGATCAACAAGGTCAAGCTGTATCGCATCGAGAGCGGCGAAAGCGGCCTGCATCCGCAGCCGGCCCCGGCGATGACCCGGCCGATCCGCTGGGACTGATCGAGCAGAGCTACGACCAGATGATCAAGTACGCCACCGCGATCAAGCAGGGCGCCGCCTCCACCGAGGCGATTCTGCGCCGCTATACCGAGTCCGCCTCCCACCCTACCTACCAGGCCATGCTGGAGGTCGGGCGGGCTCAAAGGACCATCTTCGTCGCCCGTTATCTGCGCCTGCGGGAGATCCAGGAAGGGCTCAACGTGGTGGAGTCCTCCAGCGGAGCAAATTTGGTCATCTTCTACGGCAAGGGCGGCGACATCACCACCAACCGCCGCGAGGAGATGGAGATGACCGTGCTATGCCTGCGGGTCTTGCGAGCGGCATTGGTCTACATCAACAAGCGACTGGCCCTCGGCGGCGGTCACCCTGGTTCTGGCAGGGCATGATCACCGCATCGGAGCCCGCGCGTAACATCGTCAGGGTTTCGATGCTCAGCCCGGCGGATCAGGTGATCTACCCGCCTGGTTGCGCCATACAACTAGATAGTTGTAGGGTCGAACCATGGCAGGGTCGAACCATGGCGGATGAGCGCGACCTCCAGGACGCCGTGGCCCGTTTCGTCCGGGCCTTCGGCCTGCACCAGCCCGACCAGACCCCCTGTGGGCGGCCCATCCCGACCTCGGAGGCGCACGCCCTGGGCGAGCTGGCCAGGGACGGCGCGCTGCGGCAGAGCGATCTAACGCAGCGGCTACGCCTGGAGAAGAGCACCACCAGCAGGCTTGTCACGCAACTCATCAACCGGGGCTGGGCCGAACGCGCCCCGGCTCCGGACGATGGACGCGGCGTGCTGGTCCGGCTCACCGCCGCCGGCATCATGGCCGCCGAGCAACTGGCAAAAGCCAGAGCGGCCCGCTTCGCCGCAGTCCTGGACCGGGTGCCGGAAAACGAACGCACAGGCGTCCTGCACGCCCTGGACATCCTCACGGAGGCCATGGATGAACCCTAAGAAGCGATCCGTTCCCCTGCTGCTGGCCGGCCTCGCGGTGATCGCCAGCGCGTCGGCCGGATGCGCCGCAGGCGATCAGAACGACCAGACCGGCCAGAGCAGTCAGGGCACCCAGAAAAGCGCGCAGGCGCAGGCGGAGCGGCAGGCGGAGATCGCGGCCAAGAGCCGGCAGGTGATGCCGTTCGACCTCGAGCGCACCATGCACCGCTTCACCAAGACCGGCAGCGGCGGCCTGCAGACCGTCACCGCCAAAGACCTCGCCGACACCCGGCAGATCACGCTCATCCGCGAGCACCTAACCAAGGAGGTCGCGCGCTTCAGCAAGGGCGACTTCGGCGACCCCGCCTCCATCCACGGTGGGCAGATGCCCGGCCTGCGTGAGCTCGCCGCCGGCCATGACCGGATCGACGTCCGCTACGCGGAAGCTCCCGCCGGGGCGCAGATCACCTACACCACCTCAGATGCGTCCCTCGTCAAGGCGCTGCATGCCTGGTTCGACGCCCAGGTCTCCGACCACGGGCAGCATGCAGAACACGGATGACCCGCTTGTCTGCATCACCCCCGCCCGTGCACGGAAGTCGCGGACCCGCAGGTCCCGTGGATACCTAACCCCGGTAAGGTTCTTCGATATCTTCTTGCACATATGTCGCAATAATGAAGGAGATTTGATGCCTGACACACCAGCCCGCTGGTGCGGCGCTCGCTGTTCCTGCACGCGCCGATCCGGTGCAAGCCGCGCCTGATGCTGGAGCAGATGCTGGCCCTGGTGGACGACGACACCCCGGCCGACGGCCCGGAAGGCCCGGTCACGGTGCTGGAGCAGCGGCTGGCCGACCTGCCCGGCAAGGACAACGCGCTGTTCTCCCCCAGCGGCACCATGGCCAAGCAAACCGCGTTGCGCGTGCATGCCGACCGGCGCGGCGGCCGCACGTTCGCCGCGCACCCGCAATCGCAACTGGAGGTGTGGGAGGAGCAGGGCTACAACGCCGTCCACGGCCGCTTCCCGCGGGCCTGCCGCACGAGGCCGCCGCCGCCGGCCGCGACAGCCTCGACGGTGCGGTCACCGCCGCGCAAACGCTGCCAGGCGAACTGGCCGCCGCCCTCATCACCCCCGCTCATCCGGCTCCCTCACCGGCCCGCAACCCTGAACCCCATCCTCAAAGGACCTACGATGACCTCGATTCGCCGCGCCACCCCCGCGGACGCCGCCACCGTGCACGCCCTCATCCGCAGGCTGGCCGAACACCAAGAACAGGCATGGAGCATCACCGTCAGCGTCCCCGACCTGCAGCAGATACTGGCCCGCCCGGAGGTCACCTACTTGATCGCCGAGCGGGAGGGGCAGGCCATCGGCTACGTCTCCTGGTTAGAGCGGATCAGCTTCTGGTCCGGTGAGAACTACCTCCACCTGGACGATCTCTATGTGACCGGCGCCGAACGCGGCCACGGCGTGGGAGAACAACTGATGCACGCGGCGGCCGAAGCCGCCGACGGCAAGCTGATCCGCTGGGAAGTCGCCGAGGCCAACGAGGCGGCGCAGCGGTTCTACACGCGCATCGGCGCCACGCTCGTCTCCAAGAAGATCGGCCGCTGGCAGCCGAAGTAGCCCGCGCAACGCCTTTCGTATCGCCCCGCCCCCCGCTGTACGTCTTGATCGACGCCCCTGGCTGCCACTGCCCGCGAGCGCGTGCTGGCCGCCATCGCCGGCCTAATCCCGGATCGCCACAGCGGGCGGGAAGTCTACTTCCGGAATGAGGCAATTCCGGAAGTAGACTCGGGAGTGCCTTCCGGAAAGCCCTCAGCGGCCTCGGCAAACCCCAGGCCCGGCCCGAACGCGGCTCCCGCCGTACCGCGCCCCGCGCGCTCGATACCCGCCTCGCCCGCCGGTTGTCCGCCACGTTCAGCTCGCCGCTGGCCCGCGCGACCAGGCCATCGCACTGCTGCCCTACTTCGCCGGGCTGCACATCTCCGAAGTCGTCGGCCTCCGCCTGATCGACGTCCGGCTGTCGGCCCGCAAGGGCGAGCTGCGAGTCCGTGGCAAGGGCCGCGACGGCGGCAAGATGCGCCACCTGCCCGTCCACCCCGACCTGCGCCAGGCCCTCACCGATTGGCTCCAAGTGCGCGTCAGCTGGAAAGGCGCCGGCACCACCGCGGTGTTCCTCAACCAGCGCGGCGGCCGCCTGACCGCCCGCGCCGCCCGCGACATCATCACCGACCTCGGCGAAGCCTGCGGCGCGCCTGAGATCCCACATATTGACTTTAATCACTTCTAATGAAAGTTTGTGCATCTGGTCAAGAGCTCGGGTTCGCCGGAGGCGGGTATGCGGGTCGTGCTGCTGGAGGTCGCTCGTACGGGTGCGACGTTACTGCTCGGCCTGTTCGCCGGCGGGCTCGTGTTCACCGTGCTGGCCCCATCGCTACGTTCCTTGCCCGGATCCGCGTACGTGCGCTACTGGCAGGCGCTCAACACCGACTACCGCCGCGCCATGCCGGTGCTCCTGCTCACCTGCCTCGTCCTGCTCCTGGCGACCTGTGTCGCCTCCTACCCGCGCGGCCGACTCGTCTTCTGGCTCGTGGTCGCCGCCACGCTGCTCCTGGTGGCCACGATCGCGCTCACCCTGACCGCGTTGGATCCGCTCAACCAGTTGGCCGACTCGTGGGACGCCGATCGGCCGCCGGCCGGCTGGGCGGACGTCCGCCTGCGCTGGTGGACGCTGCATCTGGTCCGTACGGCGATGGCGACCCTGGCCTTCGTCGCGCTCCTGATCGCCCAGGTGGCCGACAGGGCGGGAGGCTAGGCGAGGCGCTCTCCGATGCCGCCGGCGTCGAACGCGGGAGGTCATCACCGGTCGGCGGGCAACTGCTCGAACCAAGACCGACCCTGAGCAGTACGCCCAGGCCACAAGCGGTGACTCCGGGCGGGCCCCATCAACCGTTCGGTGGATGTCGAAGGAGTCGCCTGCCGATGATCCTCGAAGCATGACAGCCATCGAGATGCACGGCCTCCGGAAAAGCTACAAAGGCGGCGACGCGGTAGACGGCGTCTCCCTGAAGGTGGAGCGAGGGGAGATCTTCGGGATCGCCGGACCCAACGGAGCAGGGAAGACCACGATCGTGGAGTGCGCGTCGGGGTTGCGGCGGCGAGACGGTGGCACCCTGCGCGTGCTGGGTCTGGACCCGCAGAGCGACCGGCGCGAGCTGCTGCAGCGCATCGGCGTCCAACTGCAGGAGGCGGCCCTGCCTGACGCGATCAAGGTCGGTGAGGCGTTACGGATGTATGCCTCCCTCTATGCCAAGCCCGCAGACTGGCGAGAACTCATGGACGAGTGGGGGCTGACGGACAAGAGACGTGCCGGCTTCGCGAGCCTGTCCGGCGGCTGGAAGCAGCGGTTGTTCATCGCGCTGGCCCTGGTCGGCAACCCGGACCTCGTCTTCCTCGACGAGCTCACCACGGGCCTGGATCCCTCTGCCCGCCGTACGACCTGGGGCCTGATCCGCGAGATGCGGGAGCGCGGGGTCACCGTCGTGCTGGTCACCCATTTCATGGACGAGGCCGAGGCACTGTGCGACCGCATCGCGATCATCGACCGGGGCCGAGTCATCGCCAAGGGCAGCCCGCGCGAGCTGATCACGCAGGGACGATCCGATTCACTGGAGGACGCGTACTTCGCGCTGACCGGAAGGGGAACGGCATGAACGGCATGAACGGCATGAACGGCATGAACGGCATCACGAACGTCATCGCCGTCGAGCTGAAGCTGATCATGCGTGATCCGATGTCGGCGTTCTTCGCCCTGGCCTTCCCGTTGATCATGCTGTGGGTCAAGTTGCGCACCGGCAAACCCCTGCCGGGCGGGTTGCCGGCCGTCGACGCCACCGTGCCGATGCTGAGCGTCTTCGTCATCGGTCTCGCCGCGCTGGTCGTCCTCCCCGCCACACTCGCCGGGTACAGAGAACGCCGGGTGCTGAAGCGGCTGCGCGCCACCCCTGCCTCACCCACCCTGCTGTTCGGCGCCCAGTGGGTGGCTCACATGCTGCTGGCCGCGCTCGGGACGATGCTGTTGATCGTCGTCGGACTGATCGGCTACGGGCTCACGGCGCCGGCGAACGTGGGGGGAGTTCTCCTGGCGTGGACACTCGGCGCGCTGAGCCTCAGCTCCATCGGCCTCCTCGTCGGTGCGCTCGTTCCCAGTGGTCGCGCCGCGACGGTGATCGGGCTGGGCCTCTTCTTTCCGATGGGCTTCCTCTCCGGCGCGATCATCCCCCGCGAGTCCATGTCCGAGTCGATGCGGGCCATCGGCGACCTGACCCCCATGGCCCCCGCGGTCCGGGCGATCCGCGACGGCTGGGCCGGCGATGCGATGTCCCCGGTTACCCTGGGCCTCATGGCCGCGATCTTCGTCGTCGCCGGCGGTGTCGCCGTCAGGGCGTTTCGGTGGTAGCCACCGACGACCCTGCCGCCTCGCGCTGGGATCGTGTCTGGCCCGTCCTGCCGTACCTCTTCATTCTGCTTCCGGCGGTCTTCGCGTTGCTGCGGGACTGGAGGCCGGAGGTGGCGGCCCTGGTGTTGGTCGCCGGCGTCTGGCACTGGTTCATGGTCACCTCGCGTCCTGGCCGGATCGAGAGGCCGGTGATGGTGATCGCTTACTTCGTCGTGATGCTCGCCGTCATCGGGACGCTGATCAGAATCGACACGCTGTTCACGGTGACGGGCGTGGCGATGTTCATCCAGTCCTTCACCCTGATCACCGGTTGGTGGGCGTACGCGGGGGTGGTCGCGACGGCCGGTGTGCTGGTCGTCGCTCGCCCTGAGCAAGGGCGGACCCCGAGCCAGATGCTCTTCTCCTTCCTCGTCGCGCTGCTGGTCGCCTCCGCGATCGGCCTGGTCGGCCAGGCCATCCGTGATCAGAACGAGAACCGCAAGGTGATGATCACGCAGTTGCGGGAGGCCGGCGCCAAGCTGGCCGCGCTCGCGGAGGAGAACGCGAATCTGCAGGCCCAGCTACTGACCAGCGCTCGTGAGGCCGGCGTGCTCGAGGAGCGGCAGCGGATGGCCAGGGAGATCCACGACACCATCGCGCAGGGACTGACCGGCATCCTCACCCAGCTCGAAGCCGTCGACGACGCGATCGATGACACCCCAGCCGTCCGCTCGCGCCTGAGTACGGTGCGCACCCTGGCCAGGGAGAGCCTGAACGAAGCCCGACGATCGGTTCAGGCGCTGCGTCCGGCGCCGCTGGACGAGGCCCAGCTCGCCACCGCCCTTCACGGCATCGCCGCGAGTTGGTCGCGGACCTCCGGCGTCCCCGTTTCCGTGTCGGTCACCGGTGAACCCCGGCCGCTGCACGGGGAGGTGGAGATCACCTTGCTGCGGGTGGCGCAGGAGGCGCTGACCAACGTCGGCAAGCACGCCTCGGCCACCCGGGTCGGCCTCACCCTGTCGTACATGGAGGATGTCGTGGCGCTGGACGTCCGTGACGACGGGGCGGGCTTCACTCTTGGGGCGGCGAACCCGTCGGACGCGAGTGGTGGCTTCGGGCTCGTCGCGATGCGTCAGCGGGTGATGCGGCTGGCCGGCGACTTCGAGATCGAGACCGCCCCCGGCCAGGGAACGGGAATCTCCGCCACCATTCCAGCCATCCCGGCCGGCTCGGATGCGGGATCGTCCGCCCCCTCCTGAAACGTGTGGTGAGATATGCCGATTCGTATGATCATCGTGGATGACCATCCAGTCGTCCGTGACGGGCTGCGTGGGATCTTCGCCGACGACGACGCCTTCGAGGTCGTCGGCGAGGCGGCTGACGGGCCGGAGGCACTCGTGGTGGCCCTGCGGACCAATCCCGATGTCGTGCTCATGGACCTGCGGATGCCGAAGATGAGCGGGGCGGAGGTCATCCGCCGGCTCCGCGAACAGACGCCGGGCATCCATGTGCTGGTCCTGACCACGTTCGACGACGACGCCGACGTCCTGCCCGCGATCGAGCAGGGCGCCACCGGCTATCTGCTCAAGGACACCCCGCGCGCCGACCTGCGCCGCGCCGTGCGGGCGGCGGCTCGCGGTGAGACGGTGCTGTCCCCTTCCGTGGCCGGCGCGCTGGCGCACCGGGCGCGCGCGCCCGAACAGCTCGCGCCCGCACTGAGCCGCCGCGAGCTCGAGGTGCTCGGGCTCGTCGCCCGTGGCGCGACCAATCGTGAGGTCGCCGCGAAACTGTTCATCACCGAGGCGACGGTGAAGACGCACCTGCTGCACCTCTTCGCCAAACTCGAGGTGAACGATCGGGCGGCCGCGGTCGCGGCTGCGTATGAGACCGGCCTGCTCAAGCCGAGCGCCGATGTTCGCAGGGGGGACAGCGGTTGAACAACTGTCGCGGTCTTCGCGGCACCGGTCTCGGCATGGATGGCCTCTCACGGCACGGTGACCGCTCGCGATCTCACTCGTCCCGGGGAGTCGTGAGCCCCCCGACCGCCGGTCACCAGGGTGGCCAACTCGTCCGCCAGTGCGCCGATGCCCTCGTTGACCAGGCCCATGCCGCCGTTGCCGATGACCGCGATGCCGTAGCCGCCGGGGAGCAGAAGCTGTTCGGCGGTGTAGGTGAACCAGACGCCGCTGTGTGTCCGCGGCGATGGTGACCACGCCGTCGGAACCGTTGACGAACCGTTTCGGCTCGGTGACGGGAATCGGCACTCCGTAGGCGTAAACGAATCCCTTGCGCACGTTACGCGGCAGGTCGCGGGAGCGGACGAATCCTTGCCGTATCCACCCGTGTACAGCACCTGGTCACCCTTGCTGATCGCCACGGCGATGCCCGGATAGCCCGCGTTGCGGGCGAAGTCGGACACCACCCGCTGGATCGCCGCCTCGTCCGGGTCTCCCTTCGCGGATGCCGGGCCCGGCACCGCCAGAATCACCAGACCGGCGACCACCGCGGTCGCCGCCCGCGCCACACCCCGCCACCGGTTCTTGCCCCGCCACCGGTTCTTGCCCTGCCACTTCTTGCTCTGCCACTTCTTGCTCTGCCACACAACGTGCTCCGATCGTCTCGTTGACGTCGGCAACGCTAGATATCGCGAAACCCCAGGACAGGACCCGAACGACAGGGACCACCCCTGACTTTCGTCAGGCCCTGAACCAAGAGGACCGTCGGTTCGTGCTGCACAAGACACGGGCGCGGTGCCGGCCGTCAGATCGTGATGACGACCTTTCCCCGGGCGCGCCCTTCTTCCTGGTACCTGACGGCCGCCGGAACGTCCTCGAAGGGGTAGGTCCGGTCGATGACCGGAGTGACCTTCCCGGTCTCGATGAGCTCGGTCAGCGTCAGCAGGTTGCGCTTGTTCTCCGTGCACCGGACGACGTCCGCCCGGACTATCCGCTGGGACACGAACGGCGACGCCGCGAGCGTCGAGAACATGCGGCCGACGGGCCGCAGCCAGCGGCCGGCCTGTCCGCCGACGATGACGTGGGTCCCCTTGGGGGTCAGCGCCCGCCGGCAGGCCGCCCCTGGGTGGTTGCCCGCGTTGTCCAGCAGGAGATCGTAGCGCCGGCCGTTCCGGGTGAAGTCCTCCCGGGTGTAGTCGATGACCTCGTGCGCCCCGATCGACCGGGCCAGGTCCAGGTTCCGCGTGCTGCAGACGCCGGTGACCTGCGCGCCGAAGGCCCGGGCGAGTTGCACGGCGAACGTGCCCACGCCACCCGAGGCGCCGTTGACGAGGACCTTCTGTCCTGGCTGGACTCGTCCCTGGTCGCGCAGGGCCAGCAGGGCGGTGTTGGCCGCCATGGGCACGGCCGCCGCCTGCTCGTACGTCAGGTTCTTCGGCTTCGGCGCCAGCTCGTCCTCCCGTACGCAGACGTACTGGCTGAAACCGCCCTGCTTGGGCATGGCGAACACCTCGTCGCCGGGGCGGAACTCCGTCACGTTCCGGCCGACCGCCTCGACCACTCCGGCCACGTCGGCGCCCAGGATGTCGATCTTCGGCTTGCGTAGCCCGAGGCCGCCCATCAGGCGCGCGACGTACGGTTCTCCCCTCATGAAGTGCCAGTCGTACGGCTGGACGGAGGTGGCGCGCACCTGGACCAGCACCTCGTCGTCGGTGGGCACGGGCGTGTCGACGTCGGTGAGTTCGAGGACGTCGGGTGAGCCGTACGAGCGTAGGACGAACGCCTTCATCGCATACTCCTCATCCACTGCGGGGAAGTTCAGCGTAGAAGCCGGACACCAGGGCGTTCATCAGCCGAAAGTACGCCCAATTGGCGGACGATCGGCCAGGTCACGGCTACACCCGATTGGTCTCGTATGCCCACATGGCGATCTCGACGCGGTTGCGGGCCCCGAGCTTGGCCATCAGGCTGGCGATGTGCGACTTGACGGTGCTGAGGGAGATGTGAAACTCGTCGGCGATCTCGCTGTTGGTCCGTCCGCGCGCCACGGTGGCCAGGATCTGCTCCTCCCGGTCGGTGAGCGCCTCGCCGGGGCGCGCCGGCGGTGAGGCGCGCCCGGTGCGGGCGAAGGCGCCGAGCAGCCGGGCGGTGATGCTCGGGGCGATGAGCGCGTCGCCGTCGGCGGCGGCGTGGACGGCCTGGGAGAGCAGCTCGGCGCCCGCGTTCTTGAGCAGGAACCCCCGGGCACCGGCTCTCAGCGCGGCGTAGACGTAGTCGTCGAGGTCGAACGTGGTGATGACGACGACGGCGAGGGGGTCATCGACGTCCGGCCCGGCGAGGGAACGGGTGGCCTCGATGCCGTCGAGACCGGGCATGCGAATGTCGAACAGGCACACGTCAGGGCGAAGGCGCCGGGCGAGCTCGACGGCTCGACGCCCGTCGGCGGCCTGGCCGACGACCTCGATGTCCGGCTGGGCGTCGAGGATCATCGCGAGCCCGGTGCGGACGATCTCCTGGTCGTCGGCGACGAGCACCCGGATGCTCATGTCACCGACCCGGTTCGGGGGAGCACGGCGGTCACGGTCCAGCCTCGATTCGGGCCGGGGCCGGCTTCGCAGGTGCCGCCCAGCAGGTCAGCGCGTTCGCTCATGCCGATGAGCCCGTATCCCTTCGACGTGGTCGGACGTACGAGGCCGCCGTCGTCGCTCACCCGCAGGCGCACCGAGGTGTCGTCGGCGGCGACGCGAACCTTGATGCGGCTGGCCTGGCGGGCGTGCCGTCGGGCGTTGGTGACCGATTCCTGGGCGATGCGGTAGATCGCGGCCTCGACCGACGGGGGGAGGTCGCCGAGGTCGCCCGAGATCTCCACGTCGACGGGCGGGCCGGAGTGGTCTCGGCCGGCGAGCTGTTCGAGGTCGGTGATGCGACGGCCGGGCGCCAGCTCCGCGGGCCGGTCCAGGCGCAGGACCCGGACCAGGGCGCGCATCTCGTCGAGGGCGCGTGCCGCCTCGGCCTCGATCATGTGGAGTGCCTCGGTCGCCGCGCCGGGCCGCGACGCCGACGTGGCGATGCCGGCCTGTGCCCGGATCGCCATCGCCGAGACGTGATGGGCGACGGTGTCGTGCAGGTCGCGGGCCAGCTGTTCGCGTTCGAGCAGCTTGATCTGGTCGAGCTCGCGCATTCTGGCCCGGGCTCGGTAGCGGAGTGTTCCGCCCAGGGCGAGGGCCGAGAACGTGACGGCGAACGCGGCGACCGTGTCGCCGGGGGCGAGGCGACCCAAGAACAGCGAGAAGGAGACCGCCACGAGCATGATCGTCAAGCCGGTCACGATCTCGCGTCCCGATCCCCACCGGCACAACGAGTAGAACAGGACCAGGACGTACGCCATCGTGTACGTGTCCATGGCGTCGCCGTCCATCAACAGCGGGGCCAGGCTGGTGGCGACAAAGACGATCATGACCATCAGGAGCGGCCTGGTGCGGCGCCACAGCAGTGTCGGCAGCAGCCCGACGGTGACGGTCACCGAGACGACCCGCCACGGAAGGTCGGCCCGCAGCACTCCTTCGAGCACCGCGACCGCCGCGAGCACCCCCACGAGTGCCCAGTCCCGCCACACCCGCCGTGGCGGATCGGGTGGGCGCGGCTCGTCCCACACCGAGCGAAAAAGGGCGAGCACGGAAAACATGGTACGTCCGCGAGGCTCGGCCCGGGAGCGGCCGAGGTCTCGCCATTTCTGGATCAAACGTGAAGATGACGGCTAATCTGCTGATTTATGATCTTCGGTCCAGACTCCGTTCTGGCGGGGCGCTACCGGCTGCGCGGGCCTCTCGGATCCGGGGGCATGGGCAGGGTCTGGCTGGCCCACGACGAGCTCCTTGAGCGGGACGTGGCGGTCAAGGAAGTCACGCTGCCCGCGGGGCTGGACGCCGCCGAACGGGCGGAGGCCTATGAGCGAGTCCTGCGCGAGGCGCGGACCGCCGCCCGGGTGCGGCACCCAGGGGTCGTCGCCCTGCACGACGTGATCTCCGAGGACGGCAGACCGTGGCTGGTCATGGAGGTCCTGTACGGCAGGTCGCTGAAGGAGGCGGTCGAGGAGGAAGGGCCGCTGCCCGTCGGGCGGGTCGCGGCGATCGGCGGCGAGGTGCTCGCCGCGCTGGCCTTCGTGCACGAGGCCGGGGTGCTGCACCGGGACGTGAAACCGGCCAACATCTTCCTCCACGAGGATGGCCGGGCCGTCCTCACCGACTTCGGCATCGCCACGATCGAGGGCCAGGTGACGATCACCGCCGAAGGGGTGCTGGTCGGATCGCCCGGCTACATGGCGCCGGAACGCCTGCACGGCGAGCCTGACGGGCCGGCGTCGGACCTGTGGTCGCTGGGCGCCACGCTCTACTCCGCCGTCGAGGGCGTGCCACCGTACTCGGGCGACATGCCGACGGCGGTGCTCGCGGCGGTGCTGACCGAGCAGCGGCGCCCGCCGGTGCTGTCGGGGCCGCTGGCCCCCGTGCTGATGGGCCTGCTGGAGCGGCGTCCGGAAGACAGGCCGGATGCCGCCACGGCCGGCGCGATGCTGGCGGAGATCGCCACAGCGGACGGGCCGGCCCGCCCCGGCGTGACGAAGGAGGCCGCGCCCGGTGACACTGAGCCCGCGAGGGGTGGCGCGATCGAGGTCACGCGTGGTGAGGCCCGCGCCCGGGTCGCGCGTCATGGCACGGTGGCCGGTGGCCGGCGCCGGCTCCTGACCGCCGCAGCGGTCCGTCGCCGGGGCGGGGCGGGGCCTGGGGTGCTGCTCGTGGGGACCGTGATCGCCAGTGCGCTGGCGGCCACCGCGGGCTTCTCGTTCGGCGCGCCGGGCACGGCGGCCTCGCCCGCCGCCGCCACTCAGCCGCCGGCCGACCCGAGCGACCAACCGGGCAGGTTCGGGATCCCCGTCAGACTGTGCGAGTTGCTCACTCCCGAGCAGGTACGACAGTTGCTCCCGAAGGTCGCCGATCCAGCCGGAAAGTCGAGCGGCAACAGCTGTTCGTGGACCGCGAGAGGGCCAGGGCATCGCTTCAAGAAGGGGGACGCGATGCCCGCGGGTTCCGACACCGTCCTGCGCTTCAGGAAGGCGACCGTCCTGCCCGAGGGATCCGGGGTGTCGGTGGACATCATGGGCGGCGAGCCGTGGGGCGGGAGCCCGAACAAGGCCCACCGGACCTTTGTCGGTGAGCGGTCCAAGTATGCGGACACCAGCTCGTGGGTGCTCATGGAATGGCCGCAGATCGGCATGAAAAGGACCACGGCTCGGACGTCGATCGCCACGCCGGTCACCGGGGTGGGTGAGGAGGCGTTCCTCGTGCACACCAACGACCGCTGGATGGGCGGCCGGGTGGGGACCGACGTGACCTTCAGGACCTCCAACCTGGTCCTCAGGGTGAGCTATTTCAACATCAACGAGGCCGACGACGCCGAACTGATCGAGCGGCGGGCACGGACCGCGGCTCAGTGGATCGTGGTCGCTCTCAACCGCGGGGGATGAGCCGATGACACACGACGGGGGATGAGTCGATGACACGAAGGAGAGGTGTCGCCGTCTCCAGAACCGTGGCCGTTCTGGCGGTGGTGTTCCTGATCGGGGTGGGCGCGGCCGTCGCCGTGCTCTACGGTCGGCTGCCCGCCGCCGCCGCTCCCGGCCGCACTTTTCCTCCTCCTGAGGCGCCGGTCACGGCCGAGCCGGTTTCCGGGCCCTTCACCGAACTGCCGTACGCCTGTGGCCTGCTCACGAAGTCGCAGTTCGGCGAGCTGGTCCACGAACCGTTCAGCCGGCGCGACGGGCGCGGCGGGTGTGAGTGGGACTCCCTCGACGACCCGGCGAAGCCCCGGGACGGCTTGGCGCTCAGGTTGCGGCTGCTGCCGAACGAGGCACGCGCCAGGGAGTACTTCCAGGCGCTGCGAACGGACGCGGAGGAACCACCGCTCGTCGCCGGGCTCGGTGACGAGGCGTACGCGGCGCGCGGCGACATGAGCAGCGCGTTGCCGGGGTTCGGCCGGCGCATGGTCGTCCGGCTCGGCAACCTGATCGCCGAGATCGACTACAGAAGGTACGGCGCCACCGCCGACCGTGACGGGCGGCTGGAACGCGGTGCCCGGCAGGCCGCCACCTGGGCGGTCCAGGCACTGAGGCGGCTGAGGTGAGTCCCGTGACGGAGCAGCGCGTACTGGGCGGACGCTACCGGCTGGTCGCCCGGTTGGGCGGCACCGACGTCTGGCGGGCCCGTGACGAGTCGCTGCGCAGGGACGTCGCGGTCACCCAGGTGGCGGGGAGGTCCGCGGCGGACCTGGCGGCGGGTTTCGCCGCGGCGGGCGAGGCGGTGCGGGGCCGCGCGATCGCTCTCACCGCCGTCCACGACCTCGTGGTCGACGGGGACACGCCATGGCTGGTGATGCGGCTCGACCCGCGAGGCAGGCGGACCCGGGCGCTCGTGGTGGCAGCCGTCTGCGCGGCCGCCGTCGCTGTGACGGCCACGACGCTCGCCGTCGCCACCGCGCGGCCCCCGCACTTCAGCACGCCGCCTCAGGCCTGCGACCTGCTCACCGTCGAGGACCTGCGGACGCTGGTCGCGCAGGCCCAGAAGACGGCCCGCGCGTCTTCCCCTCCCGACCCGGCGATGAACCAATGTCAGATCACCTCAGGGGACGCCGCGATCGGGGCGGCCCAGCGGCCCACCATGACGGTCTGGGTCACATGGCGCGGGGACGACGAGGACAAGGCCGGCTCGGACCTGGCCGACCGGCGGCAGAACGCGGAGAACGTCCGCAAGAAGTACCTTCCCGAGGGGCCCGCCGACCGGCACCTGATGCCCGTGTCCGGTCTCGCTGACGAGGCGTTCTACCTCGGCGGCGTGACGGAGAGCGGCCTGTTCGTCTCCATGGTCGGCTACCGCTACGGCGCCGTCGTGGTCGACGTCCACTACCTTCGGCTGAACGGCACGCGGGAGGAGGCCGGCCCGATGAAGGAGCGTCTGGTCGAGCTGGCCCATCGGAGCCTGGAGGGCCTGGAGCGGTGAACGACAGGTACCGGCTGCACGTCCCGCTCGGGGCGTACGGGATGGGCGCCGCCTGGCTGGCCTACGACGAACTGCTCGCCCGCGACGTGCTGGCGCAGGAGTTGCCCGTCCCCGCCGGAACCGATCCGGCCGAGTGGCGGGAGCACGTGATCGAGCGGATCGGCGCCGTCGACGCCATCAGGAACGCCCCGGTCGCCGTGGTGCACGACCTGGTCACGGCCGACGACGACCGGCTGTGGACCATCACCGGCCTCGAAGACGGCACCAGCCTGGCTCAGGTGCTCGCCGACCAGGGGCGGCTGCCCGTCGAGCAGGTGGCCGCGCTCGGGCTGGAAGCGCTGGCCGCCCTCACCGCGGCCCACCGGCGGGGCCTCGTGCACGGCGCCGTCACTCCGGCCACCGTGGTGATCAACGGTGACGGCCGGGTCAAGCTCGCGGGGTTCGGCGGTGGCGGCCGGACCGGGGCTTTCGTCGGCGTCCCGGGCTTCACCGCGCCCGAGTGTCTGACGGGCCCGCCCGTCCCGGCCTCGGACCTGTGGTCGCTGGGGGCCACTCTGTACGCCGCGGTCGAGGGCGTGCCCCCGTACCGGCGGGCGACCGCGCTGGCCACCACGAGTACGACGCTCACCGGGCGGCCGCGCGAGCCGGCGCACGCGGGCCCGCTCGCCCCACTGCTGGAAGCGCTGCTCGGGAAGGACCCGCTGACGAGGCCCCGTCCCCGGACGATCAGCAGCCGGTTGCGCCGGATCGCCGCGGGCCGGCCGGTCCGCGAACCGTTGGTCGTCCCCAGGAGCGTCGTCGCCGCCGTGGTCGCCTGCTCCGTCGTGCTGGCCTGCGGAGCCGGGGTGCTCGGCGCCCGGGTGAAGGCGGGGGCCGACGCGGAGCGGGCCGCGAACTCCCGGGGCGGCTTCGTACGGGTGCCGGTCGCCTGCGGCTTGCTCACCGACGCCCAGTTCGCCGCCCTCGTCCCCGCACCGACCATCGACGACGAGGAAACGACCGGCCCGAATCCCGCCGTGTGTCGTGGGGACACGGCCCTGGGGGCGGGCGTTCCGGAAGGGCTGAAGCGCAGAGTCAAGCTCGTGCTCCAGCACCACCCGCCCGCCGAACTGGCCGGCAGTCGCGAGCTCTTCAGGAGGGAGAGCGAGGACGCCCGGACGCGAGTGGGAGGCACAGGTCACCGCCCGCTGCCCGGCCTGGGTGACGAGGCGTACACCTACCAGCTCCGTGACAGCGACCGGCTCTCCCAGGTGGTCATGGTGCGGGTGAGCAACGTGGTGGCCGAGATCGTCTACTCCGGTCGGATCAAGGACGATCCGGAGGGCCGCCTCGCGGCCGGTGGGCTGCGTGCCGCCCGGTGGGTCGCGGACGCGCTCGCCAGGCGAGCATGACCGAGCGCCTGCTGGCCGGCCGCTATCGGCTCGTCCGGCTGCTCGGAGCAGGCGGGATGGGCGCCGTGTGGCAGGCCAGGGACGAGTTGCTCGATCGCGAGGTGGCGGTCAAGGAGGTGCGCCCGAAGGGCGCCGTGTCCGCGGACCGGCTGGCTGAGCTGCGCGAGCGCGCCCTGCGCGAGGCCCGCGCCGCCGCGCGGCTCCGGCACCCGGCGATCGTCACCGTCCACGACGTGCTGGAGGAGGAGGGCCTGCCGTGGATCGTCATGGATTTGATCGCGGGCCGTTCTCTGGAGGAGGTGGTGCGTGCCGAGGGGCGGCTGCCGCCCGCCCGGGTCGCCGCGATCGGGGTGCGGGTGCTCGACGCGCTCACCCAGGCGCATCGGCGGGGGATCCTGCACCGCGACGTCAAACCGGCCAACATCATGATCGGGCCGGACGGGAAGGCGCTGCTCACGGACTTCGGCATCGCGGCGTTCGTCGGCGACCTGGGGCTGACCTCGCCGGGCGCCCTGGTCGGCTCGCCCGGATACATCGCGCCCGAACGGCTGCTGGGCGAGGATGACGGGCCCGAGGCGGACCTGTGGTCGCTGGGTGCCACGCTGTACGCGGCGGCGGAGGGGCAGGCACCTTTCCACCGGGACACGCCGATGGCGGTGCTCGCCGCGGTGCTCACTCAGCCGCCACGCGAACCGTCCTTCACCGGGCCGCTCGCCGGCTTGTTGCTCGGGTCGCTGGCCAGGGATCCCGCCGACCGCCCAGACGCCGACCGGCTCCGGCGGGATCTCGGCAGGATCGCCGACGGCCTGCCGGTCGACGCCGCCAGGCCCGAACCACCCACCCCGGCGCCCGAGGTGGACCTACCGGCGACCAGGCTGGACGGGTCTGCGGACGGAGAGCGGACGAGCGGTCGGCGGCGGGCCGCCGTGGCGGCCGGCGCGGTGGTGCTGGCCGGGACGGTCGCGGTGAGCGTGGTGGCGTCACGTGAGCAGCCGGGGGCGACGCCGCCGGCCGCGTCTTCGCCGGCGACTCTCGAACCATGTGGGCTGCTGACCCTTGGCCAGGTGGAGACCCTCCTACCGGCCCCGCGCAAGCCGGCCCCCTCGGCTGGAGGGTGCGCGTGGTCGGCGGACGCCGGTGATCTCACCGTGACGGTCGAGACCTTCCCGCCGCGACAGGGCAGGACCGGGCCGGAGACGGCGCGGGAGATCTACATCGCCCGCCGGGAGACCGACATGTCCCGGGCGCGGTCCGGCGGTCTGCTCGGACCCGAGCCGGGAGACCTGCCGCCGAGAGACGTGGCCGGCCTCGGGGACGAGGCCTTCGCCGTCGAAGGTGTCGGTCTGCTCGACAACGCCACCAGCACCGTCGTGTTCAGGGTCGGTGACCGGCTGGTGAAGCTCCACTACTCGAAGACCTTCGCCAAGGGCGGGACCCCCACCGTGACCGAGGCGCATCAGGAGGGTGTGCTGTCGGTCGCCCGCCTGGTCGTCGACGCGCTCCGGCGCTGACCGGTCGTCCGGTGGAGCCCGCTGAGACCGGAACTCCGTTCGTCTGTCGTGCCTCACGAAGATCAGATAGAAAACCAGCATGGCCAGGTCTCCAGCACGCTTCGTTCAGTGGGTGACAGCGAACATCGATGCCGTCATGGCGGTGATTCTCGCGTTAGGCATAGGCATGATCGGGATTCTTCCCGAAGAGGTGCTCGGAGGGCCGGAGGACTCCTCCCAGCTCATCAGCGCCGCCGGCCTGCTGGCGCTGGGAATCGTCGCGACCGTGATACTCCGTCACCAACTCCGCGTGGATCGACGGTTCGATCATCTAGAAAGTCTCGTCGAAGAAGTCGCGCCCCGCAAAAGCACCTCGATCGCAAGTGACGACGAAAGCCTTGAGGTGCGCTTCAAAGACCTGGCGCTCCGCCTGGAAGGCACTTTCGCCGAACTCGCGGATCTCGAAGCGGCCATGCACGCACGTGCCGCCGTGGCCAGACGACTCGCGGCCGAAGCTGAAACGAACCGGCTGGAGGCCGAGTCAAGCAGGGAAGCCGCGCAGTTGCGCAAGGAAGAAGCCGACGCCTTCGACCGCCTTCTCGGAACCAAGATCGACGCCGTCGCGGAGAAGGTGGATCAACGGGGGAGGAGAACTCAGCGACGATACATGTTGGCAGGCGTGGCCTTCGGGTTGGCCGCCTCCGTGATCTTGGACGTGGTCAAGGCTCAGTTGGGTAGCTGAAGGCGCCGCGACCTTTTCCGGTCGGCTCAACTCGCCCAAAGCCACCTTGCTCCTATGATGTCGATCATGCGTTTATCTCCCCTTCTTGCAGGTTGCGTAGCTTTCTTGCTCTTACTTTCCGGTACGGCCCACGCGACCGCCTACCCCATCAAAGATCGCGTACTGACCCATAACAAGCTGTATCGCAGCGGCAAGCTCACACCGAGAGCATGTCCTGAGCGGGAGATCAAGGCGAACGACGTGCCTTCCGCCAAGAGGTATCTGACCTCGGTGCTGAACTGCCTCAACACCTCCTGGGCGGCCTATTCGAAGCGGGCGGGGCTGCCCTTCGCCAAGGCCAGGATCGGCTTCATCACCAAACCGCGGCGCTACTGCGGAGGCTCCTGGGGGAAGGCCGCGGCGGTCTACTGCGACGCGGAGCGGCGCTTCCTCGTCCTGCTGGATGACGACACGCTCTCCAACCCCTGGGACCTGTTCAACTTCCAGATCGTCACCCACGAGTACGGGCACCACGTGCAGCACCTCACCCGGATGGCGCGCGCGTTCGACTACTACCCGTACAAGGGCAAGAAGGAGCTGAACGAGCAGATCCGGCGCAACGAGTTGCAGGCCGAGTGCCTGGGTGGCGTCTTCATGCGCAGCTTCTGGGACTCGCTGGACCGGACGCGGGACGACTGGGACGAGCTGCTCGACATCACGCGCGAAAGCGGCGACGAGTGGACCAAGGCCAGTGACCACGGGAAGGGCCGCAACATCGCCGCCTGGCTCGACAAGGGCTTCCGTGCCGGGTCGCCGGCGGCGTGCAACACCTGGACGGCCCCGTCGTCCAAGGTGTCCTGATCCAAGGTGTCCTGATCCGCGGTGGACGAAGAACGGCGGGCCTGAGCCGAGCCTGGCCTGATGTGCGGCATCAGCGGAGGTCGGCCCAGGAGTGGGGTGAGGGCTGACCGGCCGGCATGGTGGGCGCGAACTGGACGGGCAGCGACTCCAGCGCGCGGATCCAGATCGAGCGGCGCCACCGCAGGTCCGCCGGCTCCACCTCCAGGCGCACGTCCGGCAGGCGGTCCAGAAGCACCTCCACCGCGGTCTTGGCGATGATCTCGCCCAGCTCCGGGCCAGGGAAGGGGCAGCCGTACTCGCCGTGGCTGAAGGCCATGTGCGCTCGGTTCGGCCCGGAGAACGTGGACGCGGCCGGCTGGACCTGGGGATCGGCGTTGGCTGCGGCGAGGCTGAGCACCAGCAGGTCGCCCCTGCGGATGCGGTGCCCGGCCAGCTCACAGTCCTGTACGGCGTAGCGGGCGGGTGTGTTCTGCATCGGCGGGTCCTTCCACAGGACCTGGTTCAGCGCCTCGGAGACGCTGCTGCGCCCGCCCTGGAGGTCCATCTGGAACTGGTCGTCGACCAGCATGAGGCGCAGCGTGTTGCCGATCCAGTTGGAGCTGGTGCCGTGGGAGGCCATCACCAGCGCCATCGCGTCCTGGACGATCTCGTCGTCGGTGAGCCGCGCGGAGTGCGCCAGCAGGATCGACATGAGGTCGCGGCCGGGCTGGGCGCGCTTGCTCTCCATGAGCCGCGCCATGCGCCCGACGATGGGCCCGAGCATCGCGTGGGCGTCCTCGCCGCCGTCCATCACGATCTTGATCTCCTCGGCCATTTCGGGCGCCTCGCTCTCGGACATGCCGAAGAGCCGGGCGACGACCTGGGCCGGGATGCGGTAGGCGTACTGGGAGATCAGGTCGGCCCGGCCGTCGCCCGAGAAGGCGTCGATCACCAGGTCGGCGATCCTCTCGCAGACGAGGGTCAGCTCGGTGCGGTCTATCGCGTCCAGCGCGTCGCCGAGGGCGCCGCCGCGCCGCATCCGCTCCGCGCCCTCGGTGAACACCATTGTCGGCGACCAGCTCACGTACATGCGCAACGGCCAGTCCGGCGGCACGATCTCGCGCAGGTTCCAGCGCCTCGGGTCGCGGCCGAACAACTGTGGCTGGCTGGTGACGTGGTGCAGCTCGCGGTAGCCGACCACGAGCCAGGCCGGGACGTCGCCGTCGAGAAGGACGGGGACGACGGGCCCGTACGTGCGGCGCAGCTGCTCGTAAAGGGGACCGGGGTCGTCGTACGTCTCCGGCTCGTACAGGCGTGCCGCGTCGGTGTGGTCGGGGTATCCGTCCAACAGGCCCCCGCTGCGCGGGGAGGACCCGGCGGAGTCGGCGGAGTCGGCGGGCGAGGCGGGGAGCTTGGTCACGGAGTGCTCTCTCGGACGGGCGACAGGTCGTGCATGCGGGCGAGGTGTTCCACGAGCGTGATCAGCACGGTCTTGCACGAGGACCGCTCCCGCGCGTCGCAGTCGACGATCGGGACCTCGGGCGACAACGCCAGCGCGTCGCGCACCGAGCTCAGGGCGGGCCCGTCGGCGAAGCGGTTGACGGCGACCACGAACGGCATCCGGTGGTGCTCCAGCCGGTCGATGGAGTAGAACGACTCCTCCAGGCGGCGGGTGTCGACCATGACGACCGCGCCGAGACTGCCGGCGAACAACTGGTCCCATACGAACCAGAACCGTTGCTGGCCGGGCGCGCCGAACAGGTAAAGCACCATGCCGGCGTTGAGCGTGATCCGGCCGAAGTCGAAGGCGACCGTGGTCGTGGCCTTGGTACGCACCCGGCTCGCGTCGTCGATGCCCACGCTGGCCTGGGTCATGACCTCCTCGGTGCTCAGCGGCTGGATCTCGCTCACCGAGCCGACCATGGTCGTCTTGCCGACGCCGAACCCGCCGACGATCACGATCTTGAGGGCGTCGACGGCGGTCTCGCGCAGGGGCGCCCGCACGCCGGCCGCAGGCTGGTCAGAGGTCGTGGAGGGCAATGAGCACCTGCTTCAGGAGTTCGGGATCCGGTTGTCCGGCCTGCGTGGCGGCCGACGGATGGCGGACGGTGATGCGGCCGGTGTCGAGCAGGTCGCGCAGCAGGATCTTCACCACGCTGACGGGCAGCCGCAGCTCGGCGGAGATCTCCACGACCGCCGTCGGCCGCCGGGTCATCCGCAGGATCTTGACGTGCTCGGACTGCATGCCGGGAGTCGGGCGGCATTCGCTCACGACCAGGGAGACGGAGTCGAAGGCCGTCTCGTCGGCGCGGGTGCGTCCGCCGGTGACCGTGTAGAGCCGGTCCGGGTCCTCCTGGTCGATGGCCCGCCTCGTCATGGGCGCTCGCCGCTGGTCTCCGCCTGGCGTGGCGCGGCCGTGAGGTAGACGCCGATCTGCTCCACCAGCTCGTTCATGTTGTGCGCGATCAGCCCGACCTCGCCGTCCTCCTCGGCGACCACCGCCAGATGGGCGCCCGCCCCGGCCGGCACGATGAGCAGCAGCCCTCCGGCGAACTCGACCATCGCCTGCCCCGCCCCGATGCTGTCGCCGAACTCGGCCGAGGCGCTCAGCGACAGGCTCTGGATCCCGGCGGCCAGGGCGGCGAGCTGGTCGGCGCCGTCGCGCTCCAGGCCGGTGGTGTAGCACATCTTGAGGCCGTCCCTGGTCAGCACCAGCACGTGCCTGATCCCCGGGGTCTTGGTTCTGAGGTTCTCCAGCAGCCAGTCAAGGTTGCGATCGGTACTGCGCGAAGCGTCTATAGTGCTCATCGAAACGACGGGGCGCCCTCCGGCGCGGGCGCCGGCGTGACCGCCCCTGCCTCCTATCTGTGATCGATAAGTTCCGGTAGCCGCGGGCGGGCGTCAGTCGTCGCCCGGGCCCGGGGAAGAGCCGCGCCCGCGCGCCCCCGCCTGGCGGAAGGCGGCGAACCTCGCCGCCGAGTCACGCCCTTCCCGTACGGGCCCCGCGATCCGCGCCTGCCGGCCCTTGGTGGCCTCGGCCAGTGTCTGACCCCGTCGCCGCCTCGGCAGGAGGCCGTCGTCGTCCTCGGCCGGTCCTTCCTGGGCGGGGATGGCCACGGCGGCCACGGAGGCCGGCACGGCGGGGCGGGCCGGCTCGATCGCGGGTGGGGCGGTGTCCTGCCTGGGCTGGGTGATCAGCAGGCGGGGGATCAGCACGACGACTCCGGTGCCGCCTCGGGCCGACGGCCGGAAGCTGACCGTCAGACCGTACTTGTCGACCAGGCGACCGACGACCGCGAGGCCCAGCCGGGTGCCGGACAGCGTCCGCAGGTCGAGCGGCTCGCTCACGAGCCTGGTGGCGTGGTGCCGCTCGCGCGGGCGCATGCCGAGGCCGCTGTCCTCGATCGTGATCACGACACCGGCGTCCTCCTCGTCCACGTACACGTGAACCTCGGAGCCGTGCGCCGAGAACGCGGCGGCGTTGTCCATCAGCTCGGCCAGCGCGTGCATCACGCCCTCGGCCGCGTATCCGGCCACGGCGACGGTGCTGGTGGAGTGCAGGCGGATGCGCCGGTAGGCGCCGACGCGGCCCATCGCGCCCCGCAGGACGCTCTCCATCACGATCGGCCGGGTCCACCGGCGGCCGGAGCGACCGCCGCTCAGCAGGGCGACGTTGTCCGCCAGCCGGCTCATCTGGGCGATGCGGTGGTCGAGCTCCAGCAGGTCGGCGAAGACCTCCTCCTGGTCGCCGTACAGCTCCTCCAGCTCGCGCAGCCGGGCGAGCAGGCTGGTGGCCTGGGCCTGTACGCGGGCCGCGGCGCCGGCGCAGGCCGCCATGACCGCGGCGCCCCTGCGCTCGCCCTCGTCGAGCCGGCGTGCCGTCTCGGCCAGCAGCTCGCGCAGCGGGGTGTGCACCGGCTGGCGCACCTCGGCCAGGGCGGCGGTCGCCGACATCCGGTCGGCCTGGATCCGCTTGACCAGGTCGGGCAGCGTCTCACCGGTCACCCGGGCGATCTCGGACTCCATGGCCGAGCGGGACGCCTGGGCCATGGTGCGCTCGCGTTCGAGCACGTCGAGCTCGTGCCCGATGGCTTTGAGCAGGCTGGGCAACGCGCCGTCCTGAGGTTGGACGACGCGAGTGAGGGCGTCGGAGACCGAGACCCCTCCGCGCACCTGACGTCCCAGCGCGGGCAGCGACTCCTCGGTCAGCTGCAGCACCTCGCGCTCCAGCCGGGCCAGCCGCGCGGCGATCGACCTGGCCTGCTCGCGTGAGCGGCGCCCGGCGGCCGCGTAGTGGACGACGGCCGCGGTGGTGCCGGCGAGCAGCGCGGCCGAGACGCCACCGACCAACGCCATCACGCCTTTGGCCTCGGCGGTGACGGAGGACACCGCCCACAGCCACACACAGGCCATGATGATCAAGGTGCCGAGAAAGGCGATGACCGCCAGCTCCCTCGGCGAAAGCCTGCGCTGTGTCCGGCGGGGTGCTTCTGCTGGCATCGGCGGTCCTTGGGGGCGTGGCGGCGAGGCATGGCCGAGCCGCGTCGAACCTGCTCCCCTCGCGCGACAGGTCGGTTGCGTGGCCGCTTCGCGACGGAGCGCAAGGGAACAGGCGCACACGCTAGCACCACGTGCACAGCCAAGAACAGACAAGCACCTTCAAATCATGCGTTGCCCCTTTAACGCACAAAGAGTCAACACATGGGTCGATTTGGCCTGGCCAGGTGGGCTGATGATCAAGGTGGCGTTCCGGTGGTCCCAACGATCGGCCAAAGGGGCACAGACCGGCTGTTCGCCTACGATGGCGGGATAATCCGCGACTATAAGCTGATCGCATGACGAGACCGCCGCTGCCGCCGTTCACCTTCGAGACCGCCACCCGGAAAGTACGGCTGGCGGAGGACGCGTGGAACACCCGCGACCCCGAGAAGGTGGCCCAGGCCTACACGATCGACTCCGCCTGGCGGAATCGCGCGGAGTTCGTCAACGGGCGCGACGAGATCGTCGCGTTCCTCACCCGCAAGTGGGCGCGGGAGCTGGAGTATCGGCTCGTCAAGGAGCTCTGGGCGTTCCAGGAGAACCGGATCGCCGTGCGTTTCGCGTACGAGTGTCACGACGATTCCGGCAACTGGTTCCGTTCCTACGGCAACGAGAACTGGGAGTTCGACGGCGAGGGGTTGATGAAGCTGAGGTACGCCTCCATCAACGACCTGCCGATCCGGGAGTCGGAGCGCAGGTATCACTGGCCGCTGGGCCGCCGCCCGGACGACCACCCGGGGCTGAGCGATCTCGGATTGTGAACATCCCCGGGATCCGCACCCCGGGATGCGGATCCCCCGGGTGCGGACCTCACACCCCTGCTGCGGCCATCAGCTCGTCAGGGTCCGCGATCACGTTGTCACGCCAGCCGGGCCCGATGTGCCGCAGCTCCACGCCCTCGCTCTCACGGCCGAGGACGAGGCCGAGGACACGCTGCGGGGTCAGCGGGATCTGTGACACCGGCCGCCCGATGGCGTCGGCCACCGCGCAGGAGACCGCCGCGGCCACGTTGAGGATGGGCACCTCGCCGGCGCCCTTGACCCCGAGCGGGCCGAACGACGGAGCTCCCTCGTACAGGTCGAGCTGGACGGGTACGACGTCACCGGACAGCGGCATGCGGTAGGTCTCGAACCCGGTCTGGCGCACCTTCCCCCGCGCGTCGATGGTGATCTCCTCGTGCAGCGCGTAGCCCAGGCCCTGGACGACACCGCCCTGCACCTGGCCGCGGACGGCCCTCGGGTTGATGGCCCGGCCCACGTCCTGGACGACGCGGTAGGCGAGCACCTCCACGTGGCCGGTGTCCGGGTCGACGGCCACGTCGCACTCGTGCACGGCGAAGACGGGCAGGTCCAGCGCGCCGATCATGTGCCCGGCCGCGCAGCCGGACATCGGCTGCACCCCGATGCCGGTGAACGAGCCGGAGCCGGAGATCGGCCCGGACACCTGCTGCGCCCGCTCGGCCACCTCGCGCAGGGTGATCCGCGCCGACGGCACTCCGTTGACGGCCACGTGGCCGTCGGTGAGGACCAGGTCATCGGGTGACGCTTCCAGCATCTCGGCGGCGAGGTCGAAGACCTTCCGGCGCACCTCGTCGCAGGCCGCGACGCCGGCCGCGCCCAGGGAGACGGTCGTCCGGCCGCCACCGACGCCGCCGTCGTACCCGGCCGCGTCGGTGTCGGCGGCCCGGACCGTGACGTCCTCCGGCCGCAGGCCCAGCGAATCGGCGACGAGCTGCGGGATCGCCTGCATGGTCGATCCGGAGCCGATCTCGACGCCGGCGGTGACCAGGGTCGCCGTGCCGTCCGGGTTTAGGTTGACGGTGGCGGCGGAGGGGCCGACGAAGATGAACCAGGTGCCGACGGTCGTCGCCGTCCCGTAGAGGCGGCCGTCGTCGGCCCGTTCCACCGGGGCGGCGGAGTCGCGCAGCGCGACCATCCGGTCGATCATCGGGGCCAGCACGTCGCCCTCGAAGACCTGCCCGGTGGATCCGAGGTCGCCGTCGCCGAGCACGTTGCGCCGCCTGAACTCCACCCGGTCCATGCCGATGGCGGCGCAGATCTCGTCCGTGTGCCGTTCGAGGGCGGCGGTGCAGTAGGTGCCGTTGCAGGCGCGGAAGGCGCCGTTGGGGGGCGTGTTGGTGTAGACGGCCCGGCTCACCAGGCGCACCGCGCCGAGCCGGTAGTTTCCGCCGAGCGTGTGGGCGGTCATGCTGGTCAGGAACGGCTGCTCGCCGCCGTAGGCGCCGCAGTCCATCAGGACGACGGCCTCCCGGGCGACGATCTCGCCCGACTCGGTGACGGCCGACCGGATCCGGATCTCCGCGTTCTCCCGGCACAGGGCCGTCTGCATCTCCTCCTGACGGCTGTTGACCAGCTTGACCGGCCGCCCCGCGGCCCGGGCGAGCAGCGCGGCGAACGGTTCGAGGCTCACCTCGAACTTCATGCCGAACCCGCCGCCCACCGGCGGGACCACCACGCGGACGTCGGCCTCGCGCACCCCGAGGAGGCGGGCGGTGGAGTTGCGGACCGACCAGGGCACCTGGGTGGACGTCTGGATGACGAACCGGCCGTTCTCGTAGCCGGCCACGCACGCGCGGGGTTCGAGCGGGGCCTGGTTCTGCCGGCCGGCCACGAACTCCGTCTCGACGATCCGCACGTCGTCGCGGGCGAAGGCGGCGTCGGTGTCGCCGCGGACCACGGTGGCCTCCCAGCCGATGTTGCGGCCCCGCCGGCCGCCCTCGACGAGCACGTCGTAGTCTTCCCAGCCCGGATGGAGGTCACGGGCGTCGTCGGCCAGGGCCTGCGCCATGGTGACCAGAGGGGTGTACTCCTCGACCTCGACCACGATCGCGGCGGCCGCCGCGCGGGCCTGGTCGAGGGTCTCCGCCGCGACCGCCGCGACGGGCTCGCCCAGGTAGCGGATCTGGTCGACGGCGAACAGGGGATGGTCGGCGATGGTGATCCCGTAGCGGCCGGGGGCGTCGGCCGCCGACACGACGGCCCGCACCCCGGGCATGCGGCGGGCGGGCTCCAGGTCGATCGACACGATGCGGCCCGCCGGGACCTTCGAGCGGCACAAGGCCGCGTGCAGCAGCCCGCCTTCGGCCGCGTCGACCGTGAACACCGTCCGGCCGCGCAGTTTGTCCTCGGCGTCGCGGCGGGGCAGGTCCGCTCCGATGACGTCGCTCATGACGCGTCCTCCTCCATCGTCGCGGTGGCGGCTCGTGCCGCCGTGAGGGCGGCCTCCACGATGCGCTCGTATCCGGTGCACCGGCAGATGTTGCCGACCAGGGCCTCGTGGACGTCACGCCGCTCGGGGCTCGGGTTGGTCTCCAGCAGCGCGGTCAGCGACATCAGCATCCCGGGGAAGCACATGCCGCACTGCACCGCGTCGTTGTCCTTCATCGCCTGCTGCAGCGGGGACAGCGCGCCGGCCGGGTCGGCGAGGGACTCGACGGTGCGGACCGACCTGCCCTCCGCCAGGCCCACCGGCACCAGGCAGGAGGCCACCGCGTCGTCGTCGACGAACACCGTGCAGGATCCGCAGAACCCCTCGCCGCACGCCGCCTTCGTGCCGCGCAGATGCAGCTCCTCGCGGAGCACGCCGGACAGCGGGGTCATCGGGTCGGCGTGCACCCGGCGCGGCTCTCCGTTGACGAACAACTCGGTCATGTCCTGTCCCTTCCGTGCGGCTCCAGCGCTCGTACGGCACGGCCGACGACCGTCGGCAGCACCTGCAGTCGGTACCAGCCGTCCGCCTCCACCGAGGTGCGCGGGGTGAAGGATCCGGCGAGCTCGCGGGCCGTACGGACCGCTTCGTCCGCGTCGAGCGGACGGCCGGTCATCGCGGCCGCCAGCTCGGGCCACAGCCGGGCCACGGGCTCGACAGAGCCCACGGCGACGGTGGCCGACTCGACCACGCCCGCCTGATCGAGCGCCGCCGCGACGCTGACGATGGCGACCGGGTAGTCGCCCGCGCGCCGCAGCGTGAGGCGGGCGTGCGCGGAGACGACCGGCGCGAGCGGCACCGACACGTGGGCCAGCACTGTCCCGGGCGGCAGGTTGTCACGACCGGCCAGGAACCCGCTGAGCGGCGTGGTCGTGATGCCCGCCGGGCCCGCCAGCACCACCCTGGCCGACAGGCTGAGCAGCGCGGGCGCCAGGTCGGCCGCCGCGAAGTCGCGGGCGCAGAGGTTGCCGCCGACCGTGGCCTGACGCCTGACGGACGGGTTGGCCGAAGTCGCCGCGGCCTGCCGGAGCGCCTCCAGCGCTGGGTGGCCGGCCAGCGCCTGGGCGAGCCGCGCGTGGGTGACGGCGGCGCCGATCGTGAGGGTGGCGCCGTCGTCGTCGATCCGCCGTAGCTCCTCGATCCGGGCCAGCGAGACGTACTCGCGGTGGAACGGCTCGCCACGCGAAGGACTTCTCATGATCCAGGTGGCGCCCGCGATGGGAGCGGCGTCGGGGCCGGCGACCGCCAGCCGTTCGACGGCGTCGTCCAGCGAGGTCGGCTGGTACAGGCTGGGCGCGGTCGGAACCGTCATCGAGAACCTCCTTGTCTGGTGGCCGACGGCCCCCGCCGTCCCTCAGCGGAACGGCGGGGCCGGGTCAGGTGGCTGCGCCGAGGGCCTGGCGCAGCTTCAGCTCCCGGTCGGCCGAGTCGGCGCGGGCCCGCAACGCCTCGTCGAGGGTCACGGCGACGAACCGGGTGCGGGTGCCGGGGGAGCACTGCGCCACCAGGTTGAGGTCGGCGCTGATCACGCTGGCCACCATGGCGTAGCCGCCGCCGGAGACCGCGTCGCGGTGCAGGATGATCGGCTCGACGCCGCCGGGCACCTGGATCGAACCGACCGGGTAACCGGCGTCCACGATGTTGGACGGGTCGGACCCCGCGCCGAACGGCTGGACGCGTTCCTCCCACTCCAGGACGGGGCCGGAGTAGCGGAAGCCGGTGCGGTCGGCGACCGGGGTCAGCGTCCACTCCGATTCCAGCAGGCAGCTGCGCCCGGCGTCGGTCAGCCGGTAGTCGTACAGGCCGAGGACCACCCGCAGCTCGACGTCGCGGCTGTAGACGGGCCTGAGCGTCTCGGGCACGACCTGGCCCGGCACGCCGCCGGAGGACCGGCCGACCGGCACGACGTCGCCCTTCTTGAGGTTGCGGCCCTGGAAGCCGCCGAACCCGCCGAGCGCGTACGTCGACCGGCTGCCCAGCACCACGGGCACGTCGAACCCGCCGGCGACGGCGATGTAGATGCGCGCCCCCGCCCGCAGGAAGCCGAAGGTCAGCTGGTCTCCGGCCGCGACGGCGAAGGACTCCCACTGCGGCGCGGGCTCGCCGTTGAGCATCACCGGCATGTCGGCGCCCGTGACGGCCACCACCGTCGGCTCGTCGAAGCGCAGCACCGGACCCATGTACGGCGACTCGATGACCGCCGCGTCGAGCGGGTTGCCCACGAGCAGGTTGGCCGCGGCGGCGGCACGCAGGTCGGCCGCGCCGGACGGCGGGATGCCCACGTTGTAGTAGCCGGGACGGCCGCGGTCCTGGATGCTGGAGGCCAGCCCCGGTTCGAGGATCTCAACTGGCATAGAGCGCCTCCAGAAGTTCGGTGTTGTAGCCGTCGGGGTCGGCCAGGAAGCGATCGAGGTCGAAGGTCACCGGGCGCTGCCGATAGCGGTAGGTGCCCGCCTCGACCTCGGCCCGAATGGCCTCGTACTCAGCCTGGTCGACGGCGCGGAACTTGACGATGTCACCGGGCCGGAAGAAGATCATGAATTCGCTGAAGTCGGCGAGCCGCTGCTCCGGGTCGAAGATCGGCACCGGGGTGACGCCGAACATCTGGTAGCCGCCGGCCCCGCGGACCGAGTAGATGCAGGCGAAGCAGCCGCCGTGGCCCACGGTCAGCGCCGGGGTGTCGGTGCGCGGCCGCAGATACTTGGGCAGCTCCAGCTGCCGCTCCTGCGGGACCATCTGGAACAGGAACGGCAGCCCGGCCACGAAGCCGACCATCGACGTGATCCACGGCGAGCCGGAGTGGGCGTCGATGAACGCCTGCACCGAGTCGAGGTCGTTCTCGACGGCCGCGAACTCCAGATCGTTGCCCTCGGGCCGCTGGTGCCGGTCGCGGAAGCGGGCGCCCGTCTCGTTGGTGAACGGGTCGTCGTACCAGACGGGGACCTCGAAGATGCGGGTCTCCACGCTGCGGGAGGGGGAGCCGGCGACCTTCTCCTCGGCCGCCCGCACCGTCGCTTCCAGCTCGGCCGGTGGCACGATGTCGGGGTCGAACCTGATCAGCAGGGAGGCGTTGGCCGGGCAGATGTCCACGATGCCCGGGATGCGGTCCTCGCTGAGGATCTTCGACACGGCCATGGCGGTGAAGTTGACCTCAAGGCTCATGGCCTCGGCGAACTGGACGACGAGATGCTCGTCGCCGCCCCAGGAGTAGCGGCTCTGGCCTGTTCTGCGCGCGATGTTCTGTGTCATGCGTTCCCGCCACTCTTGTTACGGCCGGCCATCCACCCTTCGAGGAAGGTGGTGTGGTAGCGGCCTTCGCGGAATTCCTCGATGTCGATCACGCTGCGCATGAAGCCCGCGGTGGTGACGACACCTTCCACCTCGACCTCGTCCAGGGTGCGCGCCATGCGGGAGATCGCCGACGCGCGGGTGTCGGACCAGACCACGATCTTGGCGAGCAGGGAGTCGTAGAACGGACTCACCTCGCCGCCGGGTTCGAAGCCCGAGTCGATGCGGACGAACGGGCCGCCCGGCATCCGCATCGACGAGAGCACGCCGGGGCTCGGCATGAAGGAGAACTCCGGGTTCTCGGCGTTGAGCCGCACCTCGATGGCGTGGCCGCGGAACTCGACGTCGGACTGGGCGAACGACAGGGGCGCCCCGGAGGCCACGGTCAGCTGCTCGCGGACCAAGTCGCGGCCGGTCACCATCTCCGTCACCGGATGCTCCACCTGGATCCGGGTGTTCATCTCGATGAAGTAGAACTCCTCGGTGGCCGGGTCGTAGAGGAACTCGACCGTGCCGGCGCCGGTGTAGGCCGCCACCTTGGCGAGCGCGACGGCCGCGTCGGTCATGGCGTTGCGCACGTTCTCCGGCAGGCCGGGCGCGCCCGCCTCCTCCAGCACCTTCTGGCGGCGCCGCTGCATCGAGCATTCGCGCTCGCCGAGGTGGACGAAGTTCTCGCCGTCGCCGAACACCTGCACCTCGATGTGCCTGGCGTGCTCGACGAACCGTTCGATGTAGACGAGCCCGCTGCCGAACGCCGCCTGGGCCTCGGCCTGGGCCACCGGCAGCGCCTCGGCGAGCTCGGCCGCGTCGGCCACGACCCGGATGCCGCGGCCACCGCCCCCGGCGGCGGCCTTGATCGCCACCGGATAGCCCGCCCGCTCAGCCGCCGCGAGGGCCTCCGGCAGGCCGTCGACCGGCCCGGCCGAACCCGGGACGGTCGGCACGCCGGCCTCGTCGGCGGCGGACCGCGCCCGCGCCTTGTCGCCCATCAGCCGGATTGTCCTGGCCGACGGCCCGACGAAGGTGACCCTCGCGTCGGCGACCTTCTGCGCGAACTCGGCCCGCTCCGACAGGAACCCGTAGCCGGGGTGCACCGCGTCGGCGCCCAGGTCGACCGCCGCCGTGACGATCGCGTCCATGTCGAGATAGCTGCGGGAGGCCGCCGGCGGGCCGATGAGCACCCGCTCGTCGGCCATCCGGACGTGCAGCGCCTCCTGGTCGGCCTCGCTGTAGACGGCCACCGTGCTGATCCCGAGCTCCCGAGCCGCACGGATGATCCGTACCGCGATCTCCCCACGGTTGGCGACCAGCAACTTGCGCACCAAGATCAACCCTTCTCGATGGTGAGGATGCCGTCGCCGGGGCCGATGATGCTCTCGTTCTCGGCGTGGATCCGCGTCACCGTGCCGCTCGCACCGGCCTTGACCTCGGCGAACTGCTTCATGACCTCGACCAGTCCGACGGTGGTGTCGGCGCTCACCACGGAGCCCACCTCGACGAACGGCTCCTTGTCGGGAGCGGGACGGGTGTAGAAGACTCCGGGCAGCGGAGACTGCACAACGTGCTCAGACATGCGAGACCTTTCCAGAAGTCGAATCCTGCGAATCGATGACGGCCCTGATGGCGGTGGCCACTGCCACAGCGTTGGGCGTGTCCGAATGGACGCAGACCGTGTCGAACCTCATCGGGATGCGTTCGCCCGTGGCGGCGATGGCGACCCCTTCATCGAGGGCGACCGTCATCCGCTCCACTGCCCGCTCCACCGGCGTGGCATGCGGGCGCCTGGCGATGATCAGTCCGCCGTCGGCCGAGTACTCGAGGTCGACGTAGAACTCGGCGAGGAACGGCACCCCGCGAGCGGCGCTGACCCGCTCGTGCGCGGTGCCCGCCATGCCGAAGACCGGCACCCCGTACATCACGGCGACGTCGCAGACGGCGTCCATCAGCGCCTCGTCGCGGGCGACCATCCCGTACAGCGAGCCGTGCGGCTTGAGGTGGTCGAGCGCGACGCCCGCCGCGTCGAGGAAGCCCTTGAGCGCGCCGACCTGGTAGAGAACGATGTCGCGCACCTCGTCGGGGTACAGCTTCATCTCGCGGCGGCCGAAGCCGACCGGGTCGGGCAGGCCCGGGTGCGCGCCGACGGAGACACCGGCGGCGGCGGCCTTGGTGACGGTCTCCCGGATGCCGCTCGGATCACCCGCGTGGAACCCGCACGCGACGTTCGCGGTGTCGACGAGGTCGAGCAGCGCGTCGTCGTTGCCGAAGGAGTGGATCCCGTAGGACTCACCCATGTCGGAGTTGAGAGTGACCTTCATGTTCACACCTTTCCGGCGTACACCGCGGAGGCGAGCCGCGTGCGAAGCCGGTCAGCGACGACGGCCAGAGCCAGCACGACGCCGGTGACGATCATTTGGTAGTAGGAGTTGATCTGCGCCAGGTTCATGCCGTTGGCGACGATCCCAATGAACACCGCGCCCAGGACCGCGTCGAGCACGCGGCCCGCGCCACCGCGCAGGCTCACGCCTCCGATGACGGCCGCGGCGATCGTCTGCAGCGGCAGCGACGCGCCGATGTTCGCCTCGCCGGTCTCGAGGCGGGCCGTGAGCAGCACTGCACCGACGGCCGCCAGCGCGCCGGCCGTCACGTACGCCAGGATCAGGGTGCGGAACTCGTTGACTCCCGACAGCCGGGCGGCGCGCGGGCTGGACCCGACCGAGTAGATGTGGCGTCCGGGCCGCGTCAGGGTGAGCAGCACCCAGAGCACGACCGCGGCCAGCAGCGCCAGCCAGATGGAGATGCCTATCCCGAAGACGCTGCCGTAGCCCAGCCAGTCGCTGAACTCCATGGGCAGCCCGGAGACCGGCACGCCCGAGGTGAGCATCAGCGCGAGGCCCGAGAACACCGAGGCGGTCGCCAGCGTCATGATGAAGGGATTGATGTTGAGGCTCGCCACGCCCAGGCCGTTGAGGAGCCCGCAGGCCATGCCCACGAGCACGCCCACCACGATCCCGATCACTACGGCGCTCAGCGGCGAGCCCGTCTGGGACGACATGGCCATCGCCGTGGACACCGAGACCAGCGCGGTGATGGCGCCGATCGACAGGTCGAAGCCACCGGCCAGCAGCACCACGAACTGGCCGAGGGTGGCGATGATGATGTACGAGTTCTGCCTGAGCGCCGAGTGGATGTTGTCCACGGTCAGGAAGTTGTCCGACATCAACGAGAAGGTGATCAACGCGATGACCACCAGGATCGGCAGCACGCCGATCCTGACGAAGATCCGGGCGGCGTACGAGATCACAGATCCCCGAGGCCGCGCGGTGACTTCGACCTCACTCTGGAGGGTCATGCGATCTCCTTCGCCGGTTCGTCCCAATGCATCATGTGACGCAGGATCGTCTGTTCGTTGATGTCGTCCTGCCGGAGCTCGGCGGTGATCGTCCCGTGCGCGAAGACGTACACGCGATGGCACAGGTGCAGGATCTCCGGCAGCTCGGAGGAGATGACCAGCACGGCGTTGCCCTGCCGGGCCAGCTCCACGATCTGGTCGTAGATCGTCACCCGGGCCCCGACGTCCACCCCGACGGTCGGCTCGTCCAGCAGGTACGTGCTGCAGTTTCCGAGCAGCGCCCGCCCGAGCAGGCCCTTCTGCTGGTTGCCGCCGGAGTAGCTGTCGGCCGTCCGCTCGGGGTCGGGTGGGCTCAGCTTCATCCGGCGCAGCATGTCACCGGCCACGGCGCGTTCCCGGCCGGGACGCAGCACCGGGCCGCTGGAGATCGAGTCCCGGTGCAGCCAGGGCAGCGTGACCGTCTCGCGCAGCGGCCGGTTCAGCAGCAGCCCCTCGGTCTTGCGGTCGCTGGGCAGGTAGACGACGCCGGCCTTCATCACCCGGGCCGGTCTGGCCCTGGTGAGATCGGCGCCGTCGATGGTCAGCGTGCCGGAGTCGACCCGTTCCAGGCCGAAGCAGGCGCGGGCCGCGGTGGACTTGCCCGAGCCCATGAGCCCGGCGAACCCCACGATCTCCCCGGCGCGCAGCTCGAAGGTCGCGTTCCGTACGGCGCCGTCGAAGGTGGACAGGTCACGGGCGGCCAGGACGACCCGGGTGCCCGGCTCGGGCAGCTCCGGGTAGAGGTCCTCCACCACGCGGCCGGTCATCAGGTTGATCAGCTCGTCGTCGGGCGTGCCGCCCGGGACGGTGGTGATCAGCTTGCCGTCCCGCAGCACGGTCACCCGGTCCGCGAGACGCCGGATCTCCGCCATCCGGTGGGTGATGTAGACGATGCCGATGCCCCGGCCTCGCGCCTCCTCCACCAGGCTGAAGAGCCGCTCCGACTCCTCCTCGGTCAGTGAGGCGGTCGGCTCGTCGAGGATGAGGACGCTGAGTTCGGGCCGGAACGCCTTGGCGATCTCGACCATCTGCTGCTCGGCCCGGCTCAGCGTCTCCACCAGCCGGTCCGGCGAGATGTGGAAGTCGAACTCGTCCAGGCGCTCCTGGGCCAGCCTGCGGACCCGGCGCCGGTTGATGAGGCCGAAGCGGCCGGGCTCGGCGCCCATGACCAGGTTCTCGGCCACGGTCATCGTGGGCATCAGCGAGAACTCCTGGAAGACCGCGCTGATGCCCAGCCCGCGGGCGGCCGCGACGCCCGCGAGGTGAACGGGACGCCCGTTGACCTCGATCGTCCCGCCATCCGGGTGCTGGGCACCCGAGATGATCGAGATGAGGGTGGACTTGCCGGCGCCGTTCTCTCCGAAGAGCACGTGCACCTCGCCCTTGCGAAGCTCGAAGTCCACCCCGTCCAGCGCGGTCACGCCGGGGTACTTCTTCGTGAGCCCGCGGACCCGGAGCACGACCTCGTGGTCAGGATCGGTCATGAGACAACTTTCTGGTCATGGACGGGCGTCAGGTGGGGTCGGGTCAGCTGCCGGCCTTGACGGTGAACGTGGGGGACCAGCCGTCGGGGGCCAGCGTGGTCGCCACGTCGAAGTCGCCGAGCGTGTCCTTGGTCACCATGACCAGCTCGGGGCCGACGTGCTTCATGAACTCCTTCTTCTCCAGCGCCCGGATGGCCTGGTCGATGGCGATCCGGCCCTGCAGCGCCGTGCTGTCGCTCGGAGCGGCCTGTACGGTGCCGCGCTGGATGCCCGTGTAGGTGCCAGGGGTGAAGTAGTAGCCCGCGACGCGGATCTTGTCGCTGAGGCTGCGGTCGCGCAGGATCGGCCCGGCGGCCTCGGCGGTCACGGCGGTCCCGATGATGTAGTCGATGTCCGGGTGTGCGGCGAGCACATCCTCGATCAGCCGGCTCTGTGCATCCTTACCGGTGTCGCCCCACTTGGTGTCGACGACCTCCACCTTGCTGTCCTTGAGGGCGGCCTTGAAGCCCTCCTCGCCGGCCTCGGCCCAGCCCGCGCCGCTCGGCCCGGGGAACCAGGCGACCTTGACGGCCTCGCCCTTGGAGTCCTCGATCAGCCACTTCGCCGTGATGTCGGCCAGGTCGTTGAACGAGACGAGCGACTTGGCGGTGACCTTGTCACTGGACATGCCGTTGACGACGTCGATCACCGGCTTGCCGGCGGCCGCCAGGCGGTCCACCGTCTTGTTCAGCCCGTCGTAGGAGATGGCGCCGATGACCAGGGCGTCCGCGCTCTGGGCGCAGTCCTCGATCTGCTGGGTCTGCTTGTCCAGGTTCTCGTAACCGCCCGCCTCGACCATCGTCATGTTGACGCCGGACTCGCGCGCCTGCTCGGCCACGCCGTAGTTGAGGCCGAGCCAGTAGGCGTCCTTCATGTGGGGGACCGACACGCAGATGTTCCAGGGCTTCTCGGCCTTGTCCAGCGGGGTGTACTCGCCCTTGCTGCGCTCGCTGTCCATGGCCAGGTCGGCCCAGATGTCGATCTTGGCCGGGGCCCAGTTCGCGTCGGCGGCGGCGCTCGCGGGGGTGTCGCCTCCGGACTCGGTGGTGGAGGCCGAGCCGCAGGCGGTCAACGCCAGGAGCGCGGCGGCGGAGGTCGCCAGAACGGCGGGATAACGGAAGTGCACGAATGCTCCCTGTGTTTCGTTCCACGCCGGGAACTTCGCAGGTAGATGGGTGTTTGCAGTCAACATGGCGGTCGGTTTCAGCGTCTACGGGCGTGAGGGCCAAGGCTGGCGAGCTTGTATCGTGCAAGTGCACAGAGATTCGGTCAGCCCGAAAGGTCGGCACGTTCATGGCCCTAACGCTCAGCCAGCTCCTCGCCGAGTCCGTGCTCGAGCTGACCCTCGTCACGCCCAGCAGTCCCGAGCTGCTGCAACGCCCTGTCCGGTGGGTCGCGTCGACCGAGCTGGTCGACCCCACGCCGTTCCTGCGCGGCGGCGAGCTGCTGCTGACCACCGGCGCCTTCATCGACGCCGACGACCACGACGCGTGGCAGGCCTTCATCCAGCGGCTCAAGGCGGCCCGGGTCCCGGCGGTCGGCCTCGGGCACGGGCTGACCCACCACGACATCCCACGCGCGCTGGTCGAGTGCGCCACCGCGGCGGACCTGCCGCTGCTCGCCGTCCCCTACAGCGTGCCCTTCGTACGGATCAGCGAGTTCGTCGCCGACGCCATCATCGCCGACCGGTTCAAGGACCTGGGCCGGGCCTCCAACCTGGCCGCCGACCTGGCCAAGCTCGTCTCCACCGGAGCTCCCCTCGCCGCCCTGCTCAGAAAGATCGCCGAGGAGATCGACGGCGAGGCGGCCATCATCGACATCGACGGAAACGTGATGTCGAGCTGGCCGATGCACCACGAGCTGCGCACCGACCTGGTGCTGGAGGGGCTGGCGACCAACGGCACGACCGGCTACTTCGCCGTGCCGCTCGACCAGGCCGGGGCGCACGACCACATCCTGGTCGGCCGGTCCGACATGACCGTCGAGACCGTGCGGATGGCCATGCACTCCGCGGCCACGCTGATCGCCATCGACCTGACGCGCAGGCTCCAGGAGGAGTCGTCGAGCGCCACGCGGATGGCCGCGGTGCTGTCCGGTCTGACCGACTGGACCACGCCCACGGCGACCCTGGTCAGGGCGCTGCGCGTCGCGGGCTTCGACAGCGACGCCCCCACCGTGGTGCTCGTGGCCCACCCCAACCCCGCCTTCTCCGCCGGCTACTCGCTGCGGCTGCGGCTGGCCGTGGAGCAGGTGCTGCCCGTCGTACGCTCGGTGCGCAGCGGCGACATGCTGGTGCTGCTCGCCCAGGGCGGCGCCGGCGACCCGACGGGCCAGGTCCTGGAGGTCCTGCGCCGGGAGATGCCCAGCCGGCGGATCGTCGTGGCCGGGCCGGCCCGCGACGCCGAGGAGATCCGCATGGTCCTCGCCTCCGCGCGGGCCATGATCACACCGGACCAGGCGACGCCGGTGCGCGCCCGCGCCTTCGACCTGGCCTCGATCGTGGCGGCGGCCGCCGGCCGGGGCGGGCAGCACGCCGCCCGCGAGGTCCTGCAGCCGCTGATCGACCACGACGCCAGGACCGGCGGCGAGCTGCTCCACACCCTGCGGACCTACCTGCGGCTCGACGCCCGGCAACACCTGACGGCCAAGGCACTCCACCTGCACCGCAACACGCTGAGATACCGGCTCGCGCAGATCGGCAAGCTGCTCGACGCCGACCTCGACAGCCTCGACACGCTGCTGATCTGCAATCTCGCCAGCCGGATGTACGACGCCGCCAACGGTTGAACCGTGCCGGGCGGCCGGCCCCTCGAACCGCGACCTCGGGCTGTCCGGCCGCCCCCCGGAGCCGCCGTCAGCCGTCGCCTTCGCCGCGCGCGGCGAGCGCCTCGCCCAGCTCGTCGGCATGGCGCAGGGTACGCACCAGGAACGGCACGGTGAACGCGATGACCGACCGCTCCGCGCCCCGCGCCTTGGCGGCCTCACGGACCTCGGCCGCGATGGTGGACAGGGCCGCCACCGACTGGAGGGTGAGCCCGACGAGCAGGCCGAGCCGGTCGGGACGCACCCCGAACCTGCTCAGCGGACGCAGGCCGCGTTCCACCGCCGACACCACGTCCTCGACCCGGGTGGTGATCGTGAACAGGTTGGCGGCGGCCAGCGCGGCCACGATCCGCAGGCACATCACGATCGCGGGAACGGGCCCGAGCAGCCACCACTGCAGGGCGAGCACGAACACCACCAGGATCGCGAGCATGCGGAGCACCAGGAGGCAGCGTCGCGGCGAGACCCGGGCCACCGCGTAGCCGAGGGCGACGGCCGCGCAGATCGCGGCCAGCCACACCGGCGAACCCACCAGGAACACCGCCCCGGCCAGCACGAACAGGACGAGGAACTTCCAGCCCGCCGGTGTCCGGTGCAGCGGGGTCGAGCCGGGTTCGTACCAGCCGCCGACGTTCACGTGACGAGCTTGCGGTAGTGACGCAGCGCAGGTTCGGGCGTGTCGTCGGCCACGACCTGTCCCGCGTCGAGCACGATCACCCGGTCGAAGCCGCCGAGCAGGTCGAGATCGTGGGTGACCAGCACCACCTGCTGCTCCAGCCCGGCCAGCAGATCCACGAACCGGCGCTTGTTGCGCAGGTCGAGCAGCGTCGTCGGCTCGTCGCACACCAGCACGGCGGGCTCCAGCACCAGCATCGCGCACAGGGCGAGCAACTGCTTCTGGCCGCCGGAGAGCTGGTGGGCGGGGTGGTCGGCGTAGCCGGCCAGGCCGTGCTGGGCGAGCACCTCGGCCGCGCGCTCGGCGCGCTCCCTGGCCGGCAGCCCGCTGCGCCGCAGCGAGAACGCGACGTCCTCGCCGGCCGTCGGCATCACGATCTGGCTGTCGGGGTTGGTGAAGACGAACCCGACGCGCCGGCGGACCTCCCGGCCGTCGCGGCCCGGGTCGAGTCCGTCGACCAGCACCCGGCCGGTGGCGGGCTGCACCAGGCCGTTGATCATGCGAGCCAGGGTGGACTTGCCGGAGCCGTTGGCCCCGACGAACGCCACCCGCCGCTCCGGCAGGCGCAGGTCGACGCCGGAGAGCACCACCCGGTCGCCGTAGTGGTGCCCGACGCCCTCGAACTCGATCACCGCGCTGCCTCCCACATCGTCGCCACGCCCACGCCCCCGCCCGCCGAGAGGGCGGCCAGGCCGGAGCCGGCACGGCCCGCTCGTACCAGTGTCGCGAACAGCCGCACCACGAGCACGGCGCCCGAGGCTCCCCAGGGATGGCCCAGGGCGATCGCGCCGCCGTCGGGACCGGCCAGCTGCTCGTCGATCCCGGCGCCGTCGAGACAGGCCAGCGTCTGGCCGGCGAACGCCTCGTTGAACTCGACGACGTCAGGAACCCGGTCGAGCACGGCCTTCATCGCCGGCACCGCGCCCAGCCCGAGCCGGTTGGGATCGACGGCCCTGGTCGCCGAGGCGACGAGCCGCAGGCCGGGCAGGCCCAGCCGGCGGCGGACCGTCTCGCTGACCAGCAACACGGCGGCGGCGCCGTCGCTGATGCCGCACGAGTTGGCCGCCGTGGCGGTGCCGCCGGGCGTGAAAGCGGGCCGGAAGCGGGCCAGCCGCTCGGCCGTGAAACCGGGGCGCGGCCGCTCGTCGCGGTCGGCGGGGCCGAGCGGGACCAGCTCGGCGGCGAAGCGGCCGGACCGCTGGGCCTCGACCGCCCTGGCATGGCTCCGGGCGGCGAAGGCGTCCTGCCGCTGCCGGGAGATCCCGGCCTCGGCCGCCACCAGGTCGGCGGCCGGGCCCATGTCCGGGTCGCCGATCTCGGCGGGAGCGAACGGCGCCCGCGTGTAGCACCGGGGCGTCTCGCCGGGCGAGTGCGGCCGCCACGCGCGGTAGGGCGCGGTGGAGGCGCTCTCGACGCCCCCGGCAAGGTACGCCTCGCCCTCGCCGGCCCGGATCAGCGCCGCGGCCAGGGTGATCGCGGCCAGGCCGCTCGCGCACTGCCGGTCGACGGTCATCCCGGGCACACTCTCGTCCAGCCCGGCGCGCAGGGCGGCGACGCGGGCCGGGTTGCCGCCGGGCCCGAACACGTTGCCCAGGACGACGTCGTCGACGGTGTCGAGAGCGGCGTCGTCGAGCACGGCCCGCAGCACGGGGGCGGCCAGCTCGTCGGCGCCGAACGCGCGCAGCGCGCCCCCCGCGTTGCCGATCGGAGTGCGCCGGGCCGCCACGACGACCGGTGTCCGGTCCTCACTCATCGCGGTCCTCACTCATCGCGCCGGCCTGTTCGTCGCAGGGGCTGACCGCATCGGCTCGGCTGACCGGGCTGGTCATGTTCGTCGGCTCGGCTGGGCTGATCGCGGTCGTCGCGTTCATCGGATCGGTTCGGCTGACCGGGGTGGTCTCGTTCATCCGATCGGCTCGGCTGATCGCGGTGGTCGCGTTCATCGGATCGGCTCCGCGGCGAGGGTGCCGTCGCGCAGTTGCTCGGCGACCGTGGCACGGGCGGGCTTCCCGGACGCGGTGCGCGGCAGCGCCGTCGTCACCAGCCACCGGCGGGGCCGCTTGCCGGGTTCGAGGTTGGCCGACGCGGCGTGCCGCAGCTCGCGCAGCGTGGGCCGGCCGCCGGAGGTCGCCTCGACGACGGCGGTCACGATGGAGCCGAGAGTCGGGTGCGGGGTGCCGGTGACGAGCACGTCCGTGACGTACGGGACGCCGCGCAGCACGCCCTCGACCTCCTCGGCGGAGACCAGCTTGCCGCCGCTCGACAGGGTCGCCCCGAGCCTGCCCAGCACCACCAGGGCGCCGGTGTCGTCGAGCTCCACCCGGTCGCCCACGGTGGACCAGCCGGTCACCGGCCATGGGACGCCGTCGCGGAGGTAGCCGTCGAACGCGAGCGGCGAGCGTACCCAGAGGACGCCGTCGCGGACGTCGAGCCGCACACCGGGGACCGGCCGCAGCCCGCCCTCGCCGCGCCGGACCGCGATCAGCGAGTGCTCGGCGGAGCCGTAGTAGTCGACCAGCTCGACCCCCGGCAGCAGCCGCGAGAAGCGGGCCCGCGCGCCGGGGTCGAGGTGGGCGCCGCCGCAGACGACCGTCCGCAGGGCGCAGCCGGCCCGCAGGTCGGGCCGCCGGTCGAGGACGTCGAGCAGCGCGGACAGCATCGCCGGGACCAGGTGGACGGTGGCGGCCTCGCGCGCCGCCTCGGCCGCGGCCTCCGGCGCCCAACGCGGCAGCGACCGGACCTCGTGGCCGCACCACAGCGCGTGCAGCGTGCCGAACAGGAACAGCGACGAGCTCAGCGGCCCCGGGATCAGCACGGGCCCCGGCAGCCGGCCGAGCGCCTCGAAGCTGCGCAGCCACGATCCGCGCGTGCGCATGAGGACCTTCGGCCGGGCGCTGCTGCCCGAGGTCGTCGGCAGGTAGAAGATCGTGGCGTCGTCGCCGACCGGTGAGACGCCACCCGCGCCGCGGGTGCCGCGATCGGCTCTCGGGACGTCGGCGGTGACGAGGATGTCGCCATCGGCTCTCTGGACGCCGTCGGCCACGGGAAGGTCGCCAGCGGCTCGCGGAACGCCGTCGGCCACGGGCGGGGCGGCGCCGGTGACCACGAGGTGCGGGCTCGCGTCGGCCAGCACCGCCTCGCGCTCCCGGGGGGTCCATGACGGCTCGACGACCAGGGTCGCCGCGCCGAGCAGGTCGGCGCCGAGCAGCCAGGCCGGCACGCCGGGCGCGTCCACGGCGATCCGCGACCCCTCCGCGACGCCGCGCGCGGCCAGCCACCGGGCGGCACCGTGCGCCCGCGCCAGCAGACCGGCCGGTACGGCTCCGTCGCCGAGGATCGGCGGTGTCGCGAGCGTCATGACGTGGGCGTCGTCCTGCCCGTCGGCCTGCTCGGCAGGGCGCGGTGCACGACGGCGGCGATCAGCGAGACGACGACCACCTTGGCCAGGTCACCCGGCACGTAGATCATCGACTGCACCGCGGCGGCCGGCAGGTCACCGGTGTAGAAGCCGAGCCAGGGGATGCCGATCAGGTAGCTGGCGAGCAGCCCGGCCAGGTTGGCGGCCAGCAGCAACGGCAGCCGGGGCCGGGTCGCGCGCGACACGATCAGCCCGGCGACGAACGCCGACAGGATCCAGCCCAGCAGGAAACCGCCGCTCGGGCCGACGAACGGGGCGATGCCGCCCCGGCCGCCCGACAGCAGCGGCAGGCCGAGGGCGACCAGCCCCAGGAACAGCACGACGGAGGCGGTGCCCCGCCGGGCACCGAGGATGCTGCCCGCGAGCAGCGGCCCGGCGTTCTGCAGCACGATGGGGACACCGGAGCCGCCGACGTAGACGCCCGGGAAGATGCCCAGCACCGCGATGAAGGCGGCGAAGACCACCGTACGGGCGAGGTCGGCGGCGGGCAGGGGGGAGCGGGGTCGAGACACAGCAGTCACGATATCTCCCGGTCTGAAATGCCTGGGCGGTGACCGGCGGAGCGATGGGCCCCCTCGCTGACCTGCGATGACGCCGAGACAAGGACGAGACTAAAAAATCTTGAAAAAGATTCGGTCGATTTGTCGAAGCGCCGCGATCCCGTTCGAAGCGTAGTCAAAGGGCCGAGAACAGCCCCGGACTCACAAGGAGAAGGTCATGAGCCAGCAGCTGACGGAGATCTGCGACCCCCAGACGAGCGTCACCAGGTCGCTGCTCGGCTACGGGGTCATCGCTGGGCCGGTGTACGTGGTGGTGTCGCTCGCCCAGGCGCTGACCAGGGAGGGCTTCGACGTCACCCGCCACGCCTGGAGCCTGCTCGCCAACGGCGACCTCGGCTGGATCCATGTCACCAACTTCCTGGTCGTCGCCGCGGCCACCCTCGCCGCGGCCGTCGGGCTGGGCCGGGCCCTCGCCTCGGGGCCGGGAGCGACCTGGGTCCCCCGGCTGATCGGGGTCTACGGGGTGAGCCTGATCGCGTCAGGGATCTTCCGGGCCGACCCCATGATGGGCTTCCCGGCCGGGACGCCGGAGGGGCCGGGCGTCGTGTCACTGCACGGGACGCTGCACTTCGTCGCCGGAGCGGTCGGGTTCGTCTGCCTGACCGTGGCCTGCCTCATCGTCGCCCGCCGGTTCGCCGGCGAGGGGCGCGGGGGATGGGCCGTCTACTCCGGCGTCACCGGGGCGTTCTTCCTGCTGTCCTTCGCCGCCGTCGCGACCGGTGGCGGGGCGTCCTGGGCGACCCTGACCTTCGTCGCGGGGGTCGTGGCCGTCTGGGCCTGGCTCTCGGCCCTGTCGCTGCACCTCTACCGGCGGGCCACGCCCCAGCGCGGCTGAACCGTCCGGATTCGTTAGAGAAAATCACACAGAAGAGAAAGAGGAAACCGCCATGCGATACGTGATGATGGTCCGCGCCACCTCCACCCCCGCCACCCCGCCGCCCGCCGACCTGATGGAGGCCATCGCCAAGCTCGGCGAGGAGGCCACCAAGGCCGGCGTGCTGCTGGACAACGCCGGGCTGGCCCCGAGCGCCGAAGGAGCCAGGGTGGAGCTCACCGGAGGCAAGCTGAGCGTCACCGACGGCCCGTTCGCCGAGGCGAAGGAGCTGGTCAGCTACGCCCTCTACCAGCTCGGCTCCAAGGAGGAGGCGGTCGAGTGGGCCTCCCGCTTCATGAAGGCGCACCGCGACCACTGGGAGGGCTGGGAGGGCGAGGTGGACATCCACCGCGTGTTCGGTCCCGAGGACTTCGCCGCCTCCGCCTGATCGCCTGACCCTCACGACAGCCCGTCGCCCGATCCCGCATGACGGTGCCCCCGGTCTCGGTCCGTTTCGGACCTTGGCCGGGGGCGCCGTCGTGGTCGGCCCGTGGTTGGATCGGTTCCCATGACCACAGGGGATCCGCGGCGGGCGATCGAGGCGGTCTGGCGGATCGAGTCGGCACGGGTGGTCGCCGGGCTCGCCCGGATGGTGCGCGACGTCGGCATCGCCGAGGAGCTGGCGCAGGACGCTCTGGTCGCGGCCCTGGAGCAGTGGCCGGTGTCGGGGGTTCCCGACAATCCGGGCGCGTGGCTCATGCTCACCGCCAAGCACCGGGCGATCGACCTGCTGCGTCGCCGTACCCGCTACGAGCAGAAACTGCAGGAGGTCGGCCACGACCAGGAGCTCCGTCAGGAGTCGGCCGTGGACGAGCTGGACGACGCCCTCGACGACCCGATCGGCGACGACGTGCTGCGGCTGTTCTTCACGGCCTGCCACCCGGTGCTCCCCACCGAGGCGCGGGTCGCGCTGACCCTGCGCCTGCTCGGCGGCCTGACCACGGAGGAGATCGCGCGGGCGTTCCTCGTCCCGGAGCCGACCGTCGGGCAGCGGATCTCCCGAGCCAAGCGCACCCTGGCCGAGAAGCGGGTGCGGATCGAGCTGCCCCCGCCGGACGAGCTGGCCGACCGGCTCTCCTCGGTGCTGGAGGTCATCTACCTGATCTTCAACGAGGGCTACTCGGCGACCGCGGGCGACGACTGGATGCGCCTGTCGCTCTGCGAGGAGGCGCTGCGCGCGGGCCGGATCCTGGCCGGGCTCATGCCGGGGGAGGCCGAGGTGCACGGGCTCGTCGCGCTGATGGAGATCCAGGCGTCCCGCACCCGCGCCCGCACCGGCCCCGGCGGCGAGGCGATCCTCCTGCTCGACCAGGATCGGCGGCTGTGGGACCGGCTGCTCATCCGCCGCGGGCTGGAGGCGCTCGGCCGCGCGGAGGCGCTCGGCACCATCGGCCCGTACGGCCTGCAGGCCGCGATCGCCGCCTGCCACGCCCGCGCGGCCTCGGCCGACGACACCGACTGGGAGCGGATGGCCGCCCTCTATCGGGTGCTGGCCCACCTCACCCCCTCGCCGGTCGTGGAGCTGAACCGGGCGGTCGCCGTGGGCATGGCGTACGGACCGGCGCGCGGGCTGGAGATCGTGGACGGCCTGGTCGCCGAGCGCGCGCTCCGGCACTATCCGCAGCTGCCGGCCGTACGCGGGGATCTGCTGGCCAAGCTGGGACGGCCCGGCGAGGCGCGCGAGGAGTTCGCCCGCGCCGCCGAGCTGACCCGCAACGAACGCGAGCGCGCCCTGTTCCTCGGCCGGGCGGCGGATCTCGACGGGGAGGCCGGTCAGTCCTCGTCGGCGGGCAGCGCGAACATCCGCACGTAGAGGGGCCGCGCGTCCGGCGGCGCGTCCTCGGGCCGGTGGCTGTACTTCATCAGCAGCTCGATGTACGCCTCGTAGAAGTCGTGGAACTCCGCCTTGGTCATCCGGCCGAGCCCGCGTGACCCCTTGGCCCAGTCGGGATCACGCCGGTAGGCCTCCGGGAAGCGCCGGAACAGCTCGAGATCCTCCTCCATGCCGAGCCGGTGGAACTCCGCGAGCACGGGACGGTCCTCGGGGGCGAGCTGGTCGGGGGTGGGCAACCGCAGGTCCCTCGGGCCGGCCTTGCGCCACCAGCGCTCCCTGCCGGTCGAGCGCTCGGGGATCTCCTCGATGAAGCCGTATTTCTCCAGCTGGCGCAGGTGGTAGCTGGTCGTGCCGGTCTTGGCGCCGAGCAGCTCGCCGAGCGTGGTCGAGGTCGCCTCGCCGTGCACGCTGAGATGGTGCAGCATCCGGCGGCGCATGGGATGGGCCAGGGCCTTGAGCCGGGCCGGGTCGTCGAGCAACAACCGGTCGTCATCCTTCATGAGGAGCAGCCTAGTACTACAGGATGATATCTGCAGATGAACGTCTGCCGAGAAGTCTCTGCATAGTACCTTCGGCAATATGAGACGAATCCTCCCGGCTGTGGCCATCGCCGCATGCCTGCTCACAGGACCGGCGACGGCGGCGACGACCGCCTCGCCCGCCTCGGCCACCGCGTCCGCCCCCACCTCCGCGTCCGCCCCCACCTCCGCCGCTGTGCCCGCCTCCGCCGCCTCGTCTGCCTTCGCCCCCGCGCCCCCCGCTGTGGCCACCTCTGGCGTGACCAGCGCCGCCGACGCACCCGCTTCTGAGGCCGTTCCGCCCGATCTCACCGCGACCGAGGTGAGTTTCCGCGGCGGCGGCGGCCTCGTTCTGCATGGCACGGTCCTCTCACCCGTCACGGAGGGCGGTGCGGGAGGCGCGCAGGAGGAGGCCGCGAGGACCGCCACGGGCATGGCGGCGGCGAAGACCGGTGCCCGGCCGGGCCTCGTCCTAGTGCACGGGTCCGGCACGGGCACCCCGCGCGGCAAACTGATGACCGAGGCCGTCGAGTTCGCGCGCAGGGGCCTTTCGGTGCTCGTCTACGACAAGCGCTCCGAGGGCTACTCGCTCACGGGGCGGTCCTACTCGACCCTCGCCGACGACGCGCTCGGCGCCGTGGCCACGCTGCGCTCCCAGCCGGGCGTCGACCCGGCGAAGGTCGGCATCTGGGGGTTCAGCGAGGGCGGCTGGGTGGCCCCGATCGCGGCCTCCCGATCGGCGGACATCGCGTTCGTCGTGCTCGTCGGCGCCAACAGCCAGTCGCCGCTGCGCCAGCAGACCTGGGCCGTGGCGGCCGGGCTGCGCAAGGCCGGAGTGTCGGGGCCACTCGTCGACCGGGCCGAGCGCAACCTCTACCGGGTGATCGCAGACGGCGGCCTGTTCCCCGAGCCCTACTACGACCCGGAGCCGACCATCGCCGCACTGGGCCGGCCGGTGCTCGCCATCTGGGGAGTCCACGACCTGCTCACCCCGCCGAAGGAGAGCCCGCCGGGGTTCGTCTCGGCCCTGGAGGGGAGCGGCAACCGGCACTACACGATCCGCTTCTTCGCCGGCGCCGACCACGCCGCTCACCTGACCTCCGACGGGGGCGTCACCCGGCTGCCCGAGCTGGCTCCCGGCTACGCCGACCTGGTAGGCGGCTGGATCGGCGAGGTCACGGCCGGACGGCCCCCGGTGGTTCGGACGTCCGGCCCCGCTCCCGTGCAGGACTCCCTGACCGTCGCCGTCGATCCGCCGGCCTGGTGGGAGTCGGCGCCGATGCAGCTCGTGGCGCTGGTGCTGTTCGTCGTGGGGTTCGCGGCCTACCCGGTGGTCGCGCTGGTGCGCCGGCTGCGCGGACGCTCGCTCGCGCCGGTGACGAGAGCCGCGCGGCTGGTCAGCGCCGGCGGCCTGACGGTGGTGCTCGGCGCGTTCTGCTACCTGTTCTACCTGGTGATGACCGGTGGCAAGCTGGCCGCTCCCGGGCCCGTGCTGGCCGGTCGCCCGCTCGTCTGGCTGGCCCTGCAGGCCCTCTCCGTGGTCTGCGTGGTCGCCGCCGTGCTCACCGTACGGGCCTGGCGCCGCGCCCGCGGCTCCGTGCCGCGCGGGGAGAGGGTGCGCCTCGGGCTGCTGCTCATGGGTGGGCTGGTGTTCGTGCCCTGGGCCCTCTACTGGGGCCTGCTGCTCCCTTGACGGGGCGACCGGTCCGCCACCGGCATCACCCTCCGGCACTACCCGTACGACGCCGCTCCGCCTGAGCGGTCAGCGGTCGAACCAGCGTCCGGTGGCCGGAACGAGCATCAGGACGATGACGACGGCCGGGCACGCCATGGAGCCGACCAGGCCGCCGACGCTGATCCCGGCGCTGTTCCCGGCGTCGATGGCGTCGGCCACCAGCAGGCCGCCCGCGATGACGATCTCCAGGGCGACGGTGGCCCAGCGGATCCGCCTCAGCCGCGAGTGCCAGCGGCCTGTCAACCGGCCCAGCGCCACGATGAACGCGACGCCGATCGTGAAAGAGAGGATCGGGGCGAGCTCGAAGAGGCCGCCCGTGAGAATGGCCATCCCGTAGAGGGAGAAGCCCACCATGGCGAAGGCCACCTGCAGCGTGATGACGAATCTGGCGCTCGTGGCGGCGTGCGGCATGCGCGCCGTCACGGTGACCTCCGTCATGTGATCATCGTGCCTCAGATGTCGTGGTGAGAAAAGGCGTATACCGGTCGTCGCGATCATTTCAGGGAGCCGACGAACGGCCGATGGCGGGACGGAGAAGTGGACAGCGAGCATTCTGCGCCGGATATTGGGTCAAATATCACTACTACAGAAGGATTTTCATGGATGTACGCCTGGACCACCTCGTCTGCTGGGTATCGGACCAGCTCCGCGCGCTCGACTTCTACGAGCGGGTGATCGGGTTGCCAGGCGTGCGGGCCGACGAGTTCCGGGCCGGGAAGGCGCCGTTCCCCAGCGTACGGATCACCGACGAGACCATCCTCGACCTCATGCGCCAGGGCGCCGCGGGACAGGTCGACGAGGGCACCGGCGTCAAGGGCAGCGCGGGCCACCCGGTCAACCACTTCTGCCTGGCGGTCGGCCGGGCCGACTTCGAGGCTCTCCGGGCCCGGCTGGACCGTCACGGCGTACAGGTCACAGGCACCGGCGCCGGCTCCTTCGGCGCTCAAGGCATCTCGCCAGAGGTGATCTACTTCCCCGACCCCGACGACAACGTGATCGAGGTCCGCTACTACGCCTGATCCCCACCTGTGGATTGTCGGTGGTCTTTGCTACACAGAGCCCATGGGTGTGAGCGTCGACGATTTCCTCAAGCTGCTGGACGAGTTGCCCGAGGTGCGCACGAGTCATGGCGGTGACTGGCTGAGCATCAAGGTGCGGGGCAAGGGGTTCGGCTACCTGTGGGAGCAGACCGAGACCGTCGGGCTCAAGGCGACGATCGAGGAGCAGCTCGCGCTGGTGGCCGAGCGGCCCGACGTGTTCGAGGTGCAGTTCACCGCCGGGCGGTTCGGGTGGGTGGTGGTCCGGCTCGACCGCATCGACCGCGACGAGCTGTTCGAGCTGGTCGCCGAGGCATGGTGTCTGACCGCGCCCAAGCAGTTGGTGGCCGCCTTTGAGGCAAAACACCATATAGGGGGATAATCTTCCACTAATGCTGCTTACGACCATCGAGTTGCGCCAGTGGCGCGACGACGACGCGCCCGCCGTCCTGGCCGCCTTCCAGGAGCCCGACATGCGCGCGCAGGCGCCCTGGCCCGTCGTCACCCTGAGAGACGCGATGGGCTGGATCGCCGCCTGGTCGGGCGTGGGTCACGCGTTCGCCGTGACGCTCGACGGCCAGGTGGTCGGCAACGTCGCGGTGACGGACATCGACGTGCACGAGACCGGCTGGGTGTCCTACTGGACGACTCCCGAGGCCAGGGGGCGCGGGGTCGCCGCCGCGGCCACGGCCCAGCTCGCGCGCTGGGCGTTCCGCGAGCGGGGCCTGTTCCGGCTGGAGCTCGGTCACCGCACCAACAACCCGGCCTCGTGCCGGGTGGCGACCAAGGCCGGGTTCCGCCCTGAGGGCATCGAGCGGGCCAAGCTCAGCCACGACGGCGTCCGCTACGACGTCGAACGCCACGCCCGCCTCGCCACCGACCGCCCCTGACTCGACCGCCTCTGGTTCGACCGCCCTCGCCACCGACCGCCCTTGACTCGACCGCTGGCGACCGCTCCCGAGCGGTCCTGATCCGCACTGCGGCCGTACCGGATCGTGAGGGCCGCGGCCGGGCCGAGGTGGTCAGGGGGTCGCAGGCTGATCTACGCTCGGAGGGTGGACAGCGAGAGCCTGGCCGCGGCCGGCCTGCTGGCGGCCCTGAGCCGGGCCGCCGGTCTCCTCGCCGAGTTACAACACCCGTTCGTGCGGAGCGAGCCGTTCTCCAACTTCATCCCTCCGGCCGGCGCCCGCACCGGCATCGCGTTCACCCTCCCCGACGGCCGCGAGCTCTGCTTCGCCGTCTCGATCGTCGTCTCCGAAGGGGTCTTCCACGTGGACGGCTCGGTCGCGGCGGAGGGTGAGGCGCTCCTCGAACTACCGCGCAAGACCACCCCCGACATCCGCGAAGGCCTGGCCGTGCTCGACGACTACACCGGCGAGCTGATGGCCCCGGCGGGGCGGCTCATCGATGAACAACTCGACAACATTGTCTGATTGTCAGACAATATCGGAATGAAGAACGGACCTCTCGCGGTCGTGGGCGCCTCGGTGCTGTGGGGGACGGCCGGCACGGCGGGATTGCTCGTCTCCGCCGACTCGGTCGCGCTGGCCGCGGCCCGGCTGGTCATCGGCGGTTTCGCGCTCGCGCTGTTCGCCGGTCGCGGCGTCCGGCGGGTGGTGACCCCCGGCCTGCTGCTCGCCGCCGCCGCGGTCGCCGCCTACCAGCTCTGCTTCTTCGCCGCGGTCGGCCGCACCGGCGTCGCCATCGGCACGGTCGTCGCCATCGGCAGCGGGCCGGTGTTCACCGGGCTGCTCGCCTGGCTGCTGCACGGCGAGCGACCGAGCCGCCGCTGGGCGCTCGCCACCTCGGCGGCGATCTGCGGCTGCGCGGCCCTGATCGTCGGAGGCGGCGCGGAGGCGGGCGGGCAACTCGTCTCAGGCGTGCTGCTGGCGTTGGCGGGCGGACTGCTCTACGCCTTCTACGCGGTCAGCGCGGCCCGTGCGATCGGGGGTGGCGCGCCCTCCAACGCGGTGATGGGCGTGCTGTTCGGTGGCGCCGCCGTGATCATGCTGCCCGTCCTGCTGGTGACGGGAGTCGACTGGATGGCCGAGCCGCGCGGCCTTCTCGCCGTCCTCTACCTCGGTCTCGGCACGACCGCCCTGTCCTACTTCCTGTACGGCCGGGGCCTGCGCAGCACCCCGGTGGCCACGGCCGCCACGCTCGCGCTGGCCGAACCCGCGGTCGCCGCCCTGCTCGGCCTGGTCGTGCTGGGTGAGCGGCTGGGCCTCGTCTCGGTCACCGGGCTGGTGCTCCTGGCGATCAGCCTCGTGGCGGTCGCCGTACCGGCAAGAACCGTCACACCGGGAAAGGCGCCCGTACTCGAAGGCGGTTAGAGTCACGGTCGTGACGCTGCCCCTTCGTCCCGTCTCCGCCGTCGGCGCACTCGCCGACGCGCTGCGCCGCAGGGTTCTGTCCGGCGAGATCGAGCCGGGCAGGCCGCTGCCCGAGCAGGAGATCGCCGCCGCCTACGGCGTGGCCAGGCCGACGGTCCGTGAGGCGCTGGCCGCGCTCGTCCACGAGGGCCTGCTGCGACGCGAGCGCAACCGCAGCGCCTACGTCCCCGAGGTGACGCTCACCGACCTGTCGGATCTGATGTACGTGCGCCGGCCGCTGGAGGACCTGATGGCCGAGGCGGTGGCCGGCCAGCGGGTGCCCGAGGCGGAGGCGGCGCTGGCCCGGATGGACGCGCTGCCCGCCGCGGCGCCGTGGGCCGACTCGGTGGCCGAGCACATGGCGCTGCACCAGGCGTTGATCGAGGCGGTGGGCAGCCCTCGGCTCGAGCGGCTCTACGGCGCGCTGCACGCGGAGACCCGGCTCGGCCTGGTCCGGTTGCGCGAGGTCTACGAGGACAGGGAGGTGCTCGTACGCGAGCATCGAGAGCTGCTCGACGCGATCGCCGAGGGTCCCGCCGAGGCGGCACGGGCGGCGGTCGCCGCTCACCTCGGTCACGGGTGGGGCGGAGAGCGGCACCCATAATCGCGAACCCTTGCGGGACGACCCCAGAACTCGCAAGAATCGCGGCCATGCACGGCAATCCGATGCCGGACTCCTACGTGTACGTCACGGAAGAGGGCGTCACCCGTCACTACGCGGACGGAAGCGTTGAAGCACTCGCGTGGGAGGACGTCGTCGAGGTCCGTGTGGTGACCGAGGACGGGGCGGACGTCCTCTACATCCTGCTCGACCGTGACGGCGAGGGCTGTGTGGTGCCGAGGTCGGCCACCGACGCCACGTTCCTCGCCCGGCTGCGTTATCTGCCCGACTTCGATCTCGAACGGTTCGTTGTCGCGGCCGAGTCGGCACACGACGGGGTGGTGGTCGTCTGGCGCAGCCCGGACCCGCCGTCCACACTCCCTGACCTGGAATATGACTGAAGTGGGCGTTCGTCCGGTTCGGGCAAGCTTTTCTGCGTAATATTTATAATTTCGAGACTTTCTGCACTGTGGCGTTCTCGCGTCCTTAGCGAGCGACCACAATGTCATCCCCCCGTCTAGGGTCTTTCTTCCGGTAAATGTGGCCGGTTGTGGACGTGCAGGTGTATTTCACCTGAATAGTGGCCATCTATAGAATGATCTCGCTGTCACGGCAGTTCGCAGTAAGGACGTCGACCGCCTACTTAGCGACGTCTGGTGTGCATGGGGTGGGGACTGGCACGGCGAGGGAACATGGGGATTGTCTTCGAAGAGGCCCGTGCCGAAGCGCGCCGGTTATCCGGGGTCACGGTCTGGTCTCAACGGTACGTACGCATGGTCGTGGTGGGAGACATACTCTGCGGCCTTCTGGGATTGGGAGGGGTGGTCGTCGCCCGGCAGTTGCTGGGCTATATCGCACCGTGGGAAATAGTGCTTTCCGCCTCGATTGCAGCGGTTTGGCCGTTAGTGGTGCGATTGACCGGTGGATACGATGTTCGTTCACTGGGCGAAGGGGCGGAGGAATACCGCAGCATCCTGCGCGGGGTGGCCATGCTGGCCTCCTCGGTCGCCATCATCGCCTACGCGACGCAGACGCCCGTCGCCCGCGGCATCGTGATGATCGGCATTCCGCTCGCCGGCCTGGCCAATCTGATCTTCAGATACGCCATGCGCAAACACCTGCACCGCCAGCGCTACGACGGCGTCTGCATGCGACGCGTGGTCGTCGTCGGTCACTGGGTGAGCGTGCTGGAACTGCACCGATCGTTCAGCCGTAAGCCGCATCACGGAATGAAGATCGTCGCCGCCTGTGTTCCGACGCCGAACCAGGCGACGTTGCCCAGCCAGTTCGACGGCTTCCCGGTGATGGGCGACTTCTCCAACGTCCACGAGGTCGTGCGGTGGGTCGACGCCGACACCGTGGCCGTGCTGTCGTGCCCCGAGTTCGACGGGGCGGCCCTGCGCCGGCTGGCCTGGCGCCTTGAGGAGGCGGGCACCGATCTCTATGTCGCCTCCGCGCTGATGGATGTGGCAGGGCCGCGCATCAACATCCGGCCGGTGGCCGGGCTGCCGCTCCTGCACGTGGCCCATCCGGACCTCAACGGCGCGCGGCAGGCCATCAAGGCGGTCTTCGACCGGATCGTGGCCCTCGTGAGCATGCTGACGCTGGTGCCGGTGCTGTTCGCGGTGTTCGTCGCGATCCGGTTCACCAGCCGTGGTCCCGCGCTGTTCAGGCAGACGCGGGTCGGCAAGGACGGCAGGGAGTTCGTCATCTACAAGTTCCGCACGATGGTGCAGGACGCCGAGCGCTCGCGATGCGAGTTGGCTGGCCTGGACGAGGGCAACGGCGTGCTGTTCAAGATTCGGAACGATCCAAGGATCACCAGGATCGGCGCCATGCTCCGGCGCTACTCGGTCGACGAGCTGCCCCAGCTGCTGAACGTCCTGCGTGGCGACATGTCGCTGGTCGGGCCACGGCCGCCGCTGCCGGAGGAGGTCCAGAAGTACGGCGACGACGTGCGCAGGCGGCTGCTGGTGAAGCCCGGCATCACCGGCCTGTGGCAGGTGAGCGGCCGATCCGACCTGAGCTGGGAGGAGTCGGTACGACTGGACCTGCGCTACGTCGAGAACTGGTCGCTCATCCTGGATCTGCAGATCCTGTGGAAGACCTGGTCGACGGTGCTACGCGGCACCGGCGCCTACTGATCACCCGCTGCGCTCCTCGGCCAGCGCGTCGAGCAGGTCGGGCACCTCCGGGTGCCCGGCCGCGTCGAGCTTCCGGGCGAAGAAGGCGTCGCTCGCCACGAGGAGGTCGCGGTGCCCGGCGGTGATGGTCTGCGGGTGCTTCGACCGGGGCGTCCACCTGATGAAGCGCTTGCTGTCGTTGCGGACCAGCTCGGGCGAAAGCGTGTTCAGCGCCATGCTCGCGATGAAGCACTCGTCGGGGATGGGCGCGTGACGCAGGTAGCGCAACAGCCGGTCGGAGAGCGGGGTCGCCTCCAGCATGCCGTCGACCACGTCCCCGGACAGGTTGAACCACATGTCCCCCACGTAGAGCCGCACTCCGTCGCGGTAGGGATGGCGGCGGGCGACGGGCAGCGGCACCGAGCGAGCGCTGAACGGCAGCCGCCGCCGGTGGAGGTAGCGCCGTCGCGTCAGCTCCTGCCACGGATGGACGTCGTCGGCGGGGTCGCCGTCGGCCCGGAAGTGACGGAGATAGGCGTGGGCCGGCGTGACGGCCAGCTCGTTCTCGATGTCGCGCATGGTGCGGATCGGATAGTCCTGGCCTGACACCAGCAGGGCCCACGACAGGTCGGGAACGTTCGCGCGCACCCAGCCGAGCGCCCGCCACTGGGCCCGTACGAGCGAGAGCCGGCCCCAGCGGCACGGCTCCGGGTCGGGGATCACCGCGACGTCGGAGGACGGCCGCAGGGTCAGCGGCTCACCGGTCGGGTCGTGGTGGACCACGGCGAGCGTGTTGGCGCCCGTGGTGACGCGCCGGACGAGCCGCGCGACCTGGGCGGGGTCGCGGTGCGACAGGACGATCACGGCGACGGTACCGCTCATGGACCGTACCGCTCCTTTCGGCGGAGGGCGGGAGCGCGACGGCCGGCGGATGTACGGCGGCCGGTACGGCGGTTGGCGTAGGCGCGACGGAAGAGCCCGGTCATCCGCCGCCAGAGGTTCGTCAGGATGGCACCGGAATCCTCGGGCAGCCGGCAGTCGCCGAGGTCGCACGGGCTCTTGGCCGAGTAGCCGGGATCGGTGGCCATGGCCCGCCACGCGGCCAGCGAATCAGGGGTGCCGGCGACGTCGAAGTCGCAGGCGGGCGCGGCGCCGCCCAGGTTGCGCGCGTCCCAGGACAGCAGCGCGCGATACTGCTCGTAGCCCGGGCTGAGGAACATTTTCCTGGCCGCGTTCAGCCACTCCGCCCGGCGGCCGGGGCGTTCGGGGTCCTCGACCGAGCCCCACTCCAGCAGCATCAGGCCCTTGTCCGGATGCAGCGCGCCGAAGCGCCGTTGTCCTTCGACCACCTCGGCCGGCTCCGCCCAGCGGCCCTTCGGGTTGTCGCAGGTGTAGCCGTTGTAGGAGTCGGCCGCGATGTGGTCGACGTACGCGTCGCCCGGATAGAACAGGCTCGCCGCCGTGCGGTCCGTGCGGTCGAAGGCGACCGAGGTGACGGTCCACACGTAACGCGCGTTCGTCACGCCCCGCGCGCGCTGGACGTCGACGACCTTGCGCCAGGCGTCGACGAAGTCGGCGCCCTCGCCCATCGGCCGGGAGCCCTTGGCCTCGGGTTCGTGGCTGAAGGTGAAGTAGACGATCGCGCCGAAGTCCTTGATCTGCGACGCCTGCCGGACCAGGTCCTGGTAGAGCGGATCCCCCGGGCGGGAGTCGGCGATGTCGCGCCAGCGGATCGGGCGGCCGTCGCCGCGCCGCGACTTCACCGACACGAAGACCGTGTGCCCGGTGTCACGCGCCCAGGTCTCGTCGGCGTCGAAGAGCGTCCAGTCCCACCTCTTGAAGACGCGGACGCCGGCCAGCGGCACGCCGGTCTCGCTCTCGCGCCGCTCGATCTCCGCGCGGCTCTGCCCGACCGCGCCGAGCATGAGCCTGCGTTCGCCCACCGGTACGGCGCAGGCCCCCGGCACGACGACGGCCACGGCCATCAGGACGACGAATCCGGCGCTCCGCACGACGGCCTCCTAGGGTGTGTCGTCCAGGAGAAGCAGCAGATGCCGTTCTCCGGCCGCGGCGGTCAGGGCCCTCTCGGGCCGGTCGTTGTCCAGGACCACGACGGGCCCCGGCTGGCTGCGCGGCACCCGGTCACCCGAGCCCAGCTGCCCCTTGCCGTTGGCCCCCCAGGTGCGCACCGTCCCGTCGTCGAGGATCGCCGCTCCGTACGCCTCTCCCGCGTAGACCTGGTGGACGCCTCGGAGGACCTCGCCGTTGGTGCCCACCATCTGCGCCGGCGTCGTCCGGAGCTCGGTCGTGCCGTCGCCGAGCTGTCCCGCCGTGTTGTTGCCCCAGGCCACGACGGTCCGGTCGCGCAGGATCGCGAAGTTGTGCTTCTCGGCCGCGGCCATCGAGATGACCCCCGAAAGGGCCGCCCTGCCGCCCGGCCCGGAGACCATCGCGGGCACGAGCCTGGTCTCCGTGTCGCCCGACCCGAGCTGGCCCATGTCGTTGTAGCCCCAGGAGACCAGGTGACCGTCCTGCAGCAGGGCGAGCCCGTGCTGGCCGCCCATGGCGATGGCCGTGACCCCCGTGAGCCGGTCGGCGCCGTCGACCCCGCGCACGGGCACCGGCAGGGACCGGCTCTTCGTGGTGCCGTCGCCCAGCATGCCGTAGTTGTTGGCGCCCCAGGCCACGACCGAGCCGTCCTTGAGCAGCGCCAGCTCGGTGCGGCCGTCCGCGGAGACGGCGGTGACGTCCTTCAGCGGCCCGTCGCCGTCCTCGTTCTTCACGGTCGTCGGGGTGAGCGGCGCGTCGCGCGTGCCGATACCGCGTTGTCCCGCGTCGCCCTTGCCCCAGGTGACCACGGTCCCGTCGGACAGCAGCGCCATCGAGAAGTCGCTGTTGGCGGAGACGGCGACCGCGCCGCTCAGCCGTCCGGTCCCGCCGTCGGCGGCCCGGACGGGCACCGGCCGGTCGCTGGAGGTGGTCGTGCCGTCGCCGAGCTGGCCCAGGTCGTTGGCGCCCCAGGCCACCACGGACCCGTCGCTGGTCACCGCGATCGAGTGCCGGCCACCTGCCGCCAGGGCCACGACGTCGTCCAGCGTCTTTCGGCCGTCGATCCCGGTGACCTTGTCCAGGCCGGAGGAGATCTCGGCCGATTCGCGGCCCAGTTGCCCGTCGGCGTTCCAGCCCGCCGTCCAGACCCCTCCCGCGGTACTCGGCGTGCCCCGGTCGCCGCCCGCGGGCGGCGTCGGCACGACCGCCCGCTCCGTCACGTGCGGCGATCCGCAGGCGCCGGCGAGGGCCGCGCACAGCGCCAGGCCGAGGAAGGCGCGTCGGCCGGCCATGGCTCAGCCCTCCCTGACGCAGGCGAACAGGTGCCGGGCGTAGTTGCCGGCGTAGGGAGGGACCGCGTCCACGTCCGGGCCGAGATCCACGATCCTGGTGAAGGACGTGTTGGACCGGAGGAACTCCGCGATCGTGGCCGGGTTCCAGCCGGCCAGCGATTCGTGGAACCACGCCTCGTTGTCCTGACCGGTGTCGAGGAACAGGACCTCCCCCGTCACCTTGTCGAGGAGCTTGACCAGTTGCTCGGGCCCGACCGACGCCCTGCCCAGGATGAAGTGGTGCAGCAGGCTGAAGCAGGACACGACGTCCCAGGTGCGGTCGGTGTCGCGCAGCACGTCGACCGCGTCTCCGGTGCGGACCGCGCCGTCGGGCAGGCCGTACACCGCCTTGCCCAGGGGGACGGCCAGCGGATCCCGCTCGACGCCGTGCGCCTCGAAGCCCAGCTCGCCCATCCGCGAGACGAACCATCCGTAGCAGCTCGCCACGTCGAGGTAGCCGCGTCCCCGTCCTTCCCCGGCGAACGCGCGCATCTTCTCCAGCCGGTCGGTGCAGGCCCGCACGGTCGGCCAGTCACCCGCGAGCTCGGGGGCGGAGATCGGCTGGTACAGCTCCCGGGTGCCGTCGAGCCAGCTCATCCTGCGCAGGTGGTCCTGCAGGGGCGTGGTGACGGGCAGCTTCTTGACGACGACGGAAGCGGTCGGCTCGCCCCGCACCACCGCGCTGGCCAGCCGGTGGTGGCCGTCGAGGATCTGGTAGTGGTCGGACCAGCGGATGGGCGCCACCAGCACCGGATCGTCCGGCCTGCTCTGGAACGTCCGGGCGGGTTGCGGTGTCGCGTCTCCGGCGTGCCGCAGCAGGTAGGAGCGGGCCGTCTCCAGGATGCCGGCGTCGTCCCGCGCGCCGAAGTAGTGGCCGCCGCTGCCAATGGCCCGCCTCGCGAGCGCGCCGTACGGGGAGTCGAGGATCGCCTCGTCGGCCGGATCGCCCCCGGCGGCCTCGGCCAGCCGCAGCAGCGCGACGTGCGGCCCTTCGGCGATGGGGGTCGAGCACCACAGCAGGTCGCCGACGGCCCCGCTGAACTCGGCGCCCGACATGCCGTTCTGCGCGCCGAGCAGCAACCGGTCCAGCGGCACCTCGACCGTGTCGCGCTGCCGCAGGAAGGCGGTGGACAGCCCGGTCCGTACCCGGTGCGGCAAGGGGATGGCCCGCGCGGCCGACACGAGGCGCTCCTGCGCCCCGGGGTCGGCCAGCCTGCGTAACACGGCCCGGGAGCGCCGCCGCAGGGCGCGAAGTCGGCTGAGGGACGGCATCAGATCTCCTTGACGGTGGACAGCGCGGAAGCCTCGCGCACGCGCCGGGGCAGCAGGGCCGACAGGGCGGTGAGAGCGACGTGGCCGCGGATCTTCCAGAGCAGCGCGACATAGACCACGACGGACAGCGCGATGGCGGCGTACCAGAGAGCCGGGGCCGGGGTGGCGGCGCGCACGGCGAGCAGGGGCACGGCGAAGCACAGCGTGGTCGCCGCCACGGCCCACCCCAGGCCCGGGCTGAACGGCGTCATCCTCATGGACAGGCGTACCTGCGCGTAGGAGAGCACGTTGCGCGCCACGACCGCGGCGGCGCGGGCCAGCGCGGCGCCGGTCAGCCCCCACGAGGGGATGAGCAGCGCGCCGAGACCGATCTGGACGGCGAGCGAGGCCATCGTGTACGTGAGGCTCAGCCCGCTGCGCCCGCTCATCAGCAGCATCGTGTCGACCGGGCCGGCCGCGGTCGCGACCAGCATGGCGACCGACAGGATGATCACCGTCACCTCGCCGGCCGACCTGTACTCGGCGCCGAAGACCAGCAGGTAGGCCGGCGCCGCGACCGCGGTGACCAGGTAGACCGGCCAGGCCAGCAGCACCGACCAGATCGTCGTCACCCTGAACGTCTCGCGCACCTGCGGCCAGTCCTCCAGCGCGAGCTGCCGGCTGACGATCGGCTGCATGACCTGTTGTACGGCCTGGCTGCTGAGCTGCCCGAACACCACGAACCTGGTGGCCGCGGTGTAGACGGCGGCGTCCAGGGGAGAGCTCAACGCGGCGATCATCACGATGTCGACCCGCTGGAACGCGGTCTGGCACACCCGGGAGACCGCCCGGAACGAGGTGAACCGCCAGAACTCACCGGCGATCTCCCGCACCGGCGGCGACTCCCCGGTCGCCCGGCGGTGCAGCCGGCCGTACACGACGGCGGCGGCCACCAGCGAGGGCAGGTACGGCAGCGCCCACATCAGCCCCAGCAGGCTCGGATCGGTGGTGAACCGGGAGATCACCAGGATGCCGGCGATCTGGCCCAGCGGGCGGCCGATGCGGTCGATGATCACGGTGGGCCGCATCCGCCCGTGCCCGCGGGTGGCGGAGAGCAGGACGTTGCCGACGGCCGAGATCGGCAGGAAGACCGCCAGCAGCCGGAGCATGGCCACGGTCTCGGCCGCCCGGTCCGCGGCGATCAGGTCGCCGATCCAGGGAGCGACGGCGAACATGCCGGCCGCCGTCACGACCGAGACGACCAGCACCGGGACCAGGGCGACCACGACGGTCCTGGCCGCGCTCCTGGAGCGCTCCAGCGCCAGGTGGCGCGGCACCCACAGGCCGAGCCCCACGTCCGTGCCGAGCTCGCCGACGGCGCCCAGGATGATGAAGACCGACGAGGCGGCGAAGAACGCGCCCGTGACGTCCAGGGGGTAGGCCGCCGCGACCACCACGACCAGCGCGAACTGCGCGACGCCGGTCACGGCCGCGCCCACCAGGTTGAGCGAGCCACCGCGCGCGAGCGCCGAGAGGTTGCCGCCGGCGGTCCCCGTCATCGAGCGTTGCCGGTCTTCGCGGGCAGGCTGTCCGAGACGACGGGGAAGGTGACCGTGGCGGAGGTCGCGTCGTCGTGCGCGGGCGGCGGCTGCGCCGCCGAGTCGTCGTCGCGGCCGTCGTCGAGGGGGCCGACGGGGGCGCTCACGGGGGCGTAACCGGGGGGCTCGTGCTTCGGCGGGACGGAGGCGTGGCCGGGGGGCTCGTGCTTCGGCGTGACGGGCGCCTCGCGGGCGTCCCACAGGCTCATGGGCGGCTCGGCGGCCAGCGCCCGCCCGGCCGCCCTGACCGCCTTGCGCGTGGGCGGTCTGACGACCACCGCGCCGATGACCTCGATGTCGGACTGGTGCGCGAGGAGGTAGGCGTCGAGCAGGTCGCGCCTCCTGGTCGTCTTCGCCGTCACGACGATCACGGCGTAGTCGGCGACCATGCACACCGCCCGGCCGTCTGGGTCGCTGAGCGCCGGGCCGTTGAGCAGCAGGAAGTCGGCCTGCTGGCGGAGCCGCCCGACGGTCTTCATCAGCAGGCGGCCGGGCAGGCGGTCGCCCGCCCGCGCGAGGTCGGTGCCCTGCGGCAGCACGCTCAGCTGGTCGTCGTAGGGCGCCAGCATGTCCTTCGGCTCGCCGGCCCGGTCGAGGACCTCGCGCAGCCCCTTGGCCTCGGTCATCCCGAACAGGGCCGACGCGCTGGGCACGGCGCCGTGGTTGGCGTCGATCAGGATCGTCCGGCCGCCGGTGTTGGCCAGGCCGACGCCGAGTTGGGCGGCCACCCGCGCCGACTCGTCGCGCGTTGAGACGCCCGCGACCAGGATCGCCGAGCGCGGGCGGCTCATCCGGGTGATGACGGCCGTGCGCAGGCCCCGGTTGGCCTGGCCGGTGATCGTCGCCGCGTCGAGCAGCGCGGCCGGGTGCGGCGGTCCGTCGAACACGGCCAGCACCGGGACCCCCATCGCGCCGACCGCGGCCGCGTCGCGCAGCCGGTCGGTGGCGCGCTCGCGCGCCATGGCCGCCAGCAGTCCGAGCACGAGACCCGCGAGCAGGCCGCCGGCGCCGTAGAGCCCGATGACGGACGTCAGTGACTCCGAGGAGGTGGACGCCGAGGAGATGACCTGCCCCGGCGAGACCGGGGTGCTGGCCAGGTCGTTGGACTGCTCGTCGAGGACCGCCATCTGGTTGCTCAGTTGCGTGATGCGGTGGGAGAGGTAGTTGCGCCGGGCGGAGGTGAGGGACCGGGACGCGAGCTCGGAGGTCGCCTTCTGGAGGCTGGTGTCGACCTTCTTGGCCTGCTCGGCGAGCTCGGCGAGCTTGTCGTCGAGGATGACTTCGGACCGTTCCCGGCGGAAGGCGAGGTAGGTGGTGGCGAAGGCGGCCGCGCCCTTGCGGGCCTCTTCGGGGTCGCCGGCGGCGAACGAGATCTCCAGCGTCTGGGTGTTGGTCGGGACCTGGACGCTGACGTTGCGGCGCAGCGTGGCGTGGTCGGGGGCGGCGAGCTGGGTGGCGACCCGGGCGACCACGACGTCGGCGGTGACGAGCTGGGTCTCACTGGCGAGGTTGATCAGGTCGTCGCCGCGCCCTTCGGGGGAGTAGGGGTTGCCGGTCAGCGGGATGATCAGAACGGTCGCCGACGAGACGTGGGTCTGCGGAAGGACGTAGCCGGCGGCGGCGCCCGCGAGGGCGCCCAGCAGGGTGACGGCGATGATGACCAGTTTGTGATGGAGCAGAGCCCCCAGAAAAAGCCTGGACCGTATGGGGGAAATCTGGTCGTCCGCCATCCCCGCCCCCTTTGCGCGTCCCCAGGCAATGTCGGCACGAAGTTTACCGGAATATGGCCAATGTTCTACTGTGAGCTGAACTCAATCCGGATGTGCGACAAAGCGGGCGGCCGTGGCGGAAGAGCGAAAAGTCTTGCTGGTCGCGTCGAGCGGGGGGCATCTGGCGCAGCTGGCCTCCCTTGAGCCGTGGTGGCGAAAATGGCACCGGACCTGGGTGACCTTCGACACCGACGACGCTCGATCGCGGCTGAGGGGCGAGAACGTCGTCTGGGGGCACCACCCCACGACGCGCAATCTGCCCAACCTCGTACGCAATTTTCGGCTGGCCATAAAACTGCTCCGCCGGGACCGGCCCGCCCTCATCGTCTCGACGGGCGCCGGAGTGGCCTTTCCGTTTTTTCTGATTGCGAAGTTTGTGCGGATTCCAACGGTTTATATCGAGGTGTACGACCGGCTCGACAGCGCCACGCTCACCGGTCGCCTCTGCTCGCCGCTGACCACGCTCTTCCTCGTGCAATGGGAAGAGCAGCTGCGCTTCTACCCGCGTGCGCGAGTGATCGGAGGCCTGCTGTGAGGCGGACGGTCTTCGTCTCGGTGGGCACCGACCACCATGACTTCTCCCGGCTCGTCGGCTGGGCCGACACCTGGGCCGCCGCCCATCGCGACGAGGCGCGCTGCGTCGTCCAGCACGGCACGTCCCGCCCGCCCCGGCACGCCGAGGGGCACGCCTACCTGGAGCACGAGGAGGTCGACCGGCTCATGGCCGAGGCCGCCGTCATCGTGTCGCACGGCGGCCCCACCACGATCGCGGAGGCCAGGCGGCGAGGTGTCAAGCCCATCGTCGTGCCGCGCTCGCCCGTCCTCAACGAGCACGTCGACGACCACCAGCAGCTCTTCTGCGCGCGGCTCGCCGCCTCCGGGCTGATCGCGGTGGCCGGCAGCGAGTCCGAGCTGGGCGCGCTGGTGTCCAGGGCACTCACGCACCGGGCGGAGTTCGCGGCCGAGCACGCCGCCAGCTCCGTCGCGCGGGCCGTCGAACGCTTCGAGGGCTATGTGAACGAACTCCTCAAGGACCGCCGTTAGATCCCCTGCCTAGATCCCCCGGCCGAAGGAGTGGGCCGTGCGGAGCAGGAACTCCGGCCGTACCAAACCGGCGCACATGAGGAAGACGAGGTAGGAGCGCGGCTGGCGCCAGTTGCTGCGGAACGTCCGCCACGCCAGGCGGCGGGCGTCGCGCCTGGCCCCCATCGCCGCCAGCGCGAAGGCCTGCCGGCCCATCAGCTTGGCGGCGGCGCGGGGGTCGGCCCGCAGCACGGGATGCTTGCCGGCGAGATACTCGAGCCCGTCGACGACCATCCGCCAGTCGCGCTGGAAGAAGGACTGCGACCCCCACAGGACGCGTACCAAAGGCTTTCGCACCGCCACGATCGGCCCGGTCGCGGCGGCCCGCAGCATCCAGTCGTAGTCCTCGCCATAGCTGCCCGGAATGTCCTCGTCCACCGGCCCGACGCGGTGCAGGAAGGCGTCCCTGGTCACCAGCACGGTCGACGGATGCGCCTCCATCACCCGGCGGCGGGCCAGCTCGGTCACGGTCAACGCCGTCTCGTCGGCGATCCGTTCCGTCTCCTTGCCGTCGAACAGCACCACGATCCCGCAGACCGCGACCTCGGCGCCGCGTTCGGCGAGCAGGTCGGCCTGGGCGCGGAGCTTGCCGGGCAGCCACACGTCGTCGTCGTCGCAGAAGGCCAGCAAGGTCCCGCTGGACGCGAGCGCCCCGGTGTTGCGGGCTCCCGCCAGGCCGGGGGTCCGGTCGTTGGAGATCACGATCACGCGACGGTGCTCGTCGTCCCGGGCCAGGCCGGGATCCGGCTCGGCCCGGTCGTAGACGACGACGCATTCGATCGGCCCCGGATAGTCCTGGGCGAGGATCGCGTCAAGGGCCTGAGCGAGAAGAGCCGGCCGGTCGCGGGTCGCGACGATCACCGAGACGGGCGGACAGGTCGGGCTCGGGCTCTGGCTCATGCCGTACGGCTCCTTCGGATGATGCGGGGACTCTGCCGCGACGGTCGCGGAGCATGCCCATGACGACGCCGGCGAGCAGGCCCAGCGCGGCGTACGAGGCCACCGGCACCTCGTTGTTGTCGCGGTCGGGACGCCTGGGCACCGAGGCGGCCCTGACGACCTCGCCGGTGGTCTCGCTCTGCCGCTGGATTCTGGACACCTGGCGTTCGAGCTCGTTGATCTGCCGGATCATCGAGGCCCGCCGGGTGCGGGACGCCGCGTCCCGGCGCACGCTGCCCTTCGACAACGTGTCCAGCCGGACCTCCACGACGCCGATGCGCGACTGCAGGGCTTCGAGCTGGCGCTGGCGGATCCCGGCCACGATCTGCCGCCGCAGGCTCAGGTAGGAGTCGGTCGCCACGATCACGGCGGCGAGGGCCCGCTCGGGATCGCGGTCGCGCACCTGTACGGTGATCAGCCGGCTGTTGGCGGGCACGCTGATCGTGATCGCCTCGGCGGCGCCCTGGCGGTTCACGCCGAGCGCGGCGGCCACCCGGTCCATCACCGGGCTCGACCGCAGCAGCTGGGCCTCGGTGTCGATGGTGACGTCGCGTGGCAGCCGCTGATCCGGCTTGCGCTCCAGGCCGGGATGGACGGGCGTGGCCGGCGCGAACACCTGGGTGGAGGCCGTGTAGGTCGGGGGCGTCAGCATGCCCTGGATCAGCCCCGCGCCGGTGCCGGCCGCGACGAGCAGCACGATCGGGATCAGGTGCCGGCGGACGAAGGCGGCGTAGCCGGCCAGGGTGGGGTCGGGGTTCAGCGCCGCCACGGCGGCACCACCCCGAGCAGCCGGGCCAGCCGCTCGTCGTAGGGCAGGAAGTGGGCGTCGAGGTCGCGGCGGACCGACTCGGGCATCGGGGAGCGGGGCCGCGCGTTGTCGCGTCCCAGGGTGGCGGGGCGCCAGCTCGGCAGCCCGAGGAACGCCAGGATGCGGTCGTACTCCCGCTCGAAGCCGGCGAAGAGGTCCTCCGCGAAGAGCACGTGCACCCGGTCGCGACCGAAGAGGGTGAAAAGCCGGTCGAGCTGGTCGGCGTAGTGGCCGCGGTCGACGTAGGAGTGGTGGCGGTGGCTGTGGCTGACGTAGCCGGGGTCCGCCTCGATCCGCGCGAGCTCGCCGTCGAGCCGCTGGGGTTCGAGCTCCAGCGCCCGCTCGAACGGCTCGGTCTCGAAGCCTCGGGCCAGCTCGTGCATGTGGGCGGAGTAGGCACGTTCCACCGGGTCGCGCAGCACGACCAGGAGCCGCACTCCCGGGAGGTCCTTGGCGATCCGGCCGGGGGCGAGCGGGTGGTGCATGTAGTAGCCGGCGGACTCGCCCGTCACGGGCGGCGCGGACGCGCGCCGGGTCGCCAGCGCGCGCACCGGGAAGTGGCCCCGATACCAGTGCCGGCCGCGGGGATAGTTGACGTCGAAGTAGTGGACCCCCTTGTGGAACAGCGGCGGGACCACGGCGGGATGGGCCGTCAGCGCGCGCCAGAGCGAGGTGGTGCCCCCTCGCTGGGTGCCCACGAGCAGGAAGCCGGGGAGCATGCGGGCTCGGCTGGTCGCCAGGCCCACCTGGCGGGTCACGGACCGTCCGATCTGCTTGACGAACGGCGGCGCGGACCGGCGCGAGAGCATCTCGTCCCCTTTCAGCTGGTGGTCGTGTGGCGGTCGAGCAGATCGAGGAGGGCGTCGGCCTGCGCCCGCAGCGGGGCGCCGATGCTGCCCCTGCTGGCCACGAGGTAGCGCGCGCACAACTCGGCCAGATAGAGGCTCAGCGTCGTCGAGGCCGCCGGGCCCTTCAGGCCGAACGGCGCCAGCACGGCCGGCGTGCCGCCGGACCACACCCGCTGGACCGTCCAGGAGGTGGTGGGCCCGAGCTGCTGGAGCGCGTAGTGCAGGGCGTCGAATCCCACGGGCACGGCCTGGGCGAATCTCTCCCAGTCCCACAGGTGCAGCACGTCGCGCTGCCAGGCCATGTTCCACGGGGTCCAGTCGCCGTGCCAGGCGCCGTAGGACAGCCGGACGCCGCCGTGCCGTTCGCCGAGCCGGTCGAGTACGGTGGCCAGCCGGGAGGCGGCCTCGCCGTCGGGCAGCAGGTCCGGCGTCGCCGTGAGACCGTTCCAGAACGGGCTGCCGGCCAGCTCCGCGGTGGTGGCGGTGATCGAGGCCAGCTCCGCCATCGCTCCCACGGGCAGCTCGTCGCGGGGCCGCCACCGGCGCACGCCGCTCGACAACACCGACATCACCAGGGCGTCGACCGTCCCCCACGACTCGTACGCGATCAGCTGGGGGGTCCTGATCCCGCGCGGCGGGCAGGCCGACAGGGTGCGGAGCGCGTCGGCCTCGGCGGCGATCAGCGCGCGGGCGACGTCGGTGTCACCGATCTTGACGAACGCCAGCGACCGGCCCGACGGGGTCAGCGCCTGCAGGACCGGTTTACGGTTGGCGCGTTCGTTCCCGATCGTCACGCTGACCACGACGGGCTGCCCCAGCAGGTCGCTCAGCCGGTCCTGCACGGAGGGCCCGTCGGCGGGGCCGACGCGGACCCGGTCGGGCAGGAGGCGCTGCGGAAGGCCGGTGCGCAGCGCGAGCGACAGCAGGCCCCGGCCGAGGCGCGCACGGGGGCCGAGGTCGTGGCTGAAACGGCGGAGCGCGGCGCTGGCCGCCCGGGGAGCGCCGAGCGGCAGCAGGATCCGCGCCTCGCGCGCGTTGGGCAGGAACACCAGCTGCCCGCCGCGGCGGTGTACGTGGCTCACGTCGCTGCCCGGCCACAGGCGGGAGACGGTCTCGGTCCAGGCGCCGGCCGTCATCGGACCTCCGTGCCGGATCGCTCCCGGCGCCACATCAGGGCCAGGGCGATCATGACGGTGTAGAGGGGGGCGTCCAGCAGGTCGTAGATCAGCAGGAACACCGCGAAGCTCAGCAGCACGCAGCACCCCGCGATGCTGACGCGGTCGGGATCTCGCCAGTGCGTGGCGAAGCGTCTGATGAGGAAGCCGAGGAAGCACGCGGCCCCGACGAAACCGTGCGCGAAGATCAGGTACCACAGGCTGCCCTGCGTGCCGAGCGGCGGCACGCCGCAGCCCTTGCAGCCGGGACGCTCACCGCCTCCCACGGACGCGAAGCTGCCCTGCAGGTCCCGGGTGGAGCCGAAACCCACGACGGGTGAGCCGATCGCGGCGCTCTCCGTCGTCACCACGTAGAGCTGCCCGCGCCGGTCGTTGCTGTGCGGGGTGTCGAGCCGCTGCTGGAACAGCGCCTTGAGCGGTGAGCCGGTGACCAGCAGCAACAGGGCGACGGCCCCGCCCACGGCGAATCGGAGGGCCCACCGGTTGCCCTTGTGGACGTAACGGAGCGTCAGGTACGCCGCCGCGAGCCCCAGCACCGCCCACAGCCCCCTGTTGAGCGAGTAGATCACCGGGAACAGGGAGAGCAGCAGGCCCGTGACCAGCAGCATCCGCCGCCAGCGTGGCTTCCGGCCGGTGTTGGCCAGAAGGAAGAACGGCAGGTAGAGCGCCAGGTTGGCGCCCCACGAATTCGCGTAGGCGAAGGGCGCGATGGGCCGCGACTCCTCGTATCCGAGGAATGTGGTCAAAGTGGCAGCTTTAGGATGAATAAGGCTGGAAATAAGGTCATTCCGGGTCAGGCTTTTAGGCAGCACCAATTCCAGGAGCGACGGAAACTCCAGGTGCGGCGCCAGAATGCCCACCAGCCCGCCCGCCACCGTCACCACGAACATGAAGCCCAGCAGCCTGATCACCCGCGCCCTCGGGAGCTCCTCCTCGGTGAGGTTTCCCACGTACAGCAGCACGACGGTGATCGCGAGGTACCACCCGCAGCGGTAGCCGAAGACGAGCAGCCTGCTCAGCTCGCCCCCGGGCACGCCGTAAGGCGCGTCCGCGAACAGCGTCAGGCCGCCGATCAGCATCCAGACCAGGAAGAACAGCCACAGCGCGAAGCCGCGGGGGGCGCGCACCACCGGACGGCGCCGGAGCGCGACGGCCATCGGCACGGCCATGATCAGGAAGATGAACGTGCTGAGCCCGGTGACCCACCAGAGGGGGAAGCCAAGGAAGATCACGCTCAGCGGCCAGCCGGGACGGAGCCGGGGAGGACTGCGCCGGGACGCGAGGGCGAGCGGTCCGGAGGCCGGAAGCGGGCCACCTACCGCAATGTCCGCCATTTGTGACATGTCCCTCGAAGTGCGCGTTGTTGGTGATGAGCCGCGTCCATAGTGAGGGCATCCGTCCCGAGGTGCAAGAGGGCAGTGATCGTCGTTCCGGTACGGAAAAGGTGGCAAAAATTGCCTCATGCCACAGAGCTTGGAACGTGTCATACTTTGCCAGCGATCGGGGCGTTGGGACGTTTTCCGAGGCCTGAGGAGGGCCGATGGGGGGAAATGGCCGTTTAGCGCGGATTTGTGCCGTGGCTTTGGCCGGAATTCTTGTCGTTTGCGGGGGACCCGCGCTGGCTGTGCAGTACCCCCAGGACAGGGTGGTCTCCGCCAATCCGGTCGACTGGACGCCCCACGTCCTGGACGGCCAGGTCAACGCCGTGGTGCAGATCGGCAACCGGGTCTTCGTCGGGGGCAGCTTCACTCAGGTGCGCGAGTTCGACAGCGCCACCGTACAGACGCGTAACCGGCTCTTCGCCTTCAACGCCGCGACCGGGCGCCTGGACACGGCCTTCGTGCCCAACATGAACAACGAGGTCAGGACCCTGCTCCCGGCCCCGGGCGGGCAGTCCATCTACGCGGGCGGCTCCTTCAGCACGGTCAACGGCGCCACCAACCGCATCCTGACCAGGCTCAACACCACGACCGGGCAGGCACTGCCGGGCTTCGTGCCCAACTTCAGCGCCCGGGTGCTCGACCTGCGCCTGGCCGGCGGCCGCCTCTACGTCGGCGGCGCCTTCGCCACCGTCAACGGCCAGCAGCAGGCCGCCCTGGCCACGATCGACCCCGACACCGGCGCCTTCGACCCGTACGTCGGCCTCCAGTTCGCCGGGACCCAGAACGGCGGCACGACGCAGATCCTGAAGATGGACGTCACGCCGGACGAGACGAGGCTCGTGGCGGTGGGCAACTTCGCCACCGTCGACGGCCAGAACCGCAGGCAGCTCGTCCAGTTCGATCTGACCGGCCCCAGCGCCACCCTCGCCGACTGGGACACCACGCGCTACACGGCCACCTGTTCCAGCTCGTTCAACACCTACATGCGCGACGTCGACTACTCGCCCGACGGCCGCTTCTTCGTGGTCACCACCACGGGCGCCTACTCCGGCGGGCCGCCGAGGCTCTGCGACACCCACGCCCGCTGGGAGACCTACGCGACCGGCGCGAACCTCAACCCGACGTGGATCAACTACACCGGCGGCGACACCAGCTACGCGGTGTCCGTCACCCCCCAGGCCGTGTACGTCGGCGGCCACTTCCGCTGGGCCAACAACCCCTTCCGCGGCGACGCGGCGGGGCAGGGCGCGGTGCCGAGAGCCGGCATCGCCGCGCTCGACCCGGTGAGCGGCATCCCGCTGACCTGGAACCCGGGACGCACGCTGGGCGTCGGCGTCTTCGACCTCACGGCCACCCCGACCGGCCTGTGGCTCGGCAGCGACACCGACCGGGTCAACGGCGAGTTCCACGCCCGGCTGGCGATGTTCCCGCTGGCCGGTGGCACGATCGTGCTGCCACCTTCGGCGGGCGCGCTGCCCGGCGACGTCTACCAGGCGGGAGCCGGCGGCACCGACGCCGTGCAGCGGCGTTCCTACGACGGCGCCACGGCCGGCCCCGTCCAGCCGGTGGACGGTGGCGGCATCGCCTGGTCGGGCGCCAGGGGCACGGTCATGCTGAGCGGCCGGCTCTACACCGCCTGGTCGGACGGCAAGCTCTACAGGCGCACCTTCAACGGCACCGCGTTCGGGGCGCCGAGCGAGGTCAACCTCTATGGGCTGACCGACTTCGCCACCGACATGCAGAACATGACCGGCATGTTCTACCACGCGGGCCGGCTCTACTTCACCCGCACCGGCCAGAGCTCGCTCTACTACCGGGGCTTCTCACCGGAGAGCGACATCGTCGGGGCGCAGCGCACGACCGCCACCGGCAACATCACCGGGCTCAACTTCTCGCGGGTCGGCGGCATGTTCCTGGCCGGCGACAAGCTCTACCTCAGCGACAGCGTCGACGGCCGGCTCCTGCGCGCCGACTTCGCTGGCGGCCTGCCCGTGGCGGGCACGGTGGTGGCCGTCAGCGGTCCCGCGATCGACGGCGTCGACTGGCGGCAGAGAGGGCTGTTCCTGTACGCCCCGGCGGGCGCCACCGAGCCCAACAGGCCACCGGTGGCCGCGCTCACCACCTCGTGCGCCGACCTGTCGTGCACGGTGCGCAACACCGGCTCCGCCGATCCCGACGGCACGATCGTCGCCACGACCTGGAACTTCGGCGACGGCACGACGGCCACCGGCGCGCTGGCCGCCCACACCTTCCCGGGAAGCGGCACGTACCCGATCTCGGTGACCGTGACGGACGACCGAGGGGGCACCGCGACCGCGACGGCCACCGTCACGGTGCAGGGCGCCAACCAGGCGCCCATCGCCGACTTCGCGGTGATGTGCACCGAGCTGGCCTGCACCTTCGACGGCAGCCCGTCGTCGGATCCCGACGGCTCCATCACCGGCTACGCCTGGGACTTCGGCGACGCGTCGGGCGGCACCGGGCAGTCCTCCTCGCACACCTACGGCGCGCCCGGCACCTACCCGGTGAAGCTCACCGTGACCGACAACTCCGGCGCCGCGCACACGGTCACCAAGAGCATCTCGGTGGTCCAGAACACCGGCGAGATCCAGTTCGTCGGCATGGCGAGGACGAGCGGCAACCAGCAGACGCACGCCCTCACCGTCCCCGCCGCCGTGGCCGGAGGCGACGGCCTGCTGCTCTTCCTCACCGTCAACACCACCGTCACGATGCCGGACCCGGCGGGCGTGACCGGCTGGACGGTCGTGGGCACCCGCGACAACGGCGGCGTGCTCACCAAGGTGTGGAAGAAGGTGGCCGCGCCCGAGGACGGCGGCGACCCGCTCTCCGTCACCCTCTCCGGACTCGCGAAGGGCGACCTCACCCTGGTCGCCTACCGGGGCACCGGCAACCAGGTGGTCGCCGCCCACGAGTCGGTCAACGAGACCGTCACACGGGCGGAGCACACCACGCCCGCCGTCGCCGTCACGACGCCCGGCAGCTGGGTCGTGTCCTACTGGGGCGAGAAGTCGTCGGCCACCACGACGCTCGCCCCGCCCGCCGGTGAGACGGTCAGGTCCGCGCAGAGTGGCACCGGAAACGGCAGGATCACCAGCCTGCTCACCGACAGCGGAGCGCAGGTGGCGACGGGCACCAGATCGGGCCTGACCGCGACCGCCGACTCCGCGAGCCTCAGAGCCACCATGTGGAGCCTCGTCATCGCTCCATAGGCGGAATCGCACCGGATGCCCCTCTGACCGCCGGGTCACGGGGGCCTCCGATGCCGCAAGCACGGGGGATCACGTTCAATTCAGCTCCAAGGAGGGTCCCGATGGGGGGACGCAAACGCGGCCTCGCCGTGGGCGGCGCGTTCTTGTGCGCGCTCGTCATGGTGTGGAGCGGTCCAGTCAACGCGGTGCAGGCGCCACATGACAAGATCGTGTCAGACAACCCGGTCAACTACACCCCGCACGTGCTCGACGGGTTCGTCAACGCCGTCGTCCAGATCGGGAACAAGGTCTATGTCGGCGGTGAGTTCACCCAGGTCCAGGAGGACGACAGCCCCACCGTCCTGACCCGCAACAGCCTCTTCGCGTTCGACCCGGTCACCGGAGCGATCGACACCACGTTCACGCCGAGCGTGGACGGCGAGGTCAGAGCCCTCCTGCCCGCTCCGGACGGTGCGTCCGTCTACGTGGGAGGCGCGTTCGGGCAGGTGAACGGCGTCACCAACCGCCGCCTCACCCGGCTCAGCACCACCGACGGCGTCGCGCTGCCGGGCTTCACGCCGTCGGTCGACGCCCGCGTCAACGACCTGCGCCTGGCGGGCGGCAAACTCTACGTCGCGGGCGCGTTCACCACCGTGGACGGCCAGCCCCAGGCGGCGCTCGCCACGCTGAACCCGGCCACCGGGGCCCGCGACGCCTACTACGACCTCGCCGTCTCCGGCACCCACGACGGCGGCACCACCGCCGTGCTGAAGATGGACGTCACCCCCGACGAGACCCGCCTGGTCGCCGTCGGCAACTTCACCACCGTCGGCGGTCAGGCGCGGCGTCAGATCGTCCAGGTCGACCTCACCGGTCCGGCGGCGGCCCTGGCCAACTGGCAGACCACCCGCTTCGCCGACGCCTGCTCCAGCGCCTTCGACAGCTACATGCGTGACGTCGACTACTCGCCGGACGGCCGCTTCTTCGTGGTCACCACCACGGGGGCGTACTCGGGCGGCCCGCCGAGGCTGTGCGACACCCAGACCCGATGGGAGACGTACGCCACGGGCACCGGCCAGAACCCGACCTGGGCCAACTACACCGGCGGCGACACCACGTACGCGGTCGGCGTCACCTCGAAGGCGGTCTACATCGGCGGCCACTTCCGCTGGCTGAACAACCCCTTCGCCGCTGACAACGCCGGCCCCGGATCCGTCAGCCGGGAGGGCATCGCCGCGCTCGACCCGCGCACCGGCCTGCCGTTCACCTGGAACCCGGGCCGGACCCTGGGAGTCGGCGTGTTCGACCTGACCGCCACCCCGCAGGGGCTGTGGGTCGGCAGCGACACCGACCGCATCGGCAACTGGGAGTATCACGGCCGCCTGGCCCTCTTCCCGCACACCGGCGGGGCCACCGTGACCAGGCCGTTCCAGGGCGAACTGCCCGCCACCCTGTACCAGGCGGGCCTCGGCTCCATCATCGTCAACGACAACGTCCAGCAGCGGAGCTACGACGGCACCACGCTGGGCACGGTGACGTCCGCGCCCAACGGCGGCCTCGACTGGTCCAGCTCCCGCGGCGCCTTCATGCTCAGCGGGCAGCTCTACACCGGCTGGTCCGACGGCAAGTTCTACAAGCGGACGTTCGACGGGACCACCTTCGGCACCGCGGCCGAGGTCAACCTCAACGGCCTGACCGATTTCGGGTCGGACCTGCAGAACGCCACCGCGATGTTCTACGCGAACGGGCGGATCTACTTCACCCGCAGCGGCCAGTCCTCGCTCTACTACCGCTGGTTCAACACCGAGAGCGAGATCGTCGGCGCCCAGCGCTTCACCGCCAGCGCGAACGTCTCCGGCATCGACTTCAGCCGGGTCGGCGGGATGTTCCTGTCGGGCGGCAAGCTGTACTTCACCGACCGCGTGTCCAACAACTTCCGCCGGATCGACTTCACCGGCGGCGCGCCGGTGGCGGGCACCGCGGTGACGCTCAGCAGCTCCGGCGAATGGCGTCAGCGCGGCCTGTTCCTGTACTCACCGGCGGGGGCGACCCCGCCCAACGCGGGCCCCACGGCGGCGCTCCAGGTGTCGTGCACCGACCTCGCCTGCACCGCCCGCAACACCGGATCGCTGGACCCCGACGGCACCCTGGTGGCCACGGCGTGGGACTTCGGTGACGGCGGCACCGGCACCGGCGCGGTCGCCCCGCACACCTACGCGGCGCCCGGCACCTACCCGGTCACCGTGACCGTGACCGACGAGCAGGGGGCCACGGCCACCGCCACGCAGAACGTCACCGTCCTCGGCGCGAACCAGCCGCCGACGGCCGACTTCGCGGCCACCTGCACCGCCCTGGCCTGCGACTTCGACGCGAGCCTCGCCTCCGACCCGGACGGTTCCATCGTCTCCTACGCCTGGGAGTACGGAGACTCCGCCACGGGGACGGGCCAGTCGGCCTCGCACACCTACGCCGCGGCCGGCTCGTACAACGTGAAGCTGACCGTGACCGACGACAGGGGCGGCACGCACGCGGTGACGAAGACCTTCACCGTGGCCCCGGCCTCGGCGAACATCCAGTACGTCGGCCAGGCGGCGGTCAACGGCAACCAGGTGACCCACACCGTCACGGTGCCGGCCGGCGTCGCGGGCGGCGACGGGATGCTGCTGTTCATGACCGTCAACAGCTCCGGCGTGACGATCCCCGATCCGACCGGCGTGACCGGGTGGACCCTCGTCGACACCAAGGACAACGGGGGAGTCGTCACCAAGGTGTGGAAGAAGGTGGCCTCACCCGAGGACGGCGGCGATCCGCTCTCGGTCACGCTGTCGGCGCAGTCCAAGGCGGATCTGACCCTCGTCGCCTACCGCGGCGTGTCGGCGAACGTCCTGCAGGGGTACTCGGGCGTCATCGAGACGGTCACCCAGGCCGCCCACACCACTCCGTCCATCGGGGTGACCGGCTCGGCGAGCTGGGTCGTGTCCTACTGGGGTGAGAAGTCCTCGGCCACCACGGCCTGGACCGCTCCGGCGGGGGAGACCGTGCGCTCCACCCTGGTCGGCACCGGATCGGGGCGGGTGGCCAGCCTGGTGACCGACGGCAACGCGCCGGCCGCCCCGGGCACCCACGCCGGTCTCACCGCCACGGCCGACTCCGCGAGCCTGCGCGCCACCATGTGGAGCCTGGTCCTGGAGCCCACCCCGTGAACCGGCCGGCTGTGACCGGCCGACCGTGAACCGGCCGATGTGACCGGCCGACCGTGAACCGGCCGATGTGACCGGCTGATCGAACACGAACGGGCCGCCTCTCCGGCGGCCCGTTCCGCGTTCCCGGGTCTCGTTCCCGGGTCGCGTTCCCGGGTCTCGTTTGCCGGATCGTGTCAGCCGGCGAGGCCGTGGCCGTCCGTGCCGGACCGCCTGGCGCACACCGGGCAGTTGGTCCGCCGGTCGCGCCGATGGTGGCAGCGGCCGCGTCGCGCGTGGCCGTGGCCCGAGGTCGGCGCCGCGACGAGCGCGGGGTCGCTGCTCAGGATCGCCAGCTGCAACCGGCGCAGCTCCGGTGAGGGCTCCAGGCCCAGCTCGCTGCTGAGGATCCGCCGGCCGTCCTGGTACACCTCCAGGGCCTCCGCCTGGCGGCCGGTCGCGTACAGGGCGATCATGAGCTGGCCGCGGAACCGCTCCTGGAGCGGATACTCCCTGACCAGGACCGTCAGCTCCCCGATGAGACCGGTGTGCCGGCGCAGCCGGAGGTCGGCGTCGACGCGGTCGGCCAGCGCGGCGAGGCGCTCCTCTTCCAGCCGGGTGGCGTGCAGTCGCAGCAGCGGGATGTCGTGCAGGCCGGACAGGGCCGGCCCGCGCCAGTTGTCGAGACCGGCCCGGAGCAGGTCGCTGCCCTTGGCGAGGTCCTTCGCGCCGAGGGCCCGGCGTCCCCGGCGGACGAGCGCCTCGAACCTCCAGGCGTCGACGGCGTCGCCGGGCAGGCGCATGAGGTAGCCGGTCGACTCGTGCGTGATCGGCACTCCCGCTCCGAGGGTCTGCCTGAGGCGGTGGATCTGGAGCCGGAGGCGTCCGGCGCCCGCCTCACCCGCGTCGGTCCCCCAGAGGGCGTCGACGAGGGTGTCGCTGCCCGCCACCGTGCCCCGGTGGCAGAGCAGCATGGCGAGCAGGCTGCGCTGTTTGATCGATCGGAGGGGTAATTGATCGTCCCCATCCCGCACTTCCAGCGCACCCAGAATGCCGAATTGCATGGGTCTCCCCCCGTGCGTGTCAGCTTATTACGACCCAAGGAAGGATATTGGGTCCGATCGTCTTGTGAAACGTTGACCGGGAAATCGCGATGAAACCGTCGAGAAACTGTCGGTAATCAGAATCGAGGCTTGGCCGGTGACATATCCGCTGGCCGTATTCCGCTTTCGCGGCCGGGAAGTCAGGTGGGATGAAAATGAGTAACATTCAGCGAATCGGATTCGCGCGACCCCGCAACTGGGCGGTCATGGCCGGGTCGGCACTGGCGATGTGCGGCCTTTTCACGGCCAATTCCCAGGCGGCCGTGACCACGGCCGCGGACGAGCCCGGCAAGGCGCACGCCTTTCCGATCAAGGCACCGGTGGCGCGTCCGAAGGCGGACAGGCTCGGCCCGCTCCCCACGATGACGGGCACCGTGCCCGTGCAGCGGTCCACGACGGTCGCCCGGACCAGCGCCGCGCTCACCGCCGCCGCCAACGACCGGGTGGGGCTGCGCGCCCTGGTCGTCGCCGTTGACGAGGACGACTGGGGCGTCGCGACCTGGAAGTCCGTACTCGACCGCGTGGGCGCGGCGTACGACGTGCTCTACACCCGCACCCAACCGCTCACCGCGCAGAGCCTGCTCCAGGGCGACGGCACCGGCCGCTACAACGCGATCCTGCTGACCAACAACTCGCTGCTGCACCCCGACGGCGACGGCGGTTTCGTCAGCGGGCTCGACACCGCAGAATGGAACGTTCTATGGGCCTACGAGCGTGACTTCGGGGTGCGCCAGGCCTCCCTCTACACCGCGTACGGGACCTTCCCCGAGGACTACTGCCTGCGCGCGGGCAGCGAAGGGGGCGTCGGCGACACCCCGATCAGCACCCAGCTGACCACGGCCGGCGCGGGCGTCTTCGACTACCTCAAGTCGGGCGTCAACGTGCCGATCTCGCTGTCCTACGTCTACCGCGGCGCCATCGCCGCGGGCTGCTCGGCCGACCCCGTCATCACCGCGGGCGGCGACGTGCTGGGCGTGCGCAGCACCTCGACCGACGGTCGCGAGCGGATGGCCCTCACCTTCACCTCCAACCAGTATCTGCCGCAGGCCGACCTGCTCACCTACGGCCTGTTCCGCTGGGCCACCCGAGGTCTTTTCCTGGGCGAGCAGCGCCACTACCTCAACGCCGACGTGGACGACTGGTTCAGCTACACCGACCACCTGAAGGCCGACGGCACCCTCGACACCGACCCGGGCTTCCGGCTGACCAGGTCGGACGCGGTCGCTTTCTACAACCGGCAGAACAGCTTCCGCTCGGCCAACTCGCTGGCCTCCGCCTTCAAGCTGAACATCGCCTACAACGGCGAGGGCGCCGAGCTGCTCTCCCTGCCGACGTGCCTGCTCAACCTGCCCGTCCTCGACGGGCTGACCTCCTACTCGCGCTGCCGCGCCTCGTCCTTCACCTGGATCAACCACACGTTCTCGCACCCGAAGATGAACTCGACGGACTACGGGACCAACTACTCCGAGATCCAGGCCAACCGCACCAGGGCCGGGCTCCTCGGGCTGAGCGTGGACCCGAAGGTCCTCAAGACCGGCGAATACTCCGGCCTCGGCGTCTACCACCCCGACCCTGACAACGACATCGACCCGCCCACCGACCACGGGCTGGGCGCCTCCAACCCCGAGCTGCTGCGCGCGGCCAAGGACCTCGGCGTGAAGTACCTGCACGGCAACATGTCCTTCAACAGCCACAAGCCGTCGTGCTTCAACTGCGGCATCTACCACCCACTGGAGCCCGCCGTCATGGTGGTGCCCGACTGGCCCACCAACATCGCCTACCACACGACGACGCCGGACGAGGAGACGCTCTTCTACAACTCCTACTACGGGCCGTCGGGCAAGTTCCCCTACTGGCCGGCCAACCAGACCTACGCGCAGATCATCGGGCACGAGAGTGACGTGGCGATGCAGCACGTCATGTCCGGCTCGGTCTACACGCACACCTTCCACCAGGGCAACGCGCGTGACTACGGCTCGGGCAAGAGCCTCGTCTTCGACTGGCTGGAGGCCGTGGCGGCCAAGTACAACTCCTACTACAAGGTGCCACTGCTCACCCCCAACTGGGGCACCCTGGCCGAATACACCGAGAACCGCACCAAGCACTTCGCCGGCCTCGGCAACGTGAACGCTGTCTACGACCGCGTGGCCGACACGGTCACCTTCACCTCCACCGCCGCCACCACCGTCTTCGCCACCAACGCCGCGGTCGCCGGCGCGACGGCGTACGGCACCGACACCGTCGGCCAGGTCACGCTGGCCGCGGGCACCCCTGTCACCGTCGCCGCGAGCGTTCGCCCGTGAAGGTGACGTTCGTCTCGGAGGGCACCTACCCTTTCGCGATGGGCGGGGTGAGCGTCTGGATGGACCAGCTCATCCGGGGTATGCCCGCCTACCGGTGGGACGTGGTCACGATGACCGTGGACGGCGCCGAACGGCCCGTCTGGGACCTGCCGGACAATCTCGACCAGGTCATCTCCATGCCGTTGTGGAAGACCGACTACCGGCGCTCCCCGCGGGCGCCGGGCCCGGCCTTCGAGCAGGCGTACGAACGTTTCCTCCACATGGTGCTGACCCCGGCGGTCATGGGCGCGGGCAGCGCGGAGTTCCTGGAGGTGCTGGAGGCGCTCTTCAGGTACGCCCACGCGGGCGGTGACCTGGCCGGCGCGCTCACCACCAACGAGTCGCTGACCCAGCTCATGGACTCGTGGTACTGGAACAGGACAGACGGGATCAACCTGGCCGACGCGATCACCGCCGGCCATCTCATGGGTCACATGCTGCGTCCGCTGGCCGAGCCGCCGCTGCGCACCGACCTGACCCATGTGGCGATGAACGGCCTGAGCATGCTCGTCGCGATGGTCGCCAAATGGCAGTACGGGACCCCCATCGTGCTGTCCGAGCACGGCGTCTACCTGAGGGAGAGATACCTGCAGTACGTCAACGAGCCGGTCTCGCACGCGGTCCGGGTGCTCCTGCTCAGCTTCTTCCGGAGGCTGGCGGGAGCCTCGTACGTCGCGGCCGACCGCATCGCGCCCCACTCCTCGTACAACAAACGCTGGCAGATCCACAACGGCGCCGATCCCGACCGGATCCGCATCATGTACAACGGCGTCGACCCCTACGACTTCCCGCTGGCCGAGACGGAGCCCGAGACGCCGACGCTGGTCTTCATGGGCCGGGTGGACCCGCTGAAGGACCTGCACACGCTGATCCGGGCGTTCGCCATCGTCCGGGACAAGATCCCGGACGCCCGGCTGAGCATCTTCGGCGGCGTGCCCTTCGGCAACGAGTCCTACAAGGAGAGCTGCGCCGCGCTCGTCGCCGAGCTGGGGCTGCAGGACTCCGCCATCTTCGAGGGCCGGGTGTCCAGCCCGGTCGACGCCTACCACGCGGGCCACGTGGTGATGCTCACCAGCATCTCCGAGGGCTTTCCCTACACCGTGGTCGAGGCCATGGCCTGCGGCCGGCCGGTGGTGTGCACCAACGTCGGCGGGGTCGCCGAGGCGGTGGCCGACGCCGGTTTCGTGGTGCCGCCCCGTGACCACGTGGCCGTCGCCGACGCCGCGGTCCGCCTGCTGAAGGACGCCGTCCTGCGCCGCAGGCTGGGGGCGATCGCCCGGGGCCGGGTGCTCGACCGCTTCACGTTGCGGCAGTCGCTGGACGACTACCGCAGCGTCTACGAGGAGCTCATCCCGGTCGGCGGCGGCCCGGAGGCCCACGGATGACGACCCTCGCGCCCGATGAGGGCGCGGCCCGCCTCGACGAGCTGATCCAACCTCTGGGCACGCGCGTCTTCAGGGCCGTCGAACCCCTGCAGATGGCCGCCATCCTGGAGTCCGAAGGTCTCAACGACAAGATCGCCCGCGAGAGGTACGGCCATCCCGACGTGTTCTCGCTGGCCGAGGCGGCCTATGGGCGCGTCGCGCTCATGGAGCCGCCCCGGCCGCCCGCCGCGCCGGTGCTCCGGCAGGCCCGTCCGGCCGCGCAGATGGCGCACGGGCTGCTGTACGCGCTGCCCGCCGCCCTGCTGCCCGCCGCCTCGGGGCTCGTGGGCCCGCAGTGGCTGATGCCGGGGCTGGTCCTGACCACGGGGATCGGCTGGGTGATCGGCAGCGCCGCCGCGCAGATCGCCTACTCGCTGATCGGCCGCGGCTTCCCGCGCTCGGCCGGGCGGATGCTGCGGGCCGGGCTGGTGCTGGGCGTGAGCGCGGCGGTGCTCACGGCGACGGTGATCGCGGTGGTCAGGGACGGCCCGGTGTCGCTCGTCGCCCTCTGCGTGACGCAGATGGCGTTCCAGATCGCCTCCGGCATCCTGCTGTTCTACCGGCGCGAGGCGTGGCTCGCCATCATGATGCTGCCCGCCGTGCTCGCCGGGGTCGGCTACGTCGCCGTCGGCGAGGGCCCGGCCGGGCTCGTGGCGGTCTGCCTGGGCGTGGTCTGCGTCGCCGGCCTCGTGGGGGCGGCCATCCTGCTGACCCTGAGGGAGGGCGTCGCCGCCGACCCGCCCGCGAGCGAACCCCGGCTGCGGACGCTGCTCCGGGCCAACCTCGGCGGCCTGCTCCCGTCGTTCGTCTTCAGCCTGCTGAGCGCGATCTTCCTGCTCCAGGCCGAGGCCCGTTACGTCCTCGACCGGACCGACCTCGCCATCGCCGGCGCCGGGCTGGTCTTCGGCATGGGCGTGCTCGAATACCGGGCGCACCGCTTCCAGGACGAGGCCAGGACCCTGATCCGCGAGGTCTGCTACCCGGCCGAGTTCACCGAGCTGACCCGTGGACTGCTCGCCAGAGGGCTGCTGATCTGCCTGTCCGTGCTGTCCACGCTCGCCCTGCTGCCGCTCACGTTCCTGTACGCCACCGACGCGCTGTCGTACGGGGCCGCGGTCATGGCCGCCGCCCACGTCACCGTCGGCGGCTCCTACTTCGTCGCCTTCCTGCTGGCCAGCCAGGGGAAGGTGGCGCACCTGTGCCTGGCGCAGGGCCTGGCCCTCGCCGTTCATCCGGGTGGCCGCTGGCTGCTGCCCGACCCGCACTCCGCCCTGGCCGACGTGACGCTCTTCCTCACGGCCGGGCTCGTCTTCTTCACGGTGCTGCTCGTCCTCATGGCCCGGAGCCTCAGGGACGTCCAGCGGTATCGCTGACCCCGCAGAAGGGAACCGCAATGCACGTCGTCATTCTGGCCGGTGGCAAGGGTGTTCGCCTGCGTCCGTACACGTCGGCCCTGCCCAAACCGCTGGTGCCCATCGGCGAGGAGTACGCGATCCTCGACATCATCCTGCGGCAGCTCACCTCGCAGGGGTTCACCAACGCGACGCTCGCGGTGGGGCATCTCAGCCCGCTCATCCGCGCGTTCGTTGGCGACGGCTCCCGCTGGGGCCTGACGGTGGACTACACGGAGGAGGTCAAGCCACTGTCCACCATCGGCCCGTTGTTCCCGATCAGGGACCGGCTGCCCGACGACTTCCTGGTGATGAACGGCGACGTCCTCACCACGCTCAACTACGCCGAGCTGCTGACCCGGCACACCGGCTCGGGCATGCCGCTCACGGTCGCCACCTCGCCGCGCGTCGTGAAGATCGACTTCGGGGTGCTCGAAGCGCAGGGCGGGCGGATCGTCGGCTTCAGGGAGAAGCCCCTGCTCAGCTACCTGGTGAGCATGGGGGTCTACGCCCTGTCGCGTGAGACGATCGCGCACTACCAGGACGGCCTGCCGTTCGGCTTCGACGAGCTGGTGCTCGACCTGCTCGCGAAGGACACCCCGCCGGGCATCTACGAGTTCGACGGCTACTGGCTCGACATCGGGCGGCCCGACGACTACGACGAGGCCAACGCCCGGTTCGACGAGATCCGGCCGCAGCTGCTGCCGTCACCGGAGCGGGTGCGATGACCGGCGTCGTGCTGTTCGGCGCCACGGGGTTCCTGGGCCGCCAGGTGAAGGACCGGCTGGCGGCGGACTCCCGGGTGACCCAGCTGCTCTGTCCCGGCAGGGCCCGGCTCGACCTGCTCACGGCGTCGGTGGCCGACGTGGCCGACCTGCTGGCGGCGGTCCGGCCCTCGGTGGTGCTCAACTGCGTGGGCCGGCTGTCGGGCGGATACGACGAGCTGGTGCGCGGCAACGCCGGGGTCACCGCGCTCCTCATCGAGGCGATGGCCCAGGTGACGCCGAAGGCCAGGTTCGTCCGCCTGGGATCCGCCGCCGAGTACGGCCCGGCGCGGCCGGACCACTCGCTGCGCGAGCAGGACGCGGTGTGCCCGGTCAGCGCCTACGGCGTCAGCCACCTGGCCGGCACGCTCCTGGTCGAGCAGGCCGCCGCCGAGGGCAGGCTCGACGGCGCCTCGCTGCGGATCTTCAATCCCATCGGCCCCGGCATCAGCGGCGAGAGCGTGCTGGGCCGGGCCCGGACGCTCCTCGACCGGGCGGTCACGGACGGGCTCGATCGCATCGACCTGGGCCCGCTCGGCGCCTACCGCGATTTCGTGGACGTGCGTGACGTGGCCGAGGCGGTGGTGAGCGCGGGCTTCGCCGGCGAGCTGACCGAACGGGTCTTCAACGTCGGCAGCGGCGTCGCGGTCGCGGTCCGCGACGTGGTGGCGCTACTGGCCCAGGAGTCGGGGTTCGCGGGCGAGGTGCGGGAGAGCGCGCCGGGGTCGGCCCGGTCCCGGGCCGTCGACTGGAGCCGGGCCGACATCGGCCGGGCCCGGCAGGTGCTGGGCTGGCAGCCCCGGTTCCAACTCGGCGACTCGGTCAAGGCGATGGTGTGAGGGGAGCGGGGGTGCGTTCCTTCCTGCACGCGGGGGTCGCGATGGCCACGCTGGCATCCTGCGCGTCCTGTGCGACCGGCTCGCCGGCCGCCGGTCCTCGGGGGCTGGGCGAGATCTCCACGTTCACGTACGTCCTGGAGAAGTACCCGAAGGGCCGGCTGGACGAGCTGGCACGCGCGCCGCACCAGCTGGCCATCATCGATCTCTCCCGCGACGGCACGGTCAAGGGCTACTTCACCCGCGAGGAGATCGCCCGTCTGCGGGGCAGCGGCAAGAAGGTGCTCGCGTACTTCGAGATCGGCTCGATCGAGGAGTTCAGGACCGAGTACCGCCCGCTGCGTGACCGGCACGCCGACCTGCTGCTCAACGTCTGGAAGGACTGGCCGGACGAGCACTTCGTGAAGTACTGGGACCCGCGCTGGTGGGACCAGGTCGTCAGGCCCCGGGTCGACCAGGCGCTGCGGGCCGGCTTCGACGGGGTCTATCTCGACACCCCGCTGGCCTACGAGGAGATCGACCTGGCCCGGGTGCCGGGCCGCACCCGTGACCGCCTGGCCCGCGACATGGTCGACCTGATCGTCCGGATCAGCGCGTACGCCAAGCGGAGCCGCCCCGGCTTCGCCATCCTCCCGCAGAACTCCCCGGAGCTCCGGCACCACCCCGGATACACCCGGGCGATCGACGGGATCGGCATGGAGGAGCTGTTCTTCAAGGCGACGGACGATCCCTGCGACGAGGAATGGTGCGGCGAGAATCTCGCCAATGCCATGGCTCTGCACCGGCAAGGGAAAGTGGTGCTCGCGACCGACTACGCGAGTTCGGCGGCGAATGTCATGAATGCCTGTTCCCGTTATCGAAAACTCGGCATAGCGGGAAATGTCACCACAGTTGCCCTTGATCGCATCAGCCCGCCCTGTAGGTAAAACTAGCCAGAAAGGAGCCAGAAATGCCGAAAAAAGTCGGCATTGTCGGCATGGGTTATGTGGGTCTGACGCTGGCCGCCGCCCTCGGGCGGCGCGGCTACACCGTCCATGGTGTGGACGCCAACCCCAGCGTGGTCGAGGCCCTGTCCAACGGCCGGATCCATGTGTTCGAGCCGGGAGTGGAGGAGGCCTTCGAGGAGTTCCTCGGCACCTCGATCCACATCTCCGACCGGCTGCCCGCCGCGCCGCTGGACGCGGCCATCCTGTCGGTCTCCACCCCCGTCGACCTGTCCACGGGCGTGCCCCAGCTGGACAACCTCGCCGCGGCGGCCGAGCAGGTGGCCGAGGTGTGCGGCCCGGAGACCCTGGTCGTGGTCCGCAGCACGGTGCCGATCGGCACCAGCCGCGCGATCGTGCTGCCCGCGCTCACCGCCCGCTGGGGCCGGGCGCGGCTGGTCATGGCGCCCGAGCGGACCATCCAGGGGCAGGCGCTCCGCGAGCTCGTCGAGCTGCCCCAGGTCATCGGCGGGCTCGACGAGGAGAGCCTGCGGGCCGGCGTCGAGCTGTTCGAGGGGCTCGCCGACCAGATCGTGCCCGTCTCCAGCCTGGAGACGGCCGAGATGGTCAAGCTCTCCAACAACTGCCACACCGACCTGATCTACGCCTTCGGCAACGAGCTGGCCCTCATCGCCGAGCAGAACGGGCTCGACCCGCTGGAGGTCATCCGGGCCACCAACCTCGACTATCCCCGGCCCGACCTGGCCAAGCCCGGCTACGTGGGCGGCGGCTGCCTGTCGAAGGACCCGTACATCATGCTGGCCAGCGCGGGCCCGACGCACCGGCCGTACCTGGTGGGTCAGGCCCGGTCGCTGAACGAGCGGCTGCCCGCGCACGTCGCCGAGCGCGTCGTGGAGCTGGTCGGCGAGACGTTCGGCCGCACCGAGGGCATCAGGCTGTCGGTGCTCGGCTGGGCCTACAAGGGCTGGCCCGCCACCGACGACATGCGCGGCACGCCGATCGCCGACATGATGCCGGTCTTCACCGCCGCCGGCCTGACCGTCCAGGGACACGACCCCCTGGTCGCGGACGAGGTCATCCGGGCATACGGCGGCGAGCCCGTCAGCCTGGACAAGGCGTTCGCCACGGCCGACGCCATGATCATCATCAACGACCATCCCGACTACCGGGGCATCGAGGTCGAGGCCAGGCTCGCCTCCTCCGGCCTGCGCGTGCTCTTCGACTCGTGGCGCATCCTCGACGAGGACGCGGTGGTCCGGCACGGCGTCCGCTACGCCGGCATCGGTTATCTGGCGAAGGAGCGCGCGTCATGAGAGTCCTCCTGCTGGGCGGGGCCGGGTTCATCGGGCTGCACCTCGCCCGCCGGCTGCTCGCCGACGGACACGAGGTCACCGTCGTCGACGACTTCTCCCGCGGCCGCCGCGACCCCGCGCTGGCCGAGCTCGCCGCGCGGGCCGACGTCAGATCGGCCGACCTGACCGACCCGGCGGCCTACGCGGCCATCGAGCGGGGCTGGGACCAGATCTACCTGCTCGCCGCGGTCGTCGGCGTGCGGAACGTCGAGTCCGACCCGGCCAGGGTCATCCGGGTCAACACCCTCGTGCTGATGCACCTGCTCGACTGGCTCGGCCCGGACGACCGGCTGTTCTTCGCCTCCACCAGCGAGGTGTACGCGGGCGGGGTCAGCACGGGCACGGTGCCCGTCCCCACCCCGGAGAGCGTGCCGCTGATGATCGAGGACGTGGGCTCCGCGCGCTTCACCTACGCCGTCAGCAAGCTGCTCGGCGAAGCGGCGGTCCTGCACACCGCCCGTGCCAAGGGGTTCACGGCCGTCATCGGCCGCTTCCACAACATCTACGGCCCACGGATGGGCGCCGACCACGTCATCCCCGAGCTGGCGCTGCGGGCCACCCGCGGCGAGAACCCCTTCACCCTGTACGGCTCGGAGCAGAGCAGGGCCTTCTGCTACGTCGACGACGCCACCGAGGCGATGGTCCGGCTCATGGCCACCCCGGCGGCCTCGGGGCGGATCGTGCACATCGGCGACGACTCCGAGGAGACCAACATCGGCGACCTGGCCAAGCTCGTCCTGCGCGTCGCGGGCGCCGACCCCGCCATCCGCGAGGTGCCCGCCCCCAAGGGCTCGGTCGCGCGCCGCTGCCCCGACCTCACCCTGCTCCGCGAGCTCACCGGGTACGAACCCCGCGTCTCCCTGGAGGAAGGGGTTCGCCGAACCTTCGAGTGGTATCGGGAGTCGTGGACGGCTTGACATCCTCCCCATGGCCGAAGCCGGGGGATTCCAACCCATCTCTACGCAGGTAGGAGGACAGGTTGAGGTTCACGGTTCGCGGGCTCGCCCAACGGCGGGCCTCTCCGTGCAGCCACCGTGTGCCCCACGGCGGTGTGGCGGATGTTCTTCGCGGCGTTGACGTCGGCGTTGGCCTGGTGCCCGCAGACGACGCACAGGAAGACCGCTTGGCTCTCACGGCTCGCTCTGGCGATGTGCTTGCAGGCGTTGCAGGTCTGCGACGTGTGACGCGGGTTGACCTTCTGGACGCGACCGGGAGCTTTGTGCTCCAAGCGTTGCACGAGCGTGCCCCAGCAACTGGCCAGGATGCCCCGGTTGAGACCGGCCTTCTGCCGGACGTTCTTGCCGGGAGCGACGAGGGTGCCCTTCGAGGACCGGACCATGTCGCGGATCTTGAGATCCTCGACCGCGATCACGTCGAAACGGCGGGCCAGATCGGTAGAGGTCTTCTCGGCCCAATCCTTGCGCCGGTCCCTCTCGCGGGCTTTCAGCCGGGCGATGGCCGTCTTCACCTTGACCCGCCGATGCGAGCCGCGCTCGGCCCGCGCCAGCTTGCGCAGCAGCCGCGACAGGCGGGCCTTCTCCGTGTCGCGCAAGGTGGGCGCGTTCAGCATCTGGCCCGTCGAGAGCGCGGCACTCACGGCAACACCCCGATCAACGCCGTCGACCTCGCCCGTGCCGGGTGCCGGGATCGGCTCCGGGATGGCGGCGAACGCCACATGCCAGCGGCCGGCCCGGTCGCGGGTGATCCGGTAGGACTTCACCGCGTCGGGGACGGCCCGCGACCAGCGCAATCGCACCCACCCCACCTTCGGCACCCTCACCTCGCCCACGTTGCGCGACAGGCGGCGTACATCTCCCGCCTTGACCGCGACGATCCGGAAGCCTTCGTTCTGGCCGCGTTTGCGCCACGTCGGACGGCGGTGGGTACCCGCGAAGAAGCCGGCCATGGCCTGCGCGAAGTCCCGCAACGCCTGCTGCTGCACCGTGTGCGACCCTGCCCGCAGCCAGGCGCACTCCGCCCTGGCCTCGGTCAGCTGCCTGGACTGCGCGTTGTATCCGGGCGCGGACTTCAGCCCCGGACGCCAGTGCGCGTGCTGCTCGACAGCCAGATTCCAGACGAACCGGGCATGCCCGCAATGCTCCGCCAGCGCCGCCTCCTGGGCAGACGAAGGCGAGAGCCGGAAACGGGACACGCCGAACAACCTATCGACCACCACCGACAAAATCCTGCGGCCTCGCGCCGCGTTTCCTCCCCAGGGTTGAAGCCCGGGGTCTTCATGCTCAAGGAGATTCGATGACCCAGCCCATCGCGTTCTACTACGGAGCGGGGGAGCTGGAGCGGCTCTCCCAGTTCGACAAGGTCGTCCTGCAGGCCGACTTCTACCCCAGGCACGAGCTCGACCTGCTGGGCGAGAGAGGAGTCCAGACGCTGGGCTACCTCTCACTGTCGGAGGACGTCGGGCCGCCCGCGCCCTGGCACCGCCCCGAGCGCAACCCCGACTGGGGCGGCGCGTTCGTGCACGTGGACGACCCTCGGTGGGTGGCGCACGTGGTGGACCAGGCGACGTCGGCCATCGCGGCCGGCTTCGACGGCCTGTTCCTCGACACGCTCAACCTGGAGCAGACCTATCCCGAGGACCTGCCGCACCTGCTCACCCTGATCGCGGCGATCAGGGAGGAGGCCCGGCCCGCGTACCTCCTGGCCAACCGGGGGTTCGGGCTGCTGCCGAAGCTCGCCGACCTGGTGGACGGCGTCCTGTTCGAGTCGTTCTCGGCTCGCTGGGTCGACACCGAGAGCTACGCGCCCTGGCCCGACGACGTCCTGGAGGCGCACGCGTCGGTGGCCGAGCGCCTGCTGGAGCTCGACGTCGACCTCTACGCGCTGGACTACGCCGACAGCGACGAGCTGACCGACTTCGCCCAGCGGCGGGCGCGGGAGTTCGGCATGCTCTGCTTCGTCAGCGACCGGGTGCTGTCACGCATCTGACCGCGCCCCATCCGCGCCCCACCCGCGTGCCGCCGCCCGGATGCCGGGCGGCGGCAGCGGCGTTGTCGGAGGGGCGTCCGCGACCCGCCGGAACTCTCCGGCGAGTCGCCGGGCCTCCGCCACTCGCCGGGCTTCTGCGGGTCGCCGGCGCGTCAGCCGATGCGCCAGGTGTCGCCGCCCATGAGCAGCCCGCCGAGGTCGCCCGGCCCCTTCTGGGCCACGGCCTCGTCCAGCTGCTCGGCCATCAGCACGTCGTACGCGGGTCGGTCGACCTGACGGAAGATGCCGATCGGCACGTGCTCGAAGGACGGCTCGTCCAGCCGCGACAGCGCGAACGCCAGCGACGGGTCGGGGTGGTGCGCGTCGTGCACCAGGATGCGGTCGTCGGCGGCCTCGGCCCTCGGGACCACCTCGATGCCGCCGCCCGCCGCGCGCACGACCGCCTTGGTCGCGGACGCGATCGGCTGCCCGTGCTCCAGGCGCAGCGTGATCTCGTCGCGGACCTCGGGGTCCTTGAGCGGCTCGAAGGCGTTGTCGTTGAAGATGTTGCAGTTCTGGTAGATCTCCACCAGCGAGGTGCCGCGGTGGGCGGTCGCCTCGCGCAGCACCGACTGCAGGTGCTTGCGGTCGGAGTCGAGCGTCCTGGCGACGAACGAGGCCTCGGCGCCGAGAGCCAGCGAGATCGGGTTGAACGGCTTGTCCAGCGACCCCATCGGCGTCGACTTGGTGATCTTGCCGACCTCGGAGGTGGGAGAGTACTGGCCCTTGGTCAGGCCGTAGATCCTGTTGTTGAACAGCAGGATGTTGAGGTTGACGTTGCGGCGCAGCGCGTGGATCAGGTGGTTGCCGCCGATCGACAGCGCGTCGCCGTCACCCGTGATCACCCAGACCGACAGGTCGGGCCGGCTGGCCGCGAGCCCGGTCGCGATCGCCGGCGCGCGGCCGTGGATCGAGTGGAAGCCGTAGGTGTTGAGGTAGTAGGGGAAGCGCGACGAGCAGCCGATGCCCGAGACGAACACGATGTTCTCGCGCCGCAGCCCCAGCTCGGGCAGGAAGCTCTGCACCGCGGCCAGGATCGCGTAGTCGCCGCAACCGGGGCACCAGCGCACCTCCTGGTCGGACTTGAAGTCCTTCAGGGTCTGCTTGGCGTCGGTCTTGGGGATGAGCGTCAGGCCCTTCCCGTTTACCAGCTCAGTCACTGTCGATCACGTCCTGGATCACTCCGGCCAGCTCCTCGGCCTTGAACGGCAGGCCGCGCACCCGGTTGTAGCTGATGATGTCGACGAGGTAGCGCGCCCGCAGCAGCAGCGCCAGCTGGCCGAGGTTGATCTCGGGCAGCAGCACCTTGTCGTAGCGGCGCAGCACGTCACCGGTGTTGGCGGGGAGTGGGTTGAGGTGGCGCAGATGCGCCTGCGCGATCTTGCCGCCGCTCTTCCTGATGCGCCGCACGGCCGCCGCGATCGGGCCGTAGGTGGAGCCCCAGCCGAGGACGAGCACGCGGGCGTCGCCGTCGGGGTCGTCGACGTCCAGCTCGGGCACGTCGATCCCGTTGATCTTGGCCGCGCGGGTCCTGACCATCAGGTCGTGGTTGTTGGGATCGTAGGAGATGTTGCCCGTGCCGTCGGCCTTCTCGATGCCGCCGATCCGGTGCTCCAGACCCGCGGTGCCCGGGATCGCCCAGGGGCGGGCGAGGGTGTCGGGGTCGCGCTTGAACGGCAGGAACTCGCCGTCCGCGCCGTTGGGGACGGTGGTGAACTCCTGCGAGATGTCCGGCAGCTCGGAGACCTCGGGCAGCCGCCAGGGCTCCGAACCGTTGGCCAGGTAGCCGTCCGAGAGCAGCATGACCGGAGTGCGGTACTTGACGGCGATCCGGGCCGCCTCGATGGCCGCGTCGAAGCAGTCGCTGGGCGACATCGGCGCCACGACCGGCACGGGCGACTCGCCGTTGCGGCCGAACAGGGCCATCAGCAGGTCGGTCTGCTCGGTCTTGGTCGGCATGCCGGTGCTCGGGCCGGCCCGCTGCACGTCGACCACGATCAGCGGCAGCTCGGTGGTGACCGCCAGGCCGACGGTCTCGGCCTTGAGCGCCACCCCGGGACCCGACGTCGTGGTGACGCCGAGCGCCCCGCCGAACGCCGCGCCCAGCGCGGCGCCGACGCCCGCGATCTCGTCCTCCGCCTGGAAGGTGCGGATGCCGAACTCCTTGTGCCGCGACAGCTCGTGCAGGATGTCGCTGGCCGGGGTGATCGGGTAGGAGCCGAGGAACAACGGCAGCTTCGACTGCACCGAGGCCGCGATCAGCCCGTAGGCCAGCGCCTGGTTGCCGGAGATGTTGCGGTAGACGCCCGGGGTCAGCCTGGCGGGCTTGACCTCGTACGACACCGAGAACGATTCGGTGGTCTCGCCGTAGTTCCAGCCGGCCTGGAAGGCGGCGATGTTGGCCTTGGCGATCTCGGGCTTCTTGGCGAACTTCTGCTCAAGGAAGGAGATCGTGTGCTCGGTCGGCCGGTGGTAGAGCCAGGAGAGCAGGCCGAGGGCGAACATGTTCTTGGACCGCTCGGCGTCCTTCTTGGACAGGTCGAAGCCCTCAAGGGCCCTGACCGTCAGCGACGTCAGCGGCACCGCGTGGACGCGCCACTCGCTCAGCGAGTCGTCGTCGAGCGGGCTGGCGGCGTAGCCGACCTTCTGCAGGTTGCGCTTGGTGAACTCGTCGGTGTTGGCGATGATGTCGGCGCCGCGCGGCAGGTCACCGAGGTTGGCCTTGAGCGCGGCGGGGTTCATCGCGACGAGCACGTTGGGGGCGTCGCCGGGGGTGAGGATGTCGTGGTCGGCGAAGTGAAGCTGGAAACTCGACACGCCTGGCAGGGTGCCTGCGGGCGCGCGGATCTCGGCCGGGAAGTTGGGTAGCGTCGACAGGTCGTTGCCGAATTCGGCCGTGCCAGCGGTGAAGCGGTCGCCGGTGAGTTGCATGCCGTCGCCGGAGTCTCCGGCGAACCTGATGATCACCCGGTCGAGTTGCTGGACCTGCTTAGTCACAGCTCAGTCCTCCTCGACGCGCCAGGATGCGGTCGCTGTGGCGCGTAGTCAGTTTCCATGCTAGATCCTCGCAAGGGTCAACACGTTTCCCTCGCCGCAAATGCGGGTAAACGTGGTGGGCGTTCAGGGGGTAGCGGGAGATCCGTAGGCGTGACACAGCCCGGCGGCGAGTCTGCACAGGTCTACGTGCAGGCGGGCGAAGAGGACGGTACGGGTCACGATCGCCAACTATACGTCCCTCTATGCCGTGGGCTGAGTCAGGGTTGCCTACCCATGCTCCGCGCGTCGGACGGATACAGCCGTCCTGCCTCCATCCCCGCGAAGCCGTACAGCTCAGGAACGGTGACGAAGACGTAACCCTTCCCGCGGAGCTGTCGGAGGATGTCCGAAATCGCCTCGACGGACGCGTGATGGGTCTCACGCAGCAGGATGATCGCGCCGTTCCGCGCGCTCTCGACGGCGCGCGCGGTGATCGCCTCCGAGCCCTCTCCGGCCCTGCCGGAGAGGTCGACGTCGGAGCCGACGAGCGTGAGCCCCATCTTCCGCGCCACGTCCAGCAGGTCCTCGCTCACCGCCCCGTACGGCGGGCGCGCCAGCTTGGGCGTCTGGCCGATGGCGGCTGTCAGCGTCTCCTGGGTACGCGCCAGCGAGTCGTCGATCTTGCTGGTGGGCAGCTTTGACAGGTCCCGATGCGACCAGCTGTGGTTGCCCACCAGATGCCCCTCGTCCCGGATGCGGCGCAGCAGGCCCGGTTCGGCCGCGGCGTTGGCGCCGACTGCGAAGAACGTCGCCCGCGCGTCCGTCTCGCGCAGCGCGTCGAGCAGCCGGGCCGTGCCGGGGCCCGGTCCGTCGCTGAAGGTGAGCGCCAGGCACTTGACCTTCGCGCAGTCCACCGTGCCCGCCTTGGAGCTGGCGGCGTCGGGCACGGGCGCCGGGTTCGTACCCGATGGCGGCACGACCTCCGCCGCCTCCAGGGGCCGGCGCCCCCGCTCCCGCGCGCTGCCCTGTGCCGCGCGGCCCGTCTCCGACAGCAGCGGCTCGGCCTGCTTCGCGGGTACGGCCACCGCCAGCCGTCCCAGGGAGCAGGGCCCGAGCTGGCAGTCGTCGAACTCCACCACGAGATCGCCGGACCGGTTGAACGTCAGCGAGTCGAACACTCCGTCCTCGGTCGCCAGCCGGCCCAGGCTCACGTCGGCGCCCCGGTCCGTCAGCCCGTTCTTGACCAGCCCGGTCAGTGTGCCGACGGCGTCCTTGCCGGAGAGCAGGCCGGGGGAGCCGATGGTCCGGCGGCTCTGGCGGTCGTACCAGAGGGTTCTGGTGGAGTAGGTCCAGCCGTCGCCGAGGTGGCGGCCGGCACGCAGTCGTACCCCGATGATCCGGGCGGAGGCGGCGGTGAGCTGCCAGTCGACGTTCAGCTCGGGAAGGTCGGAGCCGGTCCCGGCGTCCGGACCGGTGTCCCCGGTGTCCTCGCGGAAGTCCCGCACCAGGCGGTCGGCCTCCTCACGCAGCGCCTCGTTGAGCCGGGGGGTGTCCTTCAGGTGGGGGTAGCTGACGTACACGTGCACGTCGCCGGTGGGGGCCAGCGTCCTGCTGCTCAGCCCGGAGACCTCGGCGGGCTCGACAAAATCGATCATGGTCGGCTCTGCCGGGACGAGGACGTCCCGCTCGGGGGAGGCGGAGACCAGCCCGCAGCCCGCCGCGGACACGGCCACCAACGCGATTCCTCCGAAGAATCGCATTTTGTGCATGCGTGACACAGTATGACCGCATAAGCCCCTTTTACCCCTCCTTGAGACTATGAGGCCAGAGGCTTTGACTGGGTTACGATCCTGATATGGACGGCTATTTCGGGTCCTACCTTCTGGTCGCCGCGCTGTTCGCGATCGGGGTGATCATCGTGGCCGGAGCCCTGCTGATCAACCGCCTCCTCCGCCCGACCAGGCCCACGCCCGAGAAGCTGACCAGCTACGAGTGCGGCGTCGATCCCGTGGGCGACGGCTGGGCGCAGTCCCAGGTCCGCTACTACGTCTTCACCTACCTCTACGTGATCTTCGCCGTCGACGCGGTCTTCCTCTTCCCCTGGGCCACGGTCTTCGACGCCCCCGGGTACGGGCTGACGACGCTGGTCGAGATGTTCGTCTTCCTCGGCGTCATCGCGCTCGGCATCCTCTACGCCTGGCGCAAGCGCGTACTGAGCTGGACCTGAATCCCGGTTTCCGCGTTCGTGGTGCCCGTCCTGTGAGTGGAACCTGTCCGAGCCGCCGCGCAAGCGCTCACTCGGCGTGGCCCTCACCGACCGCCTGACGGCCGGGCAGCACGCCCAGGTGCTCCGGAGGGGCACGCGGGTGTCGGGCGGCGGCGCCTCCCGGGTGCTGTCATCGGTGCTGGCCGCACTCATCCACCTGCTCGCCGCCGGCTCGGCGGTCGCCGGCGTCTGGATCGCGGTCATCCTGCCGCACTTCGTCGGCTGGGCCCTCGCCGCGCTGCTGCTCGGCGCGGCATGGCTGATGCGCCCGCGCTTCGGCCGGCTGGCACGCACGGCTCCCGTGCTCACCAGGGAGTCGGCGCCACGCCTGTTCGGCCTGCTGGACCGGGTCGGCGCCGAGGTCGGCGCAGCCAAGGTGGACACGGTCCTGGTGACGGCGGACTTCAACGCCTCCTACGGGCAGTTCGGCCTGCGTGGCAGGCGCCTGCTCTGCCTCGGCGCGCCGCTCTGGGCGATCCTCGAACCCCAGGAACGCGTCGCGCTGCTCGCCCACGAGCTGAGCCACTCCAGCAACGGCGACATCCGGCATTCGAGACTCGCGAACACCGCGCTCGCCGGCCTCGACGCCGTCCGACGGGCCACCCGCGGCGCGGCGGAGACGGGCGAGGAGTCGGCCGAAGCAGCAGGTCAGAGCATCGCCGGCCTCGCCCTGCTCGTGCTCATCATCGTGATGCGCCTGGCCGGGTTCGCCATCGGGCTGCTGGGTTTCCTGCTCCTCATCACCACGACCCGGTCCGCCAGGCAGGCCGAGTACGTCGCCGACGAGCGGGCCGCACGGGTGGCCTCCTCCGGAGCCGCCGCCGCGATGCTCGACAAGCTCGCCACCGCCCCCGTCGACCTGAACGAGCTGAGCTGGCTGTCGGCCACGCTGGGCACGACCGTCTGGCGGCGGCTGATCGAGCGGCGGGCCCAGCTGCCCGCCCACGAGCTCGAACGCCGCCGCAGGCTGATGGCCAGGCAGCCCAGGCACTTCGCCGACTCCCACCCGCCGCTCGATCTGCGTGGTGAGTTCGTCCGGTCGCTGGGGTACGACACCGCCGCCGTACGACTGCGCGACCTTGAGGACGAGGCCGTCCAGGCCGAGCTGGAGCCGCGCTTCGCCGAGATCGCCGAGGAGTTGGGCGCGGCCCGGCGAGAGGTCTCCTTTGCCTGACCAGCATTCCGAGCAAGAATGGGCAGTATGGCAGCAACGGATCTCCCGATGCCCACGGTCGGGCCTGGCTCACGGCTGGCGCCCAAGCCCATGCGCTTCATCCTCAACTGGGGGCGGCGCTACTCCCTGTGGGTGTTCAACTTCGGGCTGGCCTGCTGCGCCATCGAGTTCATCGCGACCTCGACGAGCCGGCACGACTTCATCAGGTTCGGGGTGATCCCGTTCGCCAACGGGCCCCGGCAGGCCGATCTGATGATCGTCTCGGGCACGGTCACCGACAAGATGGCTCCCGCCGTCAAGCGGCTCTACGAGCAGATGCCCGACCCCAAGTACGTGATCTCGTTCGGCGCCTGCTCCAACACCGGCGGCCCCTACTGGGACTCCTACTGCGTGACCAACGGCGTCGACCAGATCATCCCCGTCGACGTCTACGTGCCCGGCTGCCCGCCCAGACCCGAGGCGCTGCTCTACGGGATCATGAAGCTCCAGGAGAAGATCGCCGGCGAGAAGCTCGAAGACCGCTACCTCTGGTCACGCGCCCACGGGGAGGAGGCGTGAGCCTCGCCGAGCGGGCCCAGATCTCCGAGTCCTACGGCGAGACCACGGCCGACGTCGCGGCCGACGACTGGATCGGCGTCCTGACCGAGCTCCGCGACTCCGGCTACACCTTCTTCGACTGGCTGACCGGGGTCGACGACCCGCCCGAGGGCTTCTTCGTCGTCGCGCACCTCTACGACCCGGTCGGCTGCCGGCGGCTGCTGGTGCGCACCCGGATCCCGCGCTCCGACGCGCGCCTGTCCTCCGCCGTGGGCGTCTTCCGGGGCGCTGACTGGCACGAGCGCGAGACGTACGAGATGTTCGGCGTGACCTTCGACGGTCACCCCCACCTGGTGCCGCTGCTGCTGCCCGACGGGTTCGAGGGCCACCCGCTGCGCAAGGACTTCATCCTCGCCGCCCGCGTGGCCAAGGCGTGGCCCGGCGCCAAGGAGCCGGGCGAGTCGGGGCACGGGGCGCCCAGCCGCCGCAAGACGCTCCCGCCCGGAGTCCCGGCCGACTGGGGGCCGCCCGATGCTTGACGTGCTGCTCACCTGGGGGTCGCCCGATGCTTGAGGTGCTGCTCGACTGGGGGCCATCCGATGCTTGAGGTGCTGCTCACCTTCGCCGTCATCCTCGTCGTCTTCCTGGTGCTGCCGCTGATCATCGGCCAGGTCGAGCACAAGACGATGGCCCACATGCAGTCGCGCCTCGGGCCGATGTACGCCGGCGGGTTCCACGGCTGGGCGCAGCTGATCGCCGACGGGGTGAAGTTCGCGCAGAAGGAGGACATCATCCCGGCCGCCGCCGACAGGCGCATCTTCATGATCGCCCCTGGTGTGGCGCTGGTGCCCTACCTCGTCGTGATGATCGCCATCCCCCTCGACGACGGGTTGGTCGGCGTCGACCTCGACCTCGGCCTGTTCTTCGTGCTCGCGGTGATGGGCGTCGGCGTGCTCGGCTCGATCATCGCCGGGTGGGCCTCGGCCAACAAGTACTCCCTGCTCGGCGGCATGCGATCGGCCGCCCAGCTCATGTCGTACGAGCTGCCGCTGGTGCTGGCCGCCTCCTCGGTGGCGATGGCTGCGGGCACCCTGTCCCTGCCTGGCATCGTCGAGGCGTGGCAGTGGTGGTGGCTGCCCTGGCAGGCGATCGGCGCGGTGGTGTTCTTCATGGCCGGGCTGGCGGAGTTGCGCCGGCCGCCGTTCGACATGCCGATCGCCGAGTCCGAGATCATCATGGGCCCGATGACCGAATACACCGGCATGCGGTTCGCCCTGTTCATGCTCTCCGAGTACGTCGGCATCGTCGTACTGTCGTTCCTGACCACCGTGCTGTTCCTCGGCGGCTGGCACGGGCCGCTGCTGCCCGGCTGGCTGTGGACCCTGGCCAAGGTGTTCCTGCTGGCCTTCGTGGTGATCTGGCTACGGGTGACCTTCCCGCGGCTGCGCGAAGACCAGCTGCAGAAGCTCGCCTGGGCCGTGCTGGTGCCCCTGGCCCTCGTCCAGCTCGCGCTCACCGGCGTGGTGAAGGTCGTGATCTGAGCCGCCCTTCCGTGATAGGGAGATAAGGGGCCTTTTCGGGGATGTGATCTTCTTGAACGCTTGGCTGCGGCCGATCGAGGGAGCGACCAAGACCGCACTGTTCTGGGACGGGCAGACACTCACGGCCACGGACGAGGCGGCGGACACCGCGATCCGGGTGAAACCGGCGGCGCTCCACCGCTACTCCTACGTTCAGGAGCACACCGACACGCCGAACGAAACCATCGGCGGTCTGGCGGCTCTCGACGAGGACGGACTCGTCCTCCTCGACCTGCCCGGTCCCTGGGACCACCTGCCCACGAGGGCCTTCGCCGCCGCAGCGGGCCTCCACCTCACGAACGTCCACCACGACGCGCCAGCGAAAGCCCGGGTGCTGCTCGCCGCGCGTGCCCCCGGCTGGCGCCGCCTGCACGGCCGCCGCCCGTCGTTCCTCAGCCGACGCCGATGGCGTGGCCTGGTGGCCATCTGCGCCGGCGTCGTCGGGCTGGTCGTGATGGCCTACCTCGCCGTGAACGGTGCCTGGATGGTCTGGCGCGGCCTCTCCTTCGTGGGCCGGATCGCGCTCGACCTGGTGGACGCCAGGTGGCTGATGATCGCCTTCAGCCCGGCGCTCCTGGTGCTACGACCCGTCGTGGCCCGCTTACAGCGGCGGCGGGCCCGGACCGGTGCCCTGTTGGCGCAGGCCGGCGGGCCGTACCTGACGGTCAAGTCCGGCCAGCTGCGGATCGAACGCGGCAAGGAGGCGACCACCAAATTCCGCATCGGCCCCCGCCGCTCAGAAGCCTCCGCCCTCCTCCTCTACCACTACACCCCCCTCAGACCACCCGTACACCCGACACCGACTGAGAGCACCGCCCGCCCGACCAATTCGGACGGGAGATCGGCATCTGCGTCGGCTGTCGGCCCGCCGGCCGTCTCGGATCGGGGATCGGCTGCTGCGCCGGGTTCGGCTGTCGGCCCGCCAGCTATCTCGGATCGGGGATCGGCTGCTGCGTTGGCTTCGGCTGTCGGCCCGCCGGCTATCTCGGACCGGGGACGGGCAGCTGCGTCGGCTGCCGCCGAGCCGGCCATGTCGGACTGGGGATCGGCAGCTGCGTCGGGTTCGACGGGCGCTCAGCCGACCGCCTCGGGCCCGCGACCGGCACCCACGCCGGCGGAGACCGCCGCTCAGCCGGTCACGCCGAATTTCGGGACGCCACCTTCCGCTGAGCCGGGATCTGTGCTGTCACCTGCTGCCGTGGGGGATGGCGCCGGCCCGCCTGCCGCCGTGGGGAATGGCGCCGGCCCACCTGCGGTGGCGGTGTCGGCCCCATCTGCCGTGGGCCTCTTCGTCCTGAGCGCGACCGGGCAGCCGCTCCTTCACCTTCCGGGCCCTTGGGACGCCGGCATGGCCCAGAGGTTCGCTGAGCGACAGCATCTGCGGCTGGCCGTACACCGAGTGTCGCGCGAGGAGTATCTCAACCTGGCCCGGACGTGCCGAGACGCGATCCCCTGACCGGCGGTCCAGCGTCTTTCGCGCCGCGCGGGCCTTCGTGCGCCGCTGGAAGGGAAGCCCGGCGACTGGCGTCAGGGTCTGTCCGGAGCCTTCTCGTCAGATCCTGCCGTCGCCCGGTCGCCGGTGCCAGGCGCAGAAGACGCCGCACGATATCGCCGCCCAGGCGGCAAGCACCAGGAACGGCATCGCGTGCTGGTGATCCCCGAAGTACACGGCCGTGTGCTGGGCGTTCACCGAAGCGCCCGGCGGAAGCCATCGCCCGACCGCCCCGAACGCCGACGGCAGCAGCGGCCACGACACCGCCCCACCCGACGACGGGTTACCGATGAGCACCATCACTCCCCACGTGGGCACGATCGCCCACCGGCCGATGAGCGAGTTGAACATCGTGAACACCATGCCGGAGGTGAACATGGTCAACGCCAGGATCAGCCACGACTCCGCGAACGGCAGAGCCAGCGCCCCGAGCAGCCAATCCACCGTCGCCGCGATCGCGAACCCGCCCAGCATCGAGCAGGCGGCGATGAACGCGATCAGCTCGGCCCGGTTCAGGGCCTTGGCGTGCACGCTGAGCTGTACCGCGCCGATGAACCCCATGATCACCGCTGCCAGTGAGATGTAGAACAGCGCCAGCCCCCGTGGGTCGCCTGGCTGTAGGGGCTTGAGATCAGTCACCATGACATGCACTCCGATGTGCGCGCCGACCTTCGGCGCCGCCTTCGACACCAGCTCGGCCATGGACGCCCCCGCCGCGCCCACCACGTGCACCACCGCCTGGCGCCCGCGCACCTCGATGACAGCGAACACCTGCTGCTCTTCGACGGCCCGGAGAGCAGCCTGGTACGTACGGAAATCACGTAGTTCGACCGCTGCCCGCAGTTCCCTCCTCATCCCAGCCACGAATGCCGCCCGCTGCTCCGCCCCACCCGTCCCCACGACGGCCATCGGAATGCGGTGCGGCGTCGGATTGGCCATCGCGTACGTGTAGGAGCCCGCGAACAACCCGGCCGCAGCCGCGACGATGAACAGCACCACAACCGCAGGCAGGTACGGTGAGCGGCGAAACGCCGCCCATATCTGTCGCACGCTCCGGGGCTCCCGGGGCACCATTCGGGACAAGGCTCAGGCTCGCTTGCGTCATGGATCGTCCGAAACGCATACCCACTCCCAGCCACCCTCGACCTACCCACGCACCCCCAATGCCGTCAAGCCTCATCTCGCTCAGAGACCATCTCAAGGAAGGGCCGGTCCATCGGCCCAGGCCCCTCGATCTGATCGGGCCCGGTTGGCCTGACCAGGTCCGTTGGCCTGACCAGGCCCGTGGACCTGACAGGGCCATGAGGCGGCACGCCGACTCGGCAGCACTGGACGAGATCGTTTCGCATGTGCCGAACGGTCGCGTTCGGTAATCGTCAGTGCACGATGGCCAGCATCACGTCCGAGGCGGAGGGCCGGTCGAGCGGACTCTTCCGGAGACAGGAGCCCGCGATGCCCCGAAGGCCAGGCGGTAAAGGGGATAAGTCCGGATGGACGGTCAACACACGGTTGAACACGGCGGGCACCGAATCCTCGCCGAACGGCGGCCGCCCCGTCGCCGCGAACATCATCGTCACCGCCCAGCTGAACACGTCGGAGGCGGGCCCCACCTGCTCCCCGGTCAGCTGCTCGGGCGACATGTAAGGCGGCGTGCCGACCATTTTCCCGGACGTCATCGTCACCTGGTCGAGCGCCCGCGCGATGCCGAAGTCGATCACGCGCGGCCCGTCGTGGCCGATGAGCACATTGCTCGGCTTGAAGTCGCGGTGCACGATCCCCGCCTTGTGGATGGCGGCCAGCGCCCCGGCTGTGGACAACGCCAACCGGGTCAGGCTGTCCTCGTCGCGCGGACCGTGGCGGCGTACGAGTTGCTCGAGTGAGGGGCCGTCGACGTACTCGCTGACGATGTACGCGTGCCGGCCGGTGATGCTCACGTCGAGCAGGCGGGCTGTGGAAAACGTCGCCACCCTGCGCGCGGCGTCGACCTCCCTCGCGAACCTCATCCGGGCCGTCTCGTCGACCAGGTCGTGCAGGACCTTCACCGCGACCTGCACCCCGTTGGGGGCCATCGCGAGGTAGACGGCGCCCTGCCCGCCGCGCCCGAGCGAACGGAGCACGCGGTAGTGCCCGATCCATTCGGGCTCGCCGGGCCGCAGATGGGTGCTGGGGGAGGTGGTGCGCTGGTGCAGGTCGGTGTGTGGATATCCCGGCCCGGCATGGTGAACCGGATGTGGATAGACGGGCCGCCCGTGCCGGGCCCTGGCCATGGCCGGCACCAGGATGCCCGAGTGGATGACACCGCCCAGCCAGCATGCCATGAGCGCCACCGAGATCAGTGTGGACATCGGCTCCGGGATGTCGTCGAACTCGGGGTAGGCCATCACCGCGATGAGGAACGAGCCCACGCAGACGGTGTAGGCCGCAGTCGCGAGCACCAGCCACACGCTGCGCAGCCAGTAGGCGGCGAACCCGATCGTGAACGGGGTCGTCAGGCCGCACGTGAACAGCGGCAGGACCGCCCACCCCACGGCGGCGGTCCACGCCAGAGCGCTGGGGCCGCGCGGATGGGTGTTCGACATGGCGGCAGGTTATCGTCCCGTACTTGCACATATCGGTTGTGGACCAATGTTGTGGATAACCCCCGGCCAGCCTGTGGATAGCTGTGGAAAACCTGGGGATAAGGTGCCCTGCTCATTCACGTGCGCGGCCAAGTGCGCCATGATGTTGATTATGGGACGGATACCGGGAGTCGGACTTGCAAAGGGGCTGTCCATCACCCTCCGCCACATGCTGCGCAAATCCGTCACCCAGCAGTATCCCGAGGTCAAGCCCGCTCTCCCGCCTCGCAGCCGCGGGGTGATCGCCCTGGTTGAGGAAAATTGCACCTCTTGCATGCTGTGTGCGCGAGAGTGCCCCGACTGGTGCATCTACATCGATTCCCACAAGGAGACGATCCCGGCTCCCGAGGGCGGCCGCCCGCGCCAGCGCAACGTCCTCGACCGCTTCGCCATCGACTTCGCCCTGTGCATGTATTGCGGGATCTGCATTGAGGTGTGCCCGTTCGACGCGCTGTTCTGGTCCCCCGAGTTCGAGTACGCCGAGGGCGACATCCGTAACCTTCTGCACGAGAAGGACCGGCTCGCGACCTGGGTGCTCACCGTCCCACCGCCTCCTGCCCACGACCCCGGCGCCGAGCCGCCCAAGGAGCTCACTGCAGCCCCTCGCCGCCCGGGCGCGCCTTCAACTCGTCCCACCCCGTCCCGCCGCCCTCGCGACGACACTCGCGCCACATCGGCCCCCGACGCTCCCGCCACCCCAGCCCAAGACCGCCCCGCCACGACGGCCGCTCCCAAGGGTGCCTCGTCCACGCCCGCTCCCTCTGAGCCCGTGACCCTTGGCACTCCGCCCCCTGAAACCGCACTTCCGGAGACCGCACCCTCCGGGGCCGTCCCGGAGGAAACGCGCCCGTCCGACGTGCCCCCTTCCGTGTCCGGGCCGGCGAAAGCGGTGCCGACTTCGGACACCGCGGCGACGGGCGAGCCGTCTGGCGCCGGATCGCCCCGTACTCAGCCCACGGAGCCTTCCCAGAGCGGTCCGTCATCCACAGGCGAGCCGTCCGAGGAAGAGTTGTCCACAGCTTCGGGCGGGCCGGGCCCGGAAGCCGACTCGAAGGAGCAGACTGCAGGCCCGAGGCCGCGCAGGCGCCGGATGGCCGACCCTCGATCCATCCGCCCTCCCGGGCGGCTCGCCCCTGACGGGACAAAGGAGTCCGAGGAGGATTCGTGACCGAGGAGGTGCCCTCCTACTTGTCACCCACTGGGCAGGAAGTCGTCTTCCTGCTGCTGGGTGCGGTGGCGGTCGGATCGGCGCTGCTCGTTGTCACGACCCGCCAGCTCGTGCACGCCGCCCTGTGGCTGGTCGTCTCCTTCGGCGCGCTGGCCGGCTGCTACCTCGTTCTGACCGCCGAGTTCGTCGCCTGGGTCCAGGTGCTCATCTACGTGGGCGCCGTCGTGGTCCTGATGCTGTTCGGCATCATGCTGACCCGCGCCCCGATCGGCCGCTCCGCCGACCTCGACAGCGGCAACCGGGTGGTGGCCGCGGGGGTGGCCCTCGCGACGGCGGCCATCCTGGTCACCGTGGTGATCGACGGCTTCCGCACCGCCTACACGCCGCTGACACCCGGTGCGGGTTCGGCGAGCGAGCTCGGCGCGAGCGTGTTCAGCACATGGGTGCTGCCCTTCGAGGCCCTGTCCGTGCTGCTCCTGGCCGCTCTGATCGGCGCCATCGTGCTGTCCCGTACGGACATCCCCGGCGGTCCCCCCGCCGACCCGCCCGACCCGCCCGACACCTCGACGTCCTCGCCGGGAGATCCGGCCGATCAGTCAGGGAGCTCGCCAGCTGACCGCAGCGGGGGGCATTAGTGCACATCGTCTACCCGGCGGTCATCTCCGCGCTCCTCTTCTCCGTCGGTGTCTATGGCGTCCTCGCGCGCCGCAACACGATTCTCGTGCTCATGTCGGTCGAGCTGATGCTCAATGCCGTCAACCTCAACCTGGTCGCGTTCGATGTGTGGTTGCGCGACCGGCTGCACAGCGGTCAGGTGCTCACGCTGTTCGTCATCGTCATCGCGGCCGCCGAGGTGGGCGTGGGCCTCGCGATCGTCCTCGCCCTCTACCGCAACCGCAGGACCGTCGACCTCGATCAGCTCCGGGAGCTGGCCGAGCCCGCCCAGCCCCTACCCGCCGCCACCGAGGCGACCGGACAATGGGCTCCCGGCGATCGCTCGCCTGATCCCGGCAAGCCCACGCCCGCTCCACCGAATGTGACCGAGTCCGGCGACCGTCCGCCCACCCCCGGATCTCGAAACGTCGCCATGGGCGAGGCAGCTCCGTCGGGCAACGGACGTGAAGACCAGCGGTCCGCCAAGCGAGGTGGCAAGCCGTGACGACGTTCCCGCTGCTGGCCGTGCTCCTGCCTTTCGCCGCGGCCTTCGCCGGCCTCCTCCTCTCGCGCCGCCCACGCCTCCGGGCTCCTGACACGCCCGAGACGCGGGCAGCCGCGGCCCGCGGCAGGGCCGGGTGGTTCGCGATCATCCCGACCGCCGCGTCCGCCGTGCTGGCGATCTGGCTGGCCTGGGGGCCCGGGTTCGCTTTCATCGAGGGAGCCTCGCCGGGGGAGCCCGTGGGGCGCACCTACGGCACGATCGTCACCGGTGGCATCCCGATCTCGCTGACCCTCCAGGCCGGCGACCTGTCCGCCATCCTCGGCGTCCTGGTGACGCTCGTGGCGCTGGCCGTACAGATCTACTCCGTCGGCTACCTCCACGACGACCCGCGTTACCCGTCCTACAGCAGCTTCATCAGCCTGTTCACCAGCGCGATGCTGCTCGTCGTCTATGCCGGCGACCTCCTGGTCCTCTACGTGGGCTGGGAGATCATGGGCCTCTGCTCCTACCTGCTGATCGGGCACTGGTGGGAAGACCGGGCCAATTCGCGAGCCGCCGTCAAGGCGTTCCTGGTGACGAGGCTGGGTGACGTCGGCTTCCTGTTCGGCATCTTCGTGCTCGGTGTCTCGGCGGGCAGCTTCCGCATCGACGACGTGCTGACCAAAGTGCCCGAGATGTCCACGGGCACGCTGGTGGCCGCCACGATGCTGCTGCTCGCCGGAGTGGCGGGCAAGAGCGCGCAGGTGCCGTTGCACACCTGGTTGCCCGATGCCATGGCCGGTCCGACGCCGATCAGCGCGCTGATCCACGCGGCCACCATGGTCGCCGCCGGGATCTTCATCGTGGCCAGGCTTTTTCCCGCCTTCCTGGCCGCTCGCCCGACGCTCGACGTGCTCGCGATCATCGCCGCCCTCGGCATGCTCGGCGCCGCTCTGGCCGCGCTCGCTCAGGACGATCTGAAACGCGTGCTCGCCTACTCCACGGTCAGCCAGCTCGCCTACATGGCCGGAGGGCTCGCGGCGGGGTCCGACAGCGCCGCGATCTTCCATCTGCTCACCCACGGCGCGTTCAAGGCTCTGCTGTTCCTCTGCGCGGGCGCCGTGATCCACCACATCGGCTCCAACCTGATGAGCCAGATGGGCGGGCTCCGGCGCACGCTGCCGATCACGTTCGTGACCATGACGGTGGGCTTCGCCGCTCTCATGGGCCTCCCACCGGCCAGCGGGTTCTTCAGCAAGGACGCACTCCTGCTCACGATGGAACGCGCGCTGACCGGTGGCCGCCTCACGGACGCCGCCGCCCTGCTCCTGTACGGCTGCGCGCTCGCGACCGTCGCCGTCACCGCCGCGTACGCCACCAGAGCCTGGCTGCGTACGTTCTTCGGCGAGGCCAGGGTGGTCGCGCTGCCCGAGCCCCGACCCGGCATGGCCCACGTGGTCGACGTCCGCGAGGCGCCGAGGACGATGCTGGTGCCCATCGTGCTGCTGGCTGTCCCCACTCTGCTGCTCGGGTTCGCCGGAGGGCCGCACCTCGACCTGGAAGTGGCCGCCCTCAGCGTCGTGCTCGCACTGCTCGGCGGCGGGGTCGTCTACGCGTTCTGGCGCAGTGATCCGGTGGCCGACCCGTCGCGCCTGCTCGGCCCGTTCCTGGTGCCGTGCGAGCGGGCGTTCTACGTCGACAGCCTGTACACCGCCGTGTTCGTCCGCCCGTTGCAGACCATGGCCAGGCTCGTGGTCCGGACCGACGACCGGGTGGTGGACGGAGCGGTGCGCGGTTCGGGACGCACCGCCCAGGGTCTGTCCGGGATGCTGCGGCTGACCCAGAACGGCAATGTCCAGCTCTACGTGACCGGTCTGCTGGCCGGTGTCCTGTTGATCGTGGTGGGGGCGGTGGTGTTCGCATGATGGGCTGGCTTCCCGTCGCGCTGCTCGCCGTCCCGCTGCTCGGCGCTCTGCTGCTCCTGATCTCGCCGACCCTGCTCCGGCCGGTGTTGCGCGGCTACGGGCTCGTCTTCTCGGGCGTGACGCTGGCGCTGGCGGTGATGCTGGCGGCGACGTTCGACTACACCCAGGCGGCCCGGCCGCAGCTCACCGTCGACCAGCCCTGGATTCCCGGCCTCGGCCTGCGGTTCCATCTGGGTGTCGACGGCATCTCACTGCCGCTGGTCGTGCTGACGGCTCTGCTGACGTTCCTCTGCTTCGCCTACCTGAGCTGGGGTGACGCGCGCGCCCCAGGCCAGCTTCTGACGCCTGCCACCGGCAGGCCGAGAGCGCTGGTGTTCACGCTGCTCGTCCTCGAAGTCGGCATGATCGGCACGTTCCTGGCCCTCGACCTGTTGCTGTTCTTCGTGTTCTTCGAGGTCGTGCTGATCCCGATGTACTTCCTGATCGCCATCTGGGGAGGCAGAGGCCGCCGGAGCGCGGCGATCAAGTTCATCCTCTACACGCTGCTCGGCTCGGTCGTGATGCTGCTCGGCCTGCTGCTCATCTGGGCCCAGACCGGCACCCTGGACATCGTCGCCCTGAGCCAGGCGCACGGCGCGGGCATGTCGAGGGGAGTGCAGGTCCTCGCCTTCGCGGCGGTCGGCATCGGCCTGGCGGTCAAGACGCCCATGTGGCCCCTGCACACGTGGCTGCCCGACGCGCACACGGAGGCTCCGACCGTCGGCTCGGTGCTGCTGGCCGGGGTGCTGCTGAAGATGGGCACGTACGGCTTCGCCAGGATCGCCATCCCCGTCCTGCCCGAGGGAGCGGTGGTGATCGCGCCGTGGCTGGGCGCCCTGGCGGTGGTCGGCATCGTCTACGGCTCCCTGGCCTGTCTGGCCCAGCGCGACCTCAAACGGATGATCGCCTATTCCTCCGTGGGACACATGGGCTTCGTGCTGCTCGGGTTCGCCACGCTGACCACCGTGGGCGTCAACGGCGCCCTGTTCGCCAACGTCGCGCACGGCCTGATCACCGGCCTGCTGTTCTTCCTCGCCGGCGCGATCAAGGAACGGTACGGCACCGCCGACATGCCCTCGCTGGGCGGCGGCATGCTGGCCACGCTGCCACACCTGGGAGCAGTCCTGACGTTCGCCGCCATCGCCTCGCTCGGCATCCCCGGGCTGGCCGGGTTCTGGGGAGAGATGCTGGCCCTCCTCGGCGCCTTCCAGCCGGCCGAGGTGTTGCCGCGCGAGTTGTTCCTCGTCTTCATGGCGATCGGCGGGCTCGGGGCCGTGCTGACGGCGGCGTACTTCCTCGTCATGCTGTCGCGCGTGACCCACGGCCTTCCGGCCCGGCCGGCGCTCAGCCTGACCGCGACGCACCCTGCCCCAGGCGGGGCGGGTGCGGGCCCGGAGGAGACGGGCTCCGGGGCGGCGGAGTCCCGGCCCGAGGAGTTGGCCGCCGGGGCGGCGGAGTCGGGGCCGGAGGGGGGCCGTCGGACGGCCGAGGTGACCGAGACGGGAGCGCCTGCTCCCAAGGCAGGGGCGATGCGCGACATCAGGGGTTACGAGCTGGTCGCCTGGGTGCCGTTGATCGTGCTGATCCTGCTGTTCGGCCTCTGGCCCAAGCTGCTTCTCTCGCTCACCACACCGGCGGTGCAGACCCTGCTGGGAGTCCTGTCATGATCCAGCAGATCCACTACTTCGTGATCGCTCCGCCTCTGGTGCTGGCGCTCGCGGCCGGGCTCGTGCTGCTGCTCGACGCCTTTTTGCCCGCTGGTCGGCGCACCATGGCCGGTCTGGGGCTGGTCAGCCTCGCCGGGGTGCTCATCGCGCTGGGATTCGTCGTGGCGCAGGCCGCCCAGGGCGGGCGGACCCTGGCCACGTTCTGCGTCCCGGACGCTCTCGCGAGGGCCACGGGCGGTTCCGGACCGGCAGGCAGCCAGGAAGGAGCGGGCGGCACGGGGTTGTGCTCGTTCGTGGCCGACCGGTTCACCCTGATCTTCGCCGGTCTGGTGCTGGTGGCCGCCGTGGTGGTCGTGCTGATGTCGATGACCGAGCTGGCCGGCGGCGGCATCCCGGTCGGCGAGTGGTACTTCCTCCTGCTGTGCACGCTGGTCGGCGCCGTGACGCTGCCCGCCTCCCGTGACCTGATCATGCTCGTGGTGGCCCTCGAACTCGTGTCGCTCCCGGTCTTCGCTCTCACGGCGCTGAAACGCTACGACGGCCGCTCGTCGGAGGCCGCGATCAAGTTGTTCCTGGTCTCGGTCGTGTCAACGGCGATCATGCTGTTCGGGGTGTCGCTGCTCTACGGCGTCGCGGGCTCGGTCCACCTGTCGCGGATCGGCGCCGTCCTCAGCGGCGCGAGCCCGCCGCCCGCGACGTTCGCGCCCACCCTGGAGGCCGCCCACGGCTTGCCCGCGGTCGTGACGGTCGGCGTCGTGCTGGTCGCCGCGGGGTTCGGATTCAAGATCGCCGCCGTGCCGTTCCACGCCTGGGCGCCCGACGTCTACCAGGGCGCGCCCATCCCGGTCGCCGCGCTGCTGTCGGTGATCTCCAAGGCGGCCGGGTTCGCGGGGCTCATCCTGCTGCTGGTCACCGCCCTGGCCGGGCAGGCCGCCACCTGGGCACCGATCATCGCGATCCTCGCGGCGCTCACCATGACGGCGGGCAACCTGCTGGCCATACGCCAGCGCTCCGCCGTACGTCTGCTGGCCTGGTCCTCGGTCGCGCAGTCGGGCTACATCCTGGCCCCGATCGCGGTGGCGTCCCGGCCAGGGGCGTCGGGCGATGCCCTGCTGTCCGGTGCGGTCGGCGCCTCCGTCGCCTACCTCGTCATCTACGCCGCGATGAACCTGGGCGCGTTCGCCGTGGTCATGATCGTCTCCAGGACGGCGACCCGCAATGAGCTCGACGACTACCGAGGGCTCGCCTTCCGCAGCCCTATGGCGGGGCTCGCGCTGGCGTTCTGCCTCATCTGCCTGGCCGGGCTCCCCCCAGGACTGGCCGGTCTCTTCGCCAAGATCGTGGTCTTCCGCGAGCTCGTTGACGGCGGCTCCGGCTGGCTGGCCGTGGTCATGGCGGTCAACACGGTGATCGGGCTCTACTACTACGTGGTCTGGGCAGGCAGGATCTTCACTCCCACGCCCCCCGTCACCGCCGCCCGGCGGCCGTTCCCCGCCACCTGGGTGGCCGCCGGGCTGGCGGTCGCGCTGGCTGTGGTGTTCTCCGTCGCTCCCCAACTCGTTCTCGACCTGGCCACGGCTCCAGGGTGATCGGCGGCGGCGATCCGTCGACGGGAGCAGCCAGGGAACGTTGTACCGGGGGGTGGTCGTTGGACCAGGTGAACCCGGACCATGAAGGGGGGAACCTTGCACCACAACGGTCTGCGCACCGCCATCCTGCTCGGCGGCCTGTCAGCGCTGATCCTCGCGTTGGGCGCCTGGTTGGGCGGCAGCACCGGCCTGCAGATCGCTTTCGTGCTGGCCATGGCGAGCAACGGTTTCGCGTACTTCTTCTCGGATCGGATCGCGCTGTCCGCCATGCGGGCCCGCCCGGTGAGCGAGGTCGAGCAGCCCACCCTCTACCGCATCGTGCGCGAGCTCTCCACCCAGGCCCGCCAGCCGATGCCACGCCTGTACATCTCGCCGACCATCCAGCCCAACGCGTTCGCCACCGGCCGCAGCCCGCGCCAGGCCGCCGTCTGTGTGACGTACGGGCTGACGCAGTTGCTGGACGAGCGGGAGCTACGCGGGGTGATCGGGCACGAGCTGTCCCACGTGTACAACCGCGACATCCTCATCTCGTCCGTGGCCGGTGCGCTGGCCACGATGATCACCTGGCTCAGCTATGTGGCCGTCTTCTTCGGCGGCTCCGACGATGACGAGGGCCCCGGTTTCCTCGGCGCGCTGCTCATGATGGTGCTCGGACCGGTCGCGGCCGGCATGGTCCAGATGGCGATCTCCCGTACGAGGGAATACCAGGCCGACGAGTCGGGCGCCATGCTGACCGGTGACCCGCTGGCGCTGGCCTCGGCGCTGCGCAAGATCGAGATGGGCGCCCGCCGGCTGCCCCTCCCGGAGAACAGCCGCCTGACCTCCGCCTCCCACATGATGATCGCCAACCCGTTCAGCGGCTCGGGCTTCGGCCGGCTGTTCTCGTCGCACCCGCCCACGTCGGAGCGGGTCGCCCGACTCGAGCGCATGGCCGGCTACCGCCGCTAGAGATCACGTCGCGACCAAGATGACCATCTGCCGGGTCGTCGCTGTCGTCCGCCTTGGTGTTCGGCGCGACCGGCACGGTCTCGCCGTACCCCGTGACCTTGAGCAGGGGCCGCTCTTGGCGGCCAACCAGTCGGCGAGGTGCTGGCGATCTGTGCGGCTGTCGTTCCTCGCCCCCGCCGGCGACCGGGCGCGCCGGTGTGAGCCCGCAAGAGGTGAGCATGGTGATCAATAAGATCGTGACTGCGATACGCATATCAGGCCTCTGGGCAGAATCCATCGGTGGGGTCTCGATGCCAGGAGAATCACCTTCAGAACCCGCATAGCCGCTGAGCCTGCACCAGAATCACGTGCATGAGACGATCTCCACGACTCAGCGCGGCCGAGCGCAGACTATGGGACGCCTTTCCCACGGGCGAGTTCGTGGAGTTCGCTCCGGTCAAGAGCTCTGTGGGCCGTCCGGCAGGGGCGAACGCGCCGACCGACGGCGACACCTGGGGCCCCGAGCGCACCGTACGCGCTCAAGTGATCACCTCCCTGCTGCTCGGCGCCCGCGATCCGGAGGCCGGCGCGGCCCCCGCGATCCGGTTGCGTGGCGCCCGGATCACAGGTTCGCTCACGATCCTGGGCGGCAACGTGGAGCACGAACTCGTGCTCAGCGGCTGTCACCTAGACGAACCCGTACAACTCACCGGCACGACGACCCGTACGGTCAGGTTGACCGACTGCTCGTTACCCGGGTTCAGCGGCGGCGGAATGCGGGTGGCCGGGCACCTCAGCCTGTCCGGCTCGAACATCACCGGCACTGTGCGCATCGCTCGCGCCCAGTTCGAGAGCGGGCTCTGGCTGGCCGGCACCAAGGTGACGGGCGACGACGAGTGGGCCCTGTACGCCGGTTCGATGGTGGTCGAGGCCGGGGCGAACATGAAGAACGCCGACTTCACCGGCGGTGTCCGCCTGGTCGGCGCCCGGCTCAACGGAGATCTCATCTTCGAGGGCGCGACCCTCCGCAATCCGGGCAAGAACGCGCTCACCGCCGACAACATGGTCGTCGAGGACACCGTGCAGTGCACCCGTGGCTTCACCGCGCTGGGCTGCCTGCGGCTGCGCGGCGCCCGGATCGGCAGCACGTTCGAGCTCAGAGGCGTCGTACGCAGCCCCGACACCTCGTACGCGGTGCATGCCAGCCATATGGAGGCCCGCGAGTTCCACCTCGCACCGGCCGAACCCATCGAAGGCGTGGTCAGCCTGGCCCACTCACGTTTCGGCACTTTGCAGGATGATCCGGACACCTGGCCCGACAAACTCCGCCTGAACGGCCTGAACTACGACCGGCTGCGCGGCAGCGGGGTCGCCCGCCGGATCGGCTGGGCCGGTCGTGACCCCGAAGGCTTCCGCCCGCAGCCGTACGAGCAACTGGCCGCCTGGTACCTCCGCGACGGCAACGACGCGCTCGCCCGTCGCGCTCAGCTCGCCAAGCTCCGCGCCAGACGGCGCACGCAGGGCCGCGGCAGGCGGCTGTGGGGCTGGCTGCTCGACGCCACCGTCGGCTACGGGTATCGCCCCTGGCTGGCCGGCGTGTGGTTCGGGATCCTGTTGCTGACCGGCACCGCGGCGTTCGCGCTCAACCCGCCACGCGCGCTGAAGCCAGACGAAAGCCCCGTTTTCGACTCCTTCGCCTACACCTTCGACCTGCTGCTCCCGCTGCCCGCGTTCGGACAACGAGAGTTGTTCGACCCGGCGGGATGGACGCAGGGGCTCGCGTACGGGCTGGTCGTCTCGGGGTGGATCCTGGCCACGGCCCTGATCGCCGGTGCTACGCGGGTGCTCCGTCCCCAGTGATCTTGCGGAGGATGGACGAGAGGTCCTCAGGGAAGAAGGTCTCGGCGGACGCGTCCAGCTCCTCGGCACTCCACCAACGGTGCTCGATGGTGGTCGCCTTCTCGATCTCCTCCATGTGCTCGAACGAGATCTCCACCTGACCGACCCGGACCGCGAAGAACGTCTGGTCCTGGACGATCGCGTACTGGTCGAAGAAGAACTCGATCGTGCTCATGCCGTACGGGCCGGTGAACTCGCCGGCGTCGGCGCGGATCCCGACCTCTTCGTGCAACTCGCGGGCGGCGGCCTCCTGGAGGGTCTCGCCTTCCTCCAGCGCTCCGCCGATCGTGAACCAGTAGCGCCTGCCGGGCTCGGCGGGATCGAACCCATGCAGCAGCAGGACACGTCCATGGTCGTCGATGGGCAGCGCGCGTGCCGTGAACCTGCGTAGAGGGATCTTCGTCACACGAAGAGCTTACGGACTCGAAATGACGCCTCGCCAGAAGCGAACTCCCGAACTCTGGAACTGGGCGGTGGTGCACACCACCGGATGGCGAGCCTGGCCGACTAGGTGGCCTCCCAGATCGCGCAGGTCTGGCGCGTTTGATCACCGAGTGCTTCCCGGAGCACGGGAGACGGGCCCCTGTGCCCCGGGCGTACTCTTCGCCATCTAAGAAGAGCCGGCTAGCGGTAGTTGACGAACTGCAGGGCGATGTCGAGATCCTTGCCCTTGAGCAGGGAGATGACGTCCTGAAGGTCGTCCTTCTTCTTTGAGCTGACTCGGAGCTCCTCGCCCTGGATCTGGGCCTTGATGCCCTTGGGTCCCTCGTCACGGATCAGCTTGGAGATCTTCTTGGCGTTCTCCTGGTCAATGCCCTCCTTGAGGCTCACCAGCAGCCGGTATTCCTTGCCGGACAGCTTGGGCTCACCCGCGTCGAGGATCTTCAGGGAGAGGCCCCGCTTGACCACCTTCTCCTTGAACACGTCGAGCGCGGCCTCAGCCCGCTCCTCGCTGTTCGCCTTGATCTCGATGTTCTCCTGACCGGACCAGCTGATGCTCGCCCCGGTGCCCTTGAAGTCGAAGCGGTGTCCGATCTCCTTGACCGTCTGGTTCAGCGCGTTGTCGACCTCCTGGCGGTCGATCTTGCTGACGATGTCGAAAGATGAATCGGCCAAAGCGCACATCCTCTCAGCTGCGAACGCATGTATGTGGTGCCCGGCTCCAGGTCTCGCGGACCACGAACGCGTCCCCGTGAACACGAACCCCAGCAAACGAGCCTAGCCAGCATCGCGCCAACATGCAGGACGGCAGGCCCTTGCTCGCCTCCACGCGTGGGCAGATGATCGCGTACGAGCTCGTCTGTGGGCCGCCGCTGGCTCGGCCTCGACGAAGGACGACCCGTGGGACAGCATCCTGCCCGGATACGAGTACTACGTTGACTGGTCGGCCCATCGAGATCGCGGAGGGGCTGGGGGCGCTCTACGAGTTCCTCGGCGCGCCGGTGCCGGACGAGCTGTTCGCGCAGGTCAGCGATACTGCGGGGTCCTGGAGTGACGCCCTTGTCGCGGTCGTGTCGCTGCTGTTCCGGCGGAGCGGGTGACCAAGATCCGGCGCGGGACAAACCGGTGTCACGTACACCTCGGAAGTCCGCTATTCTTCTGTCTGTCGCCACGAGAGTGGATGACGAGGCAGGTTGCCCGAGTGGCCAAAGGGAGCGGTCTGTAAAACCGTCGGCTCAGCCTACGCAAGTTCGAACCTTGCACCTGCCACACCAGCAAGAAAAGGCCCGTCACCAGCGGAAACGCGGTGGCGGGCCTCTCTCGTTGTGTCCGACTGTCCATGGCCGTCAACGGTGCTCAACGGGTGCTCGCGTCGTATGCGCGTCGGCGTTCAGTCGGCCTCACGCGGGCGCTTCAGCGCCTCGGCGATGAGCTTCCGAGCGAAGTCGTCTTGCCCGACGATGCACTTCGCGTAGACCCGTAGGAGCACGTTGACGCTGTGCCCTGCCCACTCGGCGACCTGAGGGGCTGGAACCCCCGCGTTGAGCCACGTTGAGACGCAGGCGTGCCGTAGGTCGTATGGCCGGGCTGCGAGCGGCGAGGCGGCCTCAACCTTGCTCAGCGTCCCCTTACGAGCCTTCTGCCAGACACGGCCATAGACGCTTTCCGAGAGCGGGCCGCCGCGCTCTCCCACGAACAGGTGACCGTCTGGGCTTACGCCGTGCGTCACGATGTGCGCGCGAAGGATGGCCACCAGGGGCGGCGGGATCGGCACCGGTCGGACCGCCGTACGTGCGCGGTGCTTGAGCTCTCGCGACTCCCGACGCTTTCCGTTCCCTGTCCAGTCGGCTCCGACTGCCGGCGCCGAGTCGCCGAGACAGAACCATCCCCACTCGTCGTCGCCTTCTACGTCGGGTAGGTCGATCTCGTCGGTTGTGAGCTCCGCTGCTTCCGCCGGGCGTAGAGCGGAGTAGTACATGACCGCGAAGAATGCTGTCAGTTGCGCCATTGTCTTTTCGACTTCGGCAAGCAGCGCCTCGGCTTGCTGTGGGTTTACCACACGCCGGGGAGAGACTTCCTCGGCGACCTTGGGCGTCTTCCATTTCACACTGACCAGCGGGTTGCTTGCCAGGAGTTTGGCCGGGCTCACCGCGTAGTCCAGGATGTTGTAGAACACTGCACGTTTACGGGCGATCGTGGTCCCTGCGGCGGTCTTTCCCGTCAGGGTCCTAGAAATGCCTTTCAGCGTCTCCAGGATCACTGCCTCATCGGCGAGTGACGCCACGGTAATCGTGTTCTTCTCCAGCCATGCAACCGCAGTGGCGATGTCTTCCGGCACGTCCCCCGTAGCGCGTCTTGGCTTGTTAGCAGCCCACTTGGACACGGCCTTACGAATATCGGACTTGGGCGGCCGGCCGGTCCCACTAGTGAGGAGCGACAGTGTAGCGGTGGCGAGGGCGTCAGCGATTGAGCGGCGCGAGTTCGGAGCCGCATCGTCCCATCGATGGTCAACGTAGGCACAGATCAGCGTCCACCACGTGACCGACTGGCCGCGCTGCCCGGCGTGCTCGGCAGGTCGTCCGGTGGCCAGGTCGAACGACTTTCCCTGCTGAATGGCCGTGAGCAACTCGGCGCGGAAACTCTCGGCGAGTGCCCGCGTCATGAATGTCTCGCGCCAGGGCTTTTCAGCGGTGAGCCACCGCACGGTATAGGTATTTCCTCCCTTGTTTCTGTTGATGAGTACGCGCCACACGCGAATGTCGTAGGTGGTGTTCATCAGGCTGTGTCCTCTCGGGAAGCGAGCCAGCGTTCGTACTCAGTGCGGCGGATGCGCAGGCTGCCGTTGGGCAGGGTGATGCACTTGGGCGCCCGATGCTTGGCGCGCCAGTCGTAGAAGGTGGAACGGGCGATATCCAGTTCGGCACAGAAATCGGCGACGGTGAGATGCTTGACTCCGGTGGCGGTAGCCATGGGGCGTGTATCCCTTCCGGGTTCCGTGATTGACGTGAAACTGCCTCGGTGGGCATCGCGGCGTGAAGTGATCGCCAAAGCTGTTGCGGAGGGTGTGAGCCGGTTTCGAGAGGGGTAGCCGTACCAGCCGTACCAGCCTCCTTTTCCCTGGTCAGGCTGGTACGGCTTGTATCGGTGGTACGGCTAAGCCGTACCAAAGCCAGAAGCCGTACCACGCTGACCTGCGTTGATGAGGCTGGTACGGCTGGTACGGCTACCCGCTCTAGCAGACGCATGTCGGCGTCCAGCGGGGCGAGGTTGCCAGCTGGCGGACAGCGCGGCAGAACCGTGCCCTGCGCCAGCAAAGGCGGCCGGTTGAGCCCTCTGGCCGTCTGAAGTGAAAGAAATGCGAAGGTTAGTTCATGTTTGGAGCCAGGTGGGATCGACAGACAAGCTAACACTGGCTTAGCGATGCCCTCGGTTTGCGATATGTTGGGTCTGTGACTGAGGAGGAGTTGGAGACAGGGATCCAGGCCTCGCTAGGGCAGTTCCGTCAAGCGCTCAAGCAGCACCCTGATCCCCTACGGGTAGTGCGAGAATTCATCACGCATGGGCCATGCGTGGCTATAACTCGGGATAAGCACGCAGGGTTGAGGGAAGCTGTGGCGGCGGGGTTAGCGGTCCATCCGAACCGTGATGTCTACACAGTCGGATCGGCAAAGCTGGGATTTAGCATTAAGCCTGACCATCGGTACCGGGTCTTCGGCGACACTTCAGACGTGGACGTTGCTGTCGTTTCTCCAGATCTTTATAGTCAGCTTTGGCGTGAGGCAAGGAAGTATCAGGCCGCTAAAGGCCTGTGGCCGCGAGACCAATTGAAAAGCTTTAAAAATGGCCACCTCCGTGGGAGCATTCATCCTGGATCGATGCCAATTTCGGAGGCTCTGCCCACCGCGAATTTGCTGTGGGAACTTGGGAGAGAATTGCAGCGCCAACAGGCGGCAGGGCCATACAAGGTTACTTTCGTCGTTTGGAACGACATGGATGCTCTAGAGTCGTATCAAAGCGTTGCAGTATCTGCATGCCAAGGAAGTGAGCGGTTGTGAAGACAACGGCAACGAACAAGAAGATTCGCGAACTCCTAACCGCAATAAATAATGGCACGCTGATTCCCCAGCCTGAGTTTCAGCGTCGCCTTGTCTGGACCAATCGCCACAAGCAACTCTTCATAGAAACGGTGCTCGAAGGACTTCCTTTTCCGGAGATATTTCTCTGTGACGGAATCGTCGATCTGGATACCGGCGCAGGAAGTCAGTTGATCGTTGACGGTCAACAAAGAATCACTGCTATCTATCAGTATTTCACAGAATCCGAGCTACTCCGTCTTGGCGATCTTACGCCGTACGCCGACCTCGATGATGAGAGGAAGCACGCATTCCTGAACTACGATGTTGTGGTCCGGGATCTCGGAACATTGGAAATTGATGAGATCCGGAAAGTCTTCCACCGCATGAACTCGACTAACTATAGCCTCAATACTATGGAAGTTAACCATGCGCGCTTCGATGGGGCACTGAAGAGGGCAGCGGAAGAAGTAAGTCGCTGGAACAAGTGGGATCAGCGTCGGGTATTTACCGCTGCGGACATCAGGCGAATGCTAGACGTAAGCTGGTGCCTTACCGTTATCATCACGCTGATATCTGGATATTTCACTCGTGACCTAGAACACGAAGTGTATCTCAGAAAATACAACGACGACTTCCCGCTTCGCGATGACGTAGAAGCAAGGATACGTAAATCGGTAGACATCATAGATGGTCTCGGACTTGACGAGAAAAGTCGGGCCTGGCAGAAGAATGACCTGTTCACGCTCGTTGTCGAACTGGCTCGTACCGATAAAACCTGCGTGGATCCCGAAGGTCTCGCTAGGGAACTGAACGCCTTCTATACATCGGTAGATGCGGTAGCTGCCGATGAGCCACCCAGAGCGGAATATGAGGCAGATGCTCGGCGCTACCACGTAGATGTGATATCTGGAAGCAATGAGAGGGCGCGGCGAATTCGGCGAGGCGAGATAATCTCCAAACTCGTCGCGCCCTACTTCGGCTAATGATTGATGGGGTAGCTGTACCAGCACCTTTCCCTGGTCAGGGCTGGTACGGCTTGGATCGGTGGTACGACTAGGCCGTACCCGGAGCGGAAGCCGTACCACGCTGACCTGCATTGATGAGGCTAGTACGGCTGGTACGGCTCCCCCGCTCGAACGCGAGCACGGCGGCGTTCGGCGGTGGTTCGGAGGTTGGGCAGTAGCGCGCCCATGCATCGAGGAAATCGGCGCGTTGGTAGCCTCGGGCCTGTTGCCCGGTGGGCGGGAAGCGCATCATGGCGGAACGGATCTCGTACTCGCGCAGCATCGTGCCGAGTTTCATCGCGGTCAGGCCGGCGGGTCCATGGTCGTTCCATTCGCCCTCGGGGTCGGCTCTGAGGCGTTCCAGGAGTACGGCGGTCGGCAGTGCGGTGTCGGTGCCGAATGCGGTGCGGCAGGCGGCCAGTAGGCGCAGGCGCGCCGAGGTGTGGCCGTTGTCGTCGGCCTCGGCGGTCAGGGCGACGGCGGCGGCGCGGGCACGCTCGGGCCAGCTGGCGCCGGCGTAGTCGGCGACGGCCACCAGGGGTTCCCAGGTGTCGGCGGCGCGGTCTTCGACGGGCATCGCGGGTTCGGCCTCCTCCAGAGTGTCAAGGTCGGCGCGTAGCCATTGATTGAGATCGGCGGCCAGCTGGCGAAGTGGGGTGCGGTCGCGGCGGTGGCGGTAGGGTGCGGCGGTTTCGCCGGGTGCGCGGCGGCGCATGCGGACGACGACGGCACGGTCTTCGATGGTGTCGGGCATGGCGCCGATGCCGGCGAGTGCGGCCATGGCGAAGGTCGGAATGCTTTCCACGCGGTTGGTGGCGGCGTCGTAGCGTTTGGCCGGCCGGTTGCGTTGGTGTCCGGCGTTGAGTAGTCCGCGTAGGTCTTCGTTGCCGTCTGCTTTGGGGCCGAAGATGGTGTCGGCTTCGTCCACGAGCATGGTGGGCGGGTCTTCGGTGATGGAGCGGTAGACGGCGGCGCTGGAGGAGTTGACGGTGATGAACGGGTTGTGGCAGGTGGCCTCCACGATGTCGAGTAGCCGGGACTTGCCGCACCGCTTCTCGGGTCCTCGGATGACCAGGCGGGGTGCGTGCGCCCACGCGAGTTGGGCGTGGGTGGCGGCGATCCACAGCGTGACGGCGTCGGCTGTCTCGGGGCTGGGCAGGATGACGTAGCGGGTCATGGCGGTGCGGAGCCGGTCGAGTAGCTGTGCGCCGGTCGGGTGATGGGTCATGGTGCCTCCCACGGCTGTGATCAGACGGTGGCCAGGCTGCGGGGACGGCGTGCGCCGTGCCGCAACCCGGAGTTGACGGTGCGGGTGACTTCGCTGCGGGATAGTCCGAGGTCGCCCCCTCCCTGTTCAAGCAGCTCTTTCACCTCCGGTTCGGGGAGTGCGCCGCCGGCGATGAGTTCGCCGAGGGCGGCGGCGGCGCCGAACAGGGCGCGGTTGCGCTGGCCGGGCTGAGCGGCGGCCAGGTGGGCGAGTTCGCGGTCCAGGGCCGCGCGTAGGTAGGCGGAATGGCGGTCATCGGCGATGGGGACGTGTACGGGCCTCTTGGCCGGTATCGGGGCGGGTCTGAGGAGCTTGAACAGGGAGGGGGGTAGCGGGGCGGGCGCGGTGGCGTGCTGCACGGTGTACCGGCCGGCGCCGTCCGGGAGGGTGACGGTGCTGCCGGGGGCGACGACGTAGCCGCCCCAGGCGCGGGTGTCGATCAGCCATCCGAGGCTGCCGTTGGTGCTCGGGAGCCGGACGCCGGGCGGCGCGGTGTAGTACAGGTGCAGCCCGCCGCGCCGGGTCCGTACCTGCAAGGTCTCCCACTCGATTGGGACGCCGGCGCGCTGGCACAGGAGCGCGAACACGTCGGCGCCGTCGCCGATGCCGGGCAGATCCCACTCTTCGGGCGGGCGCTGCCCGGGCTTGGGCGGGTCCAGATCGATCACGACCAGTCCGGCGGGGCCGGTAGCGATGCCGACGTTATAGGGCGCGTGGCGCCACCAGGCGCGGATGCAGTCGGGGTCGCGGGTGGCGCGCTTCTCCCAGTCGGTGAAGCCGCGCGGGGGCGCCTTGTCGCCCACAGCGATGGGGAAGACCGGCCAGCCTCGGGCGGCGGCTCCCAGCGCGGTGGCGGTGGTGGTGTTGGGTCTCTGCGTGGTCATGCGGCGTTCTCCCACGGGTCGGTGAGCAGGTCGAACAGGTCTTGTTGCTGGCTTGCGGTGGTGAGTCGGGTGATGATGCGTTGCCGCCAGGAGGTGGCGTAGGTCAGGCAGTTGGCGCAGTTCTTGTGTGTGTGCTCGGGCAGGGGTGGTTCCCGGCGGGCGGCGTAGCTCCAGGCCAGGGAGTCGGCGGAGGCCAGGTGTCGGCCGTAGCGGTGCAGGCCGCCGGTCTTGACGCCGAACCCATGCAGGCGTAGCCCGCCGCGTGCCAGGGTGGCCACGATGTGGCCGATCTCGGCGGTGGATTGGCGGCGGCAGACCGAGCCGAGGCCGACGCGGGGCAGGTCTGCCAGGTGGACGCCTGCGGACTCATACAGTGCGACGCAGCGTAGGTAGTCGGCCAGGTGCCAGCCTTGCAGGACCGGGATGAACGGCAGGCCGGGGGCGATCTGGCGTAAGTGCAGGTAGTTGGCGACCGTGCGGTGTTGGTGCTCGGTGACGCTCAGGCCGGTGCGCTCCAGCATGACGGGTTCGCACATCCAGTCCTGCGGGGCGGCGAAGTCGAGTCCGCCGATGGCGGTGGTGTAGGTGGCGACGGCTTCGGCGTAAGCGGCGGGCGGAGTGGTCCACCTGCCGTGCAGGCTCAGTTCGGTGAAGCCGCCGGAGTCGAGTGCCCAGCGGCAGCGCGCGGCCAGCTGGCGGCGGCGCGGTCGGCGGGCTAGCTGCCGGTGGCTGACGAACAGCGGGAACGTGACCTTCTCCAGCCAGTGAGGTTGATGCGTGCCGAGGTAGAACACCGGGTGCGGCGCGCTGTGCGTGACCTCAACGCCGATGGGAGGCCCTTGGTTGGTGGCCTGCGGAGGCGTCGGATGGGGGGATGGCGCGGCGGTGTGGGTCATGCCGCCTGCCTCTCGGTTTCAGTCAGGGCGGCGGTCATCGCCTGTTCCAGGCAGACCTTGTGGACCGGAAGCCGGTCGTCGTCAAGCAGGAAGCTCAGGCGATGGCAGAAGCGGCAGGGGCGGCGACGCCCCCCGCCCCAGTGCTCCCGTGCCTTGTGCCAGTCCAGGGACACGCGCCCCTGGTAGATCCGGTGGCCGGTGGTGGCGGTGGCTGTCATGCTGACGGGCGCCTTCCTCTTGGTATCCGGGAGTAGGGCGGGTGCGGCCTCGGCGGTTGTGCTTGGCGGCTGGTCGCCGAGGCCGCGCGGTGGGTCGGCTTAGAACGGCGGTTCGTCGCCCTGCCACTGGCCGCCGGCGCCGGTGTTGGCAGGGGCGGGGGCTGCGCTTGCCCACGGGTCGGCGGGCGCGCCGCCGGCGTGGCCGTTGCCGCCGGTGCGGGATGCCTTCTGCGGTTTGGCGGTAGCGAAGCGCAGCGACGGGCCGATCTCGTCTACGGTCATCTCGGTGACGGTGCGCTTGTCGCCGTCGCTGGTCTCGTAGGTGCGCATGCGCAGCCGTCCGGAGGCGATGACGCGGGTTCCTCGGGTGAGGGATTCGGCGACGTGGTCGCCGAGGTCGCGCCACGCGCTACAGCGCATAAACAGGACTTCGCCGTCCTGCCACTGTTCGACCTGCTTGTTGTAGGTGCGGGCGCTGGAGGCGATGGTGAAGCTTGCGACGGCGGTGCCGGTCTGGGTGTAGTGCATCTCGGGGTCGCCGGTCAGGTTGCCGATGATGGTGATGGTGGTCTCGCCGGACATGGCGGGCTTCCTTCCAGGACTGGGATCAGGGATCGGACCAACGGGGATCGGGATGTGGGCACGCGCGTGTGCCGGCTCGGCGAGACGCCGGGGGCGTCGGCGCGTACCGTCGTGCGTATGGCTGAGGAGAGCTACAGCGCCGAGGACCTGACGGAGTGGGAGCGGTCGGTGAACGTGCTGCGCGGTGGCCCGCGCGACGGCGCGAGCGATGCCCGCACGGCGAGCGAGGCGACCGCGAATCTGTGTTCGGCATGGGGTGGCTGGATGGACATGCCGTCAGAGCTCGTCAACATCGTGCAGCGTGCGGTGGAGACCGGGTATGTGCAGGCGCTGGCCGATGTTCGTGACGGCCGGGTGGCCGGGCTGGGCGTGCTGGAGGAGGACTGACCGCAGGCGGCGCAGGGCGTCAGCGGGTGCCGTCGCGGTGCAGCCGGCGTAGGTGGACGTAGAGCTGCCAGCCGAGGCGGGGCCGCATGCCGGTGCCTTCGCAGGCGCGGCAGGTGCGGTTCTTGCCGCCCGGGGCGCAGCGTCGGCAGACGCCCCACGGGGATGCGTAGCACCAACAGGCGTAACCGAGCGTGACTATCGGGAGGCAGACGACTAGAAGGACGATGACAGTAGCCAAGGGGGCCTCCAGGGCCGTTTCCGGGGTTTTCGCAGGTCAGCGTCTAGACGCTAGATCGCTGGTCGGTGGCCGTTTTCGGGTCTAGGGGAACCTCTAGACCTAGAGGGGTCAGCCTCTAGATCTAGAGGTGATCGGTGGGCTATGAAGCCGCCCCGGAACCCCGTCGCTTGTCACCCTCGGTGACGGCGTTGAGGATGTCGTCACGGGCGATGCCGATACGGTTGGCGCCCTTGCCGCCACCCTCGGGAGTGCCCCACACCTGCATCGTCTTGACGCCGTAGGGCTTGAGTGCGGCGGTGAGCTGCGCCGTCTTCGCGCCGCCCTCCAGCGCATCCCACGCGCCGTAGACGTCCGGGCGGAGCTCGGCCAGACGGGCGATGACGACCTCGTTCCACACCTTGGCCTCGGCGGCGCCGACCACGGCCACGATGTCGGCCAGCAGGTCATAGCTCGGCGCGCTCTGTTCGGGCATCTCGCCGAGGGCGTGACCGGACAAGGCGCCGGCGGCCTTGCGCAGCGCGTACGCGCGATCGGCGATGAGCTGGGTTTGCGGGGTGTCCAGGTAGGCCGACTTGACCACCTTGGGCATCGGGGTCGCGCCGACCAGGTAGCCGGTGCCGGCGTCGGCCTCGGACACGAACACCGTGGCGCGGATGCCGTTCTTGTAGTACGACGTGCCGAGGATCATGTCGTTCTCGGTCTGGCCGGCCACCTTCAGGCAGAACCGGATCGACACGTTCGCCGAGATGCCGGTGGGCAGGCTGTCCTTGTCCGGGCGCTGGGTGGCCAGGAGCAGCACCACGCCGAGGGCGCGCCCCAACTTGATGATGAACTCGGCATCCTCACCCGCCTTCGCCCCGTACTCGGCGTGCGCGAACAGGTTCTGACACTCGTCGAAGATGGCGACCAGCGGATGCAATCCCAGCGAGCGCTTATCGGCGATCTGCCGGGTGACGCGCTTGTCCGGACACAGATCCGGCGGCAGCGACTTGAGCGCGGCGGCGCGGCGCATGACCTCCTTGCGCAGCAGCGCCAGGGAGTCGGCGGCGTAGGCGATGGCCTCATCTTCGATGCCGGACACGTAGCGGTGACAGACCTTCTCGTACGGGTCAAGGTCGCCGGTGCCCTTCAGCTCGTGGAACCAGCCCTCGGCGGTCGGGTCCAGCACCACGCCGGCGGCCAGCTCGCGAACCGAGGCGGTCTTGCCCTGGCCGGGAAGCGAGCCGATCAGGATGTTGTGCTGGATGAAGGGCACGGTGACCAGCCGGCCGCGCGGGTCGTTGCCGAACGGGACGCCCTTGAACAGGTCGTGCGAGGTGGCCTTGAGCAGGGGCGACTTGACGATGGTCTTGGACAGGTCCTTGTCACCCACCCACAGGATCAGCCGCCCCTCATGGATGGAGGAGTCGCCCTCGGGCCAGATGCACCCGAGCGGGCGGCGCAGCGCGCCGGACATCTCCTTGCGCTTGTCCAGGATGTTGCCCACGGTCACGCCGTACGGCAGATCCAGGTCGGCGCGCCAACCGGGACCGTCGCGGGTGATCGGGGCGACGAACCGGATGGCTTCCTTGGGGTTCTTGGCCATCGCCTGCGTGATGCCGGCGATGCCCAGCGAGGTCAGCGACCTGATCACGATGTCGCTGGTCAGCTTCTCCACGGTGGAGGCCAGCACGGCGCGTTCGATCAACGGCCGGTCTGCGGGCTTGCCGAGGATGCCGAGGGCGGCCAGCGCCACCGCCAGGGCGCCCCACTGCACGGCGGTCGCCGCGCCGGCCACGATGATGGCCGCGATCAGCAGCGTGACCAGCACGACCAGCATGACCGGGACGCGCAGCCGGACGCGGGAGTCACGCTGCCGCGACAGCTTCATGTACGCCTCGGGGTCGGCCTTGCGTACGGCGGCCACCCGTACCGGCTCGCCTTCCAGGTCGAACGTCCAGCGCACCATGCCGCCGACCAGCCGGACCAGGCCGCGCGGGGAACGCAGCGCCAACCGGACGGCGTACAGCGGAGTGCGGGTGAGCTGGTAGCCGGCCACGTGCGCGTAGTGCTTGCCCACCCAGGCCAGGGTTTGCATCGCCTCGGTGCGCGAGCGCAGCCACAGCGGCACCACCGGGCGACTGGTGCGCACCTTGGCCTCCAGCTCGGCGCGCCAGTCGCGATCCTCCCCGCCCGGCTGGTCAACCCGTATGACCTGCCCTTCCAGGGTCGGGCGGTCGCCGGCCGGGGCCGGGCTGGTCGGCTCCGGGTCGTCGGGGCGGTAGGGGTGGCGGCCGGCGCGGGCGGTGTCCAGGTGGACGATGTCGGCGCCCTTGCCGTCGCCGGTCTGGGCGTGCTCGCCGGGGTCGGGGTCCGGTGCTACCTGGTCGGCGATCCACCGGTTGACATCATCAACGTCGTGTCCATCCTGGTCCGTCCAGGTCGGACGGGGCGGCTCGGGCTGGTCGGCCGGGTTGAGCGGGTCATGCGTCATGATGGGATCACCTCGTGTGCGATGCAGTGGGCGGGGTGGCAGGGTGCGGCCGGGTCTTGGCGGATGTGGTCGCACCCTGCGTGTTCGTGTGGTGATGGCGGGCCGGCGCGGGCGTCACGCGGCTTCCTCGGTGAGGGCGTCACGGACGGCGCGGGCGTCGTCCATGCCGCAGTGCAGCGCCTGCCGGAGCTTGTTGGCGCTGGGGTTGGCGGGCAGGGCGCCGGCCGTGATGAGGATCTGTGCGCGTTCGATCAGGGGGGCCACCTCGGCGGCGGTTCGCCTTGCCCGATCACCGGTGTTTGCGCTGTACGTAAGGCCGGTAAGCCCTCCCTCGGTCGTCCCTCGGGTGGGGTCGAGTTGAGCGAAAGCGGCCAGAATGATCGGCAGGGCGGTGACGATGGCCACGGCCACGATCGGCCCCAGCACGTGCAACACCAACCGCGACAGCGAGAACTCATCGGCGGTCCACGGCAGGTAGGGCCAGGCGTTCATGCCGAGGGTCAGCCCGAGGAACAGGTACTCGATGCGGATCAGCTTGCGATCGTTTAGCGGTTGGCCTTGGGTGCCGAGGTAGGCGCGGGCGCCCACGACGACCAGCAGCGCGATGGACATGAACGGTTCGACCAGCCACGCGAAAATCCAGGCGGGCGACCAGGCCGGCGCGCCCTCGGCAGCGAAGTGCTGAACGCCGGCGGTTGACCAGGCCAGCGCCAACGTCAGCGCCACCATGGACGCGCCGACCAGCAGCCGGCGCATTCGCGCGGCCTGCCATGCCCGCATGGCCGGGTCCTGTCCCAGCAGGTGCAGGCGGGCTGCCTCGTGAGCCTTCTTGCGGCGCTTGCGCAGCCGGGGCGTGTCCAGCAGCAGCGGCGTGTCGTCGGTCTGGAGTGCGGCCAGTTGGCGGGCCTCGGCGACCTCGGCGCGCAACTGCCGTACCCGCCGGGTCTCCCCCGCATCGTCCAGCGCGGTCGCCTCGGCCGGCTCGGCCGGCGGCGGTGAGGGCAGCGCGGGCAGCGCCTGTTCGGTCAGGTGGCGTTCGATCTCGGCCAGCGCGCGGGAGACGTCTTCCGGGCTCGGCTCGGGCGTCGGGGTGGCGAGGCTCATGGGTCAGTTCTCCTTTCCTGCGGGGTTGATCGCGGTGATCAGACGGTTCAGGTCGTCGGCGACCTGCTCAAGCACGTACTGCGTGTCACGGTGTTCGTCGTCCAGCTCGGTGTTGATGTGCGCGTGCAGGCGCCGCAACTCGGCGCGGATCTCCGCCGGGGTCATGCGGCGGCCTCCTCGGCGCAGTCGAGGCAGGTGCCGAGGTGGCGCGGCAGCACGTAGCCGGCATCACGCAGGCAGATCGGGCAGGTGCGGCGGGCGGCGTTGGCCTTGCCGAGGGCGATGCGCTGGCGTGCGGTGGCGGTGCGCTTGGGCAGAGCGAAACGCACGTCGTAGAGGTAGGCGGCGCGCACACCGGGCGCGCCGTGCCGGCGCGAGCGCCACAGCACTTGGGCCTGTACGCCCTGCCCGCCGGGCCGCAGCCCCTCGGCGGTGAGCTGCCGCAGGGTGAGCAAGTGCGGCGGGGACATCTTCCACGGGTAGGTGGGGATGCCGTACCGGCTACCGGTCGGGTCCCAGAACGCGGCGCGGATGCGAGACATGGCGGCGGGTCCTTCCTGTCATCGGTGGCGGGGCCGGCGCGGGCGGGCGGGGCCGGCGGGCGGGCGCGGGGTGCGCACGTCGCCGGTCAGGGAGCGGGCGTCCACGGTCAGCCCGTGCGCGCCGCCGGCGGCGGCCAGTTCGGCGGGCGCGCTCACGCGGATATCGCCCGAGGTGGAGGTTGCGCTGATGTGGCCGGGCTCGGTCGCGCTCACCGCGATGTCACCCGAGACGGTGGACAGCCGGGCCGCGCCGCCGAAGTCGCCGATGGTGACGTTCCCCGAGGTGGAGTGCGCGGTGACGGTCTCGGTTCTGCCGAGGCTGATGTTGCCGGAGACGGTGCGCACCTCGGCGTGGTCGGCGTACTCGACGTAGACGTTGCCCGAGGTGGAGGCGGCGGTGAGTCGGCGGCAGGCGTCCGCGTGCAGGTCGCCTGACATGGAGGTGAACTGCGTCCATTCCAGTTCGCCGTTGGTGGTGACCGTGCCGGTCGTGGTGCGCACCTTCAGGGCCGACCCGTAGGGCAGGCGGAGCACGGCGGGAACGCCCGGGTTGACGGTCGCTCCCGAGATGACGTGACCGCCGCTGATGATCTGGCCACCGCTGATGCTGCCGCCGGTGATGGTGATGCTGCCGCCGGACACGATGATTCCGGAGTTGACGCCTCCAGAGACGACGACCCTGCCGCCCTGGGCGTTGCTGATGATGGTGGTGGCGCCGTCCGGCGTCGGCACCCGCACCGTCAGCGCCCGGACCTCGGTGGTCAAGGTGGCGTCGGCGATGGCCTTGCCGGTGGGGCTCTCGGCGGGGGCCGCCGTGCTCAGCTCGACCTCGGCGCGCTCGATAGTGCACACCCGCACGTCGATCTGACCGTGCGGCATGTCCAAGTCGAGCACCACCGGGCCGGCGGCCGGGGCGGTCAGAGTGCGCCGGGTGGTCACGGTCATCACGCCACCTCCAGCACCGGGAGGGCGAACGTGGTGGGCATGGGACGCGCGCTGTAGGCGCGGCCGGCCCAGACCCCCGAGGTCGGGCGGACCTTCAGCGCGTACAGCTCGCACAGCACGCGGGCCGGGCAGGTGGCGCACACGTCGCGCGCCACGCTCTCGCGGGCGGCGCGCTCGGCGCTGGTTTCGATCGTGGCGCGCGGGCCGGTGTGCAGATCGGGGTCGTAGGTGCATTCGGGCAACGGCGTGTCGCCGGCCACCTGCCACAGCGCTTCCACCTCGGGAAGTGACATGCGCGACGGGTGGATCGGAGAGTCGGAACGAACCATGATGGTGCTACTCCTTCGGGAGTCGAGCGGGGGCGGCTCGTGTCTTGGCGGATAGGGCCGCCCCCAAGGTGGCGAGATGGTCACTCGGCTACGGCGCGGATGAACTCGGCGAAGTGCTGGACGCCGTCCGTCGCCGTCTGAAAGGCCCACTTGAACGCCACGGCGGCGCCCTGCGGGTCGGTGAAGATGTAGAAGACGATGCAGATCAGGAATAGCGTCGGCAGGAACCGGCCGACGCTCTTGACGGGCTGCATGGGGCAACTCCCCTCGTTGGATGGCCGGCGTCGCGCCGGAGTGCCCCGACAGGGAGTCGAACCCTGCCTGCGACCATCGGGACGGTAGAGCCGAGGTCAGCCGAGCAAGTCGCGCAGCATGGCCTGATGGGCGCGGAACACCTGGCCGCCATAGACCGTGCCGAGGTCGGAAACCAGGGCGTCGTAGCTGTCGGCGGCGACCCAGACGGCGCGCTTGGCGTCGTCGGCACCCAGCACGGGCGGCAGCTCGGTGTGGGGCATGCTGCCGAGGTCGAACCGCACGGGCACGGTGACCATCCACGCCTCATCGCTGGCGCGCGGGTCGGGCACGTACCGCGCCGGCAGAACCTGGCGAGACGCGCTCGACAGGTTCAGGCAGGTCTCCTCTGCCAGCTCGCGAACCGCCGCCGCTTCCGGGTCCTCTCCGGGCTCGACGTAGCCACCGGGGACGGCCCAGCCGTGACCGTCTGAGCGTTCGACCATGACCAGCCGGCGGCCGGACTCGGTGTCGGCGGTGACGATGGCATCGGAGGCCAACTGCTCACCCCAGTGGCCCAGCTCGTTGCGTCCGTAGCGGATGCCCGTCGTCTCGCACGGGTTGATCGGGCGTCCGTCGATCACCTCGAACGGGATCGCGGCGGCGGCCTGGCGGCTTGCCCAGTCGATCTGTGCGGGGTCGGTGTGCGGGTCGGCCCAGCCTTCCTGCACGCCTTTGTCGAACACGTCGGGGTGGGTGAAGGTCACGAGCATGGTCACGGTGGGTTCCTTCGGTTGGGTGGTGATGAACTCGGCGCATGCCGAAGCGCCCCGGCGGGAGTCGAACCCTGCCTGCGACCATCGGGGCTGATTGGTAGGAGCCGGGGGGTTAGCAGTGGCAGGGCCACGGGCCGGGGCCGTAGACGATGACTGTGCGCTCGTGCAGGTCGTCGCGTATGCGCCGGGTGAGAGCGATCCAGCGGGGGCAATCGCCCACATATCTCTCGCTGCCGTCCGGGTTGTAGAACTCGACGGCCTTGCGGCGCTTCATCATCGGCGGCCACGCCGCCCGGTAGCCGGCGTGTTCCGCGACAGCTCCCGGTCGTACGCCTCACGGGCACGCGGGTCCTCGGTGCCCCAGTCCGGCGCCTGGTAGCGGCTCCCAGCGTCTCGGGTAAGTCGGCCCTGTGCCTTGTCGTAAGCCTTGTCACGTGGAGTCTGTGACATGCTGGAGGTCTCCTTTGTGGAGCCGGGCGGCGCGTTCTTCTCTTGGTCGGGTAGGGCGCGCCATCACCGGCAAACAGTGCGAACGGACGTGCTTCCTTTCGTGATCGGGTGTGCGCCTGAGGCGCGTCGGTCGTGCCCGCCCGGGACTCGCACACCGGGTGTCTGCTAGCCGGGCCTGCCTCGATGCGCCGTTGTCAGGCGCTGGCGTTCACCTCGACGTAGACGCGGACACTCGATTGCTCAGGGGCCGCAGAGCACAGCCCTTTGATCGCGGTCACGGAGAACGTCTCGCGCAGGCTCAGCACTGCGTCTGCGACCTCGGCCGGCGCGCCAACCAGACGGATAGATAGCATCAGCACTCCCTTTGATGGGTGACGGGTAAGCGTGTAACCCGGCATGGCCGGAGCGCCCCGGCGGGGAGTCGAACCCTGCCTGCGACCATCGGGGCGGACGATCTACTTGCCGTTGCGGATGGTGTTGACCTCGCTCAGAAACGCCTTGGCCTGGTCCGGCTCCATGAAGGACGCGAAGTCCTCCAGGTCCGTCTGGCTCAGGTGATCGGCGTTGGCGAGGGTGTGAGCGAACAAGCTCATGTCGTCTCCTAGAACAGAGATCGGTCGCAGGGCCTTATCCCTGCGTGAGCCGCCTTTTCGCGGGAGGCGGTGGCCCTTCGTCGTCGCTATTCAGTTCTCAAACGATCAAATGCTCCAGCCCGTCGGCGCGCGGCCAATGGCCGCCTTCCCAGGTCTTCCGGCTGTTCGTCTCGTGCAGGGGGGCTGCACGAGACAAACGTAAACCACCCCTGCACGCAGCGTCAACCCCCCCTGTCCGGTAAGGGGGTCTGTACGGGAAGGACCCCTGTACGTAGGCTGTGAGCATGATGGATGAGGAGGACAAGCGACTGCTGTCGTTGCTCAACGCCTTCTCCGCAGCAGTAGAGCGGGCGGAGCGTGTGGTCTCGGCAGACCAGGATCTTGACCGGGCGTTCCGGCGCGCAGACGACCTGAGCGAGCACGTACGCAAGGTGTACGAACGCCTCACGGCCCTACGGTCACATGTTGCTGCGCAGATCTATGAGACAGAGAAGCTAAGCCTCAGCGTTCTTGCTGAACGATGGGGTGTCAGCAAGACACGAGCGGGGCAGATTATCCGGGCCGCTAAATCTCAGAATCAAACGCCAGGAGGCGAGAATGTCCGAAACAGCTAATGTTCGCGTAGAAATCTGGCCTGTAGTGGCCGACGAGATCGGACTCTGGCTTATTAGTGGGCTGGATGCATGGCGCAGCGGAAATGTCGCATACGACCTCGGACCGCGCGACGAAGTGCAGTATGTCCTGGATACCCACGAAATCGGGGCAGACCTGCAAGTTATTCACTCCACAAGCTGGCGCGCGGAAGACGGGCACGTCATCCTGACGTATGTCGCGGCTATCCACAGTTCGGGGCTCGCGAAGCAGAGGTGGCCCGAGGCTGTACCCATCTCACCAGACCTAGCTGTCGCAGTAGGGCAACCCATCCCCACGCCTCCTACAGGCGAACCAACTCCACGACATGTGGATGTGCTTCTTCACGGCCTCCGCCACTTCCGATTCCTCACCCTCACCGACGGGCCAGCGAGAGAGGCGCTCGGGACCCGATGGAGGAAATTTCTCCAAGCATTCGCTCCCGCGCTATCAGGAATGTACGAGTATCCAGATAAGCCCATCACGATCAAGCAAGAGATTCTAGATTCCTGACATCTAAGACAAGATGCCCTTCGCAATCAAGCGAAGGGCATCTTTAGTATCGCATTTGGAAGCAGAGCCCACTACAGGCCCTAGCCGAATTCGACGAGCTAGCTGAAGTAGGGTGTCTCACCAAAAAATTGATCCATCTGAGATAGAAACTCCTCAGATGCCAGGTAGATCAGGTCAGCGCCATATCTAGCTAGAACGCGCAGGTCCGTAGGAGTATCCCCTCCATCTACCATGCCGCGCTTGAAGTCACATTTAATAATGCGGCTGGAGTGAGGTGTCTTTATTCTCATCGACCCGACGCGAGCATAATCCCCCAGCGCGGCATTCATCTTATCAATATTGTCTAGCCCTTGGGCGCCAGGACGTGGTTGGACGTGAACATCGACTCGCGCTGTGGGTGCGATTAGCTCGATATCCTCGATTGAGTACCCAGCCACTCGATTCTGGATTTCATCCCACGTAGGTGAACGGCCTTCCGGCCGCCACTTCGCTATCTTCCGCCGGTCGGTAACGAACGACAGGTTGAATTCAGAAAACTCAAGGGTAAGAATTGAGTCCCTTATGGCCCAGCGAAAACCTTCCGCTTCTCCGAAAAGGACCGGTGTCGGCCGGCGGTAGGCCATCTGCGTCACAGGAATACGATCCAAATTACAGTTTATTAGCAGGTCTAGATTTTCGCTGTTCTCGGCGCTCCCTAGGGCCTCCAATATTTGGAGACTGATCATCTCTCCGACTTGTCGCCAGAATCCTCGATTGTTGATCGGGCTTGCCAGTAGAAGGCGAGGAAGTAGCCGCTTGAGTTCTCTCTCAGAGAGTCGTACAGAAAGAGACTTGGTGCCAGGGAAGTCTTCCAGCTGGCCACCATGGCTCATCCATAGAACTTGGGCCACCCGCTGAATCCTGAACGAGTACTCGTTTGGGAATAGAGATTGGAGCTTTTCCAACCCGCGCCTTACGGCTGGCGCGGCCTGAGCTGCGATCTCCTCGTCCATTTGGGCTGCGCTCTGGGCTACTGCCTGGGCCTCCTCATAGGCAAGCAGGCCGTGCGCGCCCCTCATGAGAGATTCATTAACTATCTGAGATATAACGGTTGGGGACTCCTGGGGAATGAAATGCTCTAGCGCGCTTGCTTCTGAAACAAAGCAGTCGTCGTAGGTCTCGATCTGTTCAGCAGTTTCTTCTGGAAGTGCGGCACTGGAGGTTCTTAGCCCTAGAAAGAGAGGCCCGCCTTCATGTAGAACTTCCAGATCTTCGGCAATGTTCGGATTTCCGATGCTGTGACGCAGATATACATCCCGTTGCACGTCTCTTCCATCCCTAGCCCAGGTAAGGACAAAGTCGGGAATGAAGGTGTGTGTGAAGTATTCAGTAGCCTTGACTTCGACGTCGCTATCGATTGCCTCAATCTCTCGGGCGACTGTGTGCTTCACATCCCGTATCACCGCGTCGGGTGAGCGCTGAGACAGGGCATCGCTAAGTTTTTCCTGCACTCGCATAGTGCTCACAACGGCATCACCTGTGAGGACGTAACCAGCTTTCGGATATGACCAAGAAATTGGCGATTCATCACCAGTTCTTCATGGCGAGAGGAGAGTGTGATGAGCCACAACCTTTGCGCAACCGTTTTTACGACATTGATGTCAGGTTCTTGGCCGGCCAAACGGTCTGGATACTGCTCAAGCGCCTCAAGAATAGCGGTTTCAGTGCAGTGCTGCCACCACTTTTCAATCCGAAAAGGATGCCATGTAACGAACATGAATTCCCATTGCTTGTCCGGTCGCGAATGGTCCAGCATCTGCTTGGTCATCGAATAGGAATTGGCTAGATACTCTTGGTACTCGGAGTACTGCTGACTATGGTTCTTGTCGTATGACTTGACTTCGACAAAGAACGGTCGCTTTGTCTCATCTGTGAAATGGCCGCTGAGGTCAAAAGACTCTTCTTTGCCGTTCAGAAGCTGAAGAGTGGTGAGCTGGGGTGTTTCATAGACAACCCATGGCACAACTGCCCGAGTGGTGCTTTCTAGCCATCTCTGGACGAAATACACCGCATTTTCGCCTTTTTTGTGATGTGTCTCCCCAGCCGTCACATTCAAACCGTAACTTTTTGTCGTTGGCTTGTCTACTTACAGCAATCATTCTGATATCGATTCGTTAATTGCGCCTAGTTGTGCCCGGGAGTCTTGTGTAGGAGACCTTCTGGCTGGGGGGGCGAGGTAGCACGGTTGCGCCGGCGCTGTCCTCCTCGGGAGTCCTTGCGGTAGGAGCGGTAGAGGCGAGCCGGGGCCGACCTATGGCGCGATCCCACTGCTCGCGAGGTGCACCGATGCGTCTTTGTGCGTCGTATGCGCGTCGGCATGACGGTTAGGCCAGCTGTGCGAGGGAGATCTTTGCAGGTCAGGCCCTACTGGATGGCTCGGTAGACAGTGCTCTGTAAAACCGTCGGCTCAGCCTACGCAAGTTCGAACCTTGCACCTGCCACACGCAGTAAGTGCAGCTCAGAGGCCCTTCGGGGCCTCTTCTGCTTTTCAGGGGTACGCAGCCGTGGGCAGCCCTGAGCGGCCGTTTGTCGCTGGTCCCGGAATATACCCGGAATGGATCATGGCGTGTTTCCCCTGGTCGGCACCCATGATCCGGAACGGTCACGGTCGGTACGCGGCCAAGCCGAAGGGCCGGTCTGTTCTGTCGGAGGGGTGAGAGTCCGAGGTTGGTTGCCAACCGAAGGACGGTCTGCTTGCACCAGGGCGCTGTCGGGCGGCAGGATCCAATGTTGTTCTTACAGCCCGAACCCAAGGGATCACTGCGTCCGCTGTATCTGCTGAGAACTTGGTGCATGGGCTCGCTCATGTCTCGGTAACGTGCGATGGACATCGTTCGGACCACGAGGTGCCTATGGCTGTGCGCTATAACCCCCCGCCCAACTGGCCTGCCCCGCCCGCTGGATGGACACCTCCTCCCGGATGGCGTCCCGACCCGACGTGGCCACCGCCTCCGCCAGGATGGCAGCTATGGGTAGAGGAAGCGCCTCAGCCCGCTGCGGCAGCAGAGGCCGTGGTGCTGGAGAACTACCTCGCGAACCTGCGCCAGCTCATCGAGGCGGAGGAACAGCGGCTGGCTGAGCTACGTGCCCAGGTCGTGGAAGTCAACGAACTGGCGATCATGCAAGAGGCGGGTGTCTACATATACCAGCACCCTCTGGAGAACGCAGCCGCGTACAAGAGCGAACTGGAACGTATCAAGACAGACATCAAGGAGATGACCAAGAGCGGCAGGTCGGTAGCTGGCGGTGACAACTGGCATGTCAACGGTTCACGTACCGAGGGTGCTCGCCAGGTTCGGGACTTCTCCAAGATTATGCTGCGGGCCTACAACATCGAGGCGGACAACTGCGTTCGTACGTTGCGCCCTCACCGGCTCAGGACAGCTCTGGACCGCCTCCAGAAGGCCGGCGAGAGCATCGTCAAGCTTGGCGCCTCGATGGGGATCTACATCACCGACGACTACCACCGCCTGCGCGTCCGTGAGATCCGCCTTACGGCTGATCATCTGGCGAAACTGGAGGAGGAGAAGGAAGCAGCACGAGCCGAGCGGGAAAGACAGCGCGAGAACGAACGAGCTCAGCGTGAACTTGAGCGAGAGAAGGAACGACTCTTCAAAGAGCAGGCCCATCACGAAGCCGCGCTGGCCAAGCTGCTGGCTAGGGGTGACGAGCAGGGAGCGGCCACATTGCGAGCCAAGCTGGAGGAGATCGGAACCGCGCTTGAAGATGTCGAAGCTCGCGAGGCCAACATCCGAGCTGGGTACGTGTATGTGATCTCCAATATCGGAGCGTTCGGAGAAGGTGTCGTCAAGATCGGCCTGACCAGACGACTCGACCCAAATGAGCGAGTCCGCGAACTTGGCGACGCCTCAGTGCCCTTTAGATTCGACACTCATGCGCTGATCTTCAGCCAGGACGCTGTTGGGCTGGAACAACGCTTGCATCAGGAACTGACTGATCGGCGCGTCAACAAGGTCAACCATCGGCGGGAGTTCTTCTACGCCACTCCTGCCGAAGTGGGGAGCATGCTAGAACGCCTCGACTCTGAGCATCTGCTCGAGTACATCGAACAGCCTGAAGCCTTGGAGTGGCGCCAGTCCCTGACGATCGGGCGAGTCTGATCCCTGTCTACCTACGTGGTCGGCGAACGACCGGCTGGTGGTAGGGGACACCAGCCTCGTCTACGCCGACCACCATTTCCTCGTACTTCTTTGTGACGAGAGGCAGCCACCACCACACCAATAAGCCCCAGAGGCCGCAGGTAAAAATGGTGAGCTGTGCATGTAGCCCATGACTGATCATTTGACCGTGCGCCAAGAGGGTCTCGTACTTGCGAAGGCCGCGCCGCGTTGCGAGCTGTCGCCACCCGTACTGTCCGACCAGTAGGTTCACCTCTTGTATGAGGGCAGCCTGCCGCTCGGCGGGGCTAGGGCGCCTGGGGCGCGGAGCCTTTCGTGGCGGCCTGGGTTGACGGGTAGGTTGCGGTTGTGGACCGCGGAGAGTCTCGTATCGCGAAAAGTCGTCGTCTTCTGACACGGGCATCCTTGAGTCCCTGGAGGTGCGCAACACCTCCATGCGATCGTTCCACCACGATATAGACCGGGATATCGATGGGGGAGGCCAACGTGAATCTTGGTGTCGGCATGCCTTGCGGAGTGAAGCCGTAAGCCGTCGGCCGAAAGGCAGAGGTCAAGCGCTTGCCGAGGGGATGCCCGCGTCGCTCTGCCTACCCTCGGCTGTAGAGGTTTAAGGGATCGTTCGAGGCGTGTCGCAGGTGGAACGATCCGGCGAAGGATGCTCTTTCTCAGAAGCGCTCAGACCTTGATCGTCTCTCCGGAACGGCCACGGCAAATACGCGGCCAAGCCGAAGGGCCCCGGAGATGATCCGGAGCCCTGTGGTTCTGCCAGGCACGGGTCACGCGATCAGCGCGTCTTGGATCCGCTGGTTCACCATGTCCTGTTGGCCGTCGATGCACTTGGCGTAGACGCGGAGCAGGACGTCCACGCCGTGACCGGCCCGCGCGGCCACCTCGGGGGCTGGGACGCCGCCGTTGAGCCAGAGTGAGACCGCCGCGTGCCTCAGGTCGTACGGTCGCTGAGCCAGGGGAGAGGCGACCTGGGCCGGAGTGAGCGCGAGTGTCCGGGCTTTTTGCCAGACCTCCGTGTAGGCCGTTGAGGCGACCACGCCGCCGCGCTCACTGCGGAAGAGCCGACCGTCTTCACCCACGCCGAACTCTGCGATGTGTTGCCGAAGGATCTTGACGAGTTCGGGCGGGATCGGGACCACTCGGACGTCGTTAGCTCCGCGATGCTTGAGCCCGCGTTGCTCATGGGCGTCTCCAGTGTCGGTCCACTGCCTGTTGACCTCGGGACGGGACACGTCGAGGGTGAGCCGCCCCCAGCCCTTCGCAGGGAGGTGGCAGTCGTCCAGGCACAGGCTCACCGTCTCAGCAGGCCGGAGGGCAGCGAAGTACATGCAGGCGAACAGGGCCATGAGGCGTTGTCCGCGCCCCGGCCGGCCCTTCCCGCGCTTGCCGACGTAGGTCACTGCGGTCAGCAGTTCGCGAGCCTGGCGAGGGTTCACGACCACGCGAGGGTCTACGGTCTCGGTCGTCTTGGGAGGCGACCACTTCATCCGATGGAGCGGGTTGGACGGTAGTTCCTCCAGTTCCACCGCGTACTCCAGCACATGGTGAAGGACGGCCCGCTTCCGCTTGACCGTGTTGGCACCCGCCTTCGTGCCGTCGAGACACAGGGCCAGGGCGTCGAGCGCGGGACGTAGCACCTTGGGCTCGTTCAGATCTTGCACGCTGAGCGAGGCGGACTCCATCCAGCGGAGGGCCTTTGTCATGTTTAGGGGTGCCGGTGGCCGCCGGTCCTCCGGGAACAAGGCGTACTTCCGAAGGGCGCGACGGAGGGTCTGTGCATCAGGTCGGCCTGGAGTCTCCTTGGTCAGAGCCGGGAGCACCGTGGCCAGGGCGTCGGACACGCTGTCCCGGCTCTTGGAAGCCGCGTGAGGCCACTTCATCTCGATGTAGGCCCTGACGAAGTCGAAGACCGTGCGTGCCTCCTTCGCCCTGATCATGGAGACGGGAAGGCCGGTCTCGATGTCGAACGGCTCTCCGTTCTTGGCGGCCTGCCTGAGGTCAGAGAGCCAGTTCTTCGCCTGTGCGGACTTCTCGTAGGTCTTGGACTTCTCGCGGCCGGCCACGGTCCAACGCACCGTGTACGAGACCGTCTTACCGGACTTCGCCGCCGATTTGTTCGGGCGGATCTCCCAGAACTTCACGTGGTAAGAGGTGGTCATGCCGCGCTCCGGAGGGATTCGAGCCAGCGTTCGAGGTCGCTGCGGTAGATGCGGAGTTCACCGTTCGGGAGACGAATGCCTTCCGGTGCCTTGCCGATCTCGCGCCAGCGGTAGAACGTGCGGCGGGAGACGCCGCCGAGTTCGTCGAGGACCTGGGCGACTGTGAGGAGTTCGTCCTTCTGCCTCATGCCGCCCTCCCGATGTGGCCGATTGCCGGGGGATCTTGGCCCTCTGCTTGGGCTTGGAGTTGGTCCATGTGGGCGCGCCATCGTTGGCGTTCGGCGACGGATCGGAGGAGGCGCAGGGACAGGGGGGCGACGTTGGCGTCTCCGGCCGGGACGGGCTTCCAGAGGTAGCGGTGTGGGTCGGGTGTCTCGTCGCGCTGGCCGAGGGCTTCCAGGACCCAGGTACGGCGGTCTTGGCGGTGTTCGGCGAGGGTCTTGTTGGACCACTTGCGCGAGACCAGGACGCGACGGCCCGCGTAGCCGAGGTGGTCGGGCTTGTGGGCCTTGCTGCGGCAGCGGCCTGGAGCCATGCCGGGCTTGGCGCCCTTGGGTTGGACGCCGTAGCGGAGCCAGTTCGGGCACGCCGGGGAGCATGGCTCGTAGCGCAGGGCCTCGACCATCCGGGCGGCATGGTCGTGCTGGGCGGGGTTGTCGGTGTCGAGGGTGTCGCCGAGGCTCTTGGTCAGGTACTTGGACAGGTAGCGGATGCACTGGTCAGCGTCGGGGGTTCCGGCGAGCACGCCTTTGACGTCCACCTGGTCGCCGAAGCGGATCACGTGCAGGGGCTTGGCGTGCTCGTCGGTGTCGAGCTGGTCGAGGGCCTGTTCCCAGGTGGGCAGGACCTCACCGGTTGCCGGGTCGAGGTAGCCGGCCCCGTCCTGCCACACGGGCAGGTGATCGCCGTCGAAGCGGACTTCATCGACCTGTGGCCACCACACCTGGTGGTAGGTGGCCGCCGCGATCTGCTTGACCTCCGCACGCGGAAGAGTCCCGCGGATCGCCATGTGCAGGTGCGGCGCGAGCCGCTTCTGAGGCTCGACCGTGGCGAAGTATTGCACGTCGTAGCCCGCGACCCGGCGCAGGTTCTGCACGAACCGATCGACGAGCTTGGAGAAGTGCAGCGCGTCCCGAGCGGCCCGCGGGCTCGGGCGGACCTTCGCCTCCTCCGATGGGAAGGTCTACCGGCCGTCGCTGTTCGTCACGCTCACCCTGCCCTCGTACGGCAAGGTGCGTGACGGCGTCCAGCTCGACCCGGACACCTACGACTACGGTCGTCGGGGTCATCCTGCGCTTGGGCAGGTTCGCCGCGTCCTGACGTCGCCTGGTCGAACGCGTCCGCTTGGGGACGGTCCGGCCGAGGACATTGCCGCGCATGCCCGCCTCGTTGATCTCGGCATCGACGCTCTCGATCGCGGCATCCCAGTCGGCGGTGTCCTCGCCGAGCGCGGCGACCTCATCGCGCCGGGCTTGCAGGTCGGCACGGAACTCGACCAGCCACCGCTGATCGTCGTTGGCCTCGTCGGGCGTGATGGCGGGTTCATGGTCGAGGTGCCAGCCTTCCCGGCACTGCGCCTTGCGGAGCTGGCGGTTGCGCTTGGCACAGGACGAGCACTTGGCGTCCAAGGTCGCCCCGCACGGCACGTCCACGACTTCCCAACGGCCGGTGTGGGTGTCCAGCCGCTTGAGCGGGACGGGCCGGATGCACACGCCGTACTGCTTGGCGACCTCAACGGCCACCTCACGGGCCAGCGGCATGGCCTGCCGCACAGCGCGGGGCAGGTCAGCCATGGTCCCTCCCCTCGTCCTCCGTCAGGTCGGCGCAGAGCCGAAACAGGCCGTTGTACGGGTGCTTGAGCGTCCGGGGATAGCGCAGCGCGAAGACACGCAGCCGAGGAAGACCGCGATGGGTGAGCAGGACCATGAAAGGGCGGCCCGCGACGAGTTCGAGTTCTTCGGCCGTACCGTGGAAGCAGACCTTCATCAGGCAGCGTCCTTTCCGGCGGCGAAGGTAGCGGCCATGTCGCGGATGTCGGTGTCGCAGACATAGGCGGCGCGGACCCGGATCGGATCGGGCGAGGCCTCCAGCCGCACGAAGCCGACACCGGCCCCGAGCTCGGGCACGGGTGAGATGTGATCAGCGAGTGCCCCGCGTTGGCGTGCGCCGTCGCCGAGGACCATGTCCACCTGTTCGGACTCGTCCAGCCGCAGGGCGATCTTGTCGGGGAACAGGTTGCGGATGTTCATGACCTCCTTGCGCGGGTCCTGGAGTGCGGCCATGACGCCGATGCCGACCGCGCGCCCCTGAGTGGTGAGCGTCGCGAGCGCTGCGGAGATGCGTTGCTTGAGTTGGCGGTCGGCCTGGTAGGCGGTCAGGAACGCCACCTCGTCGACCACCACCAGGACGAACGGGTCCTCCACAGTGGGGGTGTGGGAGCGCTGGAGACCGGCGAAGCGGGCCGCGCGCTTCTGCATGACCGTGGCGGCCTGCTCCAGCAGGTCGGCGCAGTCCTCCGGCGTGGCCGCGTACCGATCACCGAACAGGGCGCGGCCGAAGGACAGCTCCATCAGCTTGGGATCGAGCGCCCAGATCTCCACCAGGCCCGCCCGCACGGCCGGGAGCAGCCCGCGGATCGTGGACCAGATGACCGAGCCCTTGCCGGCACCGGTGGCGCCCGCGACCAGGACGTGAGTGCCGTGCACCTTGAGCAGCCACGGCCGCCCGTCCTCCTGTTTACCGACCTCGACCGGCCCCACGGTCGGCGTCTCGGGCAGCGGAAGCGCCGCCAAGGGCACGGCCAGTGGATCGGTTCTTGGGAAGGTGAGCATCAGGTGGCCGCCCTTCGTTAGCGTCACCCGGCATGACGCCGCACCGAAGCCCTGGGCCAGGTGGTCGAGGCGATCGGCCCAGTCCTTGACCGACTGTCCCTTGAGCATGCGAACGCTGACGAGGTCGGCCCAGGCCGTGCAGGTGACCTTGCCGAGGCGCGGTAGGTAGTCGCGGCCCCACAGGTGCCGTCCGAGACCGGAGACGATCATGACGGGTTGCCAGTGTCGCCGGTAGATCCAGGTCAGCCGCCACCAGGCGAGCAGCCGCAGGCTGACCAGGCGAGTGAAGCTCTGCCGGTCGGTGATGGCCCAGGCGAGGAGTCCGGTCGGGACGGGCGTGAGGAGCAAGAGCGCGGTCCGCCAGCCGCAGGCCAGCGTGAGCGCGCCCGGAGTGATCGTGATGAGTGTGGCGACGGGGTGCCGCCAGACGAGCCGGACGCAACCGGTAAGGACGCGCCAGGTGAAGATGATCAGGGTCAGGATGGCGGGAGTCTGTACGACGGCCGGGCGGAAGACGACGGCCGTGTCGGGCGTGGTGGTGACGAGGTTGCGCGCCTCGTCCCCAGGCAGCCGCTTGAACATATCCTTGGAACCTCTCGTGAGTGAGATCAGGGAGAAATCAGGGGCCGCCGGAAGTTGCCTCTTCTGGCGGCCCCGCCTTACGTGTCAGGCCGCCGTCTGGCCGGTGGCCGGCTGCTGGGCGTGCAGGCGCTCGCAGTCGGCGAGGTACTGAGCGGCGGCCTTGAAGATCGTGCGAGCGGTGGCGAGATCTCCGGCGGTAACCGGGCCGAGGCCGGTGGTGGAGAAGGAGACCTGAGCCTCCGACGTGCTGAACGTCAGGTAGGGGCGACGCTGGTCGATCACGCTGGCGCGGATCCAGATGTCGCTGGTGTGGAAGGAGACGTCCAGGCGCGGCGCCTTGGCCTGAGCCATGGTCAGCGTGACGTAGGTGTACGGGTCGTGGTTCACGCCGCCGTCTCCTTGGCGGCCGGAGTCTGCTTGGTGCGCGGCGGGCGCATCCCCGTGGCACGGATGGAGTAGGCCAGCCGCCCGCTCTGGGAGACGTACGGCGTGACGGTCATTCCGACGAACTCGACGGGAGTGATCGGCACACCGGCCACGCCCGGCGGCGGGACGGGCTCGGTCGAGGACAGGAGCTTGACCGCGACCGTCTTCTGTGACGCCTTGACGGTCGGGTCGCCGTCCATCACCGGGACCTGCCAGACCGGCTCACCGGTCGTCTTGTCCTTGGCGTAGACGGTCCTGCCGTTGGTCGAGGCGTCGAAGTCCTTGACCTGCTCGATCTGTCCCACGAGGTAGCAGCCGTGCGGGAAGACCTGGTCGAAGCCGATCGGGATGGGGCCCTGGATTGCCATGGTGTTCCTCTCGTCTGCGGCGACAAGCCCTTTGTTCGCTCGTCCACTTGTCCGCATGAGTTGAGAGTAAGGCCTCGCCACTCGTCCGCACAAGTGGTTGAGCCGGAGTGGCGCGGTAAGAATTACCGGACCTGGTAGATGTCCTCAAGCTCATGCAGGCTGCCAGGCAGCACAAGGCTCATGGCCAGCAGCGCAGCCCCCGCAGGGTCATGCACGATCGCCGTCACACCGAGCACCGGATTGGACGAACCCAGCAACTCGGCCTCGTCCTTGGTCGGCTTGCGAGCAGACAGCCGCTCGGTGATGCGATCGAAGCGGACATGCTTGACCCCCTGGAGATGCCGCCGGATACCTCCACGCAGCGGCTCGGGCTTGTCCAGGTCGGTGCCCACCGCGATCTCCAGCGGGATCCACACGGTCTCCACCGCCGAAACGAGGCCGGCCTGACGGGCCACCCGCTTACGGACGATCACCGGCGTACGCTCGGCGACCCCGAGCAGTTTCGCTACATGCCGAGGCGCCGGAACGCGCGTCACCTCAACGAGACTGTCGGAGGTCTCCCCTTGCTCCGCAGCCGACAGGCCAGGTCGTACGGTCTCGGCCTCGCTCTCCGGTCGGCCCTTCACGAACGACCCGCGCCCGTGCTCTCGCTCGATCCACCCTTGCATGGCCAACGTCTGTAGCGCCCGTACCACCGTGGTGCGCCCCACAGCCAGCTCACGGACCAACTGTGTCTCGGACGGCAGCATGTCGCCAGGCGCGTACTCGCCCGACTCGATCCGCTCCTGAATCGCCCTCATGACCTGGGCATACTTCGGAGGGGCGAAGTCCATGCTCATGGTTGGCCGTCCGTTCACTCTTGTGCTTGTCCGCATAAGCACAGTACCGGCTGAGCCAAGTCTTGTCAGGCCAGGATTAGGAACGCATACGGCTGGCCAGCACACGTACGCATTCCTCGCAGGCGCTCGCGAGAGTAGGCACGAACGGCACATGCCAATCGTCGATCATGATGAGCCGGATCGCCTCGCCGCACAGCGCCTTTGACGTTCCACGCACTACCGCGTGCTGCACGATCAAGGAATTACGCCGAACTGTTTCCAGGCTGCACCCCACGCGGAGCCCGTTCATTCGTCGGCCTCGTCTACGAAAGCATTGTTCACGTCCAGGGAGATGGTGTGCGGGTGATCTAGCCCATGCTGTGGTGCGGGTGAGATCCATGTGACAAGAGACG